>JBEKKO010000007.1:0-87416 GCA_050010695.1 Bryobacteraceae bacterium
CGCCTGCCAACTCCCAATAATCGACCTTGGCAGGCGAAAGCGCCTGCCCCACGCCAAAACAACCACCCTAGGCGGCTCGCTACGTTACAATGACCAACAGTGATGGGCGTCGCCGCAAATCCGTCTTTTCTTCGTGCCATGCTGGCGGAGCGGCTGGCGCTTGTGCTCGATGACATCGAGCGGTCGGCCGGCGAAGTCGGGAAGCACGCACGCCAGGAATGCGCGAATCAGCTCAACCAGGCGGTGCGGCGGTTGTGGCAGGCGGGCGATCCGGCGGTACTGGCGGACACCCTCGCCGATGCGGCTGCGCAGTTTGCGGGCGGGGCGGCTGTGTGGTCGATCGAAGGCGGTATGGCGACGCTCGAAAGCGTTCGCCCGAGCCGCGATGCCGGGCAGGCGGCGGGCAGCCAGACCGCGCTCGATGCGGCTCCGGCACTGGCGGCGGCCATCGAAAGCCGCGAGCCGGTGATCGCGGCGGTGGCCGAGCGTGAAGTCGGAGAGACGCTGTCCCTCCTGGCGGCATCCGCCGGAGACGAACGGGTGGCGGTATTTCCCGTGACGAGCCACAGCGGGGTACCGGGGCTGCTGTGTGCATGGGGGGCGGTGGAAGCCGCGGCGGTGGAGCTGCTGGCCCAGGTAGCCGCCGAGGAATGGGAGCGCGTGTCCCGCGACGCGGCCGCAGCAGCGGCCGCAACTGCAGCCACAGCCGCCGCCGAGCTCGTGACGATCGCACCGGTGGAGCGAAGCTGGGACAGCCTGCCCGCCGGCGAGCAGCGGGTGCACCTGCGCGCCCAGCGTTTCGCCCGCGTGCGGGTGGCCCGGTGGCGGCTGCGCGACGGCGCTGCGGTGCGCTCCGGCCGCGCTTCTCGAGACCTCTACGGCGAACTGGGGGCGCAGATCGACGAAGCGCGGGAGAGCTTTCGCCACGAGTTTTTCGCCCCGTGCCCCGGCATGGTCGACTACCTTCACCTGGAGATGGTGCACACGCTCGCCAATGACGATGCCGAACTGCTTGGCAAAGATTACCCTGGCCCTCTGCTGTAGCTCCATCGCCTGGCTGGCGACCGCCGGCCCCGCGACGGGCCGCCCGAAGGCAGCCAGCGGAACGGTGCCCACCCTGGCCGCACTGGCGCGTGCATACCGTGCCGGCCCCACGGCGGCCCGCCGCGCGGCGGTGGAACACTGGGCCGCGTTGCATCCGCCGGATGCGCCACTGGCGCAACTGGCGCTGGGCGTGGTCGCATACGAGCAAAAGGATTACCGGACGTCCGCGGCCACCCTGCGCAAGGCGCGTCCCAAGCTGGCGCGCATAGCGGATTACGTGGCCTATTATCTGGGCGCGTCGCGCGTGGAAGCCGGCGACTTCGAGGGCGTGGCGCGCGATCTGGATCCGGCGCACCGGCAGCCCTCGTCGCCGGTGGCGGGACGGGCGTGGGTGCTCGAAGCGCGCGCGCGGCAGGCGGCGGATGCGGCCGGCGCGGTGAAACTGCTGCGCGATCACTACGCCGAATTGCCGCAGCCGGAAGGTGGCCTCGCGCTCGCCGATTGCTACGTGGCCGCCGGCAACCCGGTCAGCGCCGCCGATTTTCTCGAACGGGCGAACGCGCAGTTTGTTACCGGCGAGGCCGCCAGCCGGGCCGCGGACGCGTTGCGCAGCCTTCAGGAGCGGATGGGCGACCAGTTCCCGCAACCACTCCCGCAGCAGCTTTTGCACCGCGCCGACCGCCTGATCGAGGCACGGAAATACGCCGACGCCCGCGCCGAATTCGAGGCCGCGGCCGAGCGGTTGAACGGAACCGAGCGCGACCAGGCGCTGGTGCGGGCTTTCGCCGCGGAATTCCTGGATGGGCACGCCGGCCCGGCTTGCGACGCCCTCAACGGCATGAAACTGGACGCCGGCGATGCCGACGCGGAGCGCTTTTATTATGTGGCGGAGTGCGCTCATCGCGCGGGCGATGAGGCGCAGGTGATCGCCGTACTGGACCGGCTGGTTGGCCAGTATCCGAAATCGCCCTGGCGGCTGAAGGCGTTGGTGGCGGCCGCCGGCCGCAGTTGGGCGGAGAACCAGCCGCAGACTTACCTGCCGCTCTACCAGGCGGCTTACCAGAACTTTCCCGACGATCCGCAGGCCGCCATATGGCACTGGAGGGTCGCCTTCCGAGTCTATTTCGAACGCCGCGCCGACGCGGAAAAACTGCTGCGGGAGCAATTGCGAAACTATCCCGGCAGCGCCACGGCTGCGGCGGCGCTCTATTTTCTGGGAAGACTGGCGGAAGAGCAGAAAGATTTTGGCGCCGCGCGCCTCTACTTCGAGCGGGTGATGACGGCCATGGAAGGCTACTATTTCGCGGCCGAGGCGCGCGAGCGGCTGCGCCAGCCCGAGGTAAGGAACGCGGGCGGTGCGCCAAAGGCGGCTGAATTCCTGGCCGGCGTGAGATTGCCCGCAGGCGAGGCCGTGCCCGCGCGGGCAACCGCTGCCACCGAGTTGCGCATCGCCCGGTCGCGCATGCTGCGCAGCGCCGGCCTGTCCGATCTGGCCGACCAGGAGCTGCGGTTCGGGGCGCGCACCGATGGGCAGCCGGCCCTGCTCGCCATGGAAGGGGCGGCCGCCGCCGAGGAGCCGTATCAAGCCATGCGCATGATGAAGGCCATGGCGCCGGACTATTTGAACCTCCGGTTGACCGAAGCGCCGCGCCGTTTTTGGGAGCTGCTGTTTCCGCTCCCCTATCGCGCCGAGTTGACCGCCGATGCGCAGCGCCGCGGCCTGGACCCGTTTCTGGTGGCCGGCCTGGTGCGGCAGGAATCGGAATTCAATCCCGCGGCGGTCTCGCATGCCCGCGCTTACGGCCTGACCCAGGTGCAGCCGGGCACCGGACGCCAGTTCGCGCGCTCTGCCGGCGTGGGACGCGTGACCGCGCGCGTTCTCATCCAGCCGGCGGCGAATTTGAAAATCGGCACCGCCATTCTGCGCTCCATGCTGGACCAGAACGGCGGCAATCTCGAGCAGACCCTGGCCGCCTACAACGCCGGCCCCAACCGCGTGGCCGAATGGCTGACCTGGAACACCTACCGCGAACCGGCCGAGTTCGTCGAATCCATCCCTTACTGGGAAACCCGCGAATACGTGCAGGCCGTGCTGCGCAACGCCGAGATGTATCGAAGGCTTTACCGATAGCAGTGGGGCGGGGGCGTTTGAATTCTCTTCGCCGCGGCCGGGAAATTCGCCGCGCGGTAACGGGGCTCCTGAACGCGAGGCTCGTGCTCAATAATCCTCGACAATAGTCGGGCAAGCTAAAGCATGCTCCACCTTGCTACGATAATTACTTGTCAGGTCTCGGGCTCCGTGCAACGGGCGGCTGCAAACCCCGCCAGGTCCGGAAGGAAGCAACGGTAGCGGTGTAGTTCGTGTGCCGCGGATCACCCGGGGATCCGGGCCGTGGCCGGATCGCCCACCCCATGTACCAGGTCATCGCCCGCAAATACCGGCCGCAAACGTTTCGGGATGTGGTCAACCAGGAGCACGTCAAGACCACCCTCGAAAACGCCATCGCCCAGAACCGCATCGGCCACGGGTATATCTTCTCCGGCCAGCGCGGCACTGGCAAGACCACCGTGGCGCGCATTCTGGCCCGCTGCCTGAATTGCGTGGACGGCCCCACCGCGACGCCCTGCGGAGTGTGCGCGAGCTGCCTGGAAATCACCGGCGGCGGCACCGTGGACGTGATCGAAATCGATGCCGCTTCCAACCGCGGCATCAACGAAATGCGCGAGCTGCGCGAGAATGTCCGCTACCGGCCGGCGCGCGACCGATACAAGGTTTTCATCATCGACGAAGCGCACCAGATCACCAGCGAAGCCTTCAATGCGCTGCTCAAGACCATCGAAGAGCCGCCCGAGTGGGTGGTGTTCGTGCTGTGCACCACCGAGGCCCACAAGATTCCCGCCACCATCGCGTCGCGCTGCCAGCATTTCAGTTTTCGCTCGGTCGATTTCGACGATCTGATCGCGCGGATGGCCTGGATCTGCGGCCAGGAAGGCATCGAGGCCGAGCCCGAAGCACTGGCCGTGCTGGCGCAGGCGGGCGAAGGCAGCGTGCGCGATTCGCTTTCGGCGCTGGACCAGGCCATCGCCTGCTGCGGCCTCAAGCTGAATGCCGCCCAAGTGCGCGCGCTGCTGGGCGCGTTCTCGCTCGAATCGCTGGGGCAGGTCACCGCCGCGCTTGACCGTAGCGACCCGCGCCGGATGCTCGAGATGGTCGACGAGCTCGAGCGCAACGGCCACAACCTGCAACACTTCAGCCGCGAACTGGCGCGCTACTTCCGCAACCTTCTGGTGGCCCGCATCGCCGGCTCCGATACGCGGCTGATTGCCGCCAGTGCCGCCGAGCGCGACCGGCTGGCCGAGATTGCCTCGCGTTTTTCCGAAGAGGACCTGACGCGGTACCTGCACTTGACGCTCGAGTTGTTTCGCGATCTGCAGTTCTCGCTCCAGCCGCGTTTCCATCTCGAAATCGGCCTGGTGCGGCTGGTGCATGCGGGCCGCCTGTTGCCGATCGAACAGGCGCTCGCCGAGCTGGGCGGAGATGAAGCGCGTTCCGCTCCGGCCGCCGCGCCTCCCGGCCCGCCGGCGCGCGTCTCCGCTGCGCCATTGCGCACCGGCCCGTCGCCATTCGAGGCCGATCGCGCCAAGAAATCCGGGCGTCCACCCGAGCCGCAAAACTCCGGCGCCAACGCGCTCGCGCCCGCGCCGTTGGCCGATGCCGATCCCCGCGAACGCCTGCACGCCTGGCTCACCGAACGCGGCCTCACGCACCTGGCCGACGCCGTCGAGAATGCGCGTATCACCCTCTCGGGCGGCGATATCCAGATCCTGGCGCCCAAGTCTTACCACCTGTATTTGAAGGATCGCAGCTTCGCCGGCGCGCTGCGCGAAGTGTTCGCGCGCCCGCTCAACCTGAAGCTGGTCGCCGGCGAAACGCCCGAAGCGGCATCCGGAGAAGCGGCGCCGGCCGCCGTGGAACCGCTGGATGACGCCGCGGGCCGCGCGCTGGCCAACCGGGAGGTGCAGCACTTCCGCGAGGTATTTGGCGGCGAAGTTCGCCGCGTCCGTAATTTGAAGGAGCAGCCCAGATGAAATTACCCGGCAACATGCAGCAGATGCAGCAGGCGTTGCGCCAGGCGCAGCAGATGCAGGAGCGCCTGCAACAGGAAATCGCGCAGATCAAAGTGGAGGCCTCCGCCGGCGGCGGCATGATTTCGGTGACGATGGATGGGCAGAAGAACCTGCTCAGCGTCAAGATCGATCCCGAGGTCGCCGGTGACGTCGAGATGCTCCAGGACATGGTGTTGGCCGCCCATAGCGAGGCCCTCAAGAAGGTCGAGGACGAGACCAAGCAGAAGATGGGCGGCATGCTCGGCGGCCTCGGCCTGCCTCCCGGTATGTTCTGACGATGCCCGATTTCGCCGAACCGCTCGCCCGCCTCATTACCGAATTCAAGCGCCTGCCGGGCATCGGACAGAAATCGGCGCAGCGGCTGGCTTTCCACGTTCTCCGCGCCGGCCGCGAAGATGCCGAACATCTCGCCCAGGCCCTCCTCGACGTCAAAGACAAGCTCGGCCTTTGCCGCGTCTGCAACAACATCAGCGACGCCGACCTGTGTTCCTATTGCGCCGATTCCAATCGCGATCCGCGGGTCGTCTGCGTGGTCGAGGAACCGCATAACATCGTCGGCATCGAAACCACCCGCCAGTTCGAGGGCCGCTACCACGTGTTGCACGGCGCTCTCTCGCCGCTGCGCGGCATTGGCCCCGAATCGCTCAAACTCAAGAACCTGGTGGAACGCATCGGCGAGGGCGAGATCCAGGAAGTGATCGTGGCCACCAATCCCACCACCGAAGGCGAAGCCACCGCCGTCTATCTGGCGCGCCTGTTGAAACCGCTCGGCGTCAAAGTGACGCGCATCGGTATGGGCATCCCGGTCGGCAGCGACTTGGAATTCGCCGACGAAGTGACGATCTCCAAAGCCATGGAAGGGCGACGGGAGATGTGAGCTCGGCGGGGAGGTCTGTCAGGAAGTAACGGCAACACTGGCCACGGATGAACACCTATAAACATTCGCGCAAACACAAACGCTCGCGACCGGAGCGGATGGCCCCCAGCCGCGAGCGTGTTGGCAAAGCGGTGGTTCTGTAAGATCCCTACTTGGACGGCTCGGCGACGATACCGCCGGTGGCTTGCTTGGCCGCCTTCTTTTCTTCCTTGGCCTTCTTGGTCGCCATGGCCTTGTCGATCCAGGCTTCGGCGATCTTGACCTGTTGGTCGTATTCCTCTTTGGTGTCCACCAGGTAAGCGCGCTCGCGGATCAGCAGGTTCTCGTACGACATGGCGTCATCGTAGTCCGGGTTGATCTCCAGCGCCTTGTCCAGGTTCTTCAACCCTTCGTCAATCACCGGATCCCACTTTTCCTTGAGTTCGGCCTTGATCTTCTTATCCTTGATGGGGCCCGGGTCTTCCTGTCTCATGCCTAACGTGGCGAGTGCGTTGCCGAATGCGGGGAACCACTCCGACCACGCGATGAACCCCAGGCTGTAGTATGCATCGGCGTTGTTGGGCGCCACGACGATGGCTTTTTCGAACCACTGTTTGGCGTCGTCCCACTTGCGCTGGTTCAAGAACAGGCTGGCGATGGACACAATCGCCAACTGGTTCTTCGGGTCCTGGTCCAGGACTTTCTGAAACTGGTCGTAAGCGGCCTGCGCCATCTGCGCGTTTTCCGGCGAGTCGGCGCCCGGAATGTATTGCTGATAGTAGGCGACAGCCAGATACTGGCGCGCCGAAAGAAATGTGGGATCGAGGTCGACCGCGTTCTTGAAGTGCTCGACGGCCTGCGGGTACTGGGCGCCCTTGAATGCCTGGACACCCTCGTTGACCTGAGAGCGCGATTTCAGCTTGTTGCAGCCGGTGGCCGCGAAAGCCAACGCAACCGCGGCGAGAACGATTGTCAGTTTGCGCATCGCGAATCTCCTATTGTCCGAGGTCCTTGTATGGCATCAGGCCGACCTTGTCGATCTGGGCGCCGTGCGCGATGTCAATGACCTTGGCTACCCAATTGAATTCCAGGTTGGGATCGCCTTTGACGAATATCACGCGTTCGGCGCGCGTCTTGAAAATTTCCACCAGGCGGCTTTGCAGGGCCGATTCGTCGATCGGATCCTGGTTAATCATCATGCTGTGATCCTGATTAATACTGACCACCACGGTGCGAAGATTGGGCTCCGCCGTCTGACCCGGCGGAGGCGGCTGCGGCACCAGAGCCTCGAGACCTTTCGGCGTCAGCGGCGTGATCACCATGAAAATAATGATCAGCACCAATAGCACATCGATCATGGGCGTCATGTTGATGTCGGATTTCGGACCGCCCGTTCCGCCCACTGCCATTGACATATGGTTGCTCCTTTATGAATCTTCCTGTTGCTCTACTTCGCCACCGCGGCGGCTTGCTTCTTTCCCTCGATCTGTTCGGTGAGGAGGCCCAACTGGTCCACGCCGGCGGCTTGCAGGTTCTGCACCACATCCAGCACAACCTGGTACTTCGCCCGCTGATCGGCCCGCAGGAAGCACTCCTTGTCCAGCCGGTTGGTGAGCATATCTTTCACCTTGGGCGCCAGATCCTCGGCCTTCATCTGCGTGTTGTTGAGGTAGACCCTGCCCTCGCGGGTGACCGCGATCAGCACCGCGTCGCTCTTATCGGCCGCCTGCATGGGGATCGGGTTGTACGTCCTCGCCATATTGACTTGGACCCCGTTCATCAGCATGGGCGTAATGACCATGAAGATGATGAGCAGCACGAGCATCACGTCCACCATGGGGGTGACGTTGATGTCGGCTACCGGCGGAGGAGCACTGTGTATTTTGAAATCCATCTCCATTGCTGTTTCTCCCTGGGAAATCGGATGCATTTACGGGGAGCCGTTGCCGGCTCCCCGCGATTTTCAACTCGCCGGGAATCCCGACTGTTCCAGTCGCTCCGACAGCCCCTACTTGTGGGCAGCGGCGCCGCGCTGGCTGCGCTTCAGGAAGTAGTCGATGAGTTCGGAGCTGGAGTTGCCCATCTCCACATCGAAAGCTTCGATTTTGTTGGTGAAATAGTTGTACATCCACACCGCCGGGATAGCCACGAACAGACCAATGGCGGTGGTCACCAAGGCCTCCGAAATACCGCCGGCCACGGCGCCCAGACCGGCCGCCTTTTGCGTCGAAATGCCACGGAACGCGTTGATGATGCCAACGACGGTTCCGAACAAACCGACGAAGGGAGCCGTCGAACCGATGGTCGCCAGGCCCGAGACGCCGCGTTTGAGTTCGGCGTGAACGATGGCCTGGGCACGATCCAGGGCGCGCTTGGAAGCTTCGATTTCCTCACCCGGAATTTCGGAGCTGATCTGATGCGCCTGGAATTCCTGCAAACCGGCAACCACAACCTTTGCCAGGTGGCTCTTCTTGAAGCGGTCGGCGATCTTGACGGCTTCTTCCAGTTTGCCTTCCCGCAGCGCGCCGGCAACCGCCGGAGCGAACTGCCTGGATTGTTTACGGGCGGCGCTGTAAGCCAGCAACCTGTCGATCATCACGCCGATCGAATACGCGGACATGAAGAACATCAGGATCACAACGGCCTTGGCCAGCGTGCCCATCTGGCTCCAGAGGTGTGGCAGGTCAAAGCCCACCGACTCCGATTCCTGGAGCAAATACAAGAACGCGAAATGCACATGCGCGAACATTCTGATTTTCTCTCCTGCGAGTTGAAATGTTACTGCTCTTACCGGCTCCGCTTACGCGCCGCCGGGGTACTACTGTAACGTAAAGTTGACATCGATGGTCGTCGAAACTTCCACCGGCTCTCCATTCAACATGGTCGGGCGGTAAATCCAACTCTTCACCGCCTCCAGCGCCGACGGCACCAGCAGCGGATGGCCTCGCACCACCTTTAGGTCCTGCACCCGGCCGTCCTTGCCGATGATGGCGCTCAATTCCACCGTCCCCTGAATGCGGGCCTGCTTTGCCAGGGCCGGATACACCGGCTTGATCTGCTTGATCAGGTTGGCCGCTTGCACATTGCCGCCCACCCGGATGCGCTGCGGAGTGATCGCCTTGGGCGGAGGAGGAGGCGGCGGGGCCGCCAGGCCGCCCGTTCCGCCGATAATGCCGTTGAGCAGGCCGGTCACCGGGCCGCTGCTGCCGCTGCCGCCGACTACGCCGACGACGCTGGCCGAGGGTGGCGGAAGCTCATCTTCTTTAATGTCCGCGATGTTTTTCGGAATCGTCTTCGGCGCCATCAACTTGCCGGCATCGAATTGCCGCGGAATCACGTGCACCACCTTGAGCTGCGGTGTCGGGGCCGGTGGAGGCGGCGGGGGTGGAGGCGGCGGCGGCGCCACAAAGATGCTTTGCAGCGAGGCCGCGGGAAGGACGTCGAAGTAGATCATCGGCATGATCACGAAGATGCCGATTATGAACAACTGAATCAGGGTCGATAGCACGACCGTCCAGCCCTTGTTAGTCTTCCCCGTTTGCACGAATGTCTGTTCAAACATGAGGCATTTCCTTTCCCTGCAAGCGCCGCCCGTCCCGCGGACCGGCGCGAATTCTTACCGCCTTTACTTTACCGCCTTGGCCACCGTTTTCCGCGGAGTGTCCGGCCGGGGCGCCGCAGCCACGACGGCGGCTGTCCTGCCGCCCCGCCGGTCCGCCCACCCATGCCAGAACAACACGATCGGACTGGCCACAAACACCGAAGAATACGTTCCCACCAGAATGCCGCACACCAGCGCGAATGAAAACCCGTTCAGCACCGGACCGCCGAACAGGAACAGCGCGATCACCGTCAAAAACGTCAGCCCCGAAGTCATCACCGTCCGGCTCAGCGTCTGGTTGACCGCCCGGTTCATCACCGATTCCAGCGGCTCGCGCCGGGACATCTTCAGGTTCTCCCGGATCCGGTCGAAGATCACGATGGTGTCGTTCATCGAATAGCCCACCAGCGTCAACAAGGCCGCAATCACCGTCATCGTGATGTCCTTGTTGAATAACGAAAACAGACCGATCGTAATGATGGTGTCGTGGAAGCAGGCGATCACCGCGCCCAGCCCGTAGATCCACTCGAATCGGAAGGCGATATAGGCCAGCATTCCGGCCAGCGCGTACAGCGTAGCCAGGACAGCCTTCTTGCGCAGTTCCGCGCCCACCTTCGGTCCCACCATCTCCACTCCCGCAATGTGGAAAGGAGCCAAGTAACACTCCTCGCGAAGAGTGTTCATAATACCAGCATTGACGCCCGGGGTGGAAGATAATTCGCTAAAACTTGTAATCAGCCCGGAGTGGTGGTCGTCGCGCGTCGAGAGCAGCCCCGTCACCAGGTTCTGGAGGTCCTGTTCGCTGGCCGCCACGTTGTTACGCGCCAGCGCGTCGCGCAACCGTTCGGCCAGCGCGTCATGCCCGGCGTTGTTGAAATCCAGCTTGCCGCCCGCGGCCTGCCCGAAGGTCGCCGTCAGAACGTCGGTCATGTCCTGGCGATTGACGTTCATCTGTCCCTCGCTGGCCGCCTCCGTGCCGATCTCGACGGTGTTCTGCGCGCTGGTTTCGTTCTGCACCGAGACCTCGCCGGTAATCTTGGGCGATCTCGACATGGCGGCGCGAATCTTATCGAGCGGCGGCGTGTAGGCGAACTTCACCGTCATCATCACACCCTGCTTGAAGTCGATTCCATACTTCAACCCGCCCTTGGCGGCGATGCTGATGAAGCCGGCCGCCGTCAGCACCAGGCTGGCAAAGATAAACGGCCACTTCTTGCCCAGAAAGTCGTAGTTCGTGTTTTTAAATAATTCCATCGAGACTGGCCATGCCGGTGTCTTATGTAAGGTTGGACACCAGCCTTTTCCGTTTTGTTCCCGTTCGCCCGCCAGGGACCCGGCTGCCGGCCAGCTTCCGCCCGCCGCACCCGATTCCCGCTCCCCGGCCTCTTTTTTTCCGCCCGATCATTGTACTAAATGGCGAGCCCTAAATACTGAGGGTCTCCATGCGGCGCCGTCCGGACAATTCCCAGTTGAAGATCGTCCGCGAGACGAATACCGCCGTGAAAACGTTGGCGGCCAGACCGATCGTCAGGGTGACCGCGAATCCCTTCACCGGGCCTTCCCCGAACAGAAACAGGAAGGCGCACGAAACGATGGTGGTGACGTGGGTGTCCACGATCGTCCACCAGGCCTTGTTGAAGCCGTTCTCCACCGCCGCCACCACCGCCTTGCCGGCCCGCAGTTCCTCGCGGATTCTCTCGAAAATCAGCACGTTCGAATCCACCGCCATACCGATCGTCAGGATCACGCCCGCAATCCCCGGCAAGGTGAGCGCAGCATGAAAATAGGAAATCGCCGCCAGCAGGATCACCGTGTTCAGCAGCAGGGCCAGCACCGCGTTCACGCCGCTGCGCTTGTAGTACAGCAGCATCACCACCACCACCGCCACCAGGCCCCAGACGGCAGCCTGGATTCCTTCCCGGATCGAGTCCGCGCCCAGCGACGGCCCCACGCTTCTCTCCTCCACCGGCGTCACGCTGGCCGGCAGCGAACCGGAACGCAGGTACCGCGACAGGTCCTCGGCTTCCTCTTCGCTGCCCAGGTTCGTGATCCGTCCGGAATCTTCAATCCTGGCCTGGATGGTGGCCACGCTGACGATCTGATTGTCCAGCACCACCGCCAACTTGTTGCCGATGTTTTTCTCGGTGAACATGCCGAACCGCCGCCCGCCGTCCGGCGACAGCGTGAAGCCGGTTTCCCACTTGCGGTATTCGTCCTGAGAGGCGCGCGCGTTACGCATCTCGCTGCCCATGATCACCGCCGGACGCCCCAGCAGGAACCACTCTTCGCCCGGCGCATTTCCACGCGGCTTGGACTTGGCCAGCTTGCTGTTCAGCGGCAGTACGCCGCCCTTTTGCGCCAGCGCCGCTTCTCGGCTGGGGAACGGCCCGTCCTTGACTTCGTCGATTTCGAGCACCGCCGCGGTGCCGATCAACTCCTTCACCCGCGCCGGATCGTCCACCCCCGGCAACTGCACCAGCACCTCGTATTCCGAGCCCGCGCGGCCGTACTGCTGGACGCTCGATTCCGCCACCCCGAGCTGGTTGATGCGGTTGTCGATGGTGTCGATGGTCCGCTGCACCGTGTCGCGCTTGAGCGCGATCAGGTCCGAAGGCTTCAGCCGCATCGTGTAGTCGGTCGAATTCGCCACGGTCAGCACGTAGGCGCTGTAACGATCATTCACCAGGCTGCGGAACGCGCTCGACTGGGTCTCCGGCACGCCTTTCACGGTGACGATAATGTTGTCTGCGTCCGCCACCGACGGCGGCTGCGGGTCGTTGCGGTCCATGCTCGAGAATGTGATGCTTTGCTTGGCCATGTCCGCCTTGATGCGCTCCATGGCCTGGTCGGCATCCGCTTTCACGGCGTCCTCGACATGCACCTCTTCCACTAGTTGGCTGCCGCCCTTCAGGTCGAGCCCCAGGCGGATGTTGTCCTTCAGATTCTGGACTAGTTCGGTTTTCGATTTGGGCAGACCCATGATGCCGAAAATGCACAGCAGGATCGTCACCACAATCACCACGGTTCGCCACTTCAAATTCTGTGTCATGGAATGGAACAGCCTGTTAATTAGAGATTGCTACGATTGCGCCTTCTTGATTTCACCCGGGACGAGGCTCGCCACCGAGCCGCGGGTGACTTGGATCTTCACGTTGTCCGGCTTTACACGCAGCACCAGTTTTTCCTCGTCGATGGCCACGATGGTGCCGATGATCCCGCCCGACGTCACCACTTCCGCGCCGTTCTGCAGCCCGGCCAGCATCGCCTTCTGCTGCTTCTTCTGCTTCTGCATGGGCATAAACAGGAGGAAATAGAAGATTCCGAAGATCAGGAGGATGGGGAGGAGTCCCGCCAGCGAGCCCAACGGTCCGGAGGGCGTCGTTGATGTTTGCAAATAGAAGCTGAATATCACGTATTGGCCAAACTGAGGGCTACCCGGCATCTTGCGCCGGCCGGGCACACTCTAAATATTCCGGGAACGAACCCGATATTATAGCAAGCCTGATCTCCCTCATGATGTCAAGGTAGCGCCGCAGGTTGTGACGGGTGGCCAGCATGGCGAACAGAATCTCGCCGGCCAGGAACAAATGGCGCAAATAAGCCCGCGAAAACCGCTGGCACGTGTAACAACTGCAACGCGGATCGAGCGGCCCCGCATCGTCTTTATAGCGGGCGTGTTTGATTACCACGCGCCCTTCGCTCGTGAACAGGTATCCGTTGCGCGCGTTGCGGCTGGGCAGCACGCAATCCATCATGTCCACGCCGCGCGCCACGTATTCCCCCAATTCGGCCGGCATGCCCACGCCCATGGCGTAGCGCGGGCGCGATTGCGGCAGTACGGCTTGGCAAGCCTCCACCATCTCCAGGCTGAGCGGACGCGGCTCGCCCACCGAAAGGCCGCCAATCGCGTAGCCGTCGGCATCCAGGTCCGCAAGCGCCGTGGCGCACTCGCGCCGCAGGTCCGCGTAGGTGCTGCCCTGCACGATTGGGAATAGCGCGTGTCGGGTGTCTATCTCCGCCATCCGCCGTTCATGATGCCCGGTCGCCTGCCGCGCCCAGCGCACCGTACGCAGCATGCTCTGCCGCGCCGCTTCGTGGCTCACCGGGTACTCCGGGCATTCGTCGAGCGCCATCAGAATGTCGCTGCCGAAGGCCAACTGCGCATCCACGGTCGATTCGGGCGTGAAGCGGTGCGTGTCGCCATTCAAGTGCGACTGAAACGTCACCCCGTCCTCGTCGATCTTGCGCAGGCCGCTCAGGCTGAACACCTGGAACCCGCCAGAATCGGTCAGGATGGCGTGCGGCCAGTCCATGAACCGGTGCAGCCCGCCCAGGTTCCGAATTGCTTCGGCCCCCGGCCGCAGATAAAGATGATAGGTGTTGGCCAGCAGGATGCGCACGCCGAGGTCCTCGGACAAGTCCCGCGAGCTCAGCCCCTTCACCGTCGCCTGCGTGCCGACCGGCATGAACACCGGCGTTTCGATCACCCCGTGCGCCGTGTGCAGCAGCCCCGCCCGCGCGCCGGTCCGCGCACATTCCGCCACCACCTCAAACCCAATCTGCCGCAAGATCTGATGGTAACAGCGCCACCCCCCGTGGGGCAGATTGTTCAATCTGCGCGCCGATTGCGAATCGGCGCAGCCGGGCGCAAACCCGGCCTTGGTGGGTCATGCTTCAGCTTGCCAACGCCCGCTTGCGGGCGCCCTCTTCAAACCTACCCAGCCAGAATCTTCTCGATCCCAGCCAGCTCTTCCTCGCTGAAATCCAGCTTGTGAATAGTCGCGATATCCTGCTCCAACTGTTCGACGCGGCTGGCGCCGACCAGCGCGCTGGTCACCGCGCCATCGCGCAGCACCCACGCCAGCGCCATCTGCGCCAGGCTCTGGCCGCGGGCCTGGGCAATTGCATGCAGCGCGCGCGCCTGGCCGACCCGATGCTCGTCCACATCCTTGGGCCTCAGGAAGCCTTTGGGCCGCGCCGCGCGGGAATCGGCTGGGATGCCGCCGCCGAGATAGCGTTCGCTTAGCAGCCCCTGCGCCAGCGGGGAAAATGCGATGCCGCCTACGCCCTCCCGCCGCAGCGTCTCGAGCAGCCCTTGCTCCGGCCCGCGCCGGAACATCGAATAGGCGAACTGGTGGATCAGGAACGGCGTCCCCTGCCGGCGTAGAATTTGGGCGGCCTTGGCGGTATCTTCGGGGCCGTAATTGGAAATGCCCGCGTACAAGGCCTTCCCGGAGCGCACCGCCTGGTCGAGCGCGCCCATGGTTTCCTCGAGCGGCGTTTCCGGGTCCGGCCGGTGGTGATAAAAGATGTCGACGTACGGCAGGCCCATCCGCCCCAGGCTCTGGTCCAGGCTGGCCAGCAGGTATTTGCGCGAGCCGAAGTTGCCATACGGGCCGGGCCACATGTCATAACCGGCCTTGGTGGAAATGATCAGCTCGTCGCGATACGCCGCCAGGTCCATCTTCAGCGCGCGCCCGAAGGTCTCTTCCGCCGAGCCGTACGGCGGCCCGTAGTTGTTGGCCAGGTCGAAGTGGGTGACGCCCCGGTCAAAGGCGCAGCGCAGCATGTCGCGGCTGTTTTCCAGCGAATCGACGCCGCCGAAATTGTGCCACAGGCCGAGCGAAATCGCCGGCAACACGATGCCGGATTTGCCGCAACGCCGGTAGATCATGCCGTCGTAACGGGTGGGACTTGCAGTGTACAAGCGGATTGGCTCCTCAAAACTACTGTAGCGGAAAGCCGCCGAACTCGTGGGGCTGACCGCCGGGAGCGGCTTCTCATCAAGCGTCACCCGCAGAGACCACTTTGAGGTCGTTTTGCACGAATTGCAGAAACTCTATCATTTTTGCATTGAAAAGTTTGCAGATATGGTTTATCTTACTGATAACCCAATTTGCATGGTTGGGTAGTGCGCGTTACTTTTTTGTTACTGGAGGATACATCTCAGATGAAGCGTTTTCTGCTAGTTGCCGCCGTTTTTGCCTGGGTCGCCAGCGCCGCTTTCGCGGGCTCGGTCTGCCCGCCCGCCGCGGGCTCGAATTTCCCACATCCCCCGGACCCATTAGCCACAGGGTGCAATGTAGTGATCACGATCGCCGCTAACGGAACAGTGTCCACGGCCGTCACCGATTCAACTCCCTACGAGTTGTCCGAAGATGTGCTGGTCGGCGTCGTAAACAACGGCTCCAGCACCGTCAGCTCCCTGGCTCTCACCGGAAGCGGCATTTTCGGTTTCGACGGCGATGGAATCTGCACGTTTACATTTGTGGGGAGCAGCTATTGCACTCCCGCCCAGATTCTCGGCACGGATCCGGGGGACTACGCGGGCCCGACTACGACGTTCGCCCTCACCAACGCCAACAGCGGAACCGTGAGTTTCAGCCCGGCAATACCGGCAAGCGGCGGTACGACTTACTTCAGCCTGGAGGGTACGCCCACCGCCAGTCTGGGGGTGGTGGTCAGCACCGGCCCGGGGGGCGGAGGCGCCGTTCCGGCACCGAGTTCGATCACCTTGCTAGGTGTTGGCTTTGCGGTGGTCCTGCTGATTCAAGCCAGGCGTAAGTTCGCGCGCGCCTGAACAGCCAGGACACGCAGCGAAGCTAAGGGCACCACGGAGCCGTGGGGTGCCGTACTGCCCGGCCGCACGGCTCTATCGTGGGAGGTTGGCCCGCAGGAGTGGGTAGATTCGTCTCACGAACGCCGTGGCTGCGGCAGTCGCGGCGGCGTCCTGGCCCGGCGGGATGGCCAGCGCCACGCGAACGATGGCGGTATCGGTTCGCCTATCGCGCAGGGCGTCGGCCGCCAGCCAGAACTTGGCATCCCACTCGCCTGCGATGACACGCCGCGGCGTCTGGTACCAATACAGCACGATGGCGCGTGCCCCGCGGTTTTGGATGATATAGCGATTCACCGTGATGGCGCCGGCAGCGGTGTTGATGGTGACCACGCCGGCCACTTCCGGTATCCAACCGTTTCCCGGCAAGCAGACCTTAGGCGAGTGCGGCTGACGAGTCCCGTCGCGCTGCGATCCGAACCAGGCTACAAACAGATTTGCGAACGGGCCCGCCGGGACGTGAAAATAGCTTCGGCTCAATAATCGGTCGGCCCCGAGCTGCGACCGGATATCGGCGTCGATGGCCTCCTGTCTCACCTGCACCCAGCCGCCAAACTGCGGCGCCAGTTTCTCCAGGTCCGGCGGCGTGGGCACGCGCTCTCCGGTCGCCGCCCAATAGATCGCACCGGCCTGCACGGCCAGGAACGCGGCGGTCAGGATAGTTCTGCGATCAGGCATGGCACCGGCTGTAAACCGCGTCGATCAGGCGGCGCATCGCCAGCAGCGCCCCCAGGCACAGGGCAAAAATGCACCAGCCGCACACCATGTGGAGCGTGCCCGCAGACACCGCGGGCCAGGCGCCCGACGCCGCAATTCGCAATGCATTGCCGGCGATCGCCAGCGGGACGGCCAAGGCGAAAAGCGCTCCCCGCATCCAGGGCTTGGGGTCGTAGAGGTACGCCAGCAGCACACCCAGGAAGGCCAGTGGAATCAGGTAGCGAATCCCGCTGCAAGCCTCCGCCACCAGGATGCGGCGGCCGCCCACCTCCAGCACATTACCATCGCGAATCACACCGAACCCGCCGGCCGAGAGCATCCAGGCGGCGATCCGGCTGGCCATCAGTTGCAGGGGCAGCGTGACCTGGTTGTAGACGATCGCCAGTTTCGGCAGCATGAACAGCGCCAGCAGGAATGGAAACGCCCAGGCCCGCAGCAGAGCGAAGCCTCCCAGACAAACCACCACGCCGGCCACCGAAACCAGCAGCGCCAGTGAGCCCATGAACAGGCCCACGCCGAGCGCCGCCAGAAATTGCATGGCCGCCCCCGCCGCCAGGAACGCGAAGCCCCACCAGCTCGGCCGCCGCGGCAATGCCTGCCATCGGGCGCGCTCGCGCCACACCACCCACAGGATCACGAAGGGCACTGCGATCCCATGGCCCATGTCCTCGTCCGTCATCCATTGGCCAAACATGCCGCGCAGAATCAGGGCATAGCAGATCAGGAGCATGGCGCCGGCCAGCACCGCGGCGAATAGTCGCGTCCGTTCCATAAGCGGATCTTCCAGTATAGCGGGCCGCGCTCGGCCGATACCCGCGCCGGCTCTGCTTCCCAGGCCGCGATTCCGTGGGCCCTCGACCCGCCGTTCGGGTTGACTCCCGCCGCGCTTCAGCGTTTCACGTATGTCTTCTCGAACTTGTTGCGCGTGTTGTAGACCGTGAAGGTGCCCTCTTTGTCGGCCGTCACCTTGATCCACTTTCCTTCGCAGTCGGCGTCCACGTTGGCGATGAACGTGTCGGGCGAGTTGTGCTGCTTGTCGGCGTCGATGGCATAGTGCAGTTGCCAGATATCCAGCAGGCCACGCGTATCGCGCAGGGTCTGCCAGACTTCCGCCGTGCCGCCCTTGTGCGGGCCGTTATCGACCAGCGCCACGCGCGGTGAAACGGCGTGCACGAAAGGCGTCGAACTGGAAAGGTTCGAGCCGTGATGCGACACCAGCAGGAAATCCACCGTGCCGATTTTATTGTCGGGGCAGACCAGCCCATATTCCCGGTCCTTGGTCAGGTCGCCCATGTCCAGCATGCGGAAGTTGCCGTAGGTAATCAGCACGCCGATGGATTGGCCGTTTTCATCCTTAGTCTCCACCGGAGGTTCGTAATCCTTGCAATCGGGATTGGGCGTGCCGGGTTCCTCGAGCGGCGAGTCGATCACGTTGCCGCCGGCGGAAAGCACCTGGACGTCGATCCCTTTCACCGGGATGCTCTGGCCCGCCTCCACCCGCAGGTGCTGGCCCTTGGCGCGCACGGCTGCATATTCGTTGAAGAGAATCTCGGCGTCCTTGCCCTTCTCGACGCTCGATCCGTGATCGACAAAATGCACAATCGGCATTTTTTCGGCAAGCTGGTATACGCCGCCTACATGGTCCATGTGGAAATGCGTGATCAGCAGCCAGTCGATCTTCTTGACGCCTGCCGCTTTGGCGGCCGCCACGATGCGGTCCGCGTCGCGATGGTTGTGACCCGGCCAGCCGGTGTCGATCAGCAGCGAATCGCCCGCCGGCGTAATCAGCAGGGTGGCCTGGCCGCCCTCCACGTCAATCGCGAAGATCTCCAGATTCCTGGCCGCCGGCAGGGCCGCGGCCGATACCAGCGCAAGCGCTACGGCAGCTAGCATTCTCATGGCGCAATCTTAACACCCTCGCCGGGCCTGTTGCGGAACAAGCCGGGGTTGCGTAACGTATGGAGAAGTAGCATGCCGTTTTGCACACAATGCGGAAATCCGGTGACCAGCTACGATCGCTTCTGCTGGCGCTGTGGCACGCACCAACCCGCCCCCACCGTGCCGCCGTTCGGCCCCGACCCGCTGACCGGCGTCTCTGCGCGGACCGCTTCGGTGCTTAGCTACGTTCCCTGGATGGGCTGGATTGCCTGCATCATCTGGCTGGCCTCGGAACGCTTCCGCCAGGTTCGCACCGTCCGTTTCCACGCCTTCCAGGGCCTCTACCTGTTCGTGGCGTGGCTGATGAACGCCTGGGTGATCCGCCCGCTCTGCTATTTGTCCCCTCATCTGCCGTTCGACAAGTTGCTGGACCTGGCATTGCTCCTCATGTCGATTTTCATGATGATCAAAGCATCCCGCGACGAGGCCTATTCCCTGCCCCTGTTCGGTGAACTGGCTGCGCGCTCAGTCGCCGAAAGCTGACGGTAGGGCAGGCCATCGCCTTTCGTGGCCTGTCATGCTTCGCTGATTCACGACAGTTGATAGACGACAAAAACCGATCGTCTATCCCGCCTTGTGGTATAATTATTCACCTGACAGAATAAACAATCACATGAAAGCCAAGGTCGGCATTGTCGGTTACCGGGGGTACAGCGGCGCGGAACTGGTTCACATTCTGGCGCGGCATCCGGGCGTTGAAACATACCTGCTGGAGCATCGCGAAGAGTCCGGGCCGGCGCCGTCGATCCGTGGCGCGGAGCCGCCGGAGTGCCTCCCCTGCGATCCACAAGTGGTGCACGCGGAAGGCCTTGCGGCGGTCTTCCTGGCCACGCCGGCGGAGGTTTCCATGGATCTCGCTCCCGCCATGCTGGATGCCGGGGCACGCGTCATCGACCTCAGCGGCGCCTTCCGCCTGCGCACACCCGCCAACTACCTTACCTGGTATCAGGAAACCCACACCCAGTCTGCCCTGCTGGCCAAGGCCGTTTACGGCCTGCCGGAATTCTACCGCGACCTCATCCCCGCCGCTCGCCTGCTGGCCAATCCTGGTTGCTACCCGACGGCGGCCAACCTGGCGATTCGCCCGCTGCTCGAAGCCGATGTGGTGGACCGCACCGCCGGCATCGTTTGCGACGCCAAGAGCGGCGTCAGCGGCGCCGGCCGCAAGCCCACTCTCAAGACCAGCTTCTGCGAAGTCACCGAAAACTTCTCGGCCTATTCCATCCTCCGTCACCGTCACGTTCCTGAGGTGCTGCTGGTCAGCGGCCTGGAAGAAAGCGAGTTCAGCTTCACCGCCCACCTGCTGCCGCTCGACCGCGGCATCCTGGAGACCATCTACTTTCGCGCCCGCAACGTCCGCTCCGCCGACGACCTGCTCGCCATCTATGAGAAGCGCTACGCAGGCGAGCCGTTCGTCCGCCTCTATCAACCCGGCCACGTGCCCGACCTGCGCGCGGTGGCCCGCACCAACTTCTGCGACATCGGCGTCACGCTGGACGCCAAGACCGGACGCGCCGTGGTGGTGAGCGCCATCGATAACCTGGTGAAAGGCGCCGCCGGCCAAGCCGTGCAGAACATGAACCTGATGCTGGGATACCCGGAAACCGAGGGCTTGCGGTGAATCGCATCCTGATCAAACTGGGAGGCACCCTGCTCGATGACGCGGCGTCGCGCCAGCGCCTCTCCGGCGAGATCGCGGCAGTTGCCGCGTCCGGCGTCCAACTCGTCGTGGTGCACGGCGGCGGCAAGCAGATGACCCGCTATCTGGCCGAGCGCGGCATCGAAAGCCGCTTCGTCAATGGCCTGCGGGTGACCACACCGGAAACCGTGGATGCGGTGCTGAAGGTTTTCGCCGGCAGCGTGAATCACGAGTTGGTGGCGAGCCTGAACCGCGCCGGCGCCCTGGCCGTCGGACTTACCGGCATCGATGCCCTGCTGGCCGAGGCAGAGCAACTCGACCCGGCGCTGGGCGCGGTGGGACGCGTCACACGGTCGAACCCGGGGCTGCTCGAGCTGTTGACCGCCAATCGCTACCTGCCGGTGGTGGCCTGCGTGGCCGGAGACCGCGCGGGCAACATTTACAACGTGAACGCGGACCAGATGGCGGTGGCCTGCGCGGCGGCCTTCCGCGCGCATCAATTGATTTTCCTCACCGACGTGGCCGGCGTGATGGATGGATCGCACCAGGTGCGCCCGCTGCTCGACGCCGCCGAGGCGCGCGCGCTTGTCGCGTCCGGCGTCGCCACCGGCGGCATGCAGGCCAAGCTCAATGCGGCGCTGGCGGCGCTCGACGCCGGGATAGCGGCAGTGCGCATCGCTCCCGGTGCGGCGGAGAGAGTCCTAATCCGTATCCTGGAAGGAGAGACGCTGGGCACGCGGCTGGCGCCACTCGAGGTGCCAACCGCATGATCAGCGCAGTGCACGAAGACGCGTTTGTCGAATCCCGCAGTGCCCCGCCGCTTACCGTGCGCAAGGCGGCCATGCGCGACATCCGTCCCATTCTCGGTCTCATCAACGACTATGCCGCGCTGGGCCTGATGTTGCCGCGCACCGAGTTCGAAATGTCGGAAGCCATTCGCGACTTCACCGTGGTCACCTCCGGCGGGGAGCTGCTGGGTTGCGGCGCGCTCCATTTTTATAGCCCCACGCTGGCCGAAATCCGCTCGCTCGCCGTGCGCCAACAGGCCAAAACACACGGGGTGGGGCGCAAACTGGTGGAATCGCTGCTGGCCGAAGCCGAGCGTTATGAGTTGGACGCCGTGTTCGCCTTCACCTATGTGGTGGAATTCTTCCGCAAGGTCGGCTTTCAGGCGGTCGAGCGCGGCGCACTACCGCTCAAGGCATGGAAGGACTGCCTCCGTTGCCCCAAGTTCCAGGCCTGCGACGAAGTCGCCGTTCTGCGCATTCTGCGTCCCGACCACTGGGTGGAAGCGCTGCCCGAGATCTGGGCGCCCACGCCCGACGACCAGTTGATCCCAGTGCCTGTTCCGCGCCTCCCGTAGCCGCCCGGCCCGCCCCGGCAGGGTGCTTTCGGGGAATACCCGCAAAGTTGGGTTTTCCATCACCCCCCAAAAAAACGCAGAAATAATCCACGGTTTGTCTGTACTTTGGTATACAATCAGTTTTCAAGAGCTTTACCTCTGGAATTCACCTTAGATCCTAACTTCTTGTGAGGCTGCCATGAGAGCGCAAACTGTTGACGTGAAATCCTCAACGGGACGGATCCTTTGCTGCACCGTTTTCCGCCCGGGTGGGAAGAAACTATTGGCCAAGGGCCATATAATCAGCGATGAGGACATCCGGGTCCTGGAATCTGAAGGCATGGAGACCATCTGGGTCACCGAGCTGGAGGATGGGGAGGTGAGCGAGGATGATGCCGTCGCGGCAGTGGCCAGCGAAATGGGTTGCGGCAGCTTTGAAATCCGCGTCGCCGCCGGTGGCCGCGCCAATCTGGTGGCCACCGAAAACTGCTGTGTCCTGGTGGACGATGAACTGCTCAAGCAGATCAACTGCGCCGCCAGCGTGGTCATCGCTACCGCGCTGAACTTCAGTCACGCATTGGCGGGCCAGCGCGTAGCCACCGTCAAGAGCGCTCCGTTCGCCGTGGCCAAGGAGCAACTCGAAGCAGTCGTCAACATTCTGAAGGAGCGCGGCCCGATTCTCCAGGCGCGGCCGGTACGCGCTCCGGCCGTAGGAGTTCTCTACACCGATCCCATCAGCGGTGAACGGGCGCGCCAGTTGTTCGAGAACATCATGCGGCAGCGCCTGGATCGCTTCGGCGTTAACCCCAATTTCGTGCTTTCCTGCACGGAAGATGAGAATTCGGTCGCCCGCAGCCTACAACACTTATTGAGATCCAAACCGAGCGTCATCCTGGTGGCATCCACCACGGCTCCGGCTGGGCCCGAGGATGTGATTGGCCAAGCCATGATTCGCGTCGGCGCACAAGTGGAACGGTTCCTGGCCCCGGTCGAGCCCGGCAACCTGCTTTTATTGGCGTACAAGGATGAGGTGCCGGTGGTTTCCGCGCCAGGCTGCTTCCGCTCCGCCAAACCGAATGTGGTCGACCTGGTTTTGCCGCCGCTGTTGGCTCGTTATCACATCACGGGCTGGGAAATAGCCTGCCTGGGCCACGGCGGTTTGCTGGCATAAACTTTCTCCTCCACCCCCGCAGTCTGAACCTCCGAGCAGACTTCGGGAGACTCCTCACCGGGCGTCCTCCTGGACGCCCGGTTTTTTTTGGTCCGTGGTGGGGCGTGCTCTGTAGCGCCGGCGGTCTTTGCCGCCGGTGCTTTGTCTTCAAGCTTAACCGGACTTTAAGACCTGATATTAACTTTGGATAGTCGTAGTTGGCAACTAGTGTAATCCTTTGTATAAAGTCAATACTGTCCGTTGGTTGTTAGGTACTAGGATCCGTGCTATTTGCTTGCAAGCAGTGCATGTCTGGGTTGTAATGAACCTGGAGGCTATGGTGTGGATTTGGCTACATTTGCAGCAGTTTTGGTGCACTGAACAGGCCCAGGACATGGTTGAATACACCCTCATCCTGGCCTTCCTGGTGCTCGGCTGTATCGGTATCATTGGACTGTTCATGCCATCCGTGAAAGCGATTTGGTCCGGCACCACTACGACCTTGTCGACTGCCGGGTCCGTTGCCAGCGGGAGCTGAGTAGAGCTCTGGTTCCTGTCCACCGTCTTTCAGAAGTCCGGTTGCGTCTACAATAAAAACACGTAAACCGAAACTCATGAAGACACCCGCATTGTTCCTCTTTCCCCTGGTTTTGCTGGGGGCCACCGGCAGTTCCGATCCCAACACCGTTTCCGCGCTGGCGCGCAAAGCTCCGGCGGAGTTCGCCGCGGACGCCTTGATCCGCTTGGCGTCGAATGAAAAACTGGACTCGCGCGCGCGTGTGAAGTGGTTGACCGAAGCTTTTCGCCGGGCCGCCGAAGCCCAGCACCCCATCAAGCTCCGCGCCTCCATCACGCGCAACAACGTGGGAGCTTATCTGGAGCGCGCTTACCAGCAGGATCTCGACGCGCTCTCTCTCCGCCTGCGCGCCGTTCGGCAAATGCTGTCGCTCGATAGCGGCAAAGCCACCAAACTATTTCTCTCGATCGCTCGTCCCGCAGTTCCGCCCTTCCGCTGCGAGGACATCGTGGTCGCCGATGTGGGCCGCTATTACGAAACACTGGGCGCGATTTCGAAGATCGGGCACCGTGACGTGGCGAAGATGTTGAAAGACCGCATCGGCGGCATCACGTCCCCCGCTCAGATTGCGCCCGTGGCGCAACTTCTCCAGCAGGCCGAATTGAAGGATTCCGACCTCGAAGCCCTCACTGTTTCGCTGGCGGCCAGCCTGCGGGAGATCTCCGGCGACGACCGCTCGTTCACCTACTATGCCGCCGCAACCGGGCCGGCGATTCTGGATCTGGTCGGAGAGCTGGCGAGCCATCATCTCTCCCCGCTTCCGCTGGTGGAGGCTTACCGCCTCTACCTGGTGCACCATCTGACGGGCGATCGCTGCGCGGACGGCTATTTGATCAACAACGGTCCCCCTTCCATCAACCTGGCCAGCGGCCGGATGAGCGAGGTCCTCGGCTGGAACGCCTCTGTATTCTTCGCCGAGAAGATCCTGATGCCGCCGGTGAAGCCCCTCACGGAGCAGGAAACCACGCCGCACTCCCTGGAAGGTTTTGCCGCCGGCGTCAACTCTTGCCAGGATTCCCAGTGCCAGGACATAAACGGACAGGTGAGGGATCTGGCCTTCGGCCCCGAGGGGCAGGCGCTGCTCGCGTCGCAACACAACGACGCATGGCGCGCCCGCCTCCAGACCACGCTGGCGGCTTTGGAGGCCTGGCAACCCGGCAAAGGACAGGCCGACGAAGTGTTTCGCGAGAAGACCGCGGCGTATAACAGCCTGGCTTGGATGGATTCCGGTGCCAGCCGGGAGAATGTGTTGCGCTCCTGGCTGAACTACTTGAAACAAAGCCGCGCAACCGTGAGCGATCGGGCACAGTGGTTCTTTCCCGTGAACGCCCTGATTGGCCGCGCCGCGCTGGACCCATCCAATACCAAGCTGGCCGAGCTGCTGCGTGCGCAGGACGATCCGGTGATCGCCCTCTATGTGCAGCTCGAGCCCCTGGCTCCCCGCGGGCCGGACAAAATCCTGCCGTTGCTGTAGCGCGCAGTCTTGTTCCGAGGTGGTGGCGCAGGCAGTCCTGCCTGCTGTGTCGGAGAGTCTTCTCGGCCTTTCTTTCTTGGATTGGTGCGACACACTGCCGTCGCCAGGAAACGTCGCCACGATTGGCGACGCTGTGCAGGCAAGATTGCCCGCGCCACGCCGCTAATGGTGCTTGACCGCCTTGTGATGCGCGACCTTCGCGTGCTTGCCCTTCTTGGCCTTCCGGCCCCTGTTGGCCGGCTTCATCTTGACCGACTTTGCAGCCGGGCGTATCACATTCTTCTTGGCTTCGCCGGCCGCGGTGAAGCCGCAAGCCAGAGCCAACGCCAGCGCGATGGTGCGCAGTCTCATCTTACCTTCGATTATCCCGCACCGCCCCTGCCGGCCACAAGTTATCCCTTGGAAAACTGTAACCTATTAACGCCGGTGAATGAATAAAATGCGCGCGCCTGTAGGGACGGGGCATGCCCGGCCCGCTGCCGGGAATCTCCGCCACGCCGCTTTGCCGGGCTACTGATCGGCCGGCGCGATCATTGCGGCGCCCGCCACCACTCCCACGTCCCCGACCTGCACCCATAGGATGGCGCGTTGCCGGCGCGACTGCGGCGAGACATTGACGAGCTGGTAAAAAGCTCCGCCGGGCGGGACCACGCCAACCCTGCGGATTTCGCGGCACACCGCCACGTGACGCAACTGGCGCCCCTTGTTTGCCCCTGCGGTCACGGCCGTGGATGCGCTGTCGTCCGCCAGCGCCAGGAAAACCCGATCACCCACGTGCGCCCCGTCGATCTCTATTTGCACACCGCGGTCCGACCAGGAGAGGCGCGGCACGAGCTTGACGCGTTTCGCGGCCTTGCCGATTTCAGTAGCGGCCCGGCCCGCATCGTTGCCAATGAATTGCACCGCCCCGTTGATCACCATCTGGGGAGTGTACACGGCGTCCAGGCGGAAGCGTCCCGCATACGCCTCTTGGCGTTTGGTCACATCTTCCGTTGCAAAACGGTCGCGCCATCCACTGCCATCCCAAGTGGTGACGTGCTCGCCCAGCACGATCGCCGTCGCATCCAGTTTCGCCAGCAACTGATCCGCCGGCGGGGAGTTCGCAGACCCCTCGGCCGTGAACAACTCGACCAGCACCGGAGCCCTGTCCGCTCCGAAAGCGCCGGCCGGCAGAACGGCGGCCAGCAGCAGCACACAAATCGTATGCCAGTGCTTCATTTTCCCCTCCCGGTCCGCGCTATCAATTCAAATTCCGCAGCGGCCGCAGACACATTCATCTTCAAACGCCTAGATTATGCCAGAAAGGTTAACAACGCGCCATACTGCTAGGCGGTATGGCTGAACCATAAGTACCAGAGCGCGAAACTCACCCCGGTCAATCCCAGGCAGATCCACGCCGCCACCTGCCACAACCTTTCGACTGGCGATCCTTCGTAGCGAGGCGTGCCCCCCAGGTACGCCACGCCGAAGCCCGCGATGCCGCCGCCGATATGCGCCGCCATGTCCACGCCCGGCAAGAAACTGAAAAGCAGGATGTAGATGGCCCAGCGCATGTACGTGCTGCGAATGGCCGCTCCCATCGCAACGCTGTGATGCGTCACACCCAGCCCGATCATGGCTCCGATCAAACCGCAGAGCGCCGCCGAGGCGCCAATCGAAGGCGACATCGGACTCCACAGGTTGCTCAAGTAGAACCCGCCCACCGACGAAACAAAATAGATCACCCACATGCGGCTGGCGCCATACACTTCCTCCACTTGCGGCGCCAGGTCGAACAGCACCCAGGAATTCATCAGGATGTGGAGCAGCCCTCCGTGGAGAAAGCCGGCCGTCACTAGCCGCCACCACTGGCCGGCCGCAATGGCGGGGCCGTACTTGGCGCCGAACGCGATCAGCGTGTTGGCGTCGATCCCCGAAAAACCGCCCCCGGTTTCGGCCCTCATGCTGTACAGCGTGCTCACCAGGTAAAGCCCGAAGTTGGCCAGCAGAATGACGATGGTATTGAACCGCGCGTACGGGATCAGCCCCCCCAGAAGGTCCGCCGGGCTGCGCCGGTCGATCGCGCGCGGCCCCACCTGCTCTTCGCAGTAGGGGCAGATCTTGTCTTTGACGGTAATAAACGCCCGGCAATGCGGGCACATCCGGCGCGCGTCCATAACAGCCTATGATACAACCCGTGCGGTGAGGCCCGGTGTTGGGCAGGTTGGTGTGTGGGGCAGGTTGATAACCGGTTGATAACCTGCGCGCGACCCGGAGGGTGCCCCGGCCAATCGGCGCACCGGGCGAAGCCCGGCCGTTCTTGTGTCGTCCCTGTACGGGCCCGGCATGCCTGGCCCGCTCGCCCGGCAAGTAGGACAGACCATCGCCTTTCGTGGTCTGTCATCGCTCGCCAAGCCCGACGCCCTGACAGACGACACAAACCGAGCGTCTGTCCCACCTCAGTCACAACCTATTTTCCAAACTAATCCAATCACTTAGCTCTCAAAAACCTTGACGCACCCCTTATCCTTAAATCAGGACTGTGGCGCCAGGCTCCGCTGCTAGTCTGCTCTTGTTGGCCAACAAGCGTTGCACTCAAGTGATGCTGAACTTCCGGCGCCCGTTAACGGCATGCGGGGTCCCCTACGGGCGGGACTCTCGACGGAAGACTTTGGATTCCCGGAATTCATTGGACCCGGATAAATATCTGCTCACTCCGATCAGCCAGCCCACGCTGCATTTCTGCCGTGAGCAGTATGAGGACGCGCGGCGCTTATACCGCGCGCAAGTGGAGCACTGGGAAGCCCAGGCCAAGCGCCAGAACAATATCGACATTGGCCAACTGCAAATGAAGTTGGCGCTGGCGGAAGCGCGCGCGGATCATTTCGAGGAAGCCATCGACGCTTACGAACGAGCGGCGTCCGCGTTTGAGCGCGATTGGTGCCCAGGGCATCCCAAAGCACTGGCAGCGAGCGTGGCGAAGGCCGCGTTGGAAGCCAGCGTCAAGCCGCGGGTGTAGCCGCGATCACCAGCGTTGAGCCCAAGCCGGCGCCTCCATGCGAGTTGGGCGCTCTTCCTGCATCGAGGCGAGCTGGCGCCATAAGAGTTCATTCTTTTTTGTGAGTTTGCCCGCAAGGACACGACCGCCGACCGTCGCGACCAGGCGGCCCTGCTGATCCCAGTCTGCCCAGTGCGCCTCGAACAGAGCAACTGGTTCTCCGTCGGGCCGATAGACCGTGTAGAGGGAACGGCGTCTCGAAGGGTAAATCGCCTCGTAGAGCGTGGGGCCTTTGCGTTCCGTCTGGCGTTCGAGGATGAGATCCCCAGACGCCTTCCTCCACGCGGCATATCTTGGGTAGTTCCGGTTGGTCTGGGTGGAGGCCAGGATTCCTTGCCAGCCGCTCCGCCAGGCGGGTTCCGCCTCACGCCGCGGGTCGCCTTTTCCCAGAGAGCAGTACTCCAGCACGCGTAATGGGCCCGGGGGGTGATCAGGGTGATGTTTGGCGCCAAAACTCGGCGAAGATGTGGCAACCAACACCGTATGATCGTCAAGAAAAACTCCGTCCCCGCCCCAGGTATCGCCAATCGGCCAGAGCGCCAATGCCGTCACGTACGGAGGCCGGCTTACCGCAGTCCAGGTGCAAGTATATCCCTCCTCATCATTGCGGGGCCGGTATTGTCCGGCGAAATAGACGAATAACTTCCCGTCCGGGGAAACGTCGCACTTGGCCGGATGCATCCGTCCTCGAAACCACTGCCCTCCCGCAAAGGTATCGCGCCGGGTGTCCCATAGCGTAACGCGCCACCATTCGGTTGGTCCGCGCCTGAGGATCACGCCGACGTAGGCCTGCCGGGCCAAGTGTACGAACATCCAACAGCCGTCTTCGAAGAACGGCGTCAGGTCCTCGATTCGCTCATTGATTGCGTGTCTTTTCATCCCAGATCAGAAGCCATGCAGTTCCACGTTCAACCCCGCCGCCCGATACGCTTCGAGCAGCGCCCCTAAGTGCGGCGGATGCTGCGGCGGGCCAAGCTGGTTCCCTGCCTCCATCTCGACCAAAATGCGGAAACGCTCCAGCAGCAACCTGCTTTCGAACACGCCGCCTGCGTAAGCTATTTCCGCCGACTCACCCGGCTTCCACAGTTGCGCGCGCACGGCGGCGGCGAGTTGGGCCAGTTCCTGCGCGGCCTGGTTCACGATGTGCAGCGCTACCGCATCGGCCTCGCCAGCCGCCCGGTCCACCAGCGGCGCCAGCGCGGCGATTCGTGAGCGTTCCCATTCCGGCGTGTAGAACCGGTGCAGCATCTGGTTGGCGCTGGCCGACCCGGTGGCCTCGAGCAGCGCCGCGCGCAGCGACGTCTCCGGGCCCCAGCCTTCCTCCATCCGCAAAGCCGCGCGCGCCGCCTGGCGGACCATGTCGAAGGCGCCGCCCTCATCGCCGAATACAAACCCCCAGCCGCCCGTCCGCGCCGTGCGTCCCTGCCGGTTACGCCCCAGCGCCATCGAGCCGGTCCCGGCGATGACCACGATTCCCAGCCCGTCGAACGTTGCGCCGGCCAGCGCAACGGCCGCATCCGTCGTCACCACCAGGCGCGCCGCCCGCACCAACCCGGAGAGAATCTCGAGCTTGTCGTCCGGCCCGCCGCTCATGCCGAAGCACGCCGATTCGAATTCCAAAGTTGCGGCATCGAGGCCCGCGTGCGCGCCGGCTCGGCCCACACTTTCGCGCACCGCGCGTTCCAGCTTCGCCCGCCCTTCCTCACCGGCGGCATGGTTGCCCGGTCCGGCTTCGCCTTCGCCCAGCACGCGGCCGGTCTCATCGCCGATTGCCGCGATGGTTCCGGATTGCCCGCCATCCACGCCCAAAAACAATTTCATGGCAGTTTGTACAATGTGGCGCCGCCGGCGGCACCCACCGCTTTAACACCCCACAAGTCGCGATTGCTCCGCACGTCTTCCGCCCAGGCTTCGTCCTGGAAGCAGAGAATGTAGTCGATGCCGCGCCGCTTCAACTCCTCCGCCGCCGCGCGCCGGAAGCCGAGATACGGGCCGCCATCGCTCACCACCGGCCGGTCGGCAAGCCGCTCCCAGGTCCCATCGGCGGTTTCGCCCTCCAGCTCGAGCCGGACGCCGTACTGGTCCCCGGGACCCTCCAGCACCACTTGGTCGGCCTCCCGAATGCCGCCGCAGTCAACTTGCACAAACATCCCAGGATGAATGACTTCGCCGCTCGACCAGAAAGTAACCGGTGAATTATCGAAGGCGTCCTGAATGGTCCACGGGAAGGGGTGCGCGGTCAAGCGCCAACCGGCCTCCCGGGGCAGTTCGTGGCCGCTCGAGAAGATGCGCAGCTCGTTGATGCTCCAGACGTCGGGCCCGCTGGCGGTTTGATTCACCCGAATCGCCCGCAGCCGCCGCGCCGGAAAAGTAAAGCGCAGCCGCCCGTTCGGCGCGTGCGTTCCGATCGCGGCGCTTTGAAAGATGCGCACGGCTACTTGATTCGCCGCCGACTCCCAGTCCACCAGGATGCGCCGTGAAGTATATGCATCGGGAATCGCTTTGAATGTCAGCACGGACGAACCGGGCGGCGTAGCCTTTTCTACCAATTCAGATACCGGATACAGTGCCAAGTGATTGTCGAAATAGCGTTCCGGATCGCGCAGGTGGAACGCATCCCGCCACGGCGTGATCGCCAGCCGCCAGTAGCCGGTCGGCAGAAGTTTCGCGACCACCGGCGGCCAACAGAGGGCGGCGTGCAAAACCACCACGGCCAACGCCATTCCCGGTAACGCGGTGAACGCCATCGCCATCGCCAGCGCCACGAAAGGCAGCGGCGGAATCAGGAATCGCGTCCCGATGTTGCTGAAGTAGTTGGCGCCAAACACCAAAGCCGCCAACCACAGTTGTCGTCCCAGCGGCTTTCGCAACGCAGCCAGTCCCAGTGGAGCCAAAAGAAAGACTGGCCCCAGTATGCCGCCCAGCCCACCGTGGACGGTTGCCGCCAGCGGTATCTGCCAGCGGCTGGCGAGATCGTAGATCTGGAAGTAGCTCTTATAATCCTCTTCAAAATAGATGGTTACGTATGGATTCGGAAAGTAACTGTTGAAGAATGGAGCCAGCGGATTGTGCATCCACATCCAGTTCTTCAGCAACCATGGTGCCACCAGCAGAAACGCGAATCCGGCCACGACCGCGACCGCGCGCACGCGCCTGCTCTTCCAGGCGACGAACCCAATCGCGTATGCCACACACACCCAGCCCGTATACTTGAGCGCGTATCCAAAGCCGGCCAAAATCCCGATCACCGGCAGCAAGCCAGCGGTCCGATCCTCTGCCCAGTTCTCCAGCAGGCAGAACAGAGTGAACGCGACAGCCGCCAGGGCGACATCGTTGTAAGCGCTCGAGGCGTCCACCCCCACCATCGGGCTGAGCGCCACCAACGCAGCGCCGCAGACTCCCACCCACGCCATGCCGTGGCGCGCTCCCCAAATCCACATCTGCCAGACCAGCGCCACCAGAAATGCCAGGTGAACCAGGGCTGCGGCCGAGTGTTTCCCAAAGGCGAAAGCGAACAGGAACAACATCTCCATGCCCTGTGACAGGCTGGCGTAATAGTTCCAGGTGATGGTGTGAAAGCCGTGTTCCCGCAGATACTGTGCCGTCAGGCCGAGGTGATAAGTAGCGCCATCGGGGCTGACTTCTGGCGCCATCGCCCTCAAGAAGTAGATGTAAAAATATACGATAAATATAACAAACAATAGGATGTTCTTGATTGAGGCCGTGGGCCAATTCCGAGCACCATCCCCGCTACGCCAGCGATGCCACGGCTGGCAAGCGACGATTGCCGCCACACCCAGAATCGCGAAGGTGGTGGGATACACGAGGCCGCTGGCCGCCAGCAGGAGTACCAGGAAGCTGAGCACGCCGGATCCCGCTACGAAGCGAACCGGCCAATCGGCGCACGCTTTGCCCACCAGCAGTGTGCCAAGCGCCGTCGCGGTTGCCACCGTGAACAGCGCGCCGAAAAGAATCGCCGCCACCTGCATCGCTTACTCCACGAAGCCGACGCGGGTGAGGACGAACCCCAACCGCTCCCCGTCAGGGCCGGGCGCGGTCTTGTCGGGCTCGAGCGCGACGGTGTTGATGCCGTCCGGGCGCAGCCACTCCCACGGCGTCTCTTTGCTGTATTCCTGGCTGCCCGGCTTGGCGTACCGGACGCGATCGAACTCCCTGCCATTGAGGTGGATGGTTACCTCCACCGGCCCGGTCTGGGCGAAGGTCTGGTCGGGGAATGTCAGATCCATCAGGAAGCGGAGACGCGGCACGCGCGGCAGATAGAACTGGAGCACCGGATGCTCATGCGTCCAGCGCCACGCCCCTTCGCTTTGATCGCGAAAGCCGCCCACGATGTACGCCCCGGCATTGGGGTCGCTCATGGCCACGAAATATCCGAAGGGAAGCGACGAGGGCAGGCTGAGCGACGGGCGCTGCTCGGGCGGCGGATACCAGACGAGCCGGCTCCCGCACCCCGCCGCCACCAATGCCAATACGATGGAGACCAACCGAAGCACGAAGATCGATTGTAACAGCGGCGGGCGCGCGAGGCCGTTGTGAAATCGAAAAAAGCGAAGCGCTGGCAAGGACGCTGGATGGACTACGGATTCGGGCGAGCCGGCACGAACACCAGGCGGGCCGGGCTGGCGCTCGCGTCCACCAGCCAGACCGGGCCGGAACCGGCATCGGTCAGGCGGAAGAGGCTGCCCAGACGCGCCACTCCGGTCGGAGCGCAGTCGCACTCGAGAGTTGTGGCAGCACCGCCGGCAAAATCGAAAATCGTGACGGACTTGGCCGCACGGCTCGCTGCCAACACAGATTTGCCATCCGCCGAAAATACCAGGCCCGCCGGTTCAGCGAGGCCAGGCGCCGGAAGGCGCTGCATCTGGCTGGGCGCTGAGGAGACATCGGAAAACCTATGAAGCGACAGCGCCGTGCCGTTCAAAACTGCGGCGGCGTGGCCGCCAGGCGCAAACGCGACACCGGCTTCCCGCGCTCCTTCGAGCAGCACACTGCTCGAGCCGGACGCGCCCTGCAGGCTGACGCGGCCATCGCTCGCCACCAGCAGCCAGGCCGCATCGTCACTTACGGCCATAGCTTCCGGCGCGGCGCCAGCGGACTGGCGCGCGGCTCCCGTTGCCGGTGAACCGACTTCGGCGGTAAACGCCGGCACCGGCGAATTCGGCAAACCGTTGATGACCTGGACCCGGCCCGAAGCGTAAATCGCGGCTGCCGTACCCGAGGGGCTGTACACCACCCGCGCCGGCCCGTGCGGGACGCCATTCCAGAAAACTTCGGTGGCGGTTTTGCCGCTCAGGCGAAACAGGTGCAGCGAACCATCGCTGGCCGTAACGATGGCTGAATCGAGCTCCGGCGAGACCGCGGCTGCGCTGGCGGCAAGCCCCAGGTCCAGCGCGTCGCCAAGCGTTGCGCCACCCGGCACGCCGGCGATGGGCCGCATTGCCGCGCCGTCGAAGACGTATCCAGCCACGGGGCCGGACACCTGCCTTTGCTGCCCGTGGATCACCATCGCCGGGAAGCACACTAAGACTGCGATCACCCGCTTCGGAATCGGCATCGCATTACCCCAGCCGCAGAGTAACTCGATTCAACATGGTCAGCAAGGGGATAGCAATGCGGTCGCTTTCAGATCGCCGGCCTTTTACAGATCCGCCAACCTCTTCGCCGTACGGAAAACGTCGAGTAACATCTTTTCCGTCAGCTTGCCGGTGGAAGTGTTCTGCTGGCTCGGGTGGTAGGAACTGATCAGGATGGGCAGCCCTGAACCGATGCGGAATTGGCGATTGTGGCCGAATACGAAAGCGGATCGGCTGGGAATTTGGCCGCGCGACTTGAGCAGGTCCAGGTAATTATCGAAGGCGATCCTGCCCAGCGCTACGATCACCCGCAAGTGCCCGAGCAACTCCAGCTCGCGATCCAGATAGGGCCGGCAATTGCGGATCTCTTCGGGTGTGGGCTTGTTGTCTGGTGGGGCACACCGCGCGGAGGCCGTGATATAAACGCCGCGCAGTTGCTGGCCGTCGTCGCGGGAGACGCTGACAGGCTGGGAGGCTAGACCAGTCTGGTACAGGGCGCGGTAGAGCCAGTCTCCGGAGCGGTCGCCGGTGAACATGCGGCCGGTTCGATTGGCGCCGTGGGCGGCTGGGGCCAGGCCCAGGATGAGGATGCGGGCTGCCGGGTCGCCAAATGCGGGTACAGGTTTACCCCAGTACGGTTGATCGCGATAGGCGCGCCGTTTGATCTCTGCGATGTGGGCGCAGTGCTCACGCAATCGCGGGCAGCGCCGGCAGCGCACAATCTCATCTTGTAAAGTGTCGAGCATAACGCAATGGCTTCGGGCGGCGTCTACAGTAAAGAGGCATTTGCGTCGAAAATCAAGTGAGGGTTTTTGGGATCGATGTTGGAATCCACGCAAAAACGCTTGACGAACCCCTGGCTAACATCGGACAATCGAGGAGTCCGGCTGCTCCGGCCGGATGGTTCGTTGCTCTGGCGCATTCTCTCCTCGTCGTCTCGCGCGTAGTTCCGCTATGAAACAGGCCTATTCACTTTCGTACCGCCGGGTGATGGAAGCCGCATTTCTATTGTGCTTCATTTCCAGCCTGAGTTTCGCTACCGCCAGCACCACCACGACTCAGACAAAGCGGCGAGCGGCGCACCATGTCGTGGCAAGCGCGCATGCGTCCACCGCGCAGCACGCCACGCCGCATCGAGCTGCCAGCCCTCCGGCGGCGCATTTGGTCAGTCCCGGCGCGGCAAGGCCCGTAATCGCCGGCGGTCCTTGGGATAGTCCGACCTTCGCGGATTCAACCGAAGGCGACCGGGTAGATGGGGAAGACTTGACGGTTCGCCGCGCGGCGGTGGAGGCGCTGGGTTCGTACAACGGCTCGGTGGTGGCCGTGGATCCGACCTCCGGCCGGATTCTCACCATGGTGAACCAGAGGATCGCGCTCAGCGAGGGCTTCCAGCCGTGCTCGACCATCAAGGTCGCCGTGGCGCTGGCCGGCTTGAGCGAGAAAATCATCGAGCCCACCGCCCGGTACCGGCTCGGCGGGATGCGGGTGGACCTGACCTACGCGCTGGCCCACTCCTACAACTATTACTTCGCCACGCTGGGCCAGAAGCTGGGCTTCGAGAAGGTGACCTACTACGCGCACCTGTTCGGCTACGGCGAAAAGGCCGGCCTGAACATCCCGGGTGAACAGCCCGGCTATTTCCCGGCGGCGCCTCCCAAGAACGGCGGCGTGGGAATGCTGACCAGCTTCGGCGAGGAAATCCGGCAGACGCCGCTGCAACTGGCCGCCCTCATGGCCGCGGTTTCCAATGGCGGCACTCTATATTATTTGCAGTATCCGCAGTCGCCGGCCGAGGCGCGCACATTCGTGCCGCGGGTGAAACGGCGGCTGGACATCGATGCTCTGATTCCGATGGTCAAACCGGGAATGCGCGGAGCGGTGGAGTTCGGCACCGCGCACCGGGCGAGAGAAGACGGCCCCATCGCGGGCAAGACCGGCACTTGCACCGAAACCCATACGCACCTGGGCTGGTTCGGCTCGTTCAACGATATGGCCGGCAAGAAGCTGGTGGTGGTGGTGCTGCTCACGGGCGGCCGGCCCGCCATAGGCCCGCTGGCGGCAGGGATCGCCGGCGATATCTATAAGCTCCTGGGTGAGGCGAACTACTTTGCCGGCGAGGCCTCCATCGCACCGGCGAACCTGGTGGCGAGCCAAATCTGCTGCTCGCGGTAGGCGGCGCGAGGCGAGTCCTTATCGCGACGCGCTCACCGGTGAGCCATCCACGTGTCCGACTCCGAGGACGAACGTCTACCAGGATATGACCCTGCCCCCGCCCGGTTATTCCGGCAGCGAGAACAGATAGGCCATCAGGTTCTTCTTGTCCTCAGCGGAGAACTGGTAGGGCGGCATGATGGAAGCGGGAGAAAGCTTCTGCGGGTTGGCGAAGTGGTCGTCCACCCAGCTTCGCGTCTGGCGTTTGGCCAAGCCGTTGAGCGGCGGCCCCACTTTCATGCCTACCCCGTTCACCATGTGGCACGCGGCGCAGTGTCCCGTTTGGTAAACCACGGCTCCGCGCACCGCGAAGTCCGGAGCGTCGGCGAGCGCGCTCGAGTTTTCCGGCGTCAGCTTGAGCAGAAACGCGGCCAGCGAATTCAACTGCGCATCGCCGAGGGCGACCGGCGGCATGGCGCTGCCCGGACGGACAGCCGCGGGCTGCTTGAAGTGGCGGATCATCCAGGCGGCGTCCTTGTGGACGGCGGTGCGCGTCAGGTCCGGTCCCATCGACGCTCCGGCCGAGTGGCAGCCGACGCAGTTTTCGCCGCGGAAATAAGCGATACCGGCCATCTCCTCCGGGGAAAGCTGGATCCAATCCGTGGGCGCCGAGTAATCCACTTGCGCCACCGCCTCGCGTGGCGTCGACAGGACAGCCGCCGCGGTGAGCCCGCCCCAACCGATGCCGGCCAGAACCACGAAGCCGATCGCCACCGTGCGGCGGGTCACCTTCACCATCTGCCCGCGATCGACAAACGGCACCGCCAGCAGCGCCAGGACCGCGAGACCGGGCAGAATGGTGCTGCCGACGATTTCGAGCGGCCCCTCGAAGAACTTGAGCGTCTGGAATAGAAACAGGAAATACCATTCGGGGCGCGGAATGTAAGTCGTATCGGTCGGATCCGCCAGTTGTTCCAGCGGCACTTTGGCCGCCACCGCCAGGGTGAACAGGATGGCGAATGCGATGAAGATAGCCGCCGTGTCTTTGAAGACTTGCGCCGGGTAGAACGGTTTGCGGGGCAGCGCCTCGTCGCCCGGCTGCGGCGTCACGCCGTGGCGGCGCACCAGATACACGTGGGCCAGGATGAGTAACAGGGTCGCCGGCGGCAGCAGCAGCACGTGCACGGCATAGAATCGCGCAAAGGTGACCACGCCGACGCCTTTCGCCGCGCCCAGCAGCCGTGTCATGTATGGGCCGGCGAGTGGAGCCGAGGCCGCGATCTTAGTCGCCACTACGGTGCCCCAGTAAGCCCGGTTGTCCCATGGCAGTAAGTACCCGGTAAGCCCGTAAGTCAGTGTGAGCAGCAAGAGGACCACGCCCAGCAGCCAGGTGGTTTCCCGCGGCTTCTTGTAAGCGCCGAAGACGAACACCTGCGCCATATGCAGCACCACGATGACGATCATCATACTGGCGCCCCAATGGTGCAGGCCGCGAATGAGCCGCCCGCCGGTGACCTCGGTCAGGATATACCGCAGGCTGTTGTACGCTTCGCCCGGCGTGGGGGCGTAGTTGAACGCCAGCAGGATGCCGGTGAAAGCCTGCGTGAGAAAGAGAAACATGGCGACGCTGCCGAACACCTGATGCCAGCCGCCCGAGGCCGGAATCTTCTCGTCCAGGAAATGGGCCACGGCGCCGGGCAGGCCGGTGCGGTCTTCCAGCCACGCCACCAGGCTTTCCACCTGCCGCTTCATGCCTGCCTCTCGATGGAGGTCCGCAGCCGCCCCAACATCAGCCGGCCGTTCTCGACCTTCGTTTCGTACCGGTCGAGCGGGCGCGGCGCCGGCCCGGAGATCACGCTGCCATCGATCCGAAACAGCGACGAGTGGCAGGGGCACAGGAACTGCTGCCGTCCGTCATCCCAGTGATAGGCGCATCCCAGGTGAGTACACTGCGGGCCGAACGCCGTCACGCCGCCGTCGGCGCGCTTCACCACCCAGGCGGTGTCTTTTTCAATGACAACCTTCCAGGCGTCTGTGCGAATGCGTCGAAACGCCACTTCGAGCGGAGCGCCGGTGGCGAGTTTATCCAGGTCGCCGATCTCGATCCAGGCATCCGGTTGTCGCGATTTCGGCGGTGTCAGCAGATACGCGAGCGCGGGCAACCCCAACGCGGCGGCGATCGCCGCGCCAAGGCCGAGAATCCCGGCTTGAAAAAAACCGCGACGCGAACTAGCGTCCGCCGCAGCCGGTCGAGCAGGTTCGAACTCTTCCATTGTGCCTGGCACCCCTCCGGTGACGATTTGCTCTATCATATCCCGGCGGGCCGGAGGCAGATGTCAAGGATTTGACCCGATCGGGTAACTTCGGCGTAAAAAGAGCCCGCACCCCCGGCCCCTGTCCCGCTTGACGCGGTCCGTAGGATAATGGTGAGGCCTGTGATGACTTCGAAACCGGGAACCAAATGAAACTTCTGGCGAAATTCAACTTGATTCTGGGACTTGTTCTGGGCGCGGGACTGGCAGTTGCAGCCGCCGTCTCGCACCAATTTCTCCAAAACGACGCGCGCGAGGAAGTGTTGCGGCAAGCGCGGCTGATGATTCAGGCGATGCAGTCGGCGCGCGATTACACCACCAAGCAGATCAAACCGCTGCTGGTGACCCAGGTGGCGCATCAGCAGTCGTTCCTGCCGCAGACGGTTCCGGCCTTCGCGGCCACGGAGAGCTTCAACCAGTTGCGGGGGAGCTATCCGGACTACGCGTACAAGGAAGCGGTGCTGAACCCGACCAACCTGCGCGACCGCGCGGTGGATTGGGAGGCGGATATCATCAACTGGTTTCGCAACCATCCCGGCGGAGAGAAGGAACGGGTAGGCGAGCGGGACACGCCGACGGGGCCTTCGCTGTTCCTGGCGCGGCCGATTCAGGCCGGTCCGCCTTGCCTGGAGTGCCACAGCGTGCCGCGCGCGGCGCCCGCTGCGATGATTCGGCACTATGGATCGAACAACGGATTCGGCTGGCAGGCCAACGAAATTGTGGGCGCGCAAATCGTCTCGGTGCCGATGGCCCTGCCGGTCCGGATGGCGAACCAGGCGTTCCAGACGCTGGTGAGCTGTCTGGCCGCGGTGTTTCTGGCGAGCCTCATTTTGCTGGACCTCCTCTTACTCTTCGCCGTGGTTCGGCCCCTGCGCCGGCTTTCGACGATGGCGGACCAGATCAGCGTGGGGCAGATCGATATCCCGGAACTGCCGGCGCGCGGCAACGACGAAATCGCCGTCCTGGCGGGCTCGTTCAACCGGATGCGGCGCAGCCTGGACCGGGCGTTAAAGATGCTGGGGTCTTAGTGGCGCGCACTCGTGCGTGCCGTGTCGAGACCCTTCTCGACACCTGCTTCGGTGTGGAAAACCGGGCGTCGGCAGGAGTGCCGACGCGGCACGCATGAGTGCGTCCGCCACGCCGGAATGGCACGGCTTCTTTGCTGACCGTTAAAGGACGGAACGCGCTGCGGCGAGGAAACGCTGGCGGTCGGTGGTGGATTCGATCTCGGCGGCCAGCGCGTTCTGCAATTCCTCGGCATTGCGAGCCGAGCGCGCCGCGCGAGTGACCACGACCTTGGCAATCGGGCCGATGTAAGGGGCCAGCGCCTGCGTGAGGCGGTCGAGCGCATTGGGATCGAAGGCAACCGGCGCGGTGGGCGGGCGCACCGCTATGGTAGCGGTGGCACCGGGATCGGTCTTGACGTCCGGAGCGGTTTTAAGGAAAGCGGCGCGCTCCTTTGGATCTTCGATCTCCGCGGCGAGCGCCTGCCGAATTTCGGAGATGGTCGAGTAGCGGCGGGCGGCGGTGGCAACCAGGCGGCTGGCGATGGGACCGATGGCGCGCGAGAGGCGAGCTTCCAACTCGGCCAACTCCGGCCTCTTCGCGGCGGTTGCGCTGGGAGTGAGTGGCGCCTGAACGCCTCCGCGGCCCAGGTCTTCGAGCGCGGCCTTGAACTCCAGCGCGGTCTGGAAACGCAGGCCAGGCTCCTTGGCGAGCGCGCGCATGATGGCGGCGGAGACGGCCTGCGGCACTTGCGGATTCACCGTGCCGGGCTCGGGCGGAATCACGCTCAACTGCGCGTTCATCATGGCGTGCTCGGTATCCGCCCGCATGGGGTGAAGGCCGGCGACCATTTCGTAAAACATGATGCCCAGCGAGTAGATGTCGGAACGGGCGTCCACCTGACCGGAGCGGATCTGCTCGGGCGACATGTAAGCCAGCGTCCCAACGGCGAGGCCTACGCCGGTCAAGCGCGCTACGCCGGTTGAGCGGGCGATGCCGAAATCGGTGAGCTTGACGACGTCGCCGGCGGCGATCAGAATATTGGCCGGCTTGATGTCGCGGTGGGTCACGCCGCGCTCGTGCGCGAACGCCAGGGCCGCCAGAGTCTGGTTGATGTAGTGGACCGCCAAAGGGACCGCGACCGGCCCGCGGCGCAGCGTTTCCTCCAGGCTGACGCCCTCGACCAATTCCATGATCATCACCAGGCGGCCTTCGATCCGCAGGGCCGTGTGGAGAGCCGCGATGTTGGGATGCTGCAAACTGGCGTGGACTTTGATCTCGCGCAGGAAGCGATCGGCGATATCGACGTTCTCACCGAGATCGGGGAGGACGATTTTCATCGCCTCCTCGCGGTCCGAGACCAGGTTCCGCACGCGGAAGACTTTACCCATGCCGCCGCGGCCTAGAACGCCAGTGACCCGATAATCGCCGAGAGTGTCGCCGATCTGAATGGGCATCAGTATGAATGTAGCGCGAAGTGCGGCTCTCTCGACCGACTAACTCGGCTCCGTCTCCGGCAACAGGTCATCTGGCGCGTAAATGCCAGGAGCGAGCGGCCGCGTGCCCTTTCGAAAGCAATTGTCCACCAGGTTCTGAATCGTGGCCATTTCCTTCTTATCCAATCCCACCGAGAACGCAAAGGCGCAGCTCATTTCCGGAAGAGCCACCTGGTAGCCGCCGGGAAAGAAGGCGCAAAGTCGGTCGCGCAGCAGGAGACGCGACGGGCCGATTCCATCCGCGTGCATCAGGGCGAATGCGTAGACCTCCCCGCCGGCGCGCTGGATCGCGTGCGTCCCTGGCTTGTCTCCCGAATGCTCCGCCAGATTACGGAGGGCGACCGCTTTCCAGTCTATGCCTTGAGCGTCCCAATACTCCTGCATCCCAAAATCGACATAGCGCATGGTTTGATCGGGAAGCAACAGGGACCACGTCAGCCCGACCTCGCGGGCCCGCAATTTGACATGGGGACCGGGCCAATTGCCCTTGGCAAAAAAGGAGGCCGGCACAAACAAGGGAGCGATTTTCTTGATATCTATCTCATCGGGCCGCAGCGCCAGCCCTTTGCGCAACTGACGAAGCGTGGTCTGGGGATCTATCGCCATGTAGCATGGTTAGCACGTTTCATCGCGGGTGAAAAGACGTCGCATCGCCTACTTCATTTCTTCCACGCTCTGCAGGATCTCGCGAGCCTCGGCTTCCCTGTCCCGCGACACGCGAACGTCCCACCAACCCATACAGTTGCCGCCCTCCTGGCTGGCGGCTGTGTTTTGGTCCATGGCGAAGAAGGGTATTTGCGCTTCCTCCAATAAACCCCTCGCCAGACCGATTGCAAGAGGGCCCCGGCAGGCGGTTCGAATCAGGACATCCAGATCGCCCTGATACGGCTGCTCATCGGCAGGAACCTCGGGCGGCAGGTGGTCCGTCAGAGGAACATGGCAGTCGGAACACTCGACAAACCCGGCCCGGTATTCGTCGCGGCATTGAGGGCAATACATTGGGCACTCCTTCCCGAGGCTATGGCGCGGAGGCTTGCGCCGCAGCCATTCGACTTACTGTAGCATCCGGTCGCGTGGCGACTACGGCCTGACCAGCCACGTGGCGGTCAGCATCAGGCCAAGCAGGATGCCTGCGTCGATGAGCCGCCGCCAAGTCTTGGACTGCAGGTCCCCGGCGCCGGCCGGCCAAGCGTGCTTCAATGAAAGCCTCATAAATCGAAAATCACCTTTCCCGAAAACTCGCGACTTCGCTTCCCGCCGAGGGTCATGCGCCACTCTCCAGCCGCAGGCCGCGGAATTGGGGGAGCAGCGCAAACGGCCGGGCCAAGGCGGCGATCGGTTCACCGGTTTGCCGCACATTGCTTTCGTCGAATTCCGCCGGTTCGCCGGCGGCCAGCCGCAGATAGCCGATACGCGCCGGGTCAATCCGCATCAGGCGGCAGCAGGTCGCATCCACCGCCACCGGGTCGGTGCCCGCCACCAACACGCCCATCGGTTTGGCAACGCCCTGAATGGGGCCGTTGCCTTCCATGCCGACGATGCCATCCACCAGCGCGAACTGGCGCGGAAACACGGTATACAGATCGGCGACCGATTCGTGGATGCCGGCCCAGTGAAGCACGTTCTTCGGCCATCCGTAGACGCCGCCGGGCACCACGCCGAACAGATTCTTCATGGCGAGTGTGGCGCCCGTCCAGTGATGTGTTTTCATCTTGGGCATAGACACCAGCAGCGCGGCTCCCAGCACGGTGTTGGGCAGATACACGCGCTTGAGCTTGGAGAACCGCCGCGGCAAATCGACCAGCGTAACCTCATCCAGGTTGAGATCGACGAAGCGATCTTCGAACCCGGGAATGGTTTGGAAATAGCCGGCGGCTTCGGCCAGGTCCATCGTATCGCGGCGATGCCCAGGGCCTTCGGCGATGGTCACCTGGGAAGCGCCCAAGGCGCGAAAGGCCTCACAGGCCGCGTGGACCAGCAGCGGGTGGGTATTGATGGCGCTTTCCGGCTCGAACTCGACCAGGTTGGGCTTGATCACCACCGGGCGGCCGCGAACCGCCAGGCGGTGCGAATCGACCAAGCGGCGCACGATATCGTAGAGACGCTGGTCATACGCCGGAGCGCGCACGATGGTGGTTTCCGGCCGCGCCCCGTGGACCGGCCGGGCACAGCCGGCCGCCATCAGCGCCGCCGCCGAACCCGCCAGCCAATCGCGTCTTGTGATTGCTTCGCCCATGGCTCAAATCCAGAACGCGCACTTACCCGCCACCGCTCCATCCGCGAGGACGCAGGTGGCGATCTCCGGCACGGTGCGGTAGGCGATGCCGGGCGGCGGTGTATAACCCGCGGGCATGCGGGCGTGAGCGGCCAGTCCCAGCCGCAGCCAGTTCAAGGCATCGGCCGAATGGCACCCATCGAGGAACCGCAAAGCCACCGCCAGAGACTGGTCCGTCTCCCGCCCGTGGCAGCCGCGCAGAGCGGCCAGGGCCATTCCGGTGGTCTCCGGATAGGCGCTCGATTCGTATCCCAAGGCCCTGGTAGACCCGTGGTTCCAGCCCCCGCCCTTGCACATGCGATTGATCAGGAAACGGCGGCCCTCGTCAATCCGCGATTCGAGGCCAGGCGCGGGATGCAACCGGTTCTCGCGGCCGAGCGCCAGGATTCCGAGCGAGGTGGGACTCACCCACGCCGCGCTCCCCGTCACCCAGGGCCATCCCGGAGCCGCCATTTCGGGCGGAGCCTGGTTCCCCATCAGCCATTGCCGAACCCGGTACAGGGTGGTCGATTCCAGTCCCGTGGTTGCCGACAGCCAAGCTATGGCGTGCCGGTGGCGCTCCGCCCCCAGGCGCTCGGCGGGCAGCAGTCCAGCCAGCGAGGTTACCCAGCAGCTTTCTCCCACACCGGGACGTGCCTGCCACCCTCCGTCGTCCCGCTGCGCGGCACGAAGCCATTGGAGGCCGCGTTCGACGGCTGTCGAATCGCCGTCCCCCTCCAGCGCAAGCAGGGCGTAGACGGTGGGCTCGGTCCAGGAACCACCGCGGCGATAGGGCCATCCACCATCGGCGTTCTGCTGTTCGAGCAGTCTAGCTGTGGGCATTACTTGCGCCTCCGGAGGGCGCAGGCCGGGCGGGCAACAGCGTTGCTCCGCGCTCAGCGTGTGGGCTTACGGCGGCGTCGGCGACCGATCACCATGACCAGCGTTATTCCCGCCGCGAGCCAAAGCGCCCCGAGAATCGACATGTGTTCTCCTTTTTCCTGTCAGCGTCCGGGCCCTCTTGGAAGGCCCGGATAGCACTGCGCGGATCCGCTCTAGCGCGTTCGGCGCGCACGGCGCCGCCGCAGGAACAGATAAATCATTCCACCAGCTACCAGCCACAGCAAACCTTGCACGTATTCCATCGTCGAATCCTTTCGTTAATGCACTGTGTCCATCATCGGGAACAGATGCTTGAAAACACCCAGCAGCGCTGGGCCGGCTGCCACGATGATCATCGATGGCATTATGCAGAAGAAGATCGGAAACACCAGTTTCACGCCCACCTTGCCGGCGCGTTCTTCGGCTTCCTGGCGGCGGCGGGTGCGCATGAAATCGGAATGATTGCGCAAACTCTCGCCCATGCTGGTGCCGAACCGGTCATTCTGAATCAGAATGGCCATCAACTTACGAATCTCCGGCTCGCCCGTCCGCTCGGCGAAATTCCGCAGAGCGTCGGACCGCCGCTTGCCCGCCCGCATTTCCAGGGTTACCAGGGAAATCTCTTCGCTCAATTGCGGGTGCGTGATGGCGAGTTCCCGGGCTACGTGCTGGATAGCCTGGTCCAGGCCCAGCCCGGCCTCCACCGACACCACCAGCATGTCGAGCATGTCCGGGAGCGAAAGCCGCAGGATGTTCTGCCGTTTCTTCACCTTTTTTTCGAGGAAGAACTTGGGCATAATCCAGCCTGCCGCCGCCCCGAAAAACAGCAGCGCCACCTTCATCATCCCGTTCTGCTCCATCTTGGCCACCATCACGAATGCGAACGCCAGCAAGGCCACGGTGCTAATGATCCTCAACCCGTAGAACACCGGGGTGGCACTCTCGGAGCGGAATCCGGCGCGGATCAGATCGACCCTGAGGGTGGCCACTTCCTCATCCGAAGTGGGCATTTTCGAACCGATGCTGGTCAGAAACGTAACCACAGTGTTCGGGCGCGCCGCTTCGGCGCTGACGTCGCCGATACGCGGGCCGTCCAGGATGACCGGATTGCCGAGTTGGCGCAGATACTTGTTGGGCTTGTAGAACAGCCGGTAAGCCGCCCACACCCCCAGCAGCATGAACATCAAAAACGCGGAAATCGCCAGAAAAAGCGGGTGCGTCATATTCAAACCTTGATCGTGATGATCTTCTTGATGAAGAAATAGCCCATAAGCTGGGCGGCGATGGCGCTGCCGATCAGCCACCTGCCATCGGAATCCTTAGCCATGCTCTGCAGATATCCCGGCGCCACGAACAGCAATCCGAGCATGGTGGCGATGGGCAGCAAGGTCAAAATGGTGGCAGTCATGCGGCCGTGCGCGCTGGCCGCTTTGACCTGCCCTTTGAGCCGGAACCGCTCGCGAATCACGTAGGCCAGCCGGGTCAGAATCTCGGCCAGATTGCCTCCGGTCTGCTTCTGCAGCAGCACCGAAGAAGTGAAAAACCGCACGTCCAGCAACGGAACTCGCTCGGTGAAGTTGCGCAGAGCCGCTTCCAGCGTCGCGCCCAGGTTCTGTTCGTTGAACAGCGTGCGGAACTCCTGGCCCAGCGGGTCCGCCAGTTCCTCACCCACCATTTGCAAGCTGATGGTAAAGGCGTGGCCCGCGCGCATGGAACGCGAAAGAAAATCGAGCGCCTCAGGAAACTGTTCCTCCAGAGCGTCCAAACGCTTCTTGCGTTTGTGCCGCACGTACAGGTACGGCAAGGCCGCGGCCAATACCCCCACCGCAATGCCCGTCACCAGGCGGTTGCCCAGGAGTCCGACCACCGCCCCCAACCCCAAGCCGGGAATAAAGAGCAGACCCATCGCCGCCAGCAGGTGTGTCGACGACCAGCCCAAACCAGCCTGCTGAATCTGCCGCTGCGCGTGCCGGGCGAAGCGGAACGCTTTGATGCGCGCCATCATCCCGTGCGGCTTATCGACATCCATCTCGCGCAACAGGTTGCTGACCGACATCACCGGCTCGCCGCTGGCGGTGTGCAGCATGTCGAGGACCTGCTTCTTTTGCCGCGCCTCGACGAACTTGAGGCCGACCTTGGTGGCGATCAGCAGCACCGCGAAGATCAGCACGAAGATAGCGACAAAGATCAAGGCCATTTAGTTAATCTCCACCACGGTCTGGAACATCTGCTGTGGCAGGGTGATGCCGGCCGCCTTGAGGCGCTCGTAGAACTTGGGCCGGATGCCGGTCGCCCGGAAGCGTCCCAGCACCTTGCCGGTTTCGCTGATGCCCGTCTTTTCGAACAGGAAGATGTCCTGCAGCGTGATGATGTCCTGTTCCATGCCCACAACCTCGGTGATGTGGGTAACGCGCCGGGTGCCGTCGCTGAAACGCGAGATCTGCACGAACAGGTTGACGGCGGCGGCGATCTGCTGCCGAACCGAGCGGAGTCCCATGTTGGAGTTCGCCATGCCGACCATCACTTCGAGACGGCCCAGGCTGTCGCGGGGGGTGTTGGCGTGGATGGTGGTCAGCGACCCGTCGTGGCCGGTGTTCATGGCCTGCAACATGTCCAGCGCTTCTTCGGCGCGGACCTCACCCACGATGATCCGGTCGGGCCGCATACGGAGGGCGTTGACGACCAGTTGCCGGATATGAATGGCGCCGGTGCCTTCCACGTTGGCGGGGCGGGTTTCCATGCGCGCCACGTGGGTTTGCTGCAGCCGCAACTCGGCTGCGTCCTCAATCGTCACGATACGCTCGTCCTCGGGAATGTAGCTGGACAGGGCGTTGAGCAGGGTGGTCTTGCCGGCGCCGGTTCCGCCGCTGATCAGGATGTTGAGCCTCGCCTTCACGCACCCCTTCAGCAGCTCCAGCATGCCTTCGGTGAGCGAGAGCTTGGTCACCAGGTCCTCGCCCTTCATGCCGTGGCGGCCGAAGCGGCGGATGCAAAGCAGCGGGCCGTCCACCGCCACCGGTGGAATGGCCGCGTTGACGCGCGAGCCGTCCGGCAGGCGCGCGTCCACCAGCGGCGAACTCTCGTCGACGCGGCGCCCGACCCGCGACACCACTTTTTCGATGATGCGCAACAGATGCGCGTCGTCCTTGAACTCGACCGGCGTCCGGTACAGCTTGCCGGCCCGTTCCACGTACACCAGCTTGGGCGTGGTCACCAGGATGTCGCTGATGGTTGGATCCTGCAACAACGGCTCCAGCGGCCCCAGCCCGAACACCTCGTCCAGAATTTCTTCGATGACGCGGTCCTTTTCCACCAGGCTGAGGGGCGTTTTTTCCTCGTCCACCAGCTTGGCTACCGCCACCCGGATCTCCGCCCGCACCCGATCGCCCGCCATCGAGGACAAGGCCTCCAGGTTGATGCGATCGAGCAGCTTGCGGTGGAGCGTGAACTTCAGCTCCTGGTACTCCGGAGTGGTGCCCTCGCGCGTGAACAACCGGTTGACCCAGCCGGCTTCCCGGTTATCTCCCTGCCTCGCCGGCAAATCCATCAAAGCGGCCATTACATTTCCTTCTTTCTATCGACCGAACAACCCGCTGAAGCCCTTGCTGCTCTTCTTTTCTTCTTCAATGTTGGCCAGCTTCAGGGCCAGCTTCGAAATCTGCTTGCCAAGATCCCCGGTGCGGTTCAGCATCCGTCCCTCGGCGTATGTCTCGTACAGATCCGGATAGTCGCTGGGGACCATGAAAAAGATCGGCAGCCCCAGCATCTTTTCCAATTCGCTGGCCGTGATGTCCAGCCGTTTGGGCGCGCGATTGAGGATCAGCTTGATCTTGTGTTTGCCGAATCCGCTGTCGAGCAGCGTCTGGGTAATCTGCTTGGCCTGGTGCAGGGCCGGCACCTCGAGGGTGGTGACCAGATAAGCCTCGTCGCATTCCTCCAGCGCCGCCATGCAGATCGGGCTCAGACTGCGTCCCAGGTCCACCAGCGTCCAGTCGTAATGCGGCTTGACGAAGGCCAGGACGTGGCGCACTTGCTCGTCGGTGGGCCGCATTTTGGAAGCCAGCGCCAAGGGCGAGGCCACGATCTCCACCCCGGGAATGCCGTTCGACACCAGCGCCTTCCAATAGTGGATGTCCAGCCGGTGCAGGTTGGTAATGGCGTCCAGAATCGAGTACACCGAGCTGGTCTTGGTAATGAACCCCACCATCCCGGCGTCCAGATCCAGATCCGCCAGCAGCACCTTCTGGTTCTGCCGGCCCAGCTCCGCCGCCACGTGGCAGACGATCGTGGTGGCGCCGCAGCCCCCCTTCGCCGAGAAGAAGCCGAGAGCCTTCCCCACGCCTTTCGTTCCGCCGTCGCGCCGCCGGCTACGCTCCGCCGAGCGCCGTTCGAGCGCTTTGCGCAACGGATCCCGCAGCGGCGGGTACAGGTATTCGTTGATTCCCGCCCGCAGCGACGACAGGATGGCGGCTGGATCGGCCGAGGTGTTGAGCGCGATGATCATCGGGTCGCCGGTCACCGCGCGGATCGAGGACACCAGGCCCTCGAGCGGTTCCCTCCACCCGCTGATGTCCACCAGAACCACGTCCGGCCGCATCCGCTCCAGCCGATCGAGGAAATTGCTGACGTCGCCCACGTCCTGATGCTCGACGATGACTCGGAACGGCAACTCGCCCAGGCAGGCCTGCGTCTGCTCCCACAGCAAGCGATTTTCGATCGCCAGACCGATAGTCAGAGGATACATGATGGCTTCCCCGGAATCCTCGTTACTGCTTGACCGGGGCCGGCGCGGAGACCGGCGCCGGCGCTGGGTTCTGGTACAGGGGTTGCTCCGAACTCACCGGCTGCAAGGCCGGCGCCAGGTTCAGCGTATTGGCTGAGTTGGCTGGCGACGTGGCGGATTCCTTCTTGATCTGTTCCAGCATCTGCTCATAGGGCATCGGCGGTGCATTCATCTCGCCCGGCGCCCCCGTCTTATCCATCCCGGGCTGCCTTACCGAGGGCGAGTTCTGCTTCATGAAGGGCTCCCTCCAGCTCAGCTCGGGAACGGGCTGCCCCGCTTTGACCGGCCGCACCAGTTCCGGCGTTACGATCACCAGCAGTTCGGAGTTGGCCTGCTTCCACTGCTTGCTCTGGAACAGCTTGCCGAGCAGGGGGATGTCGCCGAGCCCGGGAATCTTCTGCGAGCTCTCGGTCACCGAGTTGTCCAGCAGGCCGGCGATTACGAAGCTCTCCCCGCTCTCCAGTTCCACGGTGGCCTCGGTCTTGCGCGTCGTCAGGCCGGGAATCGTGAAACCGGAAATGGTCAGCGTGTTCGTGTAGTCGAGCGCGCTATACTCGGGCGCTACCCGCATGCGGATCGTGTTACGCGGCGTGATGACCGGCAGGAACTTCAGCTTGATGCCGTATTCCTTGTACATCACCGTGATGGCGCCGGTGGACGCCCCCGACTGCACCACCGGAATCGGATACTCGCCGCCGGAAAGGAAGCTCGCCTCCTGTCCGTCGGTGGTCAGCAGGTTCGGCTCCGCCAGCACCTCCGCCAGCCCCTTGGCCTGGTACGCCTGAATGGCCGCTCCCAGGTTGATGTCCTTGCGAAAAAGAAAGACCTGCACCGCCGTGGAGAGGCTGATGGCGCCCGTGGCGTCGATGCCGGGGGCGCCCGTCTGCGAGGTGGTCAGGCCGGTTGCCTGGTTGAATGCGTTGCTCACGATGGAAGCGCCCAAGTCCCGCTCCGCGGTACGGTCAACCGTGGCGAACTTCACTTTCAACAGCACTTCGGGTCCGCCTTGCGACACGGCCACCCGCAGCAGGTTCACTGGCTTGGTCACGGCCAGGGTGGAGGCAATCTGCATCACCCGGTTGGCGCTCATCATATCCCGCACCTGGCCGCGCACGAATACCGTGTCATTGTCGAAGGTGACGTTGATATCGTCGTTGGGGAAGTCGCGGGCGATCTGTTGCCGCACGGCCTCCAGCTTAACCGGGCTCACCCGCACCGTCAGGTCGTAGACCAGGCGCCGGCCGCCATGCTGCCAGACGATCAGCGAGGTCTCGCCAGGAAGCTTGCCGTTGATCAGCACCTCCTGCGGATTGATGGCCACGGCTTCCACCAGGTCGCCGTTGGCCACCGAGATTTTTTCGATCCGGAGCGGGCTGTCGATGATCAGGCTCTTGCCCACCGTCGCTACCAGCTTGCCGTCGGTCCCGGACCGGAGCGCGCCGGCAGGGGCCGGCTCCTGGGCCGCCGGGGCCGAATCGGCCGCCGAAAGCACAACTCCCGGCGCCACCAGGGCAGCCAGCAGGCAGATGGAGATTCCTCGGGTCTGTGTCATTTACTTACCCTCCCCGCCGGGTTCGAACTTGGCTTCTTTCTTGCTCGTTCCGGAAATAATCTCCATTACAAAAGCCGGCTCCTTCGGGGCCACCTTCGGGGCTGGGGGCACCACCACCAGCGCGCGAACCGGGTGCACCACGGGAACCACGGGTTCGGCTACGGCGCCGGTGAACAGGCGCGCCAGCGCCGTGCCCGTCGTCTTGGCAATGGCCTTGTCCAGCGGGTTGCGCAGCGAGAGCTGCACCGTGGTCTGCGCCGATGCCAGGCTCAACTGCTCGGCCTGCTCGGGTGTGGCCAGCACGGTGATCACCTGCACCACCATTGGCTTTCCTTCGGGGTCCTTCTTAAAATCCTGTCCGGCCGAGAGTACCTCGACGTCCTGCAGCAGGGTCTTGGTTATCGTCCCCTGGCGGTTGTCGCTGCCGGGAACATTGCCAGAGATCAACACGTCCACGTGCATGCCCGGCACCACGAACCCCGCCACTCCGGCCACTTCGTTGACCCGCAGCGGCACGGCCCGCATCCCCGGCGGAATCAGCACCGAAAACCCGCCTCCGGCGCCTTTCGGCGCCAGGCGTTTTTCGATAATCGGTTCCTTGTTCATGATCGCGATCATCACGCCGCGCCCCAGTAATTCTTGCGGGCGACTGCTCGATCCCTCTGGGAAAGGCCCGGTCCAGTCCTCCAGCTTGACGTCGTCTTCCTTGATGACGGCGCCCACATCCAGGTCTTTGGCCGCCACCGCAATCTTGACCGTGGCCTGCACCACTTGCGGCGCTTGCTGATGGCTCATCAACGCCTTGTACAACGCGGTGCTGATAGCCAAAGCGACTCCCGCCACAAAGATCAGAACCCAGATGAATCTTTTGTTCATATTCCCTTCCCGCCGTCCGCCGCGCCGCGGCTTGACTCGCGGGACCTCGCTGCCGCCTCCTCTAATGGGGCGGCCTGATCGCTATTCTCCGCACGAGATGCAGCCGCAGCGCTTTGGGCTTGGCTCTTTCAACCGCGCTGCGGCCATCTCACCATCATTATTATCGTCCCAGCCGGCATTCCTTGCCGGTCTGATGAGCACATCCGCCCGCATCGCGCGTCCGGAATGCTCAACCGGGAAATCTAGCTGGCGGCGGCAGCGGCCGCAGCCAACTGGCTATTGGTGGTTGTCCAAATCGTGTTGATCTTGCCACCAGCGCCGATGAAGAGCGCGGCCGAGGCCAAAGCTACGAAAGCCAGCAACAGTGTGTATTCAATCAGGTCCTGGCCTTGTTCGTCGTTCCAAAGGTTACGCAGATACGTCATTTCGATTCGCTCCTATAGTCTTGAATTCAAGTCTCCGTGATCGCTCGATCACTGGTTAGTGTCTTCGTGACCTCTCGGTCACGGCCTGATCCGCCGCAGGTGGCGGCGGAAGTTCGATCCCCCAACGTCTGGCCGCGGGCCCGGAATAGGAGCGCCACGCCATCGTCATACACCACCCGCCACCGGCACGACTCCTTCAGGGCGCCGGTCAGCGGCGAGTTGGGGGGCATTAAAACCGTGTCCACTCCGAACCGGGCCAAGGTCTGCTCCCAGCCGTAGTTGACATTGAGAACGTCGAGCTGTTTGGTCTCGAAATCGTCCCCGTAGAAATCGCTTCGCCCGTCCACGAACACTCTGGACTGCGGATAGAGGCGGTAGATCAGATAGTCGCCCCATTGATCGTAAGTGAAGACCCGCGCCGCCGGATACCGCCCCAGCGCGCTCACGGCGCCGGCGGGATAATGCGCCGGATCGAATTCGGCCCGGAACGCCTTGGGCGGATTGGGCGCGTACAGCAACGCCGCCACCAGCGCCACGCCCGCCAGGCTCACCAGATGCCAGCGCCCGATGGCGTCGGTCTCGCTGGTTTCCCGGATCAGGCGATTGATGCGCACGGCTGCCTGCTGCAGCCAAGCCGCCAGCGGGGCTGCCGGCAGTCGCCGCAGGCCGGCGTCCGCGACGGCTGCCACCATGGGCGCCGCCACGATGGCGAAAATCGGAATATGGCGCGCCGCCACCAGCGCCAGGTGAGCCCACACCAAAAACAACAGCGGTTCGGTGTAGCTGCCGCGCCGCGCGTACCACGCCCCGGCGAGCACTCCACCCACCAGCAGGGTCTCGAAGAAGACCGCAACGGGCGAATGGAAACTCACCGAAAGGAATTCCATGATGTGGTCGGCCTGGAACGGATCGCGCAGATACTGCCATACGTGCATGTGCAGGTGGTAGGTGTATGGATTCAGCAAGCTTGCCGCCAGGCACGCCAGCGCGCTCAGGAAGTACTTTCCCGCGCGATTGAGACCCGCCGCGCGACCTTCGTTCCCGGCCGCCAGCAGAACCTGCAACAACTCCGCCGCGCCGAAGACCGAGATCATCAGCACGCCCACCAGAAATCCACCGTGCAGATTGGTCCACACCACCGTCAACACCGGCAGCAGCGCCAGCCACGGGATCCCCGCCATCCGCGTGTGCCCTTCCCGCACGCGATCAAGCGCGCTCAGGAAGATCACCGCGAACAACAGCGTGAACAGGTGTGGCCGCGCCAGCCAATGAACCGAAGACGCCGCCATCGCCAGGATCGTCACCACCACCGCCAGAACCGCATTCGACTTGCGCCGCGCCAGGCGGAACAACAGCGTGAAGGTCACCGCCAGCAGCAGCACCGCGAACAACGAAACCGCAGCCAGACCGCCGATCGAGTTGAGACCGGCGAAGATCACGTCCGACAGCCACTCCCACGCATACCAGACGCTGTCCGGCTTGGAATACGAGAACAAGTCCCGATACGGCACCGCGTGATGCTTTAGAATCCACTCGCCGGTGCGAATGTGCCAGCCCGTGTCGCAATCGCCCAGCAAAGTAACCAGCCCGTTCATACGCCCAAACAACAACACCATCGGCATCAAGAACGCGATGTCCGCCAGCGAAGGCAGCAGCTTGACCGCAACTCTTGAATCAGCCGTGTCCATAAAAATCACGCCATCCAAGCCGGAGACTGTACATCCTCCGTCGCATGCAACCGGTCGTGAAATGCCCGAAAATCCATGTAATTGACCCTGAGCGCCACCAGCGGATACCCGCGCCCGGAGTCCGTCACCCGCACTACCGTTCCCTGGCAGTGAATGCACTTCTGCCCAAATCCGTGATTCGCCGGCAACTCCAGTTCGAGCGTCAGTATCTGCCCCAGCGACGGCACCGGCAGCGTTTCGTCTCCCCCCTGCCACGTCACCAGGAGGCCGCTGCGACTGATGTTCTCGGTATACAAAGCGCTGCGCAGCCAAAGCGCCGGTGACGTGACATGGCACCGGAGTTGGATTTCAATCCGCGGGCTTTCGCGCCGGTTGATATTCCTCATGCGCTTTGCTTCGACACTCGCGAGCGTAGCGCGCTAATTGTACTGCCATCAATATCGTAAATGGGCTATATCCATCTGTATTCGAAGGTTATTAGGGCTGCAGTCGGGGTCGCCTCAGGAGTGCCGGCGGTCCTTGCGGTACCTTTTGATGGACGATTGCGCACACATGGTTCGCCCGGCATAACCCGGGCGGCAGGGATAGCATACGACATTATCCGGCGATTTTCCTGAGATATGCTGTCTTCCTATATGAGCCGATTATAACACGATTTTGCATTGAAAATAAACGATTTATGCCGCAACTCTCAAAATAATATACCTACGATAACAAGGTTAATGTTGTATATTTATGTGGATTTATTGCGAATACCATTGACAACCGAAGTAAATAGCCCGACAATTCGGGATGAACAGTACTGGATACAGATAAATCTGAAGCTGGCGAAACCGCACGGCACAGACTGTTTCAAGAGGTGAAGAATAATGACGCGGATTCTTTTGTACAGTGATGAACCCATCCTGGCCAAAGGCCTTGAATCGGTCTTGTGTCAGGTAGAGAGCTTTGAGCTGCTGCCAAGCTGCACCACGGTCACGTGCCTGATGGAGCAAGTGTCACAGGGCGTACCGGACCTGGTTCTCATGGACCTCACACCCGAGATCACTTTTGCCGTGCTCAGCGAGATGCAGCACGCCATGCAGAGCACCAAGATCGTGCTCTGGGTGAACTCGATTTCGACCGAACTGGCTTTCCAGGCGATGGGCCTGGGAGTGCGGGGCATCCTGCGAAAAACCCTGGCCACCGACCTGCAAGTCAAATGCCTGCAAAAAGTCCAGGCCGGCGAGTTGTGGTTTGAGAAGGCTCTCACGGACAGCTTCCTCTGCGCGCGCCGGGTGGCGTTGACGCAGCGCGAAGGGCAACTGGTGAGCCTGCTGTCGCAAGGCCTCAAGAACAAGGAGATCGCCACCACGCTGATGATCTCCGAGGGCACCGTGAAGGTGTACCTGTCGCGGCTGTTCCAGAAAGTCGGCGTCAAGGACCGCTTCGAGCTGGCGCTGTTCGGCTTGAAGAACCTGACTACCGGCCAGCTTCCGATTTCCGACAAGAGCCATCGCGGCGCCTCGGCCGGCATGCCGGGACTGCGCTCGCTGGTGCTCGAGAAGCCGATGGACCGGGCCGACACACCGGTGCGCTTCCCCACCCCGCTGAGGCCCCTCGCCTCGCGTTTCTAGTCGACTGTTATCCTTCGTATTGCCAACGGGCGGTCGCGCACCCAGCGCAGGCCGCCCGTTTTCTTTAGTACCCTTGATGTTGCCCATGAGAACCGCAGCGATTCTCCTTGCGGCCGCGATGCCGGCGCTGGTTTCGGCGCAGGCGCCGACGGCCATTCATGTCGATGGCGGAGCCAGCCTGGGTCCGTTCCGCCCCGTCTTTTCCTATTTCGGTTACGACGAGCCGAACTACACCTACATGCAATATGGGCCCAAGCTGGTGGGCGAGCTCGCCCGATTGAGCTCGTCGCCGGTCAATATCCGCGTTCACCATCTGCTCTGCACCGGCGACGGCGCGGCGGCCCTCAAATGGGGCTCGACCAACGCTTACACCGAAGACGCCGCCGGGCACCCAGTTTACGACTGGACGATCATCGACCGCATCTTCGACACCTACATACAAGGCGGCGCCAGGCCGTTCGTCGAAATCGGCTTCATGCCGGAAGCGCTGTCGATCCATCCGCAACCATACACTCGCAACTGGCCCACGCCCGATGACGGCCAAGGTTGGTCCTACCCTCCCAAAGACTATGCGCGGTGGGGAGAACTGGTGCGCCAGTGGGTGCTCCACTCCATCCAGCGCTACGGCCGGCGCGAGGTCGAAACCTGGTATTGGGAGGTGTGGAACGAACCCGACATCAGCTACTGGAAAGGCACCGCCGAGGAATACGACCGGCTGTACGACTACGCCGCCGCGGCGGTGAAAAGCGTCCTGCCGACGGCGCGCATCGGCGGGCCCGCCACCACCAGCCCGCACAATCCGCACGCGGCGGATTATCTGCGGCAGTTCCTGGCGCACTGCGCCGCCAAAGGCACGCCGCTCGATTTCATCACCTACCACGCCAAAGGCCGGCCGCAAATGGTGGACAACCGCGTCCGCATGGGGCTCGCCAGCGAGATCGAGGACGTTGACGCAGGGATGCGTGTGGTCAACGAATTCCCCGCCTGTGCCAAGCTGCCGATTGTGCTGAGCGAGGCCGATCCGGAAGGCTGCGCGGCGTGTACGGCGCGCGCGAATCCGCAGAACGCCTACCGCAACGGCGCGCTCTACCCCGCTTACACCGCCGCCGCGCTGGGCGCCATGTTGCAGCTCGCCGATCGCCGCCACGCCAACTTGGAGGGCATGCTCACCTGGGCCTTCGAATTCGAGCATCAACCTTACTTCGCCGGCTTTCGCACACTCGCCACCAACGGCATCGACAAGCCGGTGCTGAATGTCTTCCGCATGCTGGGAATGATGGCCCCGGAAAGCGGCGAGCGCGTCCGCGTGGAATCGGCTGGCGCTGTCGCTCTCGACGAGTTGCTGGCGAGCGGCGTGCGCGGCCAACCGCACATCGACGCCCTGGCCGTCCGCTCCAGCCATGAGATCGCAACGCTGATTTGGAACTATCACGACGATGACGTTCCGGCGCAGCCCGCCGCGGTCAACCTGACCGTCGCCGGCATCCCGGCCGCCGCCGGCCGCGTGCTGGTGCGCCATTATCGCATCGATGGGGACCACAGCAACGCCTACACCGCCTGGCTGCGCATGGGATCGCCCGAGCAACCGAGCGCCGAACAGTACGCGCGTCTCGAAGCCGCCGGCCAGTTGGAGTTGCTTCACACGCCCGAGTGGATGTCGACGCAAAATGGAAAACTGAGTGTGAGCTTCACCCTCCCGCGGCAGGCAGTGTCGCTGATCGAGGCCGCCTGGTAAGCCGGCTTGCCACATTCGAGTTCCCAGTTGCGAGGAATGATATTCTGTTTGCGTTGACGAGCCCGGACGCGCTCGCTTCAGCCCGCTTATGAAACATCCATCTCGCCGCACCCCACGCTATTTGTCCGCCGCCGGCATTGCACTCGTCTGTGCTTTCTTCTCCGCGACTCTCCCGGCTCAAACCCAGCCGTTGATCTTCACGCCGTTTCACCAGAACGGGATTTACGAACTCGGCGAAAAGGCCGGTTGGACGGTGACTCTGGCGCAGGGTGCAACCGCTCCCGGCAGCACTTACACCTACACCATCAAGAAGAACAATTTCGACATCATCGCGGCGGGCGCGCTCGATCTGTCATCCGGCCGCGCCATCATCGAAACCGCACTGGGCGAGCCGGCCATGCTCTATGTTGAGGTCAGGGCGAATGCGCCAACGCCGCCCGCGCAAAGCCCGCCGGGCGCCGCTCCGGTTGCCGTGAAGGGCGCCGTCATCCACCTCGGAGCGGCCATCGCGCCCACTCAGTTGCAACCTTCGGTTCCGCGTCCCGCCGATTTCGACGGCTTTTGGGACGCCAGGCTGAAAGCCCTGAGCGAAATTCCGGTCAATCCCGCTCTCACCCCCACCCAAACCAGCCAGTCCGGCGTGGAATTGTACACCGTCAAACTGGACAGCCTCGGTTCCCACGTGCAAGGCTACCTCGCCAAGCCAGCCAAGGAAGGGAGATTCCCGGCGCTCGTGGTATTCGAGTGGGCCGGAGTGCATGCCCTTCAACCCCAGACGGTCACCGATCGGGCGGCGGAGGGCTGGCTGGCTTTCAACGTGGATTCGCACGACCTCCCGCCCAACCAGGCGACTGGAGTGAGCGACAATTACCACTCAATTGGCAACGCCAGCCGGGAAACATCCTACTTCCTCAACATGTATCTCCGCGACTCGCGCGCCATCGATTACATCGCGACTCGCCCGGATTGGGACGGCAAGAACATCGTCGTGATGGGGACCAGCATGGGAGGCCACCAAAGCCTCGTCGCCGCCGGTCTGAATCCCAAAGTGACGGCCGTCATCGTCAACGAACCTTCCGGCGCCGATTCCAACGGCGATCTGCACCGCCGCCAGGCAGGCTACCCGAACGGAGCCTCCGACAATTCCAACCCGGCGACGGCGCTCTATTTCGACACCGTCTATTTCGCCTCTCGCATTAGAGCCCCTGTCATGGCCGCGATGGGCTTCATCGACACGACTGTTCCACCGGCCGGCGTCTGGATCGACATTAACCAAATCCCCGGCCCCAAGGAAGCCATCCCCCTGGTCGAATCCGCCCACAACAACCTGACGCCCGACAAAATAGGCGCTTTCGAAGCCCGCTCGAAGGAAGTGCTGAGCATTATTTTGAGTGGCGGCGAATTCAAGCCCAATGAGGAACTAACCCGCAAGAAGCGATTGACGCGTGGCCGGGAATTCGTGCCATGAGCCGATAGCTACAGGAACTGCACTTCCCGCTGGATTTCGCCGGTGACGCGCGCGTCGGCATCGCCGACGAACATATCGATCTCCGAGCGCACGCCAAAATGCGGCAGGTACACGCCGGGTTCAATCGAAAAGCAGGTCCACGGAATCACCCGCCGCTCGTCGTGATTCTCGAGATTGTCCATGTTGGCGCCGCTGCCGTGCACTTCCACGCCGATCGAATGGCCGGTGCGATGCACGAAATATTCGCCGTAGCCGGCATTTGCAATCACGCCGCGGCTGGCGTCGTCCACTTCGAAGCCGCGCAATTCCCGTTTCGCCGCAACCGCCTCCTGGACGCGGCGTATGGCGGCGTCGCGCGCGCCCGTCACCACGGCGAACACTTTGCGCATCTCTTCCGTAGGCTGGCCGCCGCAGAAACCGGTCCAGGTGATGTCGTAGTAAACCGCCTCCGGTTGGTCCAGCTTGGCCCACATATCGAGCAGCACCCAATCGCCCGAGCGAATCGGCGCGGTGACTTCCTCGGTCGGTTCGTAATGCTGATTGGACGAGTTGGCATTCACGCCCACGATGGGGCCGTGATCGGTGATCAGCCCCGCTTTGGCGAAGCGCTCGCGAATGAAGCGCTTCACTTCCACTTCGCTCAGCGGCGCGCCGTTGCGGGTGCGCTCGGCGATCAGCGCGAAGGCTTCGGCACGCACGCGGTCCACCCTGCGTCCGGCTTCCAGGTGCGATTCCAATTGCGCCGGCGTCCAGCGCGCTTCGAAAACCTGAATCAACTCCGCCGAGCTGACCACCTCCAGGCCGAGGCTGCGCACCAGTTCCACCGTGCCCGCATCCACCATCGCCACGTAGGGAATGGCGCACAGCGGAGAATACTGCATGGCCACACGCTTCAGCCCGGCCGTCATCCGGCGCAGGCAGTCCACCTGCTCGGCCCACCCGGAATACAGGAGTTTCTCGCCCGGCGTGCCGGCGGTCATGCCGCGCTCGATGCGGTGCTCCAGGCCGCGCGGCTCGCCCACAGCCGGAATCAGGTAATACCAGCGGCGCGTCGGCGTCCGTGGCGGCGCGAATCCGAGCACCCGGTAGGCCAGCGGGTCGCGCATGTGATGATCGAAAAACAACCAGCCGTCGAGCGCCTGGTTGCGCAATTCCTGCTGAATTTTGGCGAGGTCCATAAGCGGCAACTCCAGTCTATCCGATGAACCGCCGTTGGTGGGGCATGCTTTAGCTTCCAGTTTTTTCACCCGTGCGCGACCGATCCGGTGTGTGGACTATACTGTAGAGTGGGGTCCACAGTGGTGACCATACAGGTGGTGCTGGATGCAAAGCTGCTGCGAGCGGCCGATCTCGCGGCGAAGCGGCGGAAGGTGAATCGATCGGCCTTGATTCGCCAGGCTCTCGATCAGCACCTCAAGCGCTTGCACGATCTGGAACTGGAAGAGCGGGACCGGCGCGGGTATCTGGCCCAGCCGCAGCGCGAGGAAGAGTTTCGCATCTGGGAGGATGCCGCGGCGTGGCCGGGTCTCTGAGCCGGGGCGAGGTCCGCCTGTGCCGGTTCGCACCCCCGGACAAACAGCGGCCGGTGCTGGTTCTGACCCGCGACAGCGCCATCCGCCATCTGGCCACCGTAACCATCGCGCCGATCGCGTCGACCATTCGCGGCGTGCCTTCCGAAGTGATTCTGGATATCGATGACGGGATGAAAAGCCGCTGCGCCGTCAATCTGCACAATGCCGTGACGGTGGCTCAAACGCGGTTGGGACGCCGCGTCGGTGCCTTGAGCACACAGCGCATGCAGCAGGTTTGCGCGGCGCTGGGCTTTTCGCTCGGTTGTTCCTGAGCCGGCTGGATCAGACATCGCGGCACGCCAGGCGCGTTCGGCTCCGCACAGCCCGTCCCAATTTCGAACGTTCCTGGCGGCCCCGGCGCGCCGCGGTGCGTTTTCGCCGCTATAATCGGGCCGCTCGGTTGGCATCACAATTGCCTCCGTTTCTCTCGTGCGAACCCTCATCCAGGATCTCCGATTCGGTTTCCGGATGGCCCTCCGGAGCCCCGGCTTCACCCTGATCGCGGTGCTGACGCTGGCCGCCGGCATCGCCGCCAATTCCACGGTTTTCAGTTGGATTGACGGCGTTCTCCTGCATCCGGTACCGGGTGTGGCCGACCCAGCCAGGGTGGTCGCGTTTGAAACCGTGGCGCCGAATGGCGACGCGCTGGCTACGTCGTACCCCGATTATCGGGATTACCGCGATCGCCTGAAGCTGATCAGCGGCCTGACAGGTGCCACGATGTGTCCCTTCAGCATCGGCCAGGACGTGCACGCGGAGCACGTCTGGGGCGAGCTCGTCACTGGCAATTATTTTGCGGTGCTGGGCGTCAGGCCAATCCTGGGCAGGATGTTCACGCCCGATGAGTCTGGCGACGCGCAGGGCGCCCACCCCGTGCTGGTCATCAGCGAACGCCTTTGGAAGCGCCGCTTCAATGCCGATCCCGGTGTGGTCGGTCAACTGCTGCGGGTGAACCGCCAACAGTTGACGATCGTGGGCGTGGCGCCAGCGTCCTTCCTCGGCTCCGTGCCCGGACTGACGTTTGACATGTGGGCTCCGATTACGATGGGCGCGCAGCTCAAGGCGTTGCAGGAGTGGTCGCTCGAAGATCGCGGAACGCGGCAGATGATTGGCTTCGCGCGTCTGCTGCCGGGCGTCACCCTGGAGCAGGCGCGGTCTGAAATCCAATCCCAGGCGCGCCACCTGGCGGAAGCCGACCCGGAGCACAACCTTGGCATCAGCGCCACCGTGCTTCCCATCTGGAAAGCCCATTCCGGCGCCCAGACATCGTTACTGAGGCCGCTCATCCTCCTGATGGCCGTTTGCGGCGTGGTGCTGCTGATTGTTTGCTTTAACGTGGCCAACCTGCTGCTGGCCCGCTCGACGGCCCGCCAAAGAGAGTTCAGCGTGCGCATGGCGGTGGGCGCGGGCCGCGGACGCCTGGTGCGCCAGTTGCTCAGCGAAAACCTGGTGCTGGCCGTGCTGGGCGGGCTGATCGCGGTGCCCGTCACCTCGTGGTTCAGCCAGTCGCTGGGAAGCATGGTGCCACCCTCCGGGCTTCCGATCACGCTCGACGTTCCTCTCAGCGGCGACGTGGTGGCCTTCACCTTTCTGCTGTGCCTGCTGGCGTGCGCCCTGTCCGGCATCGCACCCGCCTGGCACATGGCCCGCGCCAATCTCAACGAATCTCTAAAAGAAGGCGGCCGCGGCGGATCGGGCGGCGCCAGCTCGCACCATATGCAGAGGCTGCTGGTAGTTTCCCAAGTCGCCCTGGCGCTGGTCGCCATCATCAGTGCGGGTTTGTTCGCCCGCAGTTTCCAGGCTGCCCGCCAGATTAACCCAGGCTTCGATCCCAGCCACGTGCTGGTTGCGCACCTGTCCCTGAATGGGTACACGGTCCCGGAGCGAAAGCTGTTTGTGGAACAACTGCGCGATCACGTCCTGTCGCAGCCGGGCATAACCGCCGTCACCTTTTCTCACACCGTTCCGCTGTCCTTTTCCGGCCAATGGTGGGAACCCTTGGAGATTCAAGGCTATGTGCCCGGCCCCAGTGAAAACATGAAGATCAACCGCAACGTGGTGGCCCCGGGCTATTTCGACATGCTGCGGATCCCGCTGGTGGAGGGGCGCGATTTCACCGACCACGACGACGAAAAGTCCGCGCCGGTGATGATCGTCAGCCAGGCCTTTGCGCGGCACTTCTTCGGCAGCCGCTACCCGATCGGCCAGCATGTGCACGGATGGGGCCGCTGGTTCGCTGTGGTGGGCGTAGCCAAGGACTGCAGGTACCAAAACCTGGATGAGAGGGTGAAGCCGTATTTTTATGTGCCCTTCCGCCAGGTCTACCGCGAGGACATGGGCATCCGCCTCTATGCGAGGACCGCCGGGGACCCGCAGCAGGCGGTGGAACCGGTGCGCCGCGCGGTGCGCTCGCTCGATCCCGACGCAGGCGTCTTCGACTCCATGCCGATGGAAGAAAACATCAACGCCGCGTTGTTCACCGAAAAACTGGCGGCCACCATGCTGGCCGTGCTGGGCGGCTTGGCGCTGCTGCTGGCGGCGCTCGGGTTGTACGGAGTGATGGCCTACGCGGTCGCCGAACGCCGCCATGAAATCGGCATCCGCATCGCCCTCGGTGCACGCCCCGGCGATGTGGTCGGCATGGTGGTCAGGCAGGGCATGGCGCTCACCGCGATCGGTCTTGCCGCCGGTTTGGTGGCCGCCGTCGCCGTGACGCGGCTGGTTGCCGCGGCGCTGGTGCAGGTCAGCGCCACCGACCCGCTGGTTTTTCTGGGCGCGCTCCTGTTCCTGGCCGCGGTCGCCGCCCTGGCCAGCTATCTGCCTGCCCGCCTCGCCGCCGGCATCGACCCCAACCAGGCGCTGCGGTCATGACGCGAAGCCAAGGCTTTGATATACTCCTTTCGTAGGCTTATGTATCAGCCAATGCCCACTATGTTGACATCGAGAGCATTTCGCACGAGCTATGCTCTCCTCTGTGCGCTCTACGGAGCCTTCAACGTCTACGGGGCCATTGCGAGCGGGCCCCGCACGCCACACGTTGCTCTGGGACTGTTTTGGCTGATTCTCGGCGTCCTCTTGGGCATCGGCCTGCTCCCGCGCAAGAAGATCCGGCCTTAAGCTGCCGTGTTCCGGCGAGTCCCTGCCCTGCAGCGGCCCCTACGTCCCCGTCACAATTCCGCCATCCACGCTGAGCACCACGCCGGTGACGAAGGACGCCGCGTCCGAGGCCAGCCACAAGTACGCGTTGGCGATATCCTCGGGTTGTCCCATGCGGCCCAGCGGCGTGTGCGCGCGCAAACCCTCCCGTGCCTTCTCCGGGACGGCCTTCATCATGTCGGTGTCGATGATACCCGGAGCCACGGCGTTGACGCGAATCCCATACCGGCCGAACTCCCGCGCCCACACGCGCGTCATCCCAATCACGCCGGCCTTGCTGGCGACGTAATTGGTCTGCCCGAAATTGCCGTACAATCCGACCACGCTCGAGGCGTTCAGAATCACCCCACCCGCGCCCGCCTGGATCATGCGCGTGGCGACCGCCCGAGTAGCCACGAACACGCCCCGCAGGTTCACCGCAATCACCGCGTCGAACTGCTCGTCGCTCATCAAGCCAACGATGGCGCCTTCCTTGAACTTGACGATCTGCCCGTCGCGCAGAATGCCCGCATTGTTGACCAGCGCGTACACGGGTCCTAGCACGCGCAGGGTTTCCTCGAGCGCTCTCTCGACCGAATCCGCGCCGGTGACATCCACCTTCCGAAAGATGCCGCCCGCTTCCGGTTCCGCCTCCTTCACGTCCCAGGAAGCCACCTTGCAGCCTTCCTGAGCGAAGCGCCGCGCGGTGGCCTTGCCGATGCCCGCCGCAGCGCCGGTGACGATGACGACCTTGCCTGCCAGTCCCGTCTCGATCATGACATCCCCATTATCGCCGGACCGGCGCACTATGTTCGAAACTCTCGCCGCCCGCATCCCAGTCGACCGGGCGGATGGGGCCGACGCCGATGACATAGCAGGCGGCTCCGCACAGGGCGACGGCGGCGGCGACCAGGAAAGCCAGGTAGAACTCGCCGGTGCGCTGGACGATCCAGCCGGTGAACCAGGGCGCGGCCACGCCGGACAGATTGCCGAATCCGTTTTGGAAGCTGGTCCACTTGCCCGCCGCGCGCGGACCGGCGAGCGTCTGCGTGATGGCGTAAATGTTCGAGCTGAACAGGCCGTAGCCCGCGCAAGTGAACATGAGCAGCGCCATGGCGGCGGTTTCATTGCGGATGACGGCCACCGGCAGAATCAGGGTGGAAAGCGTGAGTCCCAAGCCGGCGAAGGTCTTGCGCACGCGGTTCGGTGTGTGGCCGCGCGCGATCCAGACGTCCGACAGACGGCCGCAAATGACCGCCGAAATGGCAATCAACAAATAAGCCATCGAGCCGACATAGGCCATTTTGGTTTTCGAGAAGTGCCGCTCCTTTTCCAGATACGGCGGCAGCCAGGTGAGCAGGAAATACCAGAAATAGTTGGCGCAGAAGAGCCCCAGCGCGGTGAACAGGGCCGGCCGGCGGCGGATGACGTCGAAGATGGAGGGCGCCGCGCGATCCTGTTCGGGAGCAGCCGTGGCGCGACCGCGCGGCATCCAAAGCAACCAGGGCGCCAACCAAACCAGGCTGGCCCCGCCGAGAGCCAGGAAGAACGCACGCCAGCCGTACTGCGCGATCAGCAGGCCGCCGAGCAAAGTGCCAAGCGCGGGACCGCACTTGGTGCCGGCATCGATCAGGGCGTTGGCCAGGCCGCGATGGTGTTCGGGATAGTGGTTCGCCAGGATGCGCGAATAGGACGGATAGGCGATGGATTCGCCGGCGCCGAGCACCAGGCGCAGCGCGAACACGACCGCGAAGGCGTGGGCGGCGCCGGTGATGGCGGTGGCGCCCGACCACAGGAAAAAGCCGGCGGCGAGAATCCAGCCGACGTTGAACCGGTCCACCAGCCAGCCGGAAAGGCCCAGCAACTGGCACGCGGCGTAAGTCCAAAAAAAAGCCGACAGCAGCAGGCCAAGCTGGTAGTTGGTGAAGCCGAGGTCGCGCTGGATGTTGGTGGCGCCGGCGGAGAGGTTGGCGCGATCGAAGTAATTCAGAAAGCCGGAAATGACCAGCAGCGCGAGGATGCGCCACTCCTGGCGGGATAACGCGGTGCGCACCGGAGCCGGAACCACTGTCACAGGAGGCTATTCTAACCTGGATAGGGCATTGACATGCGGTTTCCCGTCAATGAACTTCCGTCCCATGGGGCACCATCCCCGGTGTGAGAAATGTCTTGGGCACTTCGCCCTCGCCCGCCAGGGGGAATTTTGGAAACTGCTTGTACCATTTTCCCTGTGGCACCTCGGGATTGGAGTTCAACCAATCCTGCAATGCATCGAAATCGTCAACCGAAATCCGGCCTTCACGAAAGCGATCGACGAGATGTTTCATGAAGTACGGCGGCGGTCTCTTAATTCTCGGCATTCTGGTACTGTCGGTGGAACACGATCCTTTGAAGCTCTTGGGTCAGGCGACGGAGTTCGGTTTCGTCCTTGGCATCCTTGATGCGCTTCAAGCAGAGGTGAAGAGCCTTTCTTGAGGTGTCGAGTACAGACGTAGCGGGTGTGTGGTTGCCGCCCGTTTTAGCTTTCAGCCATCGTGCCTGAACGGCTTTTCGGGCGCTTTCGCTGCGCTGTTCGGGAGTGAGTTTGGCGGCTCTGGCGGGACCACCCTTCTTACCGCCTCTCCGCCCCAGCGCGACAGCGGCGGGATTCTTCCTCTTTGCGTTTACAGCCATGTTCGCATTATACGTGAGCGCTCAAGAGCTGGCAATTACCGGAGCGCTACCGGAGCGCTCCCGTACAAGCGCAGCCTCCGCCGATCACGATAGAATGGGCGCTCAATGCCGGCCAATGGCACATACCTGGTCCTGCTCACGGCGGCTTCCATCGGGCTGCTGCTGTTTCTGATTCTGGGCGCCAAGCTGCACGCGTTTCTGGCGCTGCTGATTTCGAGCATGGCGCTCGGCCTGGCGGCGGGCATGCCGCCGGAAAAAGTGCTCAAATCCATCCAGAGCGGCTTCGGCGATTCGCTCGGGTTCATCGCGGTAGTGGTGGGGCTGGGCGCGATGATCGGCCGCTACCTGGAGGTCTCGGGCGGCGGCGTGGCGCTGGCCGACTGGCTGCTCGGGCGTTTCGGGCGCGAGCGCGCGGCGTGGGCCATCCTGGTGGCGGCGTTTCTGGTTGGACTGCCGATCTTCTTCGAGGTGGGCTTCATCATTCTGGTGCCGCTGGTGTGGAACCTGGCGCGCGAGACCAAGCGGTCGCTGCTGTTCTACGGCCTGCCAATGGCGGCGGCGCTCACCATCGCGCACTCGCTGGTGCCGCCGCATCCGGCGCCGGCGGCCGCGGCGCAACTGATGGGAGCCGATATAGGCCGAACGATCCTCTTGGGGCTCGCCATCTCGATCCCGGTAGCGGTGGTGTCGGGCATATTCTACGGCCAATGGATCGCCAAGCGCATCAACGTGGGCGTGCCGGAGATCGCTTCGGCGGCGCCGCCAACCGAAAAAGGAAACGCGCCGCCGGTGTGGATGGTGATCCTGCTGTTGCTGCTGCCGGTGGGGCTGATCTTCGGCGCCGCGCTGGCCACCATGGTCAACGTGCCGCTCCGCGGCGTGGCGGTGTTTCTGGGACATCCGTTCACCGCGCTGACGATTGCCGCGCTGGCGTCGCTCTACCTGTTCGGACTGCGGCGCGGCGTTTCGCGCGAGCGGGCGATGAAGATGGCGGCCGACTCGCTGGCGCCGATGGGCGCGCTGTTGTGCATCATGGGCGGCGGCGGCGCGTTCAAACAGGTGATCGTCGATTCGGGCGTGGGCGCGGTGGCGGGAAGGCTGCTGGTGACGTCCTCCGTGTCTCCGCTGCTGGTGGTGTTCGCGATCGCGATGGCGCTGCGAGTGGCGATGGGCTCGGCCACCGTCGGCATCATCAGCGCGGCCGGCATCGTGGCGCCGATCGTCAAGGGCATTCCCGGCTACAGCCCGGAGATCATCGTGCTCGCGCTGTGCTGCGGCGGCTCGGGCCCATCGCACGTCAACGATTCCGGCTTCTGGCTGGTGAATCAATACTTCGGAATGACGGTGCCGCAGACCCTCCGCTCCTGGACCGCGATGAAGATGATCGGCGCGTTCACGGGCATCCTGATCGTGCTGGCCGCGCACGCGCTGCTACGGTAAACGAAAGTCTATACTGGTTCCTATGCCAATTCCGATTCAAGGCGTGGACCCCACGCAAAACGAGTTTCTGGCCAGCCTGGAGGCCAAGTCGAAGAAGCCCAACGCGTTCTTCCGCATCATGGCGCACCGGCCGGAAGCGCTGAAGAATTTCGTGTTCCTGTACGCCGCGATCATGGGCCGGGGCCCGGTGGAGCAGCGAGTGAAAGAGCTGGTCTACCTGACCTGCTCCTATGCCAACCAGTGCGCCTTCTGCACGGCGGCGCACACGGCGAGCGCGCCCAAGGCCGGCATCACCGCCGACGAGATACGAGCGCTCCAGGCCGGCGAGGAGCAGCCGTTTACCGCGGCCGAGCGCGCGGCGGTTGCGTATGCGCGCGACTTGACGCGCGCGGCGAAGGCCGCGGAATCGCGCGAAGCATTGTTCGCGCATTTCACTCAGGAGCAGGTGGTCGAGATCACGCTGGTGGCGGCGATGGCCAACTTCACCAACCGGTTCAACAACGGCTTGCGGATTCTGCCGGAAGCCTGATGCCGATTTTAAGCGGAATTCATCCAGTGGCCGAAGCGCTACGCGCCAAACATCCGCTGGAGCGGCTGCTGGTGGCGCAGGGCGCGGGCGGCCCGCGTTTGCAGGAGCTGATCGACATGGCGCGGCGCGTGGGCGTGCCGGTGCGTTTCGAGCCGCGGCCGGCGCTCGACCGGTTGGCAGGCAGCACGGCGCACCAGGGCGTGATCGCGATGGGCGCGGCGCGCCAATATGCCGAGCTCGAACAAGTGGCGCGGGCCGAGTTGCTGGTGGTGCTCGATGGCGTCGAGGATCCGCACAACCTGGGGGCGGTGATCCGCACGGCGCACGCGGCGGGCGCGGGCGGCGTCATCATCCCCGAACGCCGCGCGGCCAGCCTGACGGACGTGGCGGCAAAAGCCGCGGCCGGCGCCATCGAGCACATGCCGGTCACGCGCGTCACCAACATCAATCGCACGCTCGAAGAATTGAAAGAGCGCGGCTACTGGATTTACGGGCTGGACGAACGCGGTACGGAGCCGTACGACCGCGTGGCGTATTCGCTGCCTACCGCGATCGTGCTGGGCGGCGAAGGCAAGGGACTCCACGAGCAGGTGAAGAAGCACTGCGACATGCTGGTGCGGATTCCGCTCGCCGGGAAGATTTCGTCGCTCAACGTGTCGGTGGCCGCGGGGATCGTCCTGTTCGAATGGAAGCGGCGGCGTTCGGAGTAAGCCAACCCAAGAACAGGTTCAATTCCCGGACGGGTGAATGTGGCGCACGCACTTTTGCGTGCCGCCACAAAGGCCGGCTGCGCTCGCGTCGCCGGCTCTTGCCGCTCGCGATACACGCTAGAATCTACTTGATGCGGCGCACGCTGATTCCGATATTGGTGGCGATCGCGCTGTCGGCGCGGGGCGCGCAACCGGTGCACGCGCGGCACGGGATGGTGGTGGCGGCCGAGTTCCACGCAGCCGACGCGGGTCTGGACGTGCTGAGGGCCGGCGGCAATGCGGTGGATGCGGCGATACTGTGGGAAGACGGTTGGCTCGCGGGCGCCGCCGATCCGCGAAGCGAGAGCGCGGCGCGAGGATACTAAGGCTCGAAAGGACTGAGAAGAAGACCATGGACCACGTACTTTCGACGCACGTGTTCGTCAATCACCGGTTGACCGGGGCGACGCTGCAACGCATCGAGCAGGCCGGGATTCCCGCGGTGGAGGTATTCTGCGCGCGGCAGCACCTGGACTACCGCGACAAGGCGCAGATCGCCGAACTGGGCCATTGGTTTCGCGACTCGACGTTGAAACTGCACTCGCTGCACTCGCCCATGTACAACGACGAGATCTGGGGCCGGTCGGGGCCGCATGCGGTGATCGCAATTACCGAGCCGGTGAAGGGCAGGCGGCTGGAGATGGTGGATGAAATCAAGCGCGCGCTGGAGATTGCCGAGGTGATCCCGTTCCGCTACCTGATCCAGCACATCGGCGTCGCCGGCGAGGAGTTCGACCTGCGCAAGTTCGATGCGGCCTTCGCGGCGCTCGAGGAGTTGAACATGTTCGCGCGCCAGCGCGGCGTGGACATACTGCTCGAGAACATTCCCAACGAGCTTTCGAGCGCGGAGCGCCTTCTGCTCTTCCAGGAATTGACGCACATCGGGCTGAACTACGTTTTCGATATCGGCCACGCCAACATGAACGAGGGTGTGGAGAAGGCGTTCCGGCTGATGAAGCCGCGCATCCGCTCCACCCATATACACGACAACGACGGCAAGACGGACCAGCACCTGTTCCCGTTCGAGAGCGAAGGAGGAACGGTGAACTGGAAGCAGACCATGGAACTGCTGCGCGGGGGTGGGCAGTTTCCCCTGGTGCTGGAACTGAAAGAGAAGCCGGGGCTCACCAGCCCGATGGAAACCATCCTGCGGATCTTCGATCGGCTGGAGGAAGCGTAGGCGCACGCCGCAAGAAAACACCGGCGGCAAAGACCGCCGGCGCCACGGGAAACGTGGAACCATTCCTCATATGCGACATTCACACATAGCGGTGATCGGTGCGCCGCTCGATTTAGGACAGGGCCGGCGCGGCGTGGATATGGGCCCCTCGGCGCTGCGGGTGGCGAATTTGAACTCGCGCATCGCGACGCTCGGATACGAGGTCGAAGACCTGGGCAACATTGCGGTGGAGCAGGCGGAAAGCTGCGCCGAAGGCGACGCGCACGCCAAGTACCTGGCGCAGATCGCCGCCGCGTGCGAGCGGCTGGGCAAGCAGGTGATGGAGGCGCTCGAGCGCGGCCGGCTGCCGCTGGTGCTGGGCGGGGACCACTCGGTGGCGGTGGGCGCCATCGGCGGCGTGGCGCAGCATTTTCGCCGCCAGGGACGCAGCATCGGGCTGATCTGGCTGGACGCGCACGCCGATATGAACACACCCGGCTCCAGCCCCAGCGGCAATGTGCACGGGATGCCGCTGGCGGCGATTCTGGGCCGCGGCGCGCCGGAACTGGTGGACTTGTTTGGCTTTCATCCCAAGGTGAGCCCCGCCCACGCGGCCATCGTGGGCCTGCGCGACGTGGATCAACTGGAGCGAAGCAACGTGCGCGATTCCGGCGTGCGGGCGTTCACCATGCGCGACATCGACGAACGCGGCCTGCGCACGGTGATGGAAGAGGCGATTCGCGCGGCTTCGGACGGTACCGACGGGTTCCACCTTTCGCTCGACATGGATTTCGTCGATCCCAAGGACGCGCCGGGGGTGGGCACGCCGGTGCGCGGCGGCGTCACGTACCGGGAAGCCCATTTGGCGATGGAAATGATCTGTGATTCGGGAAAGATGGTTTCCATCGAGGTGGTGGAAGTCAATCCGGTGATTGACGAATTCAACCGCACGGCCGATCTGGCGGTGGAGCTGATCATGTCGGGAATGGGAAAACGCATCCTATGAAGCTGCGAGTAGCGGTCGTATACGGCGGCCGCACCGGGGAGCATGAAGTGTCGGTGCGCTCGGCGCGCGCTATTATAGATGGCCTCGATCGGGACAAGTACGAGGTTCTGGAATACTTTATCGACAAGCAAGGCAAGTGGTCGCCGCGGCCGATCCTGCCCGAGCCGGGGGCGCAGCCGGAAATCGACGTGGTGTTCCCGGTGCTGCACGGGACATTCGGCGAGGACGGCACGGTGCAGGGGCTGCTGGAGCTGGCCGGCCTGGCGTACGTGGGCGCCGGGGTGCTGGGCTCCGCCGTTTCCATGGATAAGGAGATGACCAAACGTGTCTGTATGGAACGGATGTTGCCGGTTGTCGACTTTGTGGCGCTGCCGCGCGGGACGGCCAACGTGGCGGAAGCTTGCGCCGCGCTTCCCTTCCCGGTTTTCGTGAAGCCGGCCAACCTGGGCTCGTCGGTAGGGATTTCCAAGGCGCACAACGCGCGCGAGCTGGAGGCGGCCTTCGCGCTGGCGGCGGAATTCGACCGCAAAGTGATCGTGGAGCGCGGCATCGCGGGCCGCGAATTGGAATGCGCCGTGCTCGGTAACGAGGCGCCCGCCGCTTCCCTGCCCTGCGAGATCCTGCCCTCGCGCGAATTCTACGACTACGACGACAAATACACTTTGGACCTCGCCCAAGCCCAGGTGCCGGCCGATCTGCCGCCGCAGACCACGGACAAGTTGCGGCGGCTGGCGGTGGAATGCTACCGAGCGGTGGAGTGCGAAGGGATGGCGCGGGTGGATTTCCTGCTCGAGAGCGCGACGGCCAAGCTGTACATCAACGAGATCAACACGATTCCCGGCTTCACTTCCATCAGCATGTACCCGAAGATGTGGGAGCACAGCGGCTTGCCGTTTCCGGCGCTGCTCGACCGGCTGATCGAATTGGCGCTCGACCGGCAGCGGGAGCGGAGGGCCACCCGCTTCACGCGATAGAATACGGATAGGGGCGAGTTCGATGGCAGGCCTTCCCACAAGCCGGATACCGATGTGCGAGGAGCGGCCGCGCCTGGAAACCCCCGAGACGCCGATGCGGCCGGTTCGCTTTTCGGGCGTTCCCGCCAACATCACGCCGGCCTGGCCCGATTGATGGTGCGTCTTACCGCAGCTTTCTTCGCGGCCGTCCTCGCGCTGACCGCCGCCGACGACCTGGATTCGCAAATCAAGTCGCTCATCTCCGCCTACGCTTCGCTCGAGAGCAACGCCGCCGACCCGGTAACCTCGGAACAGGCGTTTTACCAGGGCGCCATTCCCGGCCTGCTGCACGTCCTCGACCCGCACTCGGTGTTCTTCGATCCCGGCCAGTTCGACCAGCTCAAGAAAATGGAGGCATCCACGCAAAAGGGGTTCGGCAGCGTGGTGTCGCTGCTTCCCGGACGGGTGATTGTGCTGCAGACGCTGCCGGGAACGCCGTCGGCAAAGGCGGGGCTGTCGCCGGGAGACGACATCCTGGCGGTGAATGGCTACGTGATCGCGCGGCTGGACCTGGACCAGTTGACCGAACTGCTGGGCGAATCGCGCCAGCGGCCGGCGCGGCTGGTAGTGCGCCGGCCGGGAACCGCGCGCGTCCTCGACTTCACGCTGATTCCGGCCGAGATGGAATCCCCCAGCGTGGACCGTGCGTTCCTGCTGGGAGCGGGCGTGGGTTATATACGCGTCTCCAGCTTCGACGAGCACACCGTGCAGGGGCTCCAGGAGGCCATCGAAAAGCTCGGCGGCAGCCGCCTGGGCGGCCTGGTGCTGGACTTCCGCAACAACCCCGGCGGGCTGGTGACGGCGGCGCTCGAGACCGCGTCGCTGTTCCTGCAGCCCGGCCAGACCATCTTCTCGGTGCGCGGGCGGCACTTTCCCGAAAAGGCGGAGACCGTGCCCTCGATCGCCAAGCCGTACGGTTTCAAGCTGGCGATTCTGATCAACGGCAGGACCGCCAGCGCATCGGAGATCGTCGCCGGAGCCTTGCAGGACCACGACCGCGCCACCGTGCTGGGCGAGCCCAGCTTCGGCAAGGGGCTGGTGCAGACCGTCTATCCGTTGAGCCAGGGCACCGGGCTGGCGCTCACCACGGCGCTCTACTACACGCCCAGCGGGCGGTCGATTCAGAGGCCGCTCGATGCGGCGCAGTTTGAGCTGGCCGCCACCACCTCGCATCCCAACCAGGCGAAATTCCATACCGATAGCGGCCGCGTGGTCACCGGCGGCGGCGGGATTCAGCCGGACATCGCGGTGCAGCCGCCGCCGCTGAACCGGTTGCGAGCGGTGCTGGAGGCCTCGGGATCGTTCACCACTTTCGCCACCGAGTATCTGCGCGACCACAAAATCGGCCAGGACTTTGCCGTGACTCCAGCGTTGATGGACCAGTTCCAGGCTTTCCTGGCCGCGCGCAGCATCCAGCCCGGCGTGGCGGAATGGTCGCAAGAGAGCGATTTCGTGGCCATTCGCCTCAAGACCGAAATCTTCAACCAGGCCTTCGGCGTCGAGAAAGGCGATGAAGTGGACGCCGAGCGCGACCCGGCCATCCAGCAGGCGCGAGCCGTGGTGGGAAAGTAGCTCCCCTACCATAGCCTCCCTAGGATGTGGGGCAGGATGCCAATCCTGCGCACGGAGTTTCTACATTTGAGCGTTCGGCGGCACCCCGCCTTGGCCAACCCAATCGTAGTGCCCTGTATCAGGGCACGGCTTGAGCCGTGCCGCAAGATGCAGCCATCTTGAGGCTTTAGCCCCTGTCTCTTTTGTCCTTGCCAGGTATGCAAAGCAATGGGGAACTTCTCGGCCGAATCGACGACTCCTACTTTCCCCTCGGGGACGGCGCATTGCGCGCAGGTCCGGCCATAAACCAGGGGCTAAAGCCCAACCCGTTACACTGCTCGCGGCACGGCTCAAAGCCGTGCCCTGATACACACCTGATCATATCCCCTCGCGCCCGGAAATGTAGAAACTCCAGGGGGATGCCAATCCGCGGTGGTTGCCAACCACCGCGCGGGCCGATTCCCAACGGACGAGCAGCTTACCAGGCTGCCCCACAAACGAACACCCGGGCGGGCGCTGCGTTTGTTATTCCCCAGGCCACGCGCGCCGCCGGCCCGAAACCGGGTACACTGCTAAAGAGCGCGGGCCTTGATCAACGGAAAACGCATCGCCGTCGTGTTGCCGGCCTACAACGCCGAGATGACGTTGGAAGCCACCGTGCGGGAACTGCCGGAGATTGTCGACGACCGTATCCTGGTGGACGACCATTCGCGCGATTCCACCGCCGAGGTGGCGCGGCGGCTGGGGCTCACGGTCGAAGTCCATCCCAAGAACCGCGGTTATGGCGGCAATCAGAAGACGTGCTACCGCATCGCTCTCGAGCGCGGCGCCGACGTGATCGTGATGCTGCATCCCGATTACCAGTACAACCCGCTGCTGGTGACGCCGATTTCGACCATGATCGCTTACGGCGTTTACGATCTGGCGCTCGGGTCGCGCATCCTGGGCGGCGGTGCGCTGCGCGGGGGAATGCCGCGCTACAAGTACGTGGCCAACCGGTTTCTCACCGCGGCCCAAAACCTGCTGACGGGAGCCAAACTCTCCGAGTATCACACCGGGTTCCGCGCTTTCAGCCGGCAGTTGCTCGAAGCGCTGCCGCTCGAACGCAATTCGGACGACTTCGTTTTCGACAACCAGATGCTGGCGCAGGCGGTGCTGATCGGAGCGCGCATCGGCGAGATCTCCTGCCCCACGCGCTATTTCGCCGAAGCCTCTTCCATCAACTTCCGGCGCAGCGCGGTGTACGGGCTCGGCGTTCTCGGCACCTCGCTTCAGTTGGCGCTGGCGCGGTCGGGCATTTTCCGCACGCAGATTTTTCGCTTTCCCCCGAATACGTTTTCCCCCACCGCGGACGTGGTCTCGCTCCAGCATTCCCGATGAGTTATTCTAATCGAACTATGTATTCCAGACGCCAGTTCGGACGGGCTGCCTTGGCGGCCGTGCCTTTGTCGTTGATGGGAGCGAAGATCGACTCGCGGATCCACGGAGTGCAGTTCGGCCTCCAGAGCTACAGTTTTAACGGGCTGCCGCTCGAAGGGATCCTCGATGTGGTGATCGCCTCGATGGTGGATACGGGGCTCGGCGAGTGTGAAATCTGGTCGCCGCTGATCGAACCGCCGGAACTCGTCCGTTGGCTTCGGACGGCGCCGGACGCCGAGACACGGGCCGAGGCGCAAGCCGATCTCGGAAGATGGAGCCTCTCGGTTTCGCTCGATTATTTTCGCCAGATTCGCCGGAAGTTCGCAGATGCCGGCATCGAGATCACGGCCTTCAGCGCCAACCCCGGTTCGAGCGATGAGGAACTGAACCGCACCTTCGAGATCGCCGAGGCGCTCGGGGCCGGAATCGTCACCCTGGCCAGTCCTCTCTCCATCGCACGGCGGGTGGCGCCGATGGCGGAGCGGCACGATCTGCTGGTGGGGCTGCAAGGGATTCCGACTATGCATCCCACCAATCCCGACCAGATCGCGCGGCCCGAGAACTACGAGGAGGCAGTGGCGCTTTCGAAAAACTTCCGCATCACCATCGATATCGGCGACGCGGTTGGCGGCGGTTATGACGCGCTGAAGTTCGTTGAGGATCATCACGAACGGATCTTTCAACTTTTTCTGAAGGACCGCACCAAGGCCAACGTCAGCGTGCCTTGGGGCGAAGGCGATACGCCGATCGCGGCGATCCTCAAAATGATTCGGGACCGGAAGTGGCCGATCCGCGGCTATATCGACAACGACTACAAAAGCCCGCTGAGCCGCGCCGAGGATGTAAAAAGAAGCGTCGCATACGCCAAGCGCGCGCTCGAATAGCGGCGAGGCTTTCGGGCGTCCGCCAAAGAAACAATATGAGCCAACCCATCGCCGCCAAGCAGCCGGAACAGCAGTTCGTGCAAGGCCTCGGCCTTTTCGATTCCACGCTAGTGGTGATCGCGGTGATGATCGGCTCGGGCATCTTCATCGTTTCGGCCGACATGTCGCGGCTCATCAATAGTCCCGGCTGGATGCTGATGGCGTGGGTGCTGACTGGCCTGCTGACGGTGGCGGCGGCGCTTTCCTATGGCGAGCTGGCGGCCATGATGCCGCAGGCCGGCGGCATGTACATCTATCTGCGCGAGGCCTTTTCGCCGGTATGGGGCTTTCTCTACGGCTGGACGTTCTTCACCGTGATCCAGACCGGAACCATCGCCGCGGTCGCGGTGGCGTTCGCACGTTTTTCTTCGATCGTGCTGCCGGCGGTGGCCGAGGAGCGCTATTTGATCCGGCCGATCCACGTCTCGTCCGGCTACGCGTTTTCGCTTTCCACCGCGCAGGCGGTCGCGATCGGCGTGATCGCGCTGCTCACCTGGACCAACACGCGCGGCCTCGAATACGGCAAGATTGTGCAGACCATCTTCACTTCGGCCAAGACGCTGGCGCTGGGCGCGCTGGTCGTGGTGGGACTCGTTTTGGGGTGGAACGCGGCCGCGGTGCACACGAATTTCACGAATATGTTCCGCCTCGGCGCGTTCGATCCGGCGCTGGGCGTGCCGGCGGCCAGCATTTTCGGGCTCGTGGTGGCGATCTCGGTGGCGCAATCGGGGTCGCTGTTCGCCGCCGATGCCTGGCACGACATCACCATGGTGGCGGGCGAAGTGCGCAATCCCAAGCGCAACCTTCCGCTGGCTCTGGCGCTGGGGTGTTCGGCGGTGGTCGGGCTTTATCTGCTGGTCAACCTGGCGTACATGGCGGTGCTCTCATTTCCCGAAATTCAGCACGCGCCCTCCGACCGCGTCGCCACCGCCATGCTCGAAAAACTCTTCCCCGGTTACGGTCCCGTGCTGATGGCGGCCGCGATCATGGTCGCCACCTTTGGGTGCGTCAACAGCCTGGTGCTGGCCGGCGCGCGCGGATACTACGCGATGGCGAAGGACGGCTTGTTCTTCGCGCCGGCCGGCGTGCTGAACCGCGCGCACGTGCCGGCCTGGGGCCTCACCGCGCAGGGCATCTGGGCCGCCGTGCTGGTGCTGCCGCGCACTTACAACCCAGTTACTCAGCACTATGGCAACCTCTACAGCAACTTACTCGATTGGGTGATTTCCGCCGCGCTGCTGTTCTACATCCTGACCATCGCGGCCGTATTCCGCTTGCGGCACACCCGCCCCGATGCGGAGCGGCCGTACCGTGTGTGGGGCTATCCGGTGTTGCCCGCGGCGTACATCGCAGGCGGTTCGGTGGTGCTGCTGATCCTGTTCGCGTACCGCCCGGCAACCACCTGGCCCGGAATGGTGATCGTGATCACCGGCGGCTTGGTCTACGCGGTATTGAAAGTTGCGCGGAAGGGGAATGTGCGCCGCGGAGCCCGCCGGAGCTAGGTGCTTTCTCACGCCGGACGGGTATATTTAAAGAAGCCCCGCGAAGGCACTCCACGAATTTGCGAAGGCTCAGGCACTCTATCCCGTCGCCGTCTTAATTCGTATTCATCAGTTGACAGGCGTAAGCGCCTGTCCCACCCGCGCTATCTCTCTTCCAGCGCCCCGCTCGAGAGCACCTGGAAGCCGCGCTCCTGCAGGCGCGCGATGGCGGCGTCGGGTTGGTCGAAGCGGAATATGAGCACCGCCTTTTCGCCGCGTACGAAAGGGAACGCGTACATATATTCGATATTGATCGCGGTGCCGATAAACGCTTCAAGCACGTCGGCCAGCCCGCCGGGATGGTCCGGCACCTCGACCGCCAGCACCTCGGTGATCTTCACCACCGAGCCGGCTTGCTCGAGCAGATCCTTGGCCCGGCGCCAGTCCGAGACGATCATGCGCAGGATGCCGAAACGCTCGGTATCTGCCAGCGACAGCGCGCGGATATCGATGCCTTCCCGGGCCAGCAGGCGGCACGGCGCGATCACGTGGCCCGGCTTGTTTTCGCTAAATACGGAAAGCTGGTGAAGTTTCATGGCTGCACCCTCCGCCGGTCGATCACCCGCCGGGCCTTTCCTTCGCTGCGTTGAATGGTGAGCGGTTCGACCAACGTCACCTGCGCGCGGATTCCCAGCACGTGCTCGAGCGCGTCCGAGATCCGCTGGTTCAGCCGTTCGAGCACGCCGATCTGGTCGCTGAACATCTCCGGCGTCACTTCCACCTGCACCTCGATCTGATCCAGACCGTGCTGGCAGGTGAGGATGATCTGGTAATGCGGCAGCGTGCCCTCCACTTCGAGCAGCGCCGCCTCCAACTGGGATGGGAATACGTTGACGCCGCGCACGATCAGCATGTCGTCGCTGCGGCGCCCGATCCGCCGCATCCGCCGCAGCGAGCGCCCGCAGGGGCAGGCGCCCGGCATCAGCGCGGTAATGTCGCGCGTCCGGTAGCGGATCATCGGCATGGCCTGCTTGCTGAGCGTGGTCAGCACCAGTTCGCCCTCTTCGCCCTCCGGCAGCACGCGGCCGGATTCCGGGTCCACGATCTCCGGGTAAAAGTGATCCTCGAAGATGTGCAGGCCATCCTGGTGCGGGCATTCGACCGCTACGCCGGGCCCGATGACTTCCGACAGCCCGTAGATGTCGAACGCCTGAATGCCGGCCGCGCTCTCGATGCGCTTGCGCATGGACGCGGTCCACGGCTCGGCGCCGAAGACGCCGGCGCGCACAGGCAGCTCGCGGATATCCACACCGAGTTGGCCGGCGCGCTCGATCAGGTGCAGAAAGTAGCTGGGCGTGCAGCAGACCGCGGTGACGCCGAAATCGCGCATCACCATGATCTGGCGGTCGGTGTTTCCGCCCGAAATGGGGATCACCGTGGCGCCCAGGCCCTCCGCGCCATAGTGCGCTCCCAGGCCGCCGGTGAACAGTCCGTAGCCATACGCATTCTGCACGATGTCGCCGGCGTGCAGCCCGCACATGGCGAAACTGCGCACCATCACCGAGGTCCAGACATCCACATCCTGGCGCGTGTAAGCCACCACGATCGGTTTGCCGGTGGTGCCGCTGGACGCGTGCAGCCGCACGATATCCTGCATCGGACTGGCGAACAGGCCGAAGGGATAGGTGTCGCGCAGGTCGGTCTTGGTGGTGAATGGCAAAGCGGCGATATCGTCCAGGCTCTGCAAATCGCCGGGCTCGATGCCTCTTTCCGTCATGCGCGTGCGGTGCAGCGGCACGTTCGACCAGGCGCGCTCGACGATGCTGCGCAGCCGCCCGAGCTGCAACTCCCGCAGGATCGCGGCGGGCAGGTAGTCCGGCGCGCTTTCGGGCTGAAACGGGGCGGCACTGGTTGGTCCGGCTGTGACGGTGTTCATGCGATCACGACCCGCTATGTTAACAACTCGCCGGGATTGGTGGGGCATGCTTTGGCTTGCCGGTTTTTTCTTAGAGACCAAAGCGGCGACGTTGTTCTCCACCACAACCGAAGCTGCCGTTGGAAACGCGCAGCCCAGCAGACTCAGGTCTCCCTCGTCCAGCGGCAGGGGTACCGATGCGCTCGATCGACTTGCCGGCATCCGGCGCTTCAGTTCTCCATCTTCTCGGCGTCTTCCAAAGAAATGGGGGCCTGCTTCTGGATGTCGATGGCGAACTTCAATTGCCGTTCGGTCGGGTGGAAGGCGTTGACCAGCGGCATGGTGACGTCAACCAGCTCGGCTGATTGGTATTTCGCGAGCGCGTCCTTGTCCCACTTGGAGACAATCGGGCCGACACCGGCGGTCTTGGCGATTTCGGGCATCTTGTCCTGAATGTTCTTCAAAATGTCGTCGACCGGCGCGGTGCTGAAACCCTGCTTGTGCAGGAGCGTTTGATAGGCTTTACCTTGCGCCTCCAACTCCGCGACCCGCTTCTCATTTCCCGCGGCCTTGGCCTGGTCGCGCTCTTCCCTCATGGCCGCCAGTTGTTTGCCGGTCGTGGCTTGCCAGGCTTCGGATCTGCCGAATGCCACGGCGATGGCGCGCGAGTCGTATACGCCGACCCGCAGCTTAGGGCCGGATGAACTCGCGGCGGTTTCCTGTGCCGGCACGGAGGCCACACACAGGGAGAAACAAGCTAAAGACGCTATGATTTCGATTGCTTTCATGGTTAGATCTCCTGACGCGGCTTCAGTAACACCTGTTTGCCATAACTATGTTGTCAGATTGTTTCTCCGAATGGAAGTGACGGAGGGCTGCGGGCGGGGTTCTGCTAACCTGAAACCATACCCGCCATGGGCATTGCCCGCAAACCGGAAGTGATGAGTCCGGCCGGATACTGGCCGCAACTGGAAGCCGCGCTCGATGCCGGCGCCGACGCCGTGTATTTCGGCCTGCGTCACTTCACGGCGCGCGCCAAGGTGGGCTTCGAGCCGCAAGAGTTGCCGCAGGCGATGGCTGCGCTCCACCGCCGCGGCGCGCGTGGCTTCGTGACCTTCAACACGCTGGTTTTCGATGACGAGTTGCGGGAAGCGGCGCGCGCCCTGGCGGCCATCGCCGAAGCCGGCGCGGACGCCATCATCGTCCAGGACCTGGGAATCCTCAAACTGGCGCGCGCCATTGCGCCCGATCTGGAACTCCACGCCAGCACGCAGATGAGCGTCACCAGCGCCGCCGGAGCCCGCCTGGCGCAAAGCCTGGGCGCGCGCCGCGTCACCCTGGCGCGCGAGCTTTCTCTGGCCGAGGTGCGCGCCATTCGCGCCGAAACTTCCTGCGAGCTGGAGATCTTCGTTCATGGCGCGCTGTGCGTGGCTTATTCCGGGCAGTGCTTTTCGAGCGAGGCCTGGGGCGGCCGCAGCGCCAACCGCGGCCAGTGCGCGCAGGCCTGCCGCTTGCCCTACGAACTGATTGTGGATGGCAAAGCGAAGCCGCTCGGCGACGCCCGCTACCTGCTTTCGCCAGGCGACCTGTTCGCCCTGCGGCAGATTCCGGAGATCGTCGAAATCGGCGTCTCCGCGCTGAAGATCGAGGGCCGCTACAAAGACGCCGACTACGTGGCGCTCACGACGCGCGCTTACCGGCAGGCCGTGGACGCCGCGTGGGAAGGTCGCGACACTGGTCACAAACCAGCCATCGACGCGCGGCAGGAACTCGATTTGGAGCAGGTTTACTCGCGCGGATCGGGTCCGCACTTTTTGAATGGCACCGATCATCAGGCCGTAGTGCGCGGGCGCGCACCCCGCCACCGCGGCGTTCGGATGGGCCGCGTGACCGCAGTATCGGAAACCGGCGTGACCATCGAGCCGGCCGAAGCGCACCAGTTGTCGCCGCTCAAGCCCGGCGATGGCGTGGTCTTCGACGCTGCCGATTGGCGCAGCCCGGAAGAGCCGGAGGAAGGCGGACGCATCTTCGAGGTGCTGCCGCGCGGCGGCTCAATCGAGCTGCGCTTCGCCAACCGCGCGCTCGACCACGCCCGCATCCGCCGCGGCGACCTGCTCTGGCGCACCAACGATCCGGAGCTGGAGAAACGCATCCGCGCGCTTCCCGTCGAACGGCTGCCCGCGGGCGTCCGCGGCACCGCGCGGGAAGGCGCGCCGCTGGTTGCCGTGTGGGAAGCCGCCGGCATCCAGATGACGGTGGAATCTGCCGCGCCGCTCGGCCGCGCGCGCAATCGGGCGCTCGATGCGGAACTGCTGCGCGACCAATTCTCACGGCTCGGCAACACGCCCTACCGGCTCGACCGCTTGGAATTGGAATTGGAAGGCGCACCGTTCGCACCGGCGTCGCTGCTCAACCAGTTGCGCCGCGATGCAGTCGAGAAGTTGGAAGCCGCGGCGGCAACGCCCCGGCGGATCGAGATCCACGATCCAGAGGCGGCGCTCGATGCAATCATGCTGGATTGCGAAGAAATGGACGGTCCGGTTGACAGACGAAAGCGTCTGTCCCACCCCGCTGCCGAACCAGTGGGGCAGGCGCTTCCGCCTGCCAACCGGTTCTTTCACAACCCCGGCGGCGATGCCAACCGCTCCCTTCCGGTCGCGGCTCCGATATGCGATCAGCTCGCACCCAGCCTTCATCTGCTGGTGCGCACGCCGGAGCAACTCGAGGCCGCCATCGAGTTCCGCCCGGCCACCATCACGCTCGATTACCTGGATCTTTATGGCTTGAAGCCGTCGCTCGAGCGGGTGCGCGCGGCCGGCTTGCGCCCGCGCGTGGCCAGCCCGCGCATCCTGAAACCGGGCGAGGACCGGGTGGCCGATTTCCTGCTGAGTTGCGATTGCCCGATCCTGGTGCGTTCGGCCGGCCTGCTCGAGACGCTGCGCAGCCGCCCGCACCCCGCGCTGGCGGGCGATTTCAGTCTCAACGCGGCCAACGCCATCACCGCCGCCGAGTTGCTGGCGCTGGGCCTCAATTCGCTCACCCCCACCCACGACCTGAATGCCGCGCAGGTGGCCGGCCTGGCGCGGGCCGTCGGCGCGCATCTCCTGGAGACGGTGGCCTTCCAGCACCTGCCGGTCTTCCACACCGAGCACTGCGTGTTCTGCCGTTTTCTTTCGACCGGATCGAGCTACCGGGATTGCGGCCGGCCCTGCGACGAGCATCGTCTCGCCTTGCGCGACTCGAGCGGCCGCGCCCATCCCGTGATGGCTGACGTCGGTTGCCGCAACACCGTCTTCGGCGCCGAGGCGCAGCAGGCGTCCGCGCACCTGGAAGCCTGGCTGGATGCGGGCATCCGTCATTTTCGATTGGAATTCGCCCACGAATCGGCGGCCCAGGTTGCCGCGGTCTCGCAAGCCTTCGCCGGCGCCCTCGCCGGGAATCTCGGCGCCGCCGAACTGGCGCGCCGACTCGCCCGCATCTCACCCGCCGGCATCACCGAAGGCAGCCTCTTCGTGTGTATTTGACCCGCTGATTTGGGTCGCGCGCGATTGTCTACTATACTGGTCAAGATATAGGCGGACCTTGGATTTTCATATTTTTGACGCGGCTTACGTGGACCGGTTGACGCAGGGCGATCCGGACACTGAGCTGCATTTCAGCAGCTACTTCGGGCGGCTGCTCACCTCCAAGCTGAGGGTGCGCAGAATCACGCCGCAAATGGCCGAGGACGTGCGCCAGGAGACCTTCCTGCGCGTGCTGCGGACCCTGCGGAAGGGACGCGGCGTGACGCAGCCGGAAGCTTTCGGCGCGTTCGTCAGCGCAGTGTGCAACAACGTGCTGCTGGAGACGCTCACCAAGGAGTCGAAGCATCCGGCGATTCCGGAGAATGCGCCCGAACCGGCCGATGAGCGGGTGGACCTGGACGCTATTCTGATTACCGAACAGCGCAAGCGCGTGGTGGCGCAGATTCTGGATTCGCTCCCCGCCAAGGACCGCGCGGTCCTGCGCATGGTGTTCCTGGAGGAGGCCGATCGCCAGGAAGTTTCCAGGCGCCTGGGCGTGAGCGCCGAATATCTGCGGGTTCTGCTGCACCGCGCCAAGAGCCGCTTCGAAGATGAGTTCACGCGCACCCGCGGGGAGTTCCTCCGGGCGCTGGCCTTTTTCGCTTTCGCGGCGGCGTGAAACGCGCGTGCGGATCCGGGCGCGCCAGACCCCCTGTGGTAACCTGGGAATTCCCGACGATGGCGCAGACCAGGATTCTCCCACGCATATGCATCGCGCTGGGCCTGCCGGACGTTCCGAGCTTGCTCGCCCACGCCTGTCGCGAGGCCGAGTCGGGCGAGACCTTCCTGGAGTTCCGCCTCGACTTTCTCGACCAGCCCGCCGAGGGCGCGGCCGCCATCCGCGGCTTCCTCGACAAGTTTCCCGACACGCTCATCCTGGCCACCTGCCGGCGGCATCAGAATCACGGAAAGTTCAACGGCAGCATCGAGGACCAGATGGCGGTGCTCGATGAGGCCGTCCGTTGCGGGGCGCAGGCGGTGGATATCGAAATCGAAAGTGCCGAGGCCGCCCAGGAGCGCTTGCACCAGTTCCGCGGGCGCGCCCAGGTGATCGTCTCCTATCACAATTTCGAAGCCACCCCGGCGCTCGATATCGTGGTGGCGCGCATGATGCGCGTCCCGGCCGACGGATACAAGATCGTCACCACGGCGCGCAAGCCCACCGACAACATACGCGTGTTGACGGCCGCGCGGGCGCTTCCCAAACAGAACCTGGTGGTGCTGGCCATGGGCGAGCTGGGCTTTCCCACCCGCGTCCTGTCGCCGGTTTTTGGCGGCGCCTTCACCTATGCCGCCCCGCTGGTCGCCGACAGCACCGCGGCGGGACAGGTGAGCGGACACCATCTGCGCCATCTTTACCGCGTCGAGAAACTGACCAAGGCCACCAAGGTCTATGGCGTCATCGCCGATCCGGTCCGCCATTCCATCTCGCCCTCCGTGCTCAACCGCGCGTTTCAGGCGCGCCGCACCGACGCCGTGTACCTTCCGTTCCTGGTTACTTCCGCGCACCTGCGCGATTTCTTTACCATGGCGGAGCGTCTGCCCCTGGCCGGGTTCAGCGTCACCATTCCGCACAAACAGAAAGTGATTCGCTACCTGGACGCCGTCGATCCGCTGGCCAAGCGCATTGGCGCGGTCAACACGGTGTGGCGCAAGGCCGGCCGTTGGCGCGGCGCCAATACCGACGTGTTGGGCGTTACCACTCCCTTGGCGCGTCTGCTGCGGCTGCCGAAATCCTCCGTGCTGATTGTCGGCAACGGCGGCGCGGCGCGCGGAGCCGCCTTCGCACTCGCCGATGCCGGCGCCAAAGTCACCCTCACCGGCCGCAACCCGGACCGCGTGCGCGCGCTGGCCAAGGTCTGCGGCGCCGAGACGCTGGCCAGGGAACAGTTCGAAGGGCGCCATTTCGACGCCCTCGTGCACGCCACGCCGCTGGGCATGTTCCCGCATGTGGACGAATGTTTCTTCGATGGCTCGATTCCGGCGGATGTCGTGTTCGACATGGTCTACAACCCGTTCGAGACGGTCCTGCTCCGGCGCGCTCGAGAACAGGGCAAGGCCGCCATTCCCGGCCTCGACATGTTCATCGAACAGGCCGTGGGCCAGTTTGAAATCTGGACCGGAGAGACCGCGCCGCGTTCAGTCATGCAAAAAGCGGCCATGGAGGCGCTGGAGCACCAGGCCAGCGGAGCACCGGGAAAATGACACTCACAAGACGGCAACTGGCGGCCGCGCTGGCCCCGGCAGTGGCGCTTTCCGGCGCCGCGGCCCAACCGGCGGCGGCAGCCGACGAGGAACTGCGGGCGGCCCGGAATCGGGTCAAAACCAATGGCGAAACTCTGGCCGGCGTGACGGTGCCCATGGCAACCGAGCCCGCCTTTCAATTCAAGGTCTGAGCCATGGCCGTCCCCGGCAACGACGTTTTCTTCGCCACTGTAGCCGAGCTGAACGCCCGCCTCGTCAAGAAGGAGTTCTCGGCCGAGGAGCTGGCGCGCGCCTTCGCCGACCGCCTGGAACAGCTCGGTCCGCGCTACAATGCGCTGGCGCTGTCGCTCAAAGAGCAGGCCCTGCGGCAAGCCCACGCGGTCGACAAGGACTTCAAGAATGAGCGTCTGCGCGGCCCGTTGCAGGGCGTCCCGTATGCGGTGAAGGACCTGCTGAGCTACGCCGGCCTGCCCACCACGTGGGGCGCCAGGCCTTACGCCGCTCAGGTGTTCGATTTCAACGCTACGGTGATCGAGAAGTTGAACGGCGTGGGCGCCGTGATCACGGCCAAGCTCTCCATGGTGGAACTCGCCGGCGGCGGCGGCTACCGGTCCGCGGCCGCTTCGTTCTTCGGGCCGGGACTCAATCCATGGGACCTCTCCCGCTGGTCCGGCGGTTCTTCGAGCGGTCCGGCCGCGGCCGTGGCGGCTGGCCTGGTGCCCTTCGCCATCGGCTCGGAAACCAACGGCTCCATCGTCACGCCGGCCGCGTTCTGCGGGGTGACCGCGCTACGGCCCACTTATGGGCTGGTCAGCCGGCACGGCGCCATGGCGCTTTCCTGGACGCTCGATAAGCTGGGGCCGTTCGCCCGCTCGGCTGAGGATTGCGGGTTGATCCTGCAAGTGATCGCCGGCAAGGATGGCCAGGACCCCGGCTCGGCGGGCAAAGGTTTCTACTACACGCCGCAGTATGCGCGGCCGCTGACCGAATTGAAGATCGGCTTTGCCGCCGCGGATTTCGCCGACCGCCCCGACGCAGCCGCGCGCCCGGCCTTCGCCGCCGCTCTCGAGACCCTCAAGGCATGCGGCGTCAAATTGGTCGACGCCAAGCTACCCGCGTATTCTTATGGTGCGGTGCTCTCGACCATCCTGGGCGCCGAGCAGGCTTCCATCTTCGAGCCTCTCATCTCGAGCGGCAAGGTTGACGAGCTGGCCGACCCGTCGCAGATTGCCGGTTTGAAGGCCAGCCTGGAAATTCCCGCCAAAGATTATTTGAAGGCCATGCGCATACGCCGCCTCCTGCAAAATGCCATTCAGTCGATGTGGGGCGGCCTGGATGCCGTCGTCTCCCCCGCCCGCACCGGCATCGCGCCTAAGGCCGATCAGCCCTTGTCCCCGCCGCCCAGCGCCGCCTCTTCCGCCACTCGCGGCCCGACGCCGCCCGCCGCCCCGTCAGGCTTAGGCGCCATCACCCCCGCCGGCAACTTAGCCGGCCTCCCCGCGCTAATCTTACCCTGTGGCTTCGCCGATAACATGCCGATAGCTATCCAGTTAGTAGGCCCGCCGTGGTCCGAGAACACCCTCCTAGCCATCGGCGAGGAGTTTCAGACGCGGACGGATTGGCATAAAAGGAAGCCAGCCGGGGTGTGAGCAGGCGCGCCCCGGAATCGCCCGCCTCTCGCGGTCTGTAAAGTGCCAGACAGCGCAGCCATCTTGGTCCCACCTCGGCGCCCTCGGGCGTTTTCGTCCAGTTGACGTGGACCGGACTTCACAGGAGTGACGCCACTGGTATCATTGGGGGTGGTCGCGCCAAGGCGTAGCTGAGTGTACAACTCGTTTACCATTCTTGGATTGCTAGCCGCCTGCGTCATTGGGCTGCTGGCGACTTATGCCTACTTGAAGCTCGGGCGTCGTAAGGCGTCAGCGAATCAAAACTTGGGGCCGTCGGACCAAAGCGAGTCCCAATCATCTGAACCCTCTTCCCCGACGGTGCCGGAGCAGACGCCATCTGAACCAACCAAGCCATACACCAAACCAAAGATCCTGCTGATCGATCTGAACAAAGACGCGGGTTTGGCCCTAACTGAAGCTGGCTATGATGTGGAGGAAGGAAGTTTCGGCAGGCCCTACAGAGTCCCCGCCGGAGACGGCTTCTGTCAGGTCGTCAGCGACGCCAAGCTACCCGGCCTGACGGAACAGGAGATAGTGGTTGCTGACCTCGATGTCCCCGAACCGTTATCGCAGCTGTCCTCGCCGCCAGGCCCTCTATCCGCGCCGGGCTGGTGGGCAAAGCAGACCCACGGCGTCGTTGACCCTCGCCCGACGGCGATGAGCTTCGCTAGGCCCTATACCGATCGAATCCTCTCACACGGGGGGCTTGCCGTCGTTTTCGCCGCGCCGCGCGAATCCCATGCGTATATCTGGGCACACAAGGAACGCGGGGGGCTCATTACTGACTCTGACTCCCGGGATGGCGTGATACTAAGCAATTGGTCACTCTTAACCTTCGTGGACCAACGCCTCGACATCGGCCTGGATTTTGGGGAGGAGATAAGCGTAGCTGATGGCCGGTCGTCGATTCTCGACATCCTCCGGAAGTTTAGGGCTCAACTGCGCTTTCGCTGTACGATGGCGCCAAAGTACGGGAAGGAGTCCTGGTGGGCGCCGCTAGCCTACAACAAGTATAAAGCGGTCGTCGCGGGTTCGATTGCGGAGGCTGACGGACATATTCTCGTTCTTCCCCGGGTGCTTGATCAAGCAGGTTTCCTGCGTGACCTATTTCAAAATGTGTTGCCCGAGATGTTCCCGCACCTGTTTCCGTACCACGCCGGGCCGGGATGGGTGCGGGGCCCCATGTACGAGTTACCGATGGTCGTCGATCTGCAGCGACAGATTGCGGATGTCGAGACAGCGGCTCGCGAGAAAACGGAAGCGTTGAACGAAGCGATAGCTGCGGAGCGAGCCTCCATGGGATTTCAGCACGAGCTCCTGCGACAAACTGGGCAACAACTAGTGTAGTGCGTCATGCAGAATAGCCAGTATTCGTCTGGGCGCCCGAGCAAGGTGGGGCAGGCGCTTTCGCCTGCCAACTCCGGATTGGCGCCGAATTGGCGCCCCGGTTTCGGAGCG
>JBEKKO010000008.1:0-75372 GCA_050010695.1 Bryobacteraceae bacterium
AGCCGAGCCTGGAATCGCCGGATGAATCGCGCCCGCACCAAGATCAACTGGAAATTCGACCGCAAGGCTGCCCGTCGCAAGTTCGGCTACAAGAAGAACGTTTCTAAGCGGTCAAAGACCTAATAGGCAAAGGCGGTCCGAAACTCCAGAAAGGCGAAGATGGGGGATTTCGAAGAGTCCGAAGCCTCTCGCAGGACGGCTTTGAAGCCTTCAACTACGACATGAGCGGCTTGGCGGCTGTTCTGTCGCGTTGGACGGACCGTCCCGTAGTCGATATGACGGGTATATCGGGCGTCTACAACTTCAAGCTGAATTGGAAGGAAGATTCAACCGTTGCACCCAACCCAGAGATCGTCCGCCCGTTGGAACAGCTTTCGATGGACGCAGCGCCTGCGCTTCATTCCGTCGCCAGCCTCGGACTTAGAGCGGAACGGCGTAAGGTCCCGCTCAAGTACTTCATCGTCGACCATGCCGAGAAAGAACCAACGGCGAACTGACCAGCTTCGCTCGCGCGCCACTGTTCGGAGCCGACCTCGCGTCTATCCTTTATATATGCCATACTTGTAGATACGGGCCAATCGTGGGTCTTGGCCAGTCGCCCCTCGGTCGCCCGCGCGGCACTCGGCCATCAGTAGAGATGCAATTTCGACCGCTCCTTCTTCTGCTACTCGCGGGACCGGCCTTCGCTCAGAGCGATTTTGGCGAACTGCGGCTCACCGTCACCGATTCCAGTGGTTTGCCCGTGCGCGGGCGCGTGGAGGTGGCCAGCCAGGCAAGCCACTATGCGCGAAAGTTCCTCGCCGATGCGGAGGGGCACGTGGTTGCCAAGCGCCTCCCCTATGCCGCCTACACACTGAGCGCCAGTTATCCCGGCCTTGCTCCGGTCTCCCGACTGGCGGACGTTCATTCGGCACTCCCCACAGAGTTGACGATCACGCTCGGCGTGGCGCAATTGAGAACCGCGGTGAGTGTGGGTGCGGATGGCACTCTTCTCGACACTGGAAACTACGATTCCGCCAACCGGATTGGACCTGCGACAATCGAGGACCGCGCCGCCGCCATGCCCGGCCGCTCGCTCGCGGATTTGGTTAACCAGGAGCCGGGCTGGCTGTTCGAAGCCAATGGGATTCTCCATCCGCGGGCCGAGGAAAATCAGGTTCAATATGTGCTCGACGGCCTTCCGCTGACTGACAACAGGTCGGTTGCCTACGTTCCCGATTTCGATGTGGACGATGTGCAGGAAATGAGCATTTTGACCGCGGGCTTCCCAGCCGAGTATGGCAGGAAGCTGGGCGGCGTCATCGAAGTGCAAACGCAGCGCGATTCGCGCCTTGGCTTTCATGGCAAAGCCGTTGTTTCCGGAGGCACCTTCGACACCGCCAGTGCGTACGCGGAGGGCCAATACGGTTGGGGATCGAACACACTGACGCTAAGCGGGTCCGGCGCGACAACCGATCGTTACCTGGATCCTCCCGCGCTGCAAAACTACACCAATCACGGTACGCTGGCCGACCTGATGGCTCACTATGAACGCGACATCACCGGCAAAGACCGGATCGGAATCATCTTGCGCCGCGAGCAATCCAAGTTCGAGGTGCCGGATGAGATCATGCAGTGGCAAGCGGGTCAGCGGCAGGATCGCCAAAGCTTCGAGAGCGCCGCCCAGTTCTCATACGACCACATCTTCTCTCCGAATGTGCTCGCGATTCTCCGCGCGATGACGCGGGACTTGACTGCCGGCTATTGGTCGAACGACCTGTCTACGCCTATGATCGCGAGCCAGGACCGCGCCTATCATGAGCAGTACGCCAAGGGCGCGATTTCGGTCCACTCGGGAATCCAGGAATGGAAGGTGGGAGGCGACTTCGATTATGCGTCGATTCAGGAAGCGCTCAGCTATCGGATCACCGATCCCGCACTGTTCGATCCCAGCACACCGCTTTCGTTCATGTTCTACGGTCACGCTCCCGATCGCGAGCAGAGCGCCTTCGCCCAGGACGAGGTTCATTGGAAACACCTGACACTGAGCGCGGGCCTTCGTTTCGATCACTATTCGCTGCTGGTCAACCAGAGAGCGGCGAGCCCGCGCATCGGAGCCGCGTACTACGTTCCGTGGGCCAAGATTGTCTTCCGCGCAGCCTACGACAAGGTGTTCCAAACACCGCCGTTCGAGAATCTTCTGGTGTCGAGTTCTCCGCTGGTTGCCAGCCTCAGCGATCAGGTTCTGCGGCTGCCCGTGCAGCCGGCGCACGGCAATTACTATCAAGCGGGTTTCGGCCGGGCTTTCTTCCAACACATCAAGATTGACGGAAACTTCTTCTGGCGCGGCTACCGCAATTATCCGGATGACGACCTGTTGCTCAACACGGGGGTCAGCTTTCCGATCACGTTCGCGCGCGCTAACATCTATGGGGCCGAGGCGAAGCTCGATCTCCCGCATTGGGGACCATTTTCGGGTTACATCAGTTACTCGAACGAGAGGGGAAACGGGTACTTTCCAGTTACTGGGGGCTTGTTCCTGGGGGATGAGGCTGTGCAAGCCGCCAGCGCGGGCAGCAGCGTGTTTCCGGTGTCGCAAGATGAGCGCAACGCCGTCCGGACACGCTTTCGCTGGGATGTTAGCTCGCGCCTATGGGTGGCGATTGGCGGGACCTATGACAGCGGCCTGCCAATCGATTTCGCCGGAAGCTACCAGGAGGCCGCGGCGCAGTACGGGCAGGCCATCCTCAACCGAGTAAACTTCGCCGACGGCCGGCCGCGTCCGCTCGTCTCTCTCAACGCATCTGCCGGCCTGATCGTGCGTCGCTCGGATCGGTGCCCGGTGCGGTTTCAAGTGGATGGAACGAATCTCACCAATGCGATCAACGTAATCGATTTCGCCGGCCTATTCTCCGGGACCGCGATCGCCACCTCCCGCAGCGTCAACGCGCGGCTGCAACTCGGTTTTTGAAAAGCAGTAACGCTGAAGCAACCGCGTTCCGATCACTCACGGCGCGCCGGTTGCATCCTGCCCAAGACGGCGTTCTGCCTTTTGCAGCACTATGAGTGCCGGAACCAGCATCAGGACGGCGAGCAACGCGAATAGCAAGCCGCCACGCCGGTGCAAGTTGCCGTACAAGAAAGCCCGGTTCACGTATACTCCGAGAGACGAAATGGTAACAATGCGCACCGAGTTCTTGAATATGACCACGGGAACGGTGAAGAGAACGAGCAAGCCCTTGCTCCACCAGGACCTGAGGAACAGGTGGCCTGCCAAAATGCTGGTGATCAGCAAAGCCAGACTCGACCGGATGCCGCTGCATTGCTCGGCAATCTCAATCTCAACGCTGGGCAACGAGAACCTGAAACCCTGCCTGAACACCGGTATGCCCAGGATTTTGAACATGAGATAACTCACGTCGGCCGAGCCCTTCTGTAAGAAGAGGGTGACCTGGTTCAACACCCAAACAGGGATGGGAACCATCAACAGGAGAAAGCACACCGGGAACGCCGCAGCGCGAAGACTCCGCTCACCGTAGCAAAGGAGAAATCCCGCGGCCCACACCAGGACGATCGAGGGCATCACGCGGAACAGGCTGCCGACATCAGTCGACGAAGGATGCTGCTGCAGAAACCAAAACAGGATCAAACCAAATACAAGCGATGGAATTCCGCTTCTCGGCGCATAGTGGGCCTGGGACAAGATCGCCTTACGCTCGAAGTAAAACACGCACAAGCTTATGAATGGCACGAAAACGATATGTGTGTATCGATCGCTCTCGATCGCCAGTCTGAACAACAGGCTCAGGGGGCGCCAAAACGGAACTAGCAACACAAGCAGAACCAGCAGAAATGACAGACGCCGCGGCATCGATCCCAGAAACCGTAAATTCCTCAATCCTGCAAAAGAAGCGCGCTTAGGCATAGCACCTTGCCCCGAAACAGGGAGCCCCATTTCACTGCATACCCGCCGCCATAGCACCCGAGCGTTGTCTGCCTGGAAATTCCTTCTCTTCCTCCAGCGGCCGCCGAACGACCGATTCCGCCGCAACCAACCGATGTTTCACTGCGAACAAAGCCAATTCGAGCCGGCTGGAGACTCCAACCTTATCGAAGATGTTGGTCAGGTGGTGCTTGACGGTCCGCTCACAGATCGAAAACTGCTGTCCAACCTCCCGATTCGAATGGCCGGCGGCAATCTTTGTGACGATCTCCAACTCCCGCGCCGTAAGCCCATACTCCTGCTGGGCGAAGGCGTTCCGCAGAGCAAACGACGCGCGAAATGCTTCCAGAAGCACCGCCACGCCGCCATTCTCAAAGCAGTATTGACCATCCATAACGCGCCGAATGGTTTTTCCCCACATTGCCGGAGCCGCCGTTTTCGAAAGGATGCCGTGAGCGCCAAAGCGGAAGGCATCGACAATCCCACGTTTGTCGATCGCCGCCAGCATTACAATACTCCGTTGCGGGGGCGAACCTCCCCCATCAAGATCCAGCGGCGCAGACTGTTGGCACAATTCAAGATCAATCAGGAGAATGTCCGGCTTCACTTGCTGGATGACTTTGGAAGTACTTACCGCGTCAGACGTTTCACCGACGACTCGGACGTCGCGCCTACGCTCTAGCATTTGCCGCAACCGGTGGCGAATGCTCGATTGACCGTCAGCAATCAGAACTCGTGTCATTGGAAATCCAGTCAGGCTATTCTCAGAACCGATGCGCCCAACCACATCGGCGATATGTTCAACATACATGGCGCGACGCCGCTCGTCTCGCCGCGCCGCCCGGCCCTGCGCAATCGGTGGCCGCGGCTGCTTGTGCACTGCTTAATCAGGCGTTCTTGTCTTCCAACCGTGGTGCCTTAGATGAATAATAGGACTTGTGGTACTTGGAATACGAGTGATCAAACGAGTTTACCCCGTTGAGTACTATGCCAGCGATGCGTTGGCGCCCGATAATGGCGACAGTCTCGTCTATGGCCTCACGAACTGTTTGGTCGGCCCGTGCAACGAGTAAAGTGGCGTCGGCATAGCGCGTCAATGATGTCGCATCGCTCAGCGGCAGGACGGGGGGAGAATCCACGACTATCCAATCGAAGTGGGGCGAGAGCTTGCTCATCACGCCAGCCAGAGCGGCAGTCTGCAATAGCTCCGAGGCGTTGACACGCGAACCGCCAGCCGGCAAGAGATACCAATTCAACGGCTGCACGCGCCGAATCACCGACAGCGGATCGACGATGCCCTCCAGGCAATCTGCGAGACCTGGCCATGCTTTGAGCCCAAGCTTGGAATTCAGACCTGGCTGGTGAAGGTCCCCTTCGATCAACAGGACATTCTTCTTGCCGCCCTCGGCCAGAGCCGTAGCGAGGTTCAGGCAAACTGTGGACTTTCCATCGTGTGGAAGCGGACTCGTGATCAGAAGAGTCTTGAGCTTTCCCGATGCTCCCAATTCCCTGAGCCGCATCCGCAAAAGCCTATAGCGGTCGGCACCTGGGCTGCGCGGATCCGTGTGAAAGACGAGCCTGGTTTCGGGTAGGATTTCGGCGCTCTCGACCGCGAGCGAAGAGAGTTCGTCGAAATCGGCCGGAGGCCGAGAACTATGCATCAAATCGACTAACCGGCTCATCAACTCGACTCCAAGGACGATTGGTTTCTTGCGGCCATTGTGTTATCAGAAGAGGTCCCAAAAGGCATTCTATCGATGCAAGTACAGATACATCCCTGCGGCTGAAACGGACATAGCCACCACTGCCCCGCCGAGCCATTCGAACGCTTTCCTCCAGGTGCGGATCCTCTGTTCCCGAGCGGTCAACACCAATGGCACACTAACCACGATCGGAAAGCGTTGCTGTCGTTTCAAATCCTTCTCGCGATGGAATGAATGATCCTTTGAATCGACAAGGAACGCCAGCGCAAGGCCCAGAAAAACGCCCGCTCCGGCGCCGCCGAGCGCAATCTTTCCGCGTTTCGGGCTTGACGGCACCGTCGGCAGGGTAGGGGGGTCGATCAGACGGAACTGCTGCCCTCCCTGCTGCTCCTCCAGATTTGTTGCCAGTTGGGACTCCAGTTCTTTGCTCAGCAGGTCGGAGTATTCCTTCTTTAACAGGTCGTCGTCCCGCATCAATCCCGCCAGTTGCTGTTCCCGAACAGGGGTGAGATTCAGGCGCTCCTGGTACGTCGTGATCTTTTCCTTTAGTTGCGTTTCGTCCTTAGAAAGGTCTGCGATTTCCAGCCGGTTAGCCTCCAATTGGCTGTCGATCTGCGCAGTTGACGCGTTGTCTCCGGACGGGGCAGTTGAACTTCCGGCGGTTAGTGGCTTCTGTGCCGCGGCCGTTTCACCTTTGCCATCTTCTCCTCCGGCAATGGGTTTCGCGGACTTTAGACCAGCGTAAGCGGCTTCCGCCGCCGCAATCTGGCGTTGGACCTCGACGACCTCGGGGTACTGCGCCCCATAGGTTGTGCGCAACTCTGCCTCTTTGGCTTGTAGCCGCGCCAGATCTGCCCGAGCCGTCTCAAGGGGACTTGCGGGTTGAATGACCCCATTCACCTGGCTGACACCAGCCGCCGTCGCGATCGAAGCCGCTTGCGAGGCCAGCCGTCGATATCCGTCCATCATCGACTGAAGATACACCCTTTGTTGACGGGCACGGTCCAAACTGTCCTCGGTGTTCTGCAACTGAGACTGGATGCTGCCGAGGATGGCAAGGTTTCCTTGTTGCTGCTCAGGCAAGGAGCCGAGATACTGCATCTTAAAGTCTTTTAATTTCTGCTCCTGTTCGGTGAGCTTCGCCTTGGCAGCTTCGAGCTGTTCGTGAAGGAAGGCGGTCGTATTGGTGGCTTGCCGTGCCCGAGAGTTCAGGTTTGTTTGTATAAAGAGTGAGGTCAACCGGCTGGTGACCTCCTGAGCAATCAGCGGCGTGCTGGCAGTGAAGGAAATTCTAAATGCATTCAGGCCTTTCTCCCCCGAGGACTCACCCACGGGATCGAGTGGCTTAACACCAATGTCGGCCCGCATCCGGGAGAGTATCAGCTCAGGGGCCGAATGCTCTCTTTCCTTACGGTAGAGTCCGAATTCGTCGATCAGCGCGAGCAACTGCGGTCGCGATAGCACCTCTTGCATCATGGCCTCAAGAACTCGGTTGAGGTCAGTGGTTGCCGTCGGCACGACGTACCGTTCAGGCACGCTTTGCTGAACCACGATGATGGTGGCTTCTGATGTGTAACGGTTCGGAAGCAGGGTAAGCAGAACGACCGTGGCAATGATAATCATGGCAGCAGTCAGCAGAACCCACCATCGGTGTCTTGTGATTCCCCCGACGAACCGAACTATCGTTTCGCCAAGATCGCCTTCAGCCTCTGCTATTGCGGTATGGTTATTTGTGCTTTCCATATCACTCTGTCGAACCCCGCGCGGTTCCCCAGGAACCGAGACACTCAGCGCAAGGACAGACCGTGTTTCGAACGACCGGAATCTCTCCCTTTCCCTAAAGGGCAATGGCAATTTGGTTGCCAAACCTAAGCTTGGTGGCAGATGGTGATATGTTTCAAAGACTTACGGGGGTATTTTCATAGTACGACGTCGAAACAAGTACTATGCCCTGGAGGACCTTTTGGATTTGCTGCAAGTTTCTGACACTTCGCCGCCTGGTTTAGACTGGCGCTCCTGGCGGCCAAGGTCAGGTGACGGGGCGACCAACGAAGTGGCCGGCGGGCACCGGGTCTATTGCTCGTGTGTCCGGTCGGACGTCACAGTTTCAATCTGGGTCACTAAAAGAGCAGCTTCAGCCCGAATTGAATCTGCCTTGAGGTGGTTGCGGTTGTTGTGATTAATCCCGCTGTGGGGCTGATGGCGGGAACAGTGGACGCAGTACTTGTACCGTTAGTGAACACAGTGGCATTGGGTGGCCCGAAATTCGTCCGATTCAGAAGGTTGAAGAACTCCGATCGAAACTGTAAGGTGACCTTCTCGGAAATCGATGCGTTCTTGAATACCGATACATCCAGAGTGGCTAGACCCGGCCCGGTGAGTGTTCCTCTTCCCAGGTTACCGTAAGTGCCAAAGGCCGGCAAAACAAACGCATTGGGATTGAACCACTGGTTGGGGTTTCCCAGCACGACGGGCCCAGAGAAAGATGGATTCAGCGAAGGCCGATCGGGATTCCTCGTATCTCCATCCTCGGAACGGTTTGCACCAATCTGGGGCGTGAACGGGAATCCGTTCATCAACGTGGCGATAGCATTCAACTGCCAGCCGCCGGCGAACCGGCTGCCCAGCCCGCGGCCCCCATTGAGCCAGTGTCTGTTAGTTCCGAAAGGCAGCTCATACCGGCCGGAAATGCTAGCCTGGCTCGCTGCGTTCAGGGCGGACAATCCCCAATCCCTGGGCAAATCGTTCCTATCTAATATCATTTGCGCTTGGTTTTGGGACTGAGCTCCCGTCAACCCCGAATTCATGTCCAGGTTCTTAGACCAAGTGTAGTTGGCCCGAAATTCCAGGCCATGAGTCAGGCGGTGGGACACATCCGCTTGCAGGGCATTGTAGCTGCTGTTTCCCTCGGTGTACCAGAAGAATCCAGCCGACAGGTACGGATTGGGCCGGGGTCCCACCGGAATGTACTGCGCGCCCTGCGGCACGGTGCTCCTCAGAGATGGGGCCGCGCCGCCCGATTGGCACCCGATCGGGTTCGTGCAAACCTGCGCTGGGATGCTATTGGGATCTATGCTGAGCAAGCCATGGTATCCGTGCGACCCGACATAGGCAACACGAACCGACGAGCCCATGTCCAGTTGCCGCTCGATGGCGAAACTCCACTCCTCGACCGCCTCAGTTTTCGCGTTGGGCTGCACGCCCTGAGGCGCGTAAGTAGTGCAGGGCGCCGGCACCCCAGGTCCGCAGGAGGGCAGTGGCTGGACACCCGGCATAATCGGCAGCAGCGAAGACATGGCCACATTCGAGTGCGAGACCGAGCCATTGTAGGGAGGCAACGAATTCAGCAGGAAGCTGAGCGCGTCCATCAAGGAGTAGTAGGTTCCGAATCCCGCCCGTACCGCAGTCTTTCCGTCTCCAAAGGGATCCCACGCCAGGCCGACTCTGGGGCTGAGCAGCAGCTTCGCGTTGTTCCCGGTGAAAACTGAATCACCGATCCGCGGAGTGGTCGCAAGGGTGCCGCTCGAGTCCGTCACGTAGTTGGCGGCCCTGTTTGAAACCTCATTCCAGCCGGTGCTCCATTCGTGCCGGATGCCGGCTTGGAGCGTGAGATTGGGCCGTAGTTTGACGGCATCTTCGAAATACCAGGCCCCATACAGACTTCTCCAGCCCAGTTCATTGGGGTCGGGCACCACCTGGAAAGTAGTCACGATGCCTTGCAGGAAGGTCGTCAAGTTGGAAAAGCTGGCCTGCCCGAGTTGGCGCGACGCAGTGTTTTCGTTGTCATCGAGCCGTTGCAACCAGACCCCGATGCCGACCTGGTGTCTTCCCTTGCTGATTTGCACCGTGTCGGAATAGGTGAACAGGTTCCTCCGATTCCAGACGCCGGCCGCATTGTTAGGGCCTGCCGAAGTGATGGTGCCGTTGCTGCCCGTGGTGGTGACACCGCCATTAATGACAATGCCTCCGGGACCGGCTCCGTTGACAAAGGAAAGGCTTGCGGGAAACGAGGCCAGTAGCGCCGAATCGAGATCGAATGCCGCCCGGGAGTAACCGGCGCGGAACGTGTTGAGAGTCTTCGGAGAGAGGATGTGCGTCTCCTCCACACTGCCGACTTGCATGCGAAGATCGGTGCGCGAGGCGAACAAAGGATCCGCCAGAGGTATGAGGCTGACGCCGTCGTCGATTGTGTAAACGGCTGAGACCGTGTCGCGATCGCGCATCAGGTAGTCAGTCCGCAGCGTGCCAAAATCCTCACGGATGGCCTCTTTGGGGTTGTTATACGACAGGGCCGCTCCACTCGCGACACCATTCGAAAGCAGCTCCGGACCGTTTGGCAGGGGCCAGAACGTCATGTAGGACAACATCGACTTGTTCAGGTTAGAGACCGCGGAGTAGATGCCCGTGGTCGAATTCGGCAACAGGCCCTGTCGGGCCTCCAAGTCGGGAACCACGCTCACACTGCTGAGCGCCAATGCCTGCCGAAATCCCTCGTAGTTACCGAACAGAAACAGCCGGTTCTTTTTGAGAGGACCTCCCAAGGCGCCTCCGAATTGGTTGCGCCGGAAAGGCGGGACGGCGGCCTGATCAAAGAAGTTGCGCGCGTCAATCGCGCTGTTGCGGAGAAACTCGAACACGGTTCCATGCAGCACGTTGCTTCCCGCCTGTGTCACGACGCTGACCTGAGCGCCGGCCCGCTTCCCATATTCGGCGCCGTACGTGTCGGTCAGCACGTTCAGCTCGCGCACCGCATCGACACCCAGCAGTTCGCCGCTGGCGCCGCCAGGTGTGACGGCAAGCTGGCTCGCCCCAGTGTATTCGATGCCATTCAGCAGGAAGAGATTGTCTCCGGTCCGCCGCCCCTCCACCGAAAACGTGTTGCCATCGCTGGTGCTGGTGTTAGCGCTTTTCATGGCGCTATAGTTGATCGCGCCCGGGTTGAGCGTGATAAGGTTATCGATGCTGCGGCCATTCAGGGGCAGGTCTTTCACCGCTCGCTCTCCGACCATTCCGGAAACCGCCGCCGTCGTTGTGTTGACCACGGGAGCGTCTGCCAAAACGGTCACCGGCTGGACCAGATCGCCCACCTCGAGCCGCAGATTCACCACGGCGTCCTGCCCAATCTGCAGATTGATTCCCTTTCGAACCGCGATCCTGAAGCCCGCTTTTTCGGCCTTCACTTCCTGCGCCCCAAGGGGGAGAGAGAAAACTCTGTAGTGGCCCGCGTCGTCGGTCATTACGGCGCGCGTCGCGCCAGTTTCCAGACTCCGCACAGTGATCGCTGCGCCGCGGATGACCCCGCCGGACGCATCCTCGACGCTTCCGGAAATCACGGCGGTAACTTGACCGAGCAGCGGGGCAGGGCCTGCCAGGGGCAGCAGGAGGCCGGCCACAAGGCTCAAGAACCCCCGCTCGGTTCGCAGTCGCTCAATCGGATACCGAGCCCTCATTCTGAGAATCTTGTCTTCCGATTGTCACATAGCTGTTAGCACTATGGCAGCAGCCCGAAGGCCGTAAGCTGCGTCTGGCCCGCCACGAACACCTTTCCGTTTGCCACGAGCGGAATGGAGAACTTCACCGCGTTGTCCAGAGTATCCCGGCTCCCAGCCTGACTGGTGTCATAGAGTTCCGTCGTAAGGTCGTTTGCATTGTAGGCGAAGAGTACGCCCGGATTGCCAACATCGTTGTCCGCGCTCGCGCCGTTGTTCTGCAAGGACCAGAGTATACCGTTGGAAGCCGAGTTGGCGGAAATCGCAAAGGAGGCGCCGCGAACCCCGTAGATGGCGGCGGATTGGGAGGTCGGCGTTGTGGACAGTTTTCCGTTCGTCAATTGGAATGCCTTGACCGTGTCGTTGACGGCGCCAAAGTAGACATAGCCGTCGAAGTAGACCGGTGTGCTGAAGTTTCCCGATTCCGCGCTACCGTTGGGCAACACACCCACCAAGGATTGAACAATCTGATTGTCATTGCTTGGGTTGAATTTGCCCAGGTTGTCGCGATTGATCACATAAATCGTACCGCTCTTGCCGGCGGTGATGAGCAGGTGTGGATACGAACCGGTAGTCTGATCGACCAGCATTACCGGACCGCCAGCCCCGAGGTCGAGGTTGTTAACGCTCATGTTGTTCTCGTCGTGCGGGGTGAAGTAATCCACAACAGTGCCACTGGGACTGAGCTTTTGAACCGAGTCGCCATAATCCACGCCACCCGTATTGGCATCAAAATCGCCATTGCTGGTGACGTAGTAGATGTCGCCAGTCGCATCGGTTGCCAGTCCGCCACCGCCCTGCCAGATACCACCGCCATTACCATTGGGAGTGGCATTATACACCATCGTCTGCTGAAGCGTCGTGGCATTGTAGCCTAACACCCAACCGTGCCAGGGGCTGTTATCGCCGTGAGAGCCCCAAGCGAGGTAGACGATTCCACCACTGAGGAGAAGCCCGGGCCGCTGGTTTTCGCGCAACGAATCGAAAGCCAGGTTCCCACCTGAGGATCCGCTACCGGTCCCCGGCACGCTTGCCTGAAGCACGACCGGGCCGCCGAACTTCTCCGCGCCGGTTGTGATGTCGAGCGCATGCAAGCGTTGCACCCAGGTGCTGGCGCCCTCTTTGGTCGCTGCAACTACGTAGATTGTTCCGCTGCTCGGATCGATGACGGGCGTGCTCGTGATCCCGATCTGGGTCAGAATGTCGCCGCATTCGCCCGTATCGGCGCAGGGGACCGTGGTGACACCCGACTTAAGGAAACTTACATGCCAGAGGGGCGTGGTGCCGAGGCCGTCGGCGTCGAATGCGTAAACGCTATCGTTTTCGGTGGCGACGTAGACGACGTTGTGGTAACCCTGCCCCGAAACGCTTACGTTGGCGACATAAAGTGGCGACGCGAAAGCCATGCCATCTATTGGATAGGAGAAGAGTTTTCCGAACTGGCTTTGATTCACATTGCTCAGTGTCAATACAGTTTCAGAAAGGTTCTGACCAGTCCGAAGGTTGTCATTGTGATACGTCAAGGTTCCCGGATAGTTCGTGATGTAGACGGTGGCGCTGGCCGAATGCAACTGATCCGAAGTGGTCACAGTGACAGTGTGAGTGCCGGCGGCGCTCGGAGGTGCATAGAGTCCCGCATCGGTGACTGTTCCGGAAGAGGCGGATCCACCGGCAACACCGTCCACCGACCAAATCACGCTGGCGCTGCCGGCGGACGTGAATTGTTGCGTCCGGGTAAACGTCAGGGCCGTGACGCGTGGACTGATTGAAATCGCCAACGTTGTCGCACTGGCCACAGTCGAGAAAGAGCTGGAATTGGCGTTGTTGTCCACGGCTTGCACTTGGTAGCTGTAGCTGGTGTTGCTAGTGAGACCAGTGTCATTGAACGTCGTGCCTGTGGGGGTTCCGACCTGTGCAAAGCTCGTGCAACCGGTCCCCTGGCAACGCTGCACCACGTAGTGCGCTATCCCAGCACAGCTAGTTGACGCAGTCCAGCTTAGATTGATCTGGCTAATACCGGCTGCGGTCGCTGTGAGATTAGTTGGCGCCGTTGGCGGCGCGCCCGAGCATGTCGGTGTGCGAAAGGCAACCATCTGCATGATCCACTGCCCGGAACCGAGTGATGCTGTAGCGCTGTAGCTGCCGATCGCGGTGACCATCTCGTCCTCGGCGATATCGCCATCCGGCGATGTCAGCAGTCGACTGGTGAAGCCGCTGCCCGGCCCGGTGGTTCCGGTCTGAACCAGGTTGGCGCCGAAGAGCAGATCCCTGGCGTTGCTGGTGGTTGCCGACCCGCTGCTGCTGCTGGCGCTGCTGCCGCTGCCGGCCGCCGTTACGTCTACTGGATTGGTGGGATCGGCGCCAGTGTACTCCAGAATGCGGATGTCGGGGTACGTCGCGGCAGCCGAGAAGGTCACGGTGACTACGTTCGCACCGGCAGCGGCAGCCGCAATGTTCTTGGCGTAGTATATGGACTGTGAGGCGACTCCGCTCTGGACAGTCGGGCCGACCGCAAGGGCGTAGGTGTTGCCGCTCTTGTCGGTGACCGAGCTGACCGTGCTCGTGCTGTTGTTCCATCCCACCACCACGACGTTAAGATCCCCAGCGGCCTGCGCGGCCGTGAACGTTACACTGACGCTGGTCTGGGCCGTCTGCGGCGTGGAATAGGCTCCCTGCACGTAGGTGATGGATGTAGACAAGGTAGACGTGGTCGCGCTGGCAACGTTCGAGAATGGACTCACATTTCCTTCGATATCGATTGCTTCCACCTCGTAACTATAACTGGTACCCGGCGTTAAACCAGTGTCGCTATAGGTGGTGCCAGTCGGGGTGGCAATTTGCGCAAAGCTGGTGCATCCCGCGCCCTGGCATCGCTCAACCACATAATTGGCTAACCCGATGCTGCTCGTCGATGCCGTCCAGCTTAGATTTATCTGGTTTGCGCCTTCTGCCGTTGCCGTCAAATTGCTTGGCGCCGTCGGCGGCTGATTACCCACGGTCGTGCCCACCGCGGTGTTGGAGAACCCACTCAGATTCCCGGCGGTATCGACCGCCTGCAGCCTGTAGCTATAAGTTGTACTCGATAACACACCAGCGTCGGCGTAGGTAGTACCCGTCGCGGTTGCGACTTGCACAAAGTTCGTGCACCCAGCTCCCAGGCAGCGCTGCACGAAGTAATCCGCTATTCCAATCGGGCTGGCCGAAGCCGTCCACGACAGATCAATCGGACCCTGTCGATCCGCCGCTGCGGTAAGATTTCTCGGTACCGTCGGAATCGGAACGGGTGTCGCGATCGTTGCGACACTCGAATATGGCCCCAAAGTGCCAGATGCGTCCTCGGCCCGGACCCGATAGCTGTAGCTGGTGGAGGCTGTCAAGCCAGTGTCATCAAACGAAGTGGCCGGCGTTGTTCCTACCTGCGCGAAGTTGTTGCACCCGGCGCTCTGGCAGCGCTCCACCAGGTATTCGCTAATGGTTCCACCCGTCTCTGTGGATGCCGTCCACGACAACGTCGATTGGTTCGGATTATTGGTCACGGCGCCAATAACAGATTGCCATGTAACGCCTATGTTCAGCGTGAAGGTTGCATCATAATTGCCAACCGTTGCCGCCGTTTCGCTCTCGGCTGTGAGGTTCAACACGGTTGCTGCCGCTTCCAGTGTGAAACCCGAGCCAGCGGTGAACGTTTCGGTGCCATTCGTTTTTACGAAACCAACCAGCAGATCATTTGCGCGCGTGGTGGTCATGATTGGGCTGACGACGTTGACGGTTGAAGTTCCGTTGTCGCTGCCAATGAGGGATATGCCGTCAATGGGCGACGAGATATCCGAGCCTTTCACAACGACAATCGACATCACCAGGGGCTGCGCTAATGAAAGGTTCATGGTAATGGTCTGACCGGGTCCTGCCGTGGGGCTCGGTGCATACCACACTTGTGATCGCAAATCGTAGCCCAAAGTGGTGCTAGTCGGCCCTGCTATCGAGATCCAGGTGTTGCCGAAGCTATCGCTTGGAGTGAATGTGACACCTTGATGAGAGGAGGCAAATAGCAAGATTACATCACCACCGGTGCTGTCAAATGGCGCAGTCACGTGGGTGGTTAAAGACGTGGAATTGTAGTAGCCTTGGCCATTTACGTAGGTTGGACCAGGGCCACCTGCGGCAACCGTCAGGCCGGTAGGCGCTGTGGGAGTCGGCACCACATAGGTGAACCCGCTTGCCAAACTCCCGCTTTGCGCCCCAGAATTCGTTACCGTGACCGTTACCGCGCCCGCGCTGCCCGCCGGGGTCGTCGCAGTAATCTGGGTTCCGCTTACCACCGCCACGTTCGTTGCGGCCGTCCCGCCGAAGGTCACTGCCGCTCCTGCGGCAAAGTTTGTTCCCGTAATCGCGACTGCTGTTCCGCCGGCAGTCGTCCCGCTATTCGGCGATACGCCGCTCACGGTCGGCGGAAGGGTGTAGGTGAACCCATTGGCCAGGCTTCCGCTTTGCCCGCTCACCGTCACCGTCACCGTCACTGTTCCCGCGCTTCCCGCGGGAGTTGCGGCCGTGATCTGCGTCGTGCTGACTATCACCACATTGGTCGCCGCCGTTCCGCCAAAGGTCACTGTCGCTCCGGCAGCGAAGTTTCCTCCCGTGATCGTAACCGCTGTTCCGCCCCCTGTCGGCCCGCTGTTCGGCGACACACAGCTGACTGTCGGCAAAACGGTGTAGCTGAACCCGTTGGCCAAGCTTCCGCTCTGCCCGCTGACCGTTACTGTCACCGTCACCGCTCCCGCGCTTCCCGCTGGAGTTGTAGCCGTGATCTGAGTCGCGCTTACTACCACCACACTGGTTGCAGCCGTTCCGCCAAAGGTCACCGTCGCACCGGCGGCAAAGTTCGTTCCCGTGATCGTGACTGCTGTTCCACCCGCTGTCGGCCCGCTATTTGGCGCTACGCTGCTCACTGTCGGTGGAGTTATGACTCCTGACGGAGTGCGGAAGGCAACCATCTGCATGATCCACTGGCTCGATGGACTGACCGGAGCGGTGGCGCTATAGCTGCCCGCGGCAGTGACCATCTCGTCCTCGGCGATATCACCATCTGGCGACGTCAGCAGGCGACTCGTGAAGCCGGCGCCAGCACCAGTGGTTCCGGTTTGAACCAGGTTGGCTCCGAAGAGCAAGTCAGTCGAGTTGGTCGTGGTCACGGCGCCGCTGCTGCTGGTAACGCTGTTGCCGCTGCTAGCCGCAGTTACGTCCACTGGGTTATTCGGATCAGCGCCACTGTACTCCAGGATACGGATGTCGGGGTATGCCGCAGCGACCGAGAAAGTCACGGCAACGACGTTCGCTCCAGCGGCTGCCGCTACTATGTTCTTGGCATAGTAAATGGACTGCGAGGCGACTCCGCTTTGAATCGTGGGACCAACGGCGCGTGCGTAGGTATTACCGCTCTTGTCCGTGATTGTGCTGACCGTCGCGGCGGTGTCGTTCCAGCCCACTACCACTACGTTCAGGTGGCCGGCAGCCTGTGCGGCGGTGAAGGTGATATTGACGCTGGTCTGGGGCGATTGTGGCGAGGCATAATTACCCTGCACATAGCTTATCGTGGAGGTAACTCCATAAGTGAATCCACTGGTCAGACTTCCGCTCTGCCCGCTGACCGTGACTGTCACCGTCACTGCTCCGGCACTGCCCGCTGGAGTCGTAGCCGTGATGGTGGTACTATTCACGACTGCAACATTGGTTGCCGCCGTTCCCCCAAACGTCACCGTAGCTCCCGCGGCAAAGTTCGTGCCCGTAATCGTGACCGCCGTTCCGCCCCCCGTCGGCCCGCTATTCGGCGATATGCTGGTCACCGTGGGGCTGCCCAGATAAGTGAAGCTGCCGGCTAAACTTCCGCTCTGCCCGTTGACCGTTATGGTCACCGTCACTGCGCCCGCGCTGCCCGCTGGAGTTGTGGCCGTAATGCTGGTACTGCTAACCACTACTACGTTGGTCGCCGCCGCGCCCCCGAACGTCACCGTCGCTCCTGCGGCAAAGTTTGTGCCTGTGATTGTGACCGCCGTCCCGCCCGCCGTCGGCCCGCTACTCGGCGCTACGCCGCTCACTGTTGGGATAACTATATAAGTGAATCCACTGGTCAGACTTCCGCTCTGCCCGCTGACCGTTACTGTCACCGTTACTGCGCCGGCGCTCCCCGCCGGAGTGGTGGCGGTGATGCTGGTACTGCTAACCACTACTACGTTGGTCGCCGCCGTCCCTCCGAACCTCACCGTAGCTCCCGCGGCAAAGTTCGTCCCGGCGATCGTAACTGCTGTTCCGCCAGACGTCGAACCGGTATTCGGCGATACGCTGCTCACTGTTGGCGGAAGGGCGTATGTGAACCCATTGGTCAGGCTTCCGCTTTGCCCGCTGACCGTTACGGTCACCGTCACTGCGCCCACGCTCCCCGCTGGAGTGGTGGCCGTGATGCTGGTGCTGTTGACCACCACTACGTTGGTTGCCGCCGCCGCTCCGAATGTCACGGTCGCTCCCGTGGCGAAGTTCGAACCGGTGATGGTGACTGCGGTCCCGCCCGCCGTCGACCCGCTATTCGGCGATACACTGGTCACCGTCGGAATAACTACATAAGTGAATCCACTGGTCAGACTTCCGCTCTGCCCGACGACCGTTACTGTCACCGTTACTGCGCCGGCGCTCCCCGCCGGAGTGGTGGCGGTGATGCTGGTACTGCTAACCACTACTACGTTGGTCGCCGCCGTCCCACCAAACGTCACCGTCGCTCCCGCAGCGAAGTTCGCACCGGTGATCGTGACTGCGGTTCCGCCCCCCGTCGATCCGCTACTCGGCGATACACTGCTCACCGTCGGCGGAACGATGTAGCTGAACCCATTAGCCAAGCTTCCGCTTTGCCCGCCCACTGTCACCGCGACCGTCACCGCTCCCGCGCTCTTCGCTGGAGTTATAGCAGTGATGGTCGTGCTGTTGACTACTACTACGTTGGTCGCTGCCGTCCCGCCAAACGTCACCGTCGCTCCGGCGGCAAAGTTCGCACCTGTGATTGTGACTGCCGTCCCGCCCGCCGTCGAGCCGCTATTCGGCGATACACTGCTTACCGTTGGGATAACCACATACGTGAATCCACTGGTTAAACTTCCGCTCTGCCCGCTGACCGTTACGGTCACCGTCACTGCTCCGGCACTCCCCGCTGGAGTTGTGGCCGTGATGCTGGCACTGCTGACCACCACTACGTTGGTCGCCGCCGTCGCACCAAACGTCACTGTCGCGCCAGTGGCAAAGTTTGTCCCGGTGATCGTCACCGCCGTCCCGCCCGCCGTCGAGCCGGTATTCGGCGATACGCCGCTCACTGTCGGCGGATTTGTTACTCCTGATGGAGTCCGGAAAGCGACCATCTGCATGATCCACTGCCCGGACGGACTGACCGGTGCGCTCGCGCTATAGCTGCCCGTTGCACTGACCATCTCGTCTTCCGCGATGTCGCCGTCCGGCGTCGTCAGTAGCCGCTTCGTAAAGCCGGTGCCCACACCAGTCGTCGTGGTTTGCACCAGGTTCGCGCCGAAGAGCAGGTCCGTCGCATTGGTCGTGGTCACGGCGCCGCTGCTGCTGCTAGCACTGTTGCCGGAAGCCGCAGCCGTCACGTCCACCGGGCTGCCGGTATCCGCACCGCTGTACTCAAGAATCCGAATGTCTGGGTACACAGCGGCAATGGAGAATGTCACGGTGACGCTGTTGGCGCCGGCACCTGCCGCCGCGATATTCTTGGCGTAATAAATGGATTGCGACTCGACTCCGGATATAACTGTTGGTCCGACCGCTCGCGTGTAGACGTTGCCGATCGTGTCCGTGACAGCACTGACCGTCGCCGTACTGTCATTCCACCCAACGGCAACAACGTTAAGGTCGCCGGCGACCTGTGACGCAGTGTACGTCACCTTGACCGTCGTCTGTGGCGCTTGCGGTGAAGAGAAATTGCTCTGCACGTAGGTGATGGTCGGCGCAGCCAGCAACTTAGCCGGATGCAGCCAGCACATAGCCAAGATAACCCCCAACGCTCCAAGGCGCGCGGCCCTGCTATACGGAACACTCCCACGAACCATCGAACCGACTTTCATATCCCTCTCCTCAAACCCGCCACTATCCGGCATCCTAACGTGCCTTGCCCCTCGGTCGACACCGCCAAGGAGTACAAGCTACAACATCCAAGAAACCGCACCAGCCGTCCTCACAGCCGTGCCGCCTCAGCAAGCGCCGCAGAACTTCGTTCTACCGAGTACACAATCCGATCGCCGTCAACGCGGGCATAAGCTAATCGTGCGCGCTCTTGCCCCCGGCCTTCAATGCGCCACACGCCGTCTTCCGATACCAGCTTCATTTCACTGCGCTCTCGCCACCAGCGGTTCACCTCGCCAGGACGCGCGATCCAGATATTCCGGTTCTCCCTCAACTCTGACAGGTAAGCTAATAGAGTCTTGTATATCGACAGTTCCCTTTCGGCCAAAACGTAGTCGGGGTGGACAATGAAGCTGATCAAGCCGTGCTTGCTGGCGATGACTTCGATCTGCTTCTTCCACAGTTCTATCGAGTAGTCCCTGAGAATGTGAAATAAGGAGTAGTCCTGAACGGTTGTCAAGGGTAGCTCGAGAATTCTACCTACGAAAAACGGAAACACACTACAGCAACCGCCCCGCTGGGGTTCCAGGTGCGCCACATTGGGAACCGACATATCGTAGGAGACGCTCAGCTCGTCGTACCAGCTCAGGTTCCGATACATGCAGGCAGACCTGAACCCTTGCGCTCCGAACTCCTCGACATAGCGGTTGATAAGCCTGGATTGTCTCAAAAACGTGGAGCGGTCCCGGTATAGATCCCCGTCATGATTGAGGCCGTGCACGTTAACTTCGCATTGCCGTTCGCGAATAGCGCCGAGAAGGCCTCTCGATACGGGATATCGTTGCTCCGGGACGATTTGAAACGACGCTTTGATATCGAATTCGTCATCGATGTCCATAAGACGAGGGACGAAGTCCGCGCCAGCGGCGGTCTCGACATCGTGCGTAACCATGGCAGAAGCAGTAGCTCCATCGGGCCAAAACCAGATAAACGGTATCCTGTCGATATTCCTCGCCGCCATTGACAAGAGCAGGACTCGCTCCAGTATCAGTTCCACGCTCGTATCGACGGGCCAGTTGGGAAAGCGGAGCGCATCCCAGTTCCCTAGATATAGCCGCTGCAAAGTTCTCCGGAAACGGTCAGGCAGCATGGGCCTGACGTGATAATATGCGCGCCGGACGGCCCCGCTTGACAGGATGCCACTCGCGACCGAATGCGAGTTGGTGGGGTAGTGCTCGAACCGAAGGTTGTCGACAATCCTGTTGGTGTCAAATGGCAAACAGAGCGATGATCCACAGTGCGCCAGCCGCTGAGACAGGTCGGGAACACGTGTGTCGTCGATCGCGGCTGGAGCGTTGGATGCAAACTGTCCATAACCAATGGCATCGGGACCAAATTGAAAATAGCCCTCGGTCGGACAGACATCTTCCGACGCAGAGAGGGTTACCAGATCGTCGGGGCATCGGTAGAACTCGGCAACAGCGTTCCTCACTTGCTCTTCCCCACCATCGCTTTCCGCGCAAGTCCGCTGTCAGGGCCGAACCGGTTCCCGGGTAAGATGGTATGTGACATCATCGAATCACTCTTCAATGACCCTCAGGTCTTGTCATGGGGCGAATGGAAATATCCGTCACCTCAGCCGTCGGCGGAAGCATGAGCGCTTGCAGAACCACCGAAGCGACGTCCTCCGGTTGCAGAAGGGTTTCTGGATGGTAGACCCGTCCCTCTTTTCTGCAGATAGACTCTTGCATCGGCGTAGCTGTGCGGCCCAGATATACCGCGAGGATGCGAATTCCCTTTGGATTAACCTCTTCCCGCAAACTATCGGTGATCGCCTTCAACGCGTGTTTTGTCGCGGCGTACTGGCCGACGTCCGACCGTTTTGCGGTCAACCCGACGCTAGAGTTGATGAACACAATCTGTCCACGGGCGGCCGCCAACAGAGGGAGCAGGCGCTGGGTGACCGCGTACGGTGCGCGGACATTGATGGCATATTGGAGGTCGAGATCCGCGATGCGGGAGCGCTCCATTGGATCGTGCCGAGCCACGCCGGCACAATGAATCAACACGTCAAGCCCACCACCTCTTCCCTCCAGGTGCTGCATGAGCGGCTCGAGAGCCGCCTCAACAGTCAAGTCGAGTTGGAATTCTGTCACCGGTGAAAACGGCCGGGCCGCGGCTGCCGTCACTGCCAGCTTAAGCGGATCTCTCCCGACGAGACAGAGCTCTACTCCTTCGCGCGCCAGTGCAACCGCTATCGCCCGCCCCACTCCCCCACCAGCTCCGGTCACTACAGCCACGCGGCCCGCGCGACCGCCTCCGTCGAGCTGTTCGCAATCCGCTTGGGCCCAAGCCATTCCGTCACCCTGAAACACTGCGCCCGTCCGTTCCGTCCCAGGTTCTTAGAACGGCCGCTTTCACTATCACTTGCCTGTCAAACCGAAACCAAGGCGTTCTGTTCGGCTGGCGCTGGCTTGGTCAATCCACGAAGGAGATTCAAGTAGAATGCCTTCTGTCCTGTGACGAACAACAGTACGCCGAGAAACGCAAGCAGAAGTATGGTGCTCTCGGCAACCAGTCGGGGAAAAGCAGCCAGAGTCTGGCCGTAAATCAACCGTAGTCCAAAAGCGAGCCCTCCAGCGAGCACACTGGAAACCAGCGGCCGGCCCACCGTGAGCAGAATGTCCCGAAAGGAAACAACTGTACCGTGAACGCACCACGCGATGAGCGGAATCAGCCACAGCGTTAACACCGCCGAGTACGCAAACGCGACGCCTCTGGGCCCATAGGGCACCGCAATAACGTAGCCGGCAATCATCGTGGGTGCGATAACCAAGGCGATCTTCAAATTCCGCCCGACCCATCCGATTGAAGAGAGCAGCCAGGATAAGGGATTAGCTATGGCGAAGACCATGATTGTGGGACCTAAAAGGCGAAAGATCGCAGCCGCGTCTTTCCACTTTGGCCCCAAGAGAACGACCACTATGTCATCGGCAAAGAGTACGCAGGCAGTCGTGATCGGCAGGGTTAGTGCCAAGACCAGAGCGTATCCCTTGAGGAAGTAGCTCTTGAGTCGAGTGGGATCATCCTGCAGTCGCGAGAGTGCTGAAAACGCAACCTCGCCGACTGACGAGTTGATGTTATCTGTGGGAATATTGACGAGCTGGTACGCTCGTCCATAAAGGCCGAGGGCGGCGACTCCCCAGAAGCGTCCCAATAAAATCTTCTCAAAGTTATTAGCCACATACACGACAAGGCCATTCAACGTAACGGTGCCGCCAAACCGGATCATAGATCGAACTCCGGCCCTCCTGCGCGGCATCCCGGGAACCCAAGCGGTAGTGAGCCAGAACCCAATCGTGGCGGCGATAGGAAGGGTGACCGTCATCGCCACCAGAGCCCAATATCCATAGCCCGCCTTGGCCCCGCCAATAGCAATCGCGGTACCGACGATCAGACTCACGATGTTTATAACCGCTAGGGCGGTGAAGCGCATTTGGCGCTGGAGAAGTGCTGAGTGCTGTACTCCAGCCGCGTTGAAGAAGAAGCCAGCCGCCAAGACGATTGTTACCTTGAAGAGCCGGGGCTCGTGGTAAAAGGCGGCGATGAACGGCGCCATGGCTACTGCGAGAAGGCCGAGTAGCGCGCCAACCAACAGGTTGATCCAGAATAGGGTTGAGATTTGCTCTTCCGTGACGGTCGTACGCTGGACGGCGGCAGACGAAAGCCCGAAATCCCGGAATAGAGTCAGGACTCCGGTGAACGCAGTGACCATGCCCACCAATCCGAAGTCTTTCGGGTCCAGGAGTCGGGCCAGTACCATGAGCGAGCCCACGCGCAGGACAAAGCCCGCTCCTTGGGCGCCAAGCCTTGCGACACCGCCGCGGATCGTCTTTCCCTTCAAATCGTGCATTCGGGTTCCCAGAATGCCGGAGGCTTCAGCCGGCGTTACTGTCATTGGTGCGGTGTTCTTCAATTCAAAGCACCATCTTGCGACAATAGAAGGCCTCGGCGTAGCCGCTGGGAGCGTTGCATTCCATCCCGCGCAGGCGCATGAGGGAGAGAAACGTGTCCTCTCGAAACCAGCGCTTGGCATGCTGGGATTGGAAGGCGTCCATGATATATCGAGCCTTCTTCCGACACACCTCGGTCTGGAGCGGCACGAACACGCCAGGCTGCCCCATGTCACCATCGTATTTTGGAATTTCGTATTCGAGGATCAGATGGTCCCGAAATGTGTTCCAGGTCAACTCCGCTATAAGGCGGTGATCCTGGTGCGCGTCCTTGCGGTTATGAGTGAAGACGAGATCCGGGGACACCGATTGCTTCAGCTCTTCGAAGACGTCTTTGACCTCGGCACCCACAAATGGCATGAATCCGTCCCGGAACGTTTTCAGCAGTGGTCCCCTCAGACCCGTCGCCCCGGCGAACAGCGTGGCCGCGCGCTTCGCCTCGGTTTCCCGAATCCCAATTGCGCTGAACACTACCCAGTGAAATACACAATTCGGGTGCTCTTCGGCCAAGCGAAGGATGGTGCCGCCACATCCAATTTCGATATCGTCGGAATGAGAGCCCAGGCAGAGTATCTGCAACGACTCGGCCGCCCCTCTATCCAGGTTCAGGTGGATCATGCGCCCGCCGATATCGCCATTGCGTTGGTCGAGACCGGCCCAGATGCCTTATGCCAGACTTTCCATGGTGCCAAACCCTGGTTCAGTTCCTCGAGGCGTTGCTTGTCCTTGAAAGTGTCCATGCATTGCCAGAAGCCCGTATACTTGTATGCCAACAAGGACTGCGCGTCAATCAGCCGCCGAAAGGGCTCCCGCACCAGTTCGTCGCCCGGATGAATGTAGCGGAAAATCTCGTTGCGCAAAGCGAAGAAGCCGCCATTGATCCAAATGTCGGTGCGGTTCAGTGCGGAGATGTCTGTGACCATTCCTCCGGACCCTACGTTGACAATGTCAAAACTCGCTGTAGGCTGCACCAAGAGTAATGAAGCCACAGCATGGCTCTGGCGGAATGCCCGCAGCATGTCGGGGAGCGGGAGGTCGCTCAGCCCGTCGCCATAGTTGGCTAGAAACATCTCTTCGCCCTGCAGGTGGGACTCTACCGCTTTGAGCCGCTCACCGATGGTGGCATGGGCGCCGGTCTCCACGAAGGTGATCGTCCAATCGTCGATATCGCGGTTCAAGAAGTGGATCTTCTTCCCGGCTTGCGACCAGACGAAATCGTTGGAAACGGACTCATCGTAGTGCAGGAAGTAGTCCTTGATGCAGTTACCCTTGTGACCGAGGCAGATGACGAAGTCGGTGTGCCCAAAGTGGGAATAGTATTTCATCAGATGCCAGAGAAGCGGTCGAGTCCCGACCTGCACCATCGGCTTGGGGACATCGTCGGCATAGCCCCTGAGCCGCATGCCGGCCCCGCCGCAGAAGAGAACCACTTTCATAAACTCACCTCCACCTGTTTCGCCTCAATAGATGGCCACTCTCGGAATCGGTACTACAAACCGGCCACCCCACTCCCGGATGAACTGCAGTTGTTCCATGATTTCGTCTTTCAAATTCCAGGGCAGGATGACGACATAGTCCGGCTTGGTCTCGCGAATCCGGCTCGGATGATAAATCGGAATGTGGGTGCCCGGCAGGAATCGTCCCTGCTTGTACTGGCTTCGGTCCACCGTGTACTCGATGAGATCTTTGCCGATACCGCAATAATGCAGTAGCGTGGCGCTCTTGCCCGGCGCTCCGTAACCCGCAACCGATTTGCCCTGCTGCGCCGCAGTCAGCAGAAACTCCACCAGTGCCAGTTTGGTCTGTTTCACTTGCCGCGCGAAGCTGTCGTACCCTTCCACCGAAGCAAGCCCAGCCTTTTGTTCCTCCGCGATCACTTCCTGAACCCTTGGCTCAATATCGTGTGTCTGATTTTCCGTTCGGCAGGCGTAGACACGAAGCGAGCCTCCGTGCGTCGTCAACTCTTCCACGTCGAACACCTTCAGTTGGTGAGCCTCCAGGATGCGCACAGTGGAGATCATCGAGAAATACGAGAAGTGCTCGTGGTAGATAGTGTCAAACTCGTTTCGCTGCATCAGCCGCAGTAAGTGTGGAAACTCCAGCGTCAGGACCCCATCCGGCTTCAGCAGGATCTTGAGACCTTCCACAAAGTCGTTCAGGTCCGGGACCTGGGCCAACACATTGTTGCCGAGGACCAGGTCGGCGCAACGGCCTTCCGTCGCCAACTCTTCGGCCAGTTGCGCGCCGAAGAACCGCACCAGGGTGGGAACTCCCTTTTCTACGGCCACCTTGGCCACATTCGACGCCGGCTCAATGCCCAACACCGGCACCATGCGCTGGACGAAATACTGCAAGAGGTAACCGTCGTTACTGGCTACTTCGACAACGAAGCTCCGCTCATTCAGGCCGAATCGGGTCATCATCTTGGCGCAGTAATTGTCGGCGTGCTTGAGCCAGGAATCGGAGTAGGAGGAAAAATATGCATAGTCGCTGAAGATGTTCTCCGCACTCTCGTATTGCTCGAGTTGCACCAGGAAGCACTGGTCGCAGACATAGACATGGAGCGGATAGTAGACCTCCCCGCGGTTCAGTTCGGTGCGTGCCGGGTAGGTCTCGCAAAGGGGAGACATCCCTAAGTCGACAAAGGTTCGCAGCAGGCCGGCGCCGCAGAAGCGGCACGCCTTAGTTCGGGTCTCTTGCTGCTGGGTATTGGCTGGAAGCGTTATAGTAGCCATATGCTCTTTTGAAAATTCGCGCCGAATCAGGCACCTACTGCTGCCGCGACAGGTTGCCGTATCCATCGCAGCGAGCCGTCCAACCGCCCCACCTTCATCATTTGCTGTATGTGGCTGATCCGGGTGTAACGGCCACGCTCGAGGTCGCTAAAGCGCAGCCCAGCCGCCCGATACGCCTCATATAGCTCCTGCGCTCCCTTGCGGGCGGTCCACTGTGGACGGAAGCTGGGCAGAACCCGCCGAATCTTGTCACAATTGATGCGATAGCAGCGCTTATCGGGCCCACCGTCAGCAGCGTACTCGACATGGCAACCCGGAACGGTTTCGGCGACAATGGCAGCCAGCTCGCGAATGCGGTAGTTCTCCTCCGTCTGACCCACATTGAAAGTCTCGTTGTGAATCGCGTCCTGCGGAGCTTCGAGCACGCTCAGAATCGCCGCGGTAATGTCCCGAATATGCACAATAGGACGCCACGGCGTTCCGTCGCTCTTGATATACACCTTGCCAGTGGTATGCGCCCAGGCCACCAGATCGTTCAAGACGACGTCCAGCCGCAGTCTCGGAGACGCTCCGTAAGCGGTTGCATTCCTCAGGTAAGTTGGGCTAAAATGCTCGTCCGCCAGCCGCGCCAGGTCACGCTCCACCAGGACTTTGGATTCGGCATACGCCGTTACCGGGCTGAGCGGAGCGGTTTCATCGTGGATCGCGTCCCCTGCTGCGCCGTACGTGCTGCAGGACGAGGAGAAGACGAAGCGGCGCGCGCCCGCCTCTTTGGCCAATTCGGCCAGCCGGACTGAGGCCCTGTGGTTGATGTCGTAAGTAAGGTCGCCATCGAGGTTGCCTAACGGGTCGTTCGACAAGGCAGCAAGATGCACTACCGCATCGAAACCATCGAGATCCGCTCTCGTCAGATCGCGGAGGTCTTTGCGGATCTCCGGTATTTCCTCGGCCGGTTGCCCGAACTCGCAACCCGCAAACAGGTCTGTGTCCAGGCCGACAACCTGATGGCCGGCGGACCGCAAAATCGGCCCCGCAACGGCACCGATATAGCCTCTGTGGCCAGTCAATAGTAATCTCATGTCGCACCCCCTCCTAAGCACGCCAGAGTCCAATCCGTTTCAACGTGTCAAAAGACTGATGACAAGGAACTTATATCCAATCGTAACGAATCGCGGCGCTCGCAGATCCAAAAGTTTGGGATCTTGGCGCCAGCATGCCCGAGGGAACTTTCGAGGGCTCATCAAGCGGCGTCGTCAGAAACGACAGCCAGCAGGCCACTTTGGGACAACAACCTCGCCGCGGCGCCGATTGCCGGGAACGGGATGCCGGAACGCTCCGCAATATCCAGCAGAGAGTGCTCTCCATCGGAGAGATTCAGCACCCAGAGGCGCGCCGAGATCTCCAGTCTGGGCGCCCCGCCACCCGATTGATAGAGGTTTCGTCGGCCTAGTTGCGGCTCACCGTAAGGGCTCTGGTTGCGATATCGCCGGTTGCCTTCCAGTACATCCAGGATGGCGGCGCACACGCGCAGCGATCCGGCCAGTTGCAGGGGCTGAATGAATGCGAGGTTGTCGGCTGAAGTGTGATACTCCGGAAACGTTCCCCAAACACTCCGCATCAGACAGCCAACCGGGAGATTGAAACCGGGAGAGCAGTACTGCCGCTCGTCGTAACCATAGGGAGAGAATTCCAGGACCTCGGAGGGTTCGCTCTGGTGGCGCAGAACATGGGCTGCGGCCCGGTCAATCTCGGCGTTTCCGCGGCGGCTCTTCTTGTAATGGAACCCGCCCGCGTCCCCAATGCACGTCAGAACCAGCCCATGCCGGATGCGCCCAACGGTCTCGTGGTTCTGCGCTAGCCACGTGATGGCCCCGATCGTCCCTGGAATAAACAAGAACCGATACGAGTAATGATGGTCCTTCCCGGTTAACAACTGTGCCAGGAAGGTTGCTACGGCCAACCCCGAAAGATTGTCATTCGCCAGGGATGGATGGCAGGCGTGACTTGAGATCAACACCTCGTCGGTCGAGCGGCCCGGCAAATAGCACTCGCCGTACGTCAGGTGCCCGCCCTCCAAAGTGGAGTCGATACAAACCTCGTATTCCCCATCTTCGAGCGCCAGCATCCGGTTATGGGACAGGCAGAATCCCCAGTCTTCCTTATAGTAGGAAGTTCGATAAGGGATCCAATCGGGACGTTCCGGAAGGGTGAACAGGTGTGGCTTGAGTTCGCTCAGCGGCATGGTCGCGTGAACCGGCGAGCTGTAATTCACGACGTGCAGGTTCGACCGCAGAAAGTCCACAACCCGCTTGCCACCCGGCGCCTTGATGTAGGCGTCTCGAATATTCCACTCCTTAGGGACGGTCCAGTCGAGAACCGGCGTCCCCGTGGGAACCTCGAAAGTCTGCAACGGAATCCGGCTTGCGATCAAGCCTAAGGTCCGCCGAATGCCATCGCCGGTGATACTTCGGCACGTGGGGTAGAGTTCCGCGGCAAAACGGTGCAGGTCCAGGCCGGTTTCATCCGCCGATCTCTCGTCGAGTTCCTTCAGGAAACACATTGCGTCAATTCGAAGTTCGGGTACGTACGATCGCGTTCCGAGATCACTTTCACCACGTCGGGCCAAACGATTCGAAATGCGGGGTCATCCCAGCGGACACCCCGGGCCGATTCCGCCCAATAAAACTCCGACATCTGATACAGAACCTCAGTCTCGTCTTCCAGCGTCAGAAAGCCGTGTGCGCACCCCTCCGGCACGTAGACCATGTTCCGGCTCGCGGCCGTTAGGACCACTCCGATCCAGGCTCTGAATGTCGGCGAGTCCGGGCGAAGGTCCACGACCACGTCGTACAGCGTACCTTTGGTGCAGCGAACGACCTTGGCCTCCCGATTCGGCGCCGCTTGATAATGCATGCCGCGCAGCGTCCCTCTCCGCGCATTAAATGAAATACTGCATTGCACCAGCCTCGGATTCAGGCCATTGCCTTCAAACTCCCGCTGACACCACGAACGCGCAAAGAAGCCCCGCTCGTCCGGCTTGGGCTCGATACGAATCTCAAACACGCCCGGCAGCTTGGTTTTCTCAAAAGTCATGGACTCTCGCTCGATGAAACGACACCGCGTCTGCGCCTGGCAAGCAATCAACCCGCGCTAAGCCTCGCTCCCCCCTCAGCTCGCCTAGAATCCGGCAACGAACAAATGAACATGTATTCCACCGCGAACAGCCGACTGACCATGGGAATCGTCATGTTCATATGCATCTGAATTCTCCTCATAAGCCGTCGCCTCGGCTCACGATGATACCAATGGTGAGAAGTCGGGAAAGCCCGGTCTACATCGAAAACGGACGCAAGACTTGCTTGGAACTCGTCCAGTGATTGAATGTTGTTATACGCTGGCCAAATGCTTGTCTTTCGATGATTGAAATTGACGTACGACACAACGAATGTGCCGCCGGGATTCAAAAGCCCTCGGATTTCGTGGAATTTCTCGAGTTGGACCTTGCCGACGTACTCAAACACGCCTTGCGCGACAATTATGTCGAACCGTTTCTCGCCAAAGGCAATCGGTCCTTCCACGAAATCGGCTTGCACTAGATTCGGGGCCGCCGTGTGAATAGCGATGTCAACCCCATGATACTGTATGTTCCTTCGAAGCAGTCTCTTCAGAGTCGCGGGGCCACAACCGACATCGAGAAGATCGCACTGTTTGTCTCCTGCGATTCTATTCACGATGCCGGCGGTCTTCTCCAGCCGGAAATGGGCTTCCGCGTACTGCAGATTCTCCTTAGCCCAGAACTCGTGTTTGAGGTACTTCTCGCTCACCTGTCCCATGCGGCACTCCCCATTTGGCAAACTCGACCAGACTGGCCCCGCCCACCTCTCGCGATATCACCAAGCACGCGCAGGGCGCGCCCGGCGCCGGCGCTACCCAAGTAGCATCTCCCTGAACATCGCATCGTACTGCTCATCTAGGTCCTTGCGGAACTGCTCCGTCTTCTCTCCGATCATGCGCTTCAGCCGTGGCGCATTCCTCTGAAGATCGCAGAACTGCTCGATCAACCGTTCGGAACCTAGATGCTTTATGTCCTGGCAGTACTCCGCCAGTCCCATGCCACTCATCAGGGAATCGCACTTCTGGTGGAACGAAATTGAGATCGCCGGCTTGTTCAGGAGTAGGGCCAACAGGACATTATGAAACCGAGTTGCAACTACCACATCCGTCCTCGACAGTTGTGACAGCAGGTCCTCAACAGAACGCACTGGGTCCTCAACGACCCGCCCTTCATCATAGACCACCGACCGCTCTCTCAGCAGCCCAATGAAGTCATGCACCACAGGCCTGTCGCAAATGTCGCCGATTAGCAATCTGATATCATAGTCGTGAGCCAGTAACCAGCGCACGAAGACCACCAGGCACTCGAGGTAGTCTCCATAAATCGCCCTGCTCGGCCTATCCACGCTTTGCCTTCCAGCATACAGCATCAAACCGAGGCCAACGACCGGCCGGCGGCCTCTTGGGAGAGCATCGTTGGGCAGCACCGTCTTGGGCAGACTAAACGCTAAATCCGGATACACCCTGTCATGGTCTGCCTGAAAGCCGAGATCCTTCAGGAACTCCTTAGTGGCGGCGTCTCGATAAGAGCGAAAGTCCGCCAAACGAAGTGCCGCCTTGACCAGGTACCTGCCGACACCGCCATATAACGGACCGGCGCCGACGCTCACAAACACCAGTTTGCAGCGGCACAACTTGGCCATTAATGACCACTTGAACACATTATAGGGGCCCCAGTTGAGAAGGCCACTGATATCGGTCAGAAGACCAGTTCCTGAAACGATAAGCACGTCCAGACGCCTCAGGGTTCCGAATGCCTGGATCCACCTGTATGGCTCGCTCGGTACACCGATAGCGACCCTTCTCACTAATCGCGCCAAGGGGTTGCTCCGCAGCCATGATGGCTTCAGGACGATACCGTTCATCGAAACCGCACGGAGACCATACGCGTGTTCGGCAGCCACGGGATTCGTGCAAATGCAGGTGATATCGCTGTTCGGCAGGCGGCGGCGAAGGTGATATAGCAGTGACTGTAGAGTGCTTTCGTTTCCGAAGTTGATATCCCCGAAATGGCCGAACACCCCAAGCCTGGGCGACCCGGGGCAGAGTGTATCCTGTGATGCGAGCCCCAGCCTGTCTTCGCTTTGTGTTTCGTGGCCCAAGCCTATCCTCACTTCACCTCACGCGCCGGCGTGGCTTCTGTTGCCGTCATTTCGGCGCGGAATGTCGCACTTTGGTCGCGCGTTACTCTCAAAAGCCTCTGAAGACTGGCCCTCGGGTTCAAGGCGGCGGTGAACAATGCCGCCAGCACCGCTGTGCCCAGGCGGGTCCGGCTGAAGCCGACGCCAGCGTCCCGAAAGGCACTCCGATGGTACTCCCAGAAGCTAGCGGCACGGCCCCGCAGCAGGCTGCCCGCCAGGTACTTGTAGTATTCGGCCAGACTCCGCCTCAGGCATGCGTCGAATTCTTCCTGGCTCAGAAATTGCCGAGCGTAAGCGGCCAGGTGACGCAAATTACTAGCCGCAAGAGTGTTCATGTTCCTGGACATCGTAATCCTGGACTGCTCGCGGACTCTTGTGAAGGTAAGAACCTGATGAGCAAAGCCGAAGTCGGAAGTTCCGAGCAGTGCAATGCACGTCTCCATATCCGCATGAATGTTTGCTTCGTTGTAAAAGATCTTCCGACTCCTGACGAGGTCAGCCCGATAGAGCAACGAAGTCGCCGTCCCGAATACATACAGGCCATCGAGGAAGAGGCGACGGCAGATCTCGTGGCCCGACACAACAGTGCTGGGGTACGGCAACCCGGTCCACACGACTTGTGGGCCTTCCAGTCCATAGGCGCCGACCAGTCCCAACGAGGGGTGGGCCTCGGCAACGGCAACCATCCTCTCGATGCACTCAGGGAAGATCCAGTCATCGGCGAACACCATCTTACAATACTTGCTGGCGGGGGAGATCAGGCGAAGCGCGGCATTGTGATTGGCAAGAGCTTTCAAAAGCTGCGTATTGTGAGACAGGCGAATCCGCCGGTCTCTGGCAGCATACTGACGGGCGATTTCCGCCGACCCATCGGTGCTGCAGTTGTCGACGATGATATACTCCCAATTCCGATATGTCTGCCCGACGACACTTTCGATGCACTCGGCGAGATGCTCCGCCTCGTTGTACATCGGTGTGACGACGCTCACCAGGGGCTGCCGTTCGGAGTTCATTGTGGGTTTTTCGTATGTTGAGGAAGTCTTGATTCTTACCCGATACCGAAGTCCCTGCGGCGCCGAAACTCTTCCCGCTGTTGGACGAGTTTCCGGGTCAGACTTGGCGTGCATCGGATAAGCGCCGCTTTGACGGCAGTGCCGAAGGTACCGTGGAGCCGCAGAGCTTCCGTGATGGCTGTTTTGGCCTTTCCATATTCTCCATTCCGGAGAAACCAGTTTGCCCATCCGCTATGGACGGCGGCCAGGTCGCGCCGAATCATCGTGCGGACCTCGGCCGGTAAGTGCTCGCTCATCCGAAGCCGCTTCTCCATGCGTTTCTCAGCCATGCGCAGACGAAAATCCACTTCGTCCCAGTTCTTGCTTGCCCCGACATGGCGCTCAGCGGGCAGGGTCCGGTCGATAACGACCATGGGCATATTGACAAAGCAAAACTTCGTTTCGCACGCCAGCCGAAAAGCGAAATCATCGTCATCGCCATAGCGGAGCGCCAGGTCGAATCCGCCCACACGACGTACCAAGTCCGAGCGAGTGACGAGATTCTGCAGCCATATGGGATGCACACCTACCGCCGAGGTCCTGTCAAGCATGTACCTGAGGGGATCCTGGATCATGCCGATGCTCTCGCGATGTTGCTTGCCTGCAAGCTGAAAGAGACTCCTCTTCATGTACGGATTGTTCATGAACCAAGCGTCTGTAATGCAAGCGTCGCATTGGTCCTTGAATCGGTCGAGCGCCCGGAACTGCCATTCCAGTTTTTGTGGAAGCCAGAGATCGTCGTTGTCGTTGAATGCCAGCCATTCGCCCTTCGCATACGCAATTCCCGTGTTACGGGCGACGTTTGGCCCCTGATTCTCCTGGTGGAAATAGCGAACGCGTGCACGCCACGCCGGGTTCTCCTCGATATACTGGGGAAGCAATTCAGAGGTGCCATCCAGCGAACCGTCGTCCACCAGAATCACCTCGGAGACCGGTAGCGACTGGGTCAGGACGCTCTCGACGGCATACTTCAAGCGATCAAAGCGGTTGTAAACCGGCATTACTACAGAGACAGTCGGGGGCATCTAGTGTTATCGTAACCCGCCGGCCAGCACCGTCTCACATCGGGAGCTCACTGTATCGCGATATACCTGGAGAAGCCTGGTCCCGGCTGCGGTCCACGTGATCTGGTCAATAGTCCCGAGACACGCTGCGCGCAACCTTTCCAGAAGGGTGCGGTCCTCATGCATCATGGTGATTTGTTTCGTAAGCGCCGCAACATCCCCAACGCGATGTACCAACCCCGTCTCCATGTGCCTGCAGAGTTCGCTGCAAGCATCCGAGGCGAGCGGGACGCATCCGCTCCCCATTGCTTCGGTGATCACAAGGCCGAAGCCTTCCTCGATGCTCGGGAGAACTAGAATGTCGCTCTTTCGCATCAGTTCCGCCACATCCTTCCGATGTCCGAGGACCTTGACACTAGGATGCGAAAGCATAGAAGCAAGCCTTTCGGCGTACGCCGGCAAGAACTCTCCCGCGATCAGAAAAGTGCCTTCTTGACTGGCCGGAGAGTTGAGCCACGCCTCCAAGGCGTAATGCACACCCTTTCTGACCGCGCAGACTCCTACAAACAGCATCGTCAACCCCCGTTTGGGGTCCCGAGCTTCGCTGCTGGGGTAGTAGACCTTCTCGTCGAAGCCGTAAATGTGCCGGGCCAGTTTCTCCTCTGCAAATCCCTTATCCAGAAAGGTCTTCACGACAAATTCGGATGGACACAGAAGGCGACTGGCCAATGCGTATTCCTCTTCCTCCGTGCGCAACTTCTCTTGGTTGTAGGCGTGCTCATGGTCGGGTGGCAAGGTCACTCCCAGACGCTCGCACTCCTTTTGCACCACTTCCATGGCGAACCGGGTGTTGGCATTGGGCCTCTCGAGGACAGTGGGAATTCCTAACCTGGCGGCCGTCTTGAGTGTTTGAAGCGCTCCTAGGGGCCAAGTGTGAATGATATCGATCTGGCCCCTCAGTTTCTCGAGGCGGCGCGAGACAATCCAGTCGTGCAAGGCAAACGCACGCATACTACCCAGGAGCCTATACGGAATCCGTACCTTCCCTCTGGCGAGTGTGGGGCGGACTTTTACATTGGGAGGGACTGGCCTGTGCACAGCGCCGGGGAATACCAGAAGGTCGGCTCCCGCCGCCGCCAGACCATTCACCTGTTGCCATGCCGTGTAACAGATCCGGTCCGCCCCCAGTTTGTGGGGAAAGCTGTACAACACACGAATGCGTCCGTTGATGTGGCTCATTGAATTGCTTCCAGGACACTCCAATTAGGACCATCGACCTGACAAGCCGATGGAAGGACCTCCTCAACCTGCGGGTTGGGCGACGCCTTGGCCTCGAATACCGCGGCGCAGATGATGGCCAACAGCGCGAACCAGGCAAATTGCATCTGGTCAAAATAGCCGATTCCAAAATACGCCACCACATGAGCGAACAGGGCAGCGCCAAGACCCCAGAGCAACCACTCCTTCTCGCGGTTGCCCGCCGCGAGTCTCCTCGCGGTTCCAAGCCTTGCAAAGCTTCTGGAGATGATGCCAACGAACAAGACCAGCGTCAGCAACCCCCCGCTCACCGCATACGCCACGTATTGGTCCGACAAATCCCACATGTCAAATCCCCACTTATCGTAGTCCTTGACTCCCAAAAGCCACCAGTCGCCAAAATGCCGTATGCAGTTGTCGATCAGCATGTAACGGTGATAGCTCGATGATGAACCTGTCAGATCCACTTTTTCGATCAACGACCAGACCGGACCGTTCATGACCAGGTGTAGACCCACCAAAGTAACCACCAGTCCCCACCGCACCAGACGCATTCTATTGCGCAGAGGCCAAAGACAAAGCGCAAACATACCAGCGACTTCCGCCGATAGCGTAGTACTGGCATGGCAGGTGAACGTCATGACCGTTGCGCCGATCATCCCCAGGGCGGCAATACCTTTGGACTTTGACCAGAGCCACACCAGCAGCGGCAGAACCGTGGCGCCATAGGCGCCAGCGGTAATAAACACCTCAAATGCTGCCTGAGAACGAATGCTGCCGTCCCGCACTGTCATCGGCGGCATTCCGCCAAGCAACGCAAAGATGTTCGTGCCGGTAAGTTGTTCGTTGATCATGCATACAGCCGCCATGATGGCAATCAGCGCGAACAGTTTAATAACTCGCTTGACATCTTCCGCATCGTGGATCAGGAATCTCAGAACAAAGTAGCCACCCATGGCGTCCAGGAATTCCCCGAGACTCTTGATCAAGGCCTGGCTATTCATCCACTGAAGCGAGAAGACTACCAGGCTAGAGAGGGCCCACAAAGCGAAAACGCGGTCGATGGAATTGAACCCTCCAGCTAGCGGTGATGATCGCCTTGACGTGGTCCAACGAGCCAGTCCGGTCAGAATCAGTATCCGGGCCATGGTAAAGTGCACCCCTGCCACCACCAGCACTTGCCCTTTGGGTATGAAGAAGATCGCCAGCAGCAGGGGCACTATGACGTACTGGCGTTGAAGGCGCAGGATCAGGATGATGGCGAGCGCCATCGCAACCGCCACGATCGGATGCAGAAGCGTCGCAGCCGTGCCTCCCCCGAACCGTAAGCCTGTCGGCTCCACTATCTGTGCCTCTCTCCTGTTTCCCTGTGGGAGCTGCAAGGACGAACCAGGAGCGCATGCGGTTCAAGTAAAACTGATTTCAGATGCACGCTGAGGGACAAATGGCTCGCTTCACCGATCGTCTCGCTCGATTTCAGGGCAACTGGCCCAGATCGGGCTGAGGGCGGTCTATGGCTTGGCCGCGCATTGCGTCGACAATCTGCTGCACATTCTGGACGCGCGTCCCGCCTACTTGCTTTCGGCGAATGTACCGCAGATGAAACTCCTGTGCCCGTCTCAGATGAATCTGAAGGTTGGATCTGGTAATGCGGATGCAGGTGGTTTGAATGGGCAGACTGTCTTTCCAAACCCTCTTGATGTGCTTGCAGCAGTCGTAAAACTCCTTGGGCAAGATCAGGCTTTGGTGGGTATTGTGGATGCAAAAGGCGGAAATGGCGTAGCTCTTCATTCCCTTGCTTGCAGCTCTGAGGCAGATATCGGTTCCGTAAAGGTGAAAATGGGGCAGTCGCTCATCGAACCGCAAGCCCGAGGACTTTCTCAGGATTAATACGATCTCGTCCAGGGTTTGAACCGGCGCCGGACGTTCGAACGGCCGCCCCATGGTCCCCAGCCCGGACGAATACACGTGGCCTCGTCCGTTGTCATTAAGGGTCTCGCCGTAGCATCCCAACACACCCCATCGCGGGTCCTCGGCTTCCAAGTAATCAAGCGCCCGGTTCAATTGCGCCATCCATGTTTCCGGGAGGAAGATGTCTTGGTGAACGAAAACGATCAGATCGTGGGAAGCGCGGTCAATCGCGCTGTTGTAAGCTTTGGCGGCGGAGCCGAAGTTTTCCTGCACCAGAACCTGGTAGTGAGGAGGGCCGCCCAAGCACGGTGACGCAAGAAAGGTGTTTTCGAAGACCTCGCGGTTATTGACAGCCACCGCAAAGGTGATGTTCCTATTTGATGGAGCCTTCATAGTCTGCACGATTCCCAGCGGCTTCGACAATCCACCGCGCCGTTAACCCTGTTGGCACCCAACTGAGATTGGGCTGCACGCCGATCGGCGAGTTTTGGGCATCAATCGACGCCTGCCTTTTGGCGACAAACTACGGAATTCCAGGATCGCGACGCCCGGCAGCAGCTTCCTAATGGACCACCGCTGTAACACTTGGTGGATTGGATGGTGGCGTGCTGCTGCCGCTCTTGAACTGATATGCCCCAACGTCCCACGCGCTAAGCCTGGCGTTCACCACCGTGGCTGGACAGGTCACCGTGTGGCTGGTCGAATTGTACGAGCAGCCGCCAGTGGTCCCATTACACAACGCGGAAAGTGTCGAGCACGAACTTGCCAGGCTCGTCCCGGCACCCACGGTAGGGCTAGTCCCCAAGGTCGGCGAGTAATCATTCGCGGACGTGTAGCCCTGGCTGCTCGCCGTGGCGGGCGTCATGTAAGTAGCGTGCGACTCCGATGCCGAGCAGTTGAATGCCGAACCGGAAGCCATCACCCAGTGATTGTTGGTCGCCGTAACCGTACCGCCCGCCGTACATCCAATTAGCGGGTTGACCATCGTGTTGTTGTACATGGTCAAGTTTCCGCCGCCTGGCCCGCCGCCCTGGTTTAGGTTGAAATAGTTCGATTGGCTGTAGATATCATGCGCGACGTTGTTGAAGACGTAATCCGTCTGACCGGACGGCGGAAATAGCCACAGAGTCGATACCGATGGAGCCTCACTGTGCTCCGTGCCTATATATCGGAATACGTTGTTGTAAAACATGTTGGGGTTGCTGGAGCCCAGTCCAGCCTCCCCGTAGCACATCAAGACGTCCGAATGCTCTGCTCCATCGGTAGAGTTGTTGATGTACTCAAACAGGTTGTCGTGAACGAGGTGACAGTTATTTGGAACGCTTGAACCACCTACATGACGGATCACGTTATACTGGACGATATAGCCATCCGCGAAGATCGTATCCAGAGTAGTGTCGTCCGAGTCCGAGCCATCAACCACGTTGTACTCTAGCGTAACTCCACCAGCTTGGTTGTATCCCTCAAATGCCCCCGCGCCCCCGCATGCCCCACTGCCGCATCTGAATGCCGTGTGCGTCCAGCCATGTATATAGACATTGGAGATGATATAGCCGTTCCCATTCCCCGCACTAGCTCCGTTGTGGTTGATATACTGATCCTGGTAGCCCGTGCCTGTATCGTTCCAGCACAAGCCAGTCATCTCGAAGTTATCGAACTGGATGAACTTGACGCCATTCAACACCACCATCTGATTAGCGCCCCCGGAGCCGCCAATCCGATAAGCGCAACTGGCCACTGCGCTCGTGCTTGTAGGATTGTCAGCGGTGAGGATCGGTCGCGCCCACGAGCTTCCCGAGTACCAGGTTTGGTCCACACCGACATAGATCATGTTGCTGGCGCTGGTTCCGCTCCAGCCGCTCCAGGTCCAACCTCCACTGCCGACATAGGGCGACGCACTGGAGTTACCGAAGTGCCAGGCGTCGCCGCCCCGAAAGATGAACCGATCCCCTGCAGTTGGGGTGTGGCTCGCACAACTGCCGGAACAACTCGGCATCCCGGGCGCATGAAGCCAAGGACCGGTTGAACCAGATGCATGGGTCTTCTCCATGCCGTCTTGGGAGTCCGAACCGTTGGCGGCGATGTAGTACGTGCCTCCCAAGACCAGGCTCGGCGCCACGAGGGAACAAGCAATTGTGGCGATTGAAAGATAGGTTATGCGCATACTACAACCAGTAGAATCCAAGCGCCTGCTCTCCACAAGAGTGAAAATGGTTGGTAACCTTCAGTTTCCGAAAGTTATTGGATTCCACAATTGGCGCCAAGCGTCGGCCTACGTGAGGATTTCAGCGGACAGCGGGGCGCAGGCGGATCCGTCGGCTGGACCCAGGCCATAACAGCAGATTCCGACCTTCAGTCGTTCTCGAATTGTAAACTCTGTTGTCCGGCCAGTCTGTGACGGCATCTTGATGACGGCCTACCCGCCGTGGCGGGTACCCGGATCCCCCTCGAAGGGTAGCGAAGTCCCTGCCAGGGGTAGACTCGATTCAGGCGAAGGCCCGGTGCCACAACTCAAGCGTCACCAGCGAAAAGATCTCTTTGAAGTTGCCGCCATGGTCTTCGCTTGAAGACACGAGCCTTTCCACACGGCCCGCGTCGAAGTACCCTCGGCTCGTCGTTCTTTTGTCCAGCAGAATATCACGCACCCAGCCCCGCAAATCCTTCCGCAACCAGGCCTCGTAAGGAACCGGAAAGCCGGTCTTAGGGCGGTCCAGGATGGGCTTGGGAACGCGGCCCTCCAGCGCCTTCTTGGCGAGGTATTTGGTAGTGCAGCCGTGAACTTTCAGACGGGAGGGCAGGCCGGCCGCAAACTCAAGGACCTTGTGATCGAGCAGCGGCACACGCAGTTCGATCGAATTGGCCATGGTCATCTTGTCGGCTTTGATCAGCAGGTCGTCGGGAAGCCAGGTCTTCGTATCGATGTACAGCATCGCGTCGAGGGTGTTCTCGCCTCGGACATGCTCCTGCAACCGGCGCACGGGTTCGAGCGTGTGCTCGCGGTCAATGGACCGGGCAAAATCACTGGAATACAACTTCCCCAATCCGTTTCCGGCGTAGCGGTAGGGACTCGATGTGCGGCTGAAATAGTAATCGGGGAACCGGGAACTCATCAGCGGCCCGTACTTTGCCACCCGCTGGGAATGAAAGAGCGAGTTAGCAAGGGAAAGTCCCCGCGCCACCGTGCCGTTAGACACAGACAAGCCACGCTTCAAGCGTTCAAGCCACAGAAGATTGCGATAATTGCTGTAGCCTGCGAAGGCCTCGTCGCCGCCTTCTCCCGACAGGAGTACCTTGACGTAGTTTCGGGCAAGCTTCGAAACATAATACAGGGCAATGGCCGGTGGCTCGCACACCGGCTCCTCCATGTGCCACACGTATTGCGGCATGAAACCGGCGAAATCAGCAGCCGACATGGACATTTCGTGATGACGGCTGCCGAAGGCTTCTGCAGCCAGCTTGGCGTAGGGTCTCTCGTCGGCAACGCCAGGATCCGAAAAGCCTACAGTGTAGCTGCTAACCTCCTTTTCCGTCCTCTCTACGGCGAAGCTCAGCACCGCCGTTGAGTCCACCCCACCACTCAGCAGGACACCCACCGGCACGTCCGCGATCATGTGTAGTTCCACAGTCTCGGCCAGCAGACTTAACAACTCATCCTTCGCATCTTCGAAACTTCGACTCCCGGCAGGCTTGGAAAAGCGAAGGTCCCAGTACTGCTTAACTTCCACCCTGCCGTCCTTCGCCACCAGATAGTGCCCCGGAGCCAGCTTAGCGATACCCTTGAGTAACGTCTCCTCGCCCGGAAGATACAGAAACGTCAAGAACCTATCGATCAGCTCAGGCGCTATCCGCCGATCTACTGCAGGGTCCGCCAAAATTGCCTTGATCTCCGAGGCGAACACTAACCCCTTATCGGCGAGGCAATAGTATAGAGGCTTTATTCCCACACGGTCTCTCGCCAGGAACAGAGTTCTTTTGCTCTCATCCCATATAGCGAAGGCGAACATCCCTCGGAGCTTTTCCACGCATTGCGGTCCTAGCTCCTCATACAGGTGGACGATAGTCTCAGTGTCCGAGTGCGTCTTGAAGACATGCCCCTTGGTGAGGAGAAAGGCCCGCAACTCGCGGTAGTTATAAATCTCTCCGTTGAATACAATCCAAATCGTGCCGTCTTCATTCGAAAGCGGCTGATGGCCCCCGCCGAGGTCGATGATCGAGAGCCGTCTGTGGCCAAGCGCCACTTGCGACCCGAGGTACAGTCCCTCATCATCCGGGCCGCGGTGTCGGATGGTATCCAGCATCCCTCGAACGAGGCCCGCATCAACGCTCGTGCCCTGCTCGAAGCTCAGTTTGCCGCAGATTCCGCACATAGTAAACCAGCTATCTTAACGATCCGTAGCGATCTTGAAACGTAGTTCCACTGCGACTCATCTCCAGATCGTCTGGAGTCCGCAAAGGCGCCTCAATTGCTGCGAGCGTATATAACGGATCAGAAGCGGATCATTTACTCTTGGCACGTGACGCACGTAACCCTTGACAAACCCAAGGAACAGCCCGAGCGATCCGAGAACGTACGGCTTGTGAACCAGTCTGCGCAAGCAGCTCGCAGCAACGAACAGCGGGTGGTATCCCGAGATATAGCACGCCAACCCATGTTTGATACGGTCGCGCCAGAGCCCCTCCGCAGATCCTGTGAGCCGATGATGAACCAGGCGAAGATCGTCGAAGGCGCCGGTCTCCCAGCCGAGCATGTTGGCCTTGACCTCGTCAATCGTGTCCCACCCCGGGGCAGCCCACAGACCACCGATGGCCTCCCAGCACGCTTTTCTGTAAATCTTCGTTGCGCCCCTAACGTGGAACCTGGGATTTGCCTCGAGCCGCAGTTCCCCACCCACGTCGTGGTAGATCTCGCCTCCGCCGATACCTAGCCGCGGTCGTTCGCTGAAGTGCTCAAAACACTTCTCAAAATAGTCAGCCGGAAAACTCAAGTCCCCATCCAGCTTCACAATGAAGTCCCATTCGTCGGACTCGATCGCGTCGATCCCGTCATAAACTGCCTCCATGACGCCGCCGCCCGACTTGCGGAACCCCCTGTTAGACCGGTGCACAGCGCGAATCCATGGTACCTGCGCGGCGTACCGATCGACGATCTCACCCGTGTGGTCCGTCGATCCGTCGTCGACTATCACCCACTCTTCGGGCCGCACAGTTTGCCTGGCGACACACTCAATAGTGGCCGCAACATGCTTCTCTTCGTCCCGTACTGGAGTGACGATCACGTATCGCGTCATTGTGCTTGCCCCGTCGTACAAAGCCGAGGGACGCCAAGGTAGTCGCAAAGACCATCCTGCCATGGGCCAAAGGTGTTCAACCCGGCGGCCTTCAGGGCGCGGTTGGCAAGGACTGAGTACTTGGGCCGGGCCACCTTGGCCGGAAACTCGTCCGGCGAAGCAACCTTTACGTGCACTTTAGTGTCAGTAAGCATGAAGATCGTTTGAGCAAACTCATACCATGAGCAGGCCGACTCTGCAGTCGCGTGGTACAGGCCGTAAGCGTCGGAACGGCTCAGTTGCAGTATCTGGCGGGCGAGCTCGCTGGTGGACGTCGGGCTAACCCGCTCATTATCCACGACCCGAACTTCACCTCGCTCTTGAGCCAGCTTCAACATCAGCTCGACAAAGTTCCGGCCGCCCTTAGCCCGACAGGGAGCCCTGCCATACAAGCCTGACGTACGCACTACGAAATACCTCCCGTCAATCGCCTGGACGAAATGCTCTCCGGCAAGCTTGCTATTCCCGTATACGTTTAGGGGCCGGGGACAGTCAGTCTCCAGGTACGGGCTAGTCTTGGTTCCGTCAAAGACGTAGTCCGTACTGACGTGTATAAGAAGCGCGCCGATATCCCGTGCGGCGAGAGCGACATTCCTGGCCCCAATCGCATTCACGGCGAACGCCTTCTCCGGCTCTCGTTCACAGTTGTCTACATGATGCATTGCCGCCGTGTTCACGACGATCCGCGGCTGCAGTTCGCGTAGCGAGTCAAACACCGAATCGCAATTGGCGATTTCAATGTCACTGTGGGTCAGACCTACCACTTCGTCGCCATTCTTTTCAAAGGCGCGCGCCGTGTCCGTCCCCAGTTGACCGTTGGAGCCGATCACCATGACCCTCATCGCGCTGCCGCCCTCACCATCGCGTAGGTCTCCACGCCGTTCTCCAGCGTCTTAAAACTCGAGATGTTCGAGTAGAGCGGGTTATCCCAATCGTTGCACTTCTCCATATTATCAATGAGGTTCGAAACGATCGATCGAACGTCGTGCGCGGGATGAAAGCTCAGCACGTTCTGTGCCTTCTCGATGCTCACCTTGTAGTTTCGGAAGTCCTGCTTGTGATTGATCGTCAGTCCCACGCGATGTCCGAGCCGATCTTCGACCGTACTTCTCACCAGGTCGCCGACTTCTCCTACAGTGTAATTGCCGGACGCGATATTGAAGATGCCAGAGATTCGTTCGTTTGATTCGATCGCGCGGGTGTATGCGGTTGCCGCGTCTTCGATGCTGAGAATCGGCCGCCAAATCGCGGGATTGTTGATGGTGATTGTGCGGTCTTTCATGGCGCACTTGAACATCGTATTGATGATCAAGTCGAAGCGCATGCGAGGGCTGTACCCCGAAATCGTGCCTTTACGCAACGAGATCACCGAGAAGTTAGCGTCGGCCATCTGCATCGCTGCCTGCTCGCCCTGCAGCTTGGAGATACCGTACGGGTAACTGGATGCCACTGGCCGGGTTTCGTCGTATAGCTCATTTTCAGTGTACCCGTACACCGAACAGGAAGACGCGTATATGTACCGTCGAACCTTAGCGTTCTTGGCCACATAACCCAAGTAGGCCGGAGCTGCCGCGTTGAAAATGAAGTTCTTACTTGGTGAGTACTCCGCCATGGGGTCGTTAGAGAGGCCGCCGAGGAATATCACTTGGTCATACGGTTCCAGGTCCTCGACGGTAAGCTGAAAGATGTCTTTCTCAAGGACTCCGACCTGACGCGGCAAATGGTTGCCGAACCAGAACAAGTCCACCACGTCAACTTTGTATCCTCTGTCGAGCAGCTTTGGTATGAGGACGCAGCCTACATAGCCTGCGCCGCCAGCGATCAGCAGTTTCATGAGTTGTCCCCTTGTCCCTAGTATCTACAGGTGGAATTGGAAATGGTTGGATTCCGGTTTGCCGAGCCATTGTTCGAGAGTTTGGGCTTCGCGGTCCTTTCGCGATAGCGTAGGCTGCTCGACCGGCCACTCCACACCGATTTGCGGGTCGTTCCACCGGACCCCCGACTCGGCCTTGTCGTTGTACAGGCCCGTGCACTTATACTGAATCTCTGCTGTCTCAGACAGGACGCAGAAGCCTCGGGCGAACCCCGCTGGAGCCCAAAGCTGCCGGCGGTTCTCCGCCGAGACCTCAATGCCGAACCACTGCCCGAGTGTGGGCGACCCTTTTCTTATGTCCACCGCAACCAGAAAAGCGCTCCCCAACGAGACTCTCATCAACTTTCCCATTGGCGGATCCCACTGGAAGTGCAGTCCCCGTACAACGCCCTTCGCCGATCTCGAGTGGTTGTCCTGGACGAAGTGGCAAGGTAGCCCCAAAGCCTTAAAGTGATCTTCCCGGAACGTCTCCATGAAAAACCCGCGGCTGTCCTGGAAAATGTCAGGCACAAGAACAACAGCGTCTCCGAGATGCCTCGATTCTACCCGAATCTCCATATGAACCTCAAAACTGAGATGGTTGCTAACACCTACTGTGGAACATGGAGAGGGAGAGGCGAGTCTGTTTCCGGCTCTTTCCCCTTCTCCACGAGCTGAACCGGGTCAATGCGCCTGTTCCACTCCGCCGCGGCGCGGTACAACTCTAGCCGCCTCTTCAGGCCACCGGACGGCTTTAGGATCTGCATGAGCCCGTATCCAATCTGGCGCACCCGAATCCAAACCAACGAAGTGCGACGACAACTACGCACACCCTTCCTGCCAAAGTATTTGTAAAAGTACCGGTAGCGGTTGCGATATTTGTCGAGTTCGAATGGGATCGGAAAACGCTCAGTCGTCGACTGACCCCCCAGGTGGGTGATGGTCGCTTCGGGCGTGTAGACGATGGGGTAGCCGGCATCCCAGATGCGGTGGCAGAGATCGAGGTCCTCGTAATAGTAATAGAACCGCTCGTCAAAGCCGCCTATCCGTTTCAGCAGCTCCGCGCGTACCAGCAAACAGCAGCCGGACTGCCAGTCAATCGCCCGTTCAGTTTCGCCCTTCCATCGGACGTACCTGTCAGAAGTGAAGATGTCGGAAACGTGGCCGAGGGGTCGCAGGTAGAGCGCTGCCAGCCACTCGCGCCAGATCGTAGGAAACGGCCGGCCCGAGCCCTGGTAGGAACCGTCGGGATTCAGCACGCGACATCCAAAGCCCCCGGCTTCAGGGTACCTGTCGGCAAACTCAAGCCAGCGGTCAAGGGAACCTTCGTGAATAATAGTGTCAGGATTCAGGATCAACACATACTCGCCCGTGCTAGCGCGGATGCCGACATTATTGCCCTTTGAGAACCTGAGGTTTGCGCCGTTCTCAATGACGCGAACCCGTGGGAACGCTTCGTGCATGAACTCCACCGATCCATCGGTGGATCCGTTGTCGGACACGATCACCTCGAATTGAGTTGAATGTGTTCCCGAGTAGATGGACCGCAAGCATTCACTGATCACCTTGAGGTCGTTCCAACACAGAATTACGATTGACAGTCTCATGAACTAAAGTCCTTCGCGCCGAGCCATCCCGTCGGTGTCATCGTTCGCTTCAGTCGGCTCAGTCTCCTGATCAACCCCCACACGAGCAAGACCCCAAACACGCAACACCCTATCAAGACAGACGCACCCATAAACAACTGCGCGCGTGCTGACTTGTGCCTGGAATAGAACCGAACTACGGCGCGCCCAGCGCTATAATTTGGTAACGTTATGTCCCTGAAATCCGAGGCCATTCGAAGAAACAAAACCCGGGCCGAGGTCCTCGATGCATCAACCGACGCCAACTCGAGGTCGTTCTCGTACTGGATGACGACGCTACGAGTTCTGCCCGTCGGGATAGCCAAAGTGAGCTCGACACGACCGTCGTGGAGTCGATACGGCCAGGATTGACCGTCCACACTGACTGAGGCTATTGCCGCGCGACCGGTCTCCTGCTTTGTGACGTAAAACCGCGACTCCTCCTGAGAAGTGTTGGTCAGGGACAAACTGCTCGAAAACGTCAGCACGTCGTAGCAGTTTAGATCCGCTCGCAGCTTCACTAGGTAGAGGTGCGTGGCAATATCCCCCACACTTCGCCACTGGGTATCCGGCTCAAAGTTCTTCACTCCGTCCGCCACTCCGTTGAACGCGCCGATGCCCCCGGCAAAGAATTCGTGATGGCAGTAGAAGAATAAAGGATTATCGAGAAACTGATTGATCTGGATGAATCCACTCGGGAGAGGTGACTCCTCAACCGAGTAACGCGTGACACTTGGAAAATCGGCGAACGAGACTGAAATGGGGCGCAGCGCGAGCGGTCGGACCGACGGGTCGGCTCGATCCATCGGAACGTCGGAGGAATTGACAGTAGCGAGATAATTGTATGCCTTGAGTGCTTCGAGGGTCCTCTCCGGCGCGATACTGTGGGGAAACACCATCACCCTATCGTACGGAATGCCTGTTAGCGTCTTAAACCTGTCCATCCTGGCCAGGGATTGCTTAAGGGACACAATTTGAGCAGCCAGGGACTTGCTCCGATAGTCGGTAAACTCTTTATGATCGTGATTGTCTCCGTGAATGCAAATAGAGAATCTGTCGGGGTGGTTGCGGACTAGCGAAACAACCTCAGGCTGGCTGCGATCGTAATTCCACGGAATAAACGCGATAGTCGTGTGGAAGTCGTGCTTTTCCATCTCGACTAGGAGGTCTTTGTAGTTCAGGTATCCGTATGGCTCCCGGAGCCACGGATCGTCAATCGTGAGGTTTGCGTAATGATTGACGGCGTGCCAGCCCGCGTCGCCGGCGCAATACCTAACGAACATCATGGCGGGTGCGATCTCCGGGAATTCATTCACCAGACGGTCTATGTTGGATTCCGCTCTGGCGTCGTCCGAGGAACGTACTGCGCAGCCCAGGAACACCTTGACTTGATGCTGGGCGGTCTCAATGAATACGGGGTGGACTTCACGGTTGTTTCGAATCTCCGCGATGAGCTTGGCTGTGCTGCCGTTACTCAGCGCAAAGTAGGCTGTGCCGCTTCCCTGGAACGGAACCGCCAGGTCGGTTAGCTGCCGGGTAAAGCCCTCTAGGCGACTAATCGTATACCGACGAGGGCCGGCGCCTTCGAGGCGTCTGCAGCCGGTCGCCGCACCGCCAGACCAGGCGCGCAGGAGGGTCGCGTCCGTTTCTGGCGTAACTCCGAGGATGAGCAGCGGCACGCTGGCTCCAGAAGGTCGCGTCAGATGTTGCAGGAGTGCGTTCTCATCGACAAGAGCAAGCGAGTCTGCCGCAATGGCTACTGCCTTGGTTGCGTTCTGCCCAACAGCCTTGCCGATTGCAGAGCCGTCGTGATGGGAACCAGGCGTAACGACCTTGAGATCCAAACCATAGAAGGTGGCAGCGGTCTCCAGTTCCCGCATTTCCAGGGACGAGTGGTCTGACGCACCGATGAATACGACGTCAGCCGAATAGCAACGCAACGATAATAGCGGCAATGCAATAAGAGCTATATGAGTTGCACGCAAGGAACAAATGGCCACTAAGGATCGAACGGATCTCGTCATTGTTTGAGGTCTTCTGTTACTCGCCCACGGGCTGGGTGGCCGAGTTGGCGCTTTTACTCAAGGGCTCTTTCGTAAGCAGCGAGCAGGGTGTCCTTCTCGGCTTCCCAGTTCAAGCCTTGCTCAACCCGAGAGCGGCCGCACTCTCCCAGTCGCCGGCGAAGATCTTCGCAGTTGAGCAAGCTCAGGATCTGGTTAGCGAAATCGATGGGATCGTTGGGCGAAGCATACAAAGCCGATGGCCCGGCTGTGCGCTGGCCTTCCTTCAGGGCGAAAAGCACTACCGGCAGTCCATAGGCCATGTATTCAAAGATCTTGATCATGGTTGAGTTGTCATTCATCGCGGTCTTCGGATCAGGCGCCACGCCCACGTCGGCACTTGAGAGATACATGCCTACTTGGTCATGGGGAACCTGGCCCGTAAAGCTCACAAAAGAGTCTAGCCCGCTTTTGGCAACTCGAGATCGCAGCATGGGGAGCTCCGTCCCACCCCCGACAAGCACGAAGTGAGTGTCCTGCCGATGTTCGTGTCTTACTATGTGTTCGATCGAATCAAGCAGCAGGTGCAAGCCGTCCTGTGGTCCCATGAAGCCCACGTATACCACTAACAGGGACTTGCCGAACTTACTGTCGGATGAAAGCGGTCGGCGGCGCACGCTGGTGAGGTCAGGACAGTTTCGTACCACGAAGACATCGTCCGGCCGCTTTCTGCCCCTCGACACAGCGATGTCCTTGAATGACTCGTTGGTAGCAATGCAGACTCTCGATGCTGCGAACGACCAAGACTCTGCCAATCTCGTGAGCTCATAGAAAAGGCCGGATCCCCTACCGAACTTCGACTCGAATAGTTCAGGCGAAAGATCGTGATGATCGAAGATGAACCGGACACCGAAGGGCTTGAGGAGTAGTGCGATAAGGAAGATGGTGTCCGGCGGGTTGCACGCTTGCAGGATACGAAACCTCGTGCGGGCGAAGACTTTGAGAGTCAAATAGAACTCGGCAGCCAAGGCCAGGATATATTCCAGCAGGTATCCCGCCACCTGGGAGGCTTCCCATCTGCGATGCCGGTAGATCTCGATACCCTCGAGGTTCTCATAACTCGCTCCCAAAGTCCCGGTCCCCTTAGGGCAGACAACTGAGACCCGATACCCCGCGTCGCGGAGTACACATGCCTCCTTCCACACCCGTCGGTCAAGAGGCACTGGGAGGTTTTCGACGACGATACAGACCGCCGACCGCCTTCCGTTCGTCATGTCTAGCGGCCCGTCTTGGCGGCGGTCAGAGTGGGCGTAAGGCAAACACACTCCATCACCTTCTCGGCAATGCGACTCTGCTGTTCATGGTCTAGCCCTGGGTACATGGGCAACGAGATTATTTCGGCAGCCGCTCGCTCGGAAACTGGAAAGTCCCCGGTCTTGTGGGCTAGGCTGCTGTAGGCTCTCTGCAAGTGGAGCGGTATGGGATAATGAACCCCCGTACCAATGTTTGCCGCGGCAAGGTGCTTTTGCAGTCGGTCGCGGTCCTCAACGCGGACCACGTAGAGGTGGTAAACCGACTTGGCCCAAACAGGCTCGTAGGGGAGCCCTATCCCATCTTGTCTCGGTCCCAAGACCTCCCGATATCGTCGGGCACATTCCCGACGCTTTTCATTCCCTTCCACGAGATGCCTGAGCTTGATCCGCAAGATACTGGCTTGAATCGCATCCAGCCGACCGTTATACCCTTCCACTTCGTGATAATACTTCTCGACCTGGCCGTGATCGCGCACCATCCGAACTCTCTGGGCGAGCCTCTCATCGTTGGTCGTGACCGCCCCGGCTTCCCCGCAAGCTCCAAGGTTCTTGCCTGGGTAAAAGCTGAATGCCGCCGCCGTCCCCATCGAACCGGCCTTCTTCCAACAGCCATCCTTGTTTGAAAAGTACTCCGCTCCGTGCGCCTGGCACGCGTCTTCGACAACAACAACCTTATACCGCTCCGAAAGCTCGATTATCCGGTCCATATCTGCGGTCTGCCCGTAGAGATGCACCGGAACGACGGCTGCAACCCGCCGCCCTAGTCTCTGGTCTACTAAGTAGCCAGTGTCGCCATCGACGCGACACTCGCTCTCGAAGTAGTCCTGAAGCTTCTGCGGATCCATATTATAGGTCCGCTCGTCAATATCCACGAAGACAGGCCGTGCGCCGGTCTGAGAGATCGCCTCGGTTGTCGCAATAAATGTGTTCGGGACGGTTACGGCTACGTCGCCTTCGCCCACGCCCGCCGCCATTAGCGCAAACCGAAGTGCGTCCGTTCCACTGCCCACCCCGACGCATTGCGACACACCGCAGAAGGCGGCGAACTCCCGCTCAAATGCCTCCACCACCGGGCCACCTATGAAGCCGGCTGTATCCAGTGTTGAGTTAACACTGTCAACTATCTCGTCGCGCAGTTCCTTGTGCGGCGATACGAGATCCAAGAACGGAATTCGAGTCGTCTCAGCCATTTCTAACTCCCACACCCCTTTGTCTCAACCTGGTTCTATTCGAAAAGCGAAACTGTTGCTGTCAAGCCGCCCTCGTCGACCCGTCGTCACGCGATATGCCGGTACAACATGGCGCCTGCAGCGGTCAAGAGACTGCTTGGCGCCAAAGCTACAATCCGTTTGGCGATGCGCATCGGAACGTGAACCGCGCTCGGCTGCGACTTAGGCGCTGGATGGCGAAAGTACAGAAGCGTAGAGCGCTTGCCGCCCCAGTGGTCCTTGAAAGTGAGCAGCCCCTCGTTGCTCCAATCCGTACGCCCCATGTCGAATTCCGAAAGGCCGTTCTCCTTGGCATCTTGAATGGCCTTCCAGATCAGCAGTTGCATGGACCCGAACTTATGGAACCGCGGGTCGGAACACCCGTACTTGTAAGTCATGGTGCTTTTGCTGCGGATCGTGAGAATGCCGGCCGCCAGGTGACCGTCCTTGGTAGCCAGCCGAATCTTCAATCTATTCCCGAAGCACGCGATCAAGTTCCGAAACCAAGACAGCGGCTGGGGGGGTATCTGTTGCCGGCGGCGGGTCATCACCGTCAGTTCGTAGAACTTCAGCAATAACTCCTCCGAGGTCCCCTCTTGATAGGTCACGCCTTCTCGCTGTGCCCGGGCGATCTTGCGGCGAATACAGCTCTCATGAAAAGCATGGAAGAGTTCGCTCAGGCCTGGGCGCAGGTCAATCCGATGCAGGCAGAACCTCGCTGAATCACCCAGCCCGGCGGCGAGTTCGGCGCCTCCACCGTTTGACCGGATTTCGAGGTACCTTTCCCTTCCCTGATCCGCTTCCTGCTTCAGGTGAGAGAGCAGCCGTCCTAGCACTTCCTCGGTATCGATCAGCGGAGTGCAGTGGTCGGAGAACGGAACGGCGACCAGCCGCCGCCCGGTAAGCCAGCTCTGAACCCGGCAAAACACCAGGCCATTCGTCAACTCCGCCCGCGGGGGAGACGTTGTAATCACCGTGGCCGCATAGCCGTAGGTCCGTTGTAGCGCATCCTGCCATTCTCGGCTGTGAAACACCGTGGCCAACTTGTGCCGCTCCAGGAATTGCGGCCAGCGTGCGTCGCTCAAAGCGTCAAGTTCGTAGACTCTTGTCATGATTGTACAACCAACGACCGCTCACTCACTCTTTCGAGACGTTTCTGACGCTAGCGCTCGCAAAACACGGGCCGGGTTTCCCGCAACAACCGTGTCGGCCGGTACACTCTTAGTTACAACACTGCCGGCGCCGACGATAGCCCGCTCACCCACCGTTATATTGGAGAGGATCGTGGCCCCCGATCCAATTGACGCCCCCCGCTTGATTACGGTAGTTTCGACTGTCCAGTCCGCTTCAGTCTGTAGCCCTCCGTCTTGCGTGGTAGCTCGTGGATAGCTATCGTTGATAAACGTAACTCCGTGCCCAACAAAGACGTCGTCCTCAATCGTGACTCCTTCGCAGATAAAGGTGTGGCTGGAAATCTTACAGTGTTTGCCGATTCTTGCATTCTTCTGGATCTCGACGAAAGCGCCGATCTTCGTGTTGTCGCCGATCTCACAGCCATAGAGGTTAATGAACTTGGAGACCTTCACATCCTTTCCAAGCTTCACGTCCTGTGAGATGCACAAGTAGTCGCTCATAAACGCACCGCCGCACCCATGTCTGCGATCGACCGGTCGGCCGCTTCGAGTAGCCTGACTACCCGCAAACCGGCGATGCCGTCGTTGAAGGGCACTTCGTCGCGGGTAATGCAGTCGATAAAGTACCGGATCTCCGCGGCCAGCGCTTCAGTCTGTTCGACCTTGGGTGCCCACATGTCGCCAGTGCGATAACTCACGAGCACGTCGTATACGCCCTGGCCAGCCTTGATTTCCACGCCCTTGTCGTATACTTTGAGCTTCTCGTCGGCGTCCAGGTCGTTCCACACCACCATTCTCTTCTCGCCCCCCAACAGGGTGGTGCGCACCTTGACCGGCGACAGCCAGTTGACGTTGAAGTGGGCAATCACGTTGTCGCTCAAGTAGACGGTGATGTAGGCGACGTCCTGGTGGCAGTTCAAATGGTTTTGTCCGGTCGCAGCCAGGTATTCAGGCTTCGACTTCACGAGGTGGTCCATGATCGAAAGATCGTGTGGGGCAAGGTCCCAGATCACATTAATGTCGTGCTGGAACAGCCCGAGGTTTACCCTGGTGGAATCGTAGTAGTAGAGCTTGCCCAGAGTGCCGTCATCGATCAGTTGCTGGATCTTGCGCACCGCGCCCGTGAACAGGAAGGTGTGATCGACCATGATCGTCAGGTGCTTTCTTGCGGCCAACTCAATCAGTTCTTCGGCCTGCGCCGCGGTCGACGTAAATGGCTTCTCGACAAAAACGTGCTTCCCGTTTTCGAGAGCCGTCTTGGCCAGCTCGAAGTGCGTCCAAACGGGTGTGATCACTGCGACAGCGTCGATCTGCGGCGAGCGCAGAACCTCCGAGACGTCGCACGTTGCGCGCACATCGGGATAGGCGCGCCGAATCCGCTGCTGGGCGGTCGGGCTCTTATCGCAGATTACCGCGACTTCGCAATCGTCGGCAGCATTAAAGTTGCGCGCGATGTGCGGTCCCCAATAGCCATAACCGATGATGCCGACTCGAATCATTGCCCGTCCACCCTCAACATGCACCATCTCCGGAGATAACTGCTAGCGGTGTCTGGAGCAGGATCTTAATGTCCAGCCACAGCGACCATGACCTGGCGTATCGAATGTCCAGGCGGACCATTTCATCGAACTTCACCCTGCTTCGTCCCTCCACTTGCCAGAGGCCAGTGATTCCGGGCTTCACCGCCATAAGGCGTTCCTTGTGCCACAAGTCGTAGCACTTGAATTCGTACATCACCGGCGGCCGTGGCCCGACGAGCGACATCTCTCCGCTCAGGACGTTGAGTAATTGGGGCAATTCATCCAAACTGGTCTTGCGAAGCAGTTGTCCTACTCGCGTGATTCTCGGATCCGCCGTCAATTTGTACTGTTTTCGCTGGTCCGAACCACCCTGCTCCAGTCCTTGCGCACCTGCGATGAATTGCTTCACGTACTGTTCATGAATTGCGTGGTCGTTCCCGACATACATGGATCTGAATTTCAGGAACGTGAACTTTTTCCCGTATTGGCCCATTCTCACCTGACGGAATAGGATGGGGCCTTTCGAGGTTAGCTTGATCGCAAATGCAATGGCGATCAGCACGGGAAGACAGAGGGCCATGACGGTCAGGCTGCCCGCGATGTCCATCAGCCTCTTTAGGACGGCAGTGGGCGTTTTCTTTTTGGTGCCGCGCGCCAGATCCAGGTGTAAAGTCGAATTGGCCGGGCCATCCGGGCCATCGTTGTCCCAGTCTTCGGGGAAGACGTGGAAAGAGAGCCTGATCTGGTTGATTTGCCCGACACTCAGCGCGTCATAAAGCGCGTCGGTGACTTTGGTCGAGAGGAATCTCACCACCGACTTTTCTTCGACGGCAGCGATCTCGGTGAAAATAATCCCGATAACACCTTCGCGATTGTACCACCCTTTGATGTCGGTGTCGCGCGTTGCCTGTGACAACGCACGCAGAACCTTGTCGAGCGTTCCCTCGTGGTTGCCCACCTTCAGAAGGTCGCCGGAATCGAGAAGCATCAGCACAAAGCGCCGATGGGAACGCTCTGTTCTCTTGCGTTCCAGCCGGAGCATGCGCACAAACAGTTCCTCAGTGAGCATCCCAAAGTCTTGGGGCTCTTCGGCGGCAACAAAGGGTCGCGGTGCCAACGAGGAGCTTGCTCTAAGACGGGGCATATTGTTCAACACAAATTCACCCTCGGTATCGTCAGCAAAAACTGATTGATTTCTTGCCCTGCCGATATCGACAGAGCCGGATTGACTGCAGAAGCTCTTACTCTGGCGCGGGAAAACCCGGCCTATGTGGACTGAGGACTTGCGACCAGCGATCGCGGGGCTGGGATCGCCATGCGGCGCCCGCTTACGTCCAGCGGCGCCACCCACTCGCGATCGATCTCCACGGCTACCGACCGTTTCAGAAGAGTTACAGAGACGACAACGCGGTATCGCTTGCGAACCTCGACCAAGAATCCTTCCAGTCCAGCCAATGGCCCATCCTCAAGCCGCACCCGCTGCCCGGCCTCCAGAAAGGGCCATGGTTCAGCCGACAGTCCGGACTTTGCGGCGCTTTGAATCGCCACGATTTCCGCGTCATCGATGGCGACGGGAGTTCTGCCGATGCCCACAAAGTGGAGCACGCCGGGAATGGTCAATAACGGGAGACGGTGCTGCGGGTCCAATCGGCAAAACACATACCCCGGGAACAGTGGAAGATCAACCGATTGTGTACGGTCCGACCACCGCCGGCGGCACTCGTAAAGCGGCAGGAACTCCTCGAACCCCTTGTTGCGCGCAATCGTGCAGACGACCTTTTCACAGCGCGATTTCACACGAAGGGCGAACCACTGGTCCGAGATCGACTCAAGATGGTTTTCGATGTTCATGGATGCCTTTCAAGTAAGTATGGGCGCACGCTACCGCCCTTTGAGTCCCAGTCGGCGGGAACCACATCGATGCTCCGCAACCCCCCCGCTGGGCCTGTCCGATGTCCCGAAAGGGCAAAGGCATTCCGATTGCCACAATGGTAGCCAAGCGCTGTTGTCTTTGTTTGCCATGAGTTAGCAGCAGATCCCCGTCTCGCCCTCCCAAGGCGGCATTGCGATCTGTGCCGACGATTCGGACTTGCTCCAAATTAGTGAGACGGCGGATGGCACTGCGGCAAGGAATTCCACAGGTGGCAGCCTATTTTGGCGAGGCTTTCGACCTCAAACCGCCGGGCACTGCCGCAGCCAGCCGACGCTTGTTCAGGGCCTCGTCCGATCAGAGTACCAGGCCGAATCACAGCCTGCCAGACCGACAATTCGGATGCTGAATGGCGTACCTGGGGCCTTACTTTCCGCCCCCTTGCGGGGCCTCTGATCGGGCCCGGCGCTTCTTGGCCCAGCCCTCTTTATTCACTTGACGGGCGCGGCCCACGGCAAGCGAATCCGCGGGAACCGCGTCGGTAACCACCGAGCCGGCGGCGACATAAGCGCCGTCACCGATCTCGAGCGGCGCCACCAACGTGGAGTTGCTTCCAATGAAGGCCCCGCCACCAATCCGGGTAGGGGATTTGCGCGCACCATCGTAGTTGCAGGTGATTGTGCCGGCACCGATATTGCAGGCGGCGCCAATTTCCGCATCGCCCAGATAGGCCAGGTGATTGGCCTTGGCGCCCGCGCCCAGGCGGGTCTTTTTCAACTCCACAAAATTGCCGATGCGCGCACCTTCCGCCACGTGATTCCCCGGACGCAGGCGGGAGAACGGTCCGGCCTGCGCGCCGCGCTCGAGGCGTGAGGCCGTCACTACTGTCAGCGGACCGATCACCACGTCGTCGCCGATGGTGGAATCCTCGATGAGGCTCGACGCGCCAATGCGGCAGTTCTCGCCGATGGTAGTGGCGCCCAGAATGCGCGTAAACGGCTCGACCACGGTATCGAGCCCGATCTCGACGCCGCTATCGATGGTCACCGTCTCCGGCTTCTCAATGGTCACCCCCGCCAGCATCAGTTCGCGCAGTTTGCGCTCGCGCAGCAGACGGTCCGCCTCCGCCAGTTCGACCCGGTCGTTGATCCCCAGGCACTCGCGCGGATCGTCGATCTTCACCGCCATAACGTAGTGTCCCGCGCGATTGAGAATCTCCACCATGTCGGTGAGGTAATATTCGTGCGCTGGATTATCCGGGCGCATTTCGCTCACGTGCCGCCAGAACAGGCCGGCGCGATAGCAGTAGATGCCCATGTTGGCCTCGCGAATCGCCAGTTGCCGGGGAGTGGCGGCTTGCTGCTCCACGACCGCGATCACCCTGTCGCTGACGCCGCGCAGCACGCGCCCGTAGCCGGTGGGGTCGGGCATGTCGGCCGAGAGCAGCGCGCCCGCGGCTTCGCTGCCGTCCAGCTTTTCGATGAGACGGCGCACCGTGTCTGCCCGCAGCAGCGGACCGTCGCCGTAGACGATCACCAGGTAGCCATCGAGATGCGCAAGCGCTTCGCGCCCCACCAGCAGCGCGTGGCCGGTGCCGAGTTGTTCGGTCTGCTCGATGAAGCCTATGCCGGGCGTGGCAATCGTGGCGCGCACTCGCTCGGCCTGGTAGCCCACAACCACGAAGATGCGCTCCGGCCGAGTCAGCCGTAGCGCCGTATCCACCGCGTGCTCCACCAGCGTCTTGCCGCCGGCCCGGTGCAGCACTTTGGCCTTGTGCGATTTCATCCGGGTCCCTAGGCCCGCTGCCAGAATCACAACCGTCACTGGAGTTTCCATCCCTTCCATTATGGCTGCACGCGCGCCCGGCATTGGTGGGGCAGGCTTGAGCCCAATGGGCCGCGATAAACCGGCACTGAGTAGGGGATAGAGAGCCGTACAAGAAAGGCGTCCTCCTGGACACCTCCCCTTACGAACCCACCACGCCGGCCAGCGGGCTGCTGGCGGTGGCGTAAAGTTTCTTCGGCATGCGGCCGGCTTCGAACGCGAGGCGGCCGGCTTCGACGGCCAGTTTCATGGCGCGGGCCATTTTTTCGGCGTCATCGGCGGCGGCGATGGCGGTATTCATGAGGACGCCATCGGCTCCCAGTTCCATGGCGATGGCGGCATCCGAGGCGGTGCCGACGCCGGCATCGACAATCAGCGGGACTTCGGTGATCATCTCGCGCAGAATCCGCAGGTTGGTCGCGTTTTGTACGCCCAGACCGGAACCGATAGGCGCGGCCAGCGGCATCACGGCGGCGGCTCCGGCGTCGATCAGCCGGCGCGCATTCACCACGTCGTCATTGGTATAGGGCAGCACGACGAAGCCCTCCTTGACCAGCGTGCGGGTGGCCTCCAGCAGGCCGGCGTTATCCGGAAACAGCGTCTTTTCGTCGCCGATCACTTCCAGCTTGATCCAGTTGGAAAGGCCCACTTCGCGCGCCAGCATGGCGGTGCGGATGGCATCGTCGGCGGTGTAGCAGCCGGCGGTGTTGGGAAGGATGAATATCTTCGAGCGGTCGATGTAGTCGAGCAGCGATTCCTTGGAGCGGTCGGTGAGGTTGACGCGGCGTACCGCCACGGTGACCATGTCGGCGCCAGTGGCCTCGTGGCAGCGCTGCATTTCCTGGAAGCTGCGATACTTACCGGTGCCCACGATGAGGCGGGAGCGAAATTCGCGGCCCGCGATAATGAATGATTGCGGCATGTCCTCATTGTAGCGGGGTGGACAGGGTGCGGCATCGCGCTCGAGCGGCAGGTTACGGAACAAGTTGGGGTTGTGTCGCGTTAGCATTATGAGGGAATCCGATGCGAAAATCCGTCCAGGTCACCTTGACTGTGGCCGCTGGCGTGGCGCTGGCCGCTTGCGGGTCGAACTCGGCGGACCGTGCGAACCCTTGTGACGCCGCCACATTCAGCGAACAGGCATGCCAGGACGCCATCGCCAAGGGCGGCTATTTCTGGGACGGAACCTGGGTTCCGATGAACTATTCGCACCCATATCCGTATTACTACGGCAGCTATCATGCTTATATATCGAACGGCGGCACGGTGACTGCCGCGCCAGCCGGCGCCTATAGCCCGGCAGCGGGATCGGTGGAGCGCGGCGGGTTCGGCGACGCGGGAGCCGCGCACGCCGGCGGCGAAGGAGTGGGCGAATAATGCGGCGGGTGGAAGCGGAGCCACGCGGAAACTGGCAAAAGAAGGTCGAGGAAGTGGGCTTGATCTGGCACACGGGCGACCAGGTCTACTGGAACGAATCGGCATTCTACGAGTTCGCGGCCAAGGAAGTGGATGCGCTCGAAGCGGCCACCAACGAGCTCGAAAAAATGACCCTGGCCGCGGCGCAGCACATCATCGACAACAAGCTCTACGCGCGGATGGGCATCCCCGATATCGCGGTGCCGCTAATCGAGACGTCGTGGGAGGCCGAGCCGCCGTCCTTGTATGGCCGCTTCGACCTGGCCTACGACGGCGTGAACCCGCCCAAGCTGCTCGAATACAATGCGGACACGCCCACCTCGCTGCTGGAGGCGGCGGTGGTCCAGTGGTATTGGCTGCAGGACAAGTTTCCCAAACGGGACCAGTTCAATTCGCTGCATGAGCGCCTGATCGCGCTGTGGAAAGAACTGACGCCCTACCTGCCCGGCGGCCGCGTGGACTTTTGTTCGATGGATAACATCGAGGACGGCATGACGGTGACCTACCTCCAGGACACCGCGCAGCAGGCCGGCCTGCAGGCGTCCGCCTTTCCCGTCGGCGAAATCGGCTGGAACGGGCAGACCTTCGTGGGACCCAACGATGCGCCGCTCGAGTCGGTCTTCAAGCTGTATCCGTGGGAATGGATGATGAAGGACGCCTTCGCCCGGCACATTCGCGCAGCGTCCACCATCTGGATTGAGCCCGCCTGGAAAATGCTGCTGTCGAACAAGGGCGTGCTTCCCGTTCTCTGGCAACTGTATCCGCGGCACCCTTACTTGCTGGAAGCCAGTTTCGACGGCCCCGGGCTGCTCATGAGCTGGGTGAAGAAGCCGCTGCTGGGCCGGGAGGGCGCCAACATCACCTGGCACCAGCCGGGGCAGGACATCCAGACAGCCGGCGCCTATGGCGCGGAGGGATTTATCTACCAGGCGATGGCGCCGCCGAAGACCTTCGACGGCAAATACGCGGTGCTGGGCAGTTGGGTAATCGGACACGAAGAAGGCAACGCCGCCGGCGGCATGGGCATACGGGAATCCACCACGCCGGTGATCGGGAATCTTAGCCAGTTCGTGCCGCATCTGTTCGACTGAGGAGAACTGCGGCCTTCGGTGGCGCAGGTCCCCGACCGAACCTGCTCCACGATGTCCTACGCATTCGCCCAGCGAATCAGGCCGGGCAGGAACTGCTGCGGTTCGTCGACGTGGTAAGGAAGCACCCGGACGGTGTAGCCGTGGAGGCCGCTTTCGCGGCAGGCGGCGGAATGGGCGGCGAAGACATACACGCCGCCGGCGGCCTGGCTCACCTGTTCCATCGGCACGGCGGCTGCATCGCAGATCTCGAAATCGGCGTCCAGCATGCCGAGATAGAGCTCCACCGACACCTCCTCGCAATTGAGGGCGCCTAGGCGGACGCGCGCCCGCACTTCCACCTGGCCGCCGCTCCGTAGCTCAATCTCCGGCAGCGCATCCACGCTCTCGATGGCCACCTGTCCCCAGTTGTCGCGGATGCGCTTGTTCCAGGCGGCCAGCGCGCGGGCCGCGGCAGCGTTGTCGGCCATCAGATGCTGGTGCCTTTCGTGGCCGCGCAGGTAGAAATCGGTGGCGTACTCGGTCACCATGCGCTGCATGTTGAACTCCGGACATAAGGTGGCGATGGAGGACTTCATGCGCGCGATCCAGCGGCGCGGCAGGCCATCGGCGCCGCGCTCGTAAAAGGCCGGGATGACGTCGTGTTCCAGGATCTCGTACAGCGCCAGCGATTCCACCTGGTCCTGATAATCCTGGTTGTCGTACTTTTCGCCGCGGCCGATAGCCCAACCGACGAACGGCTGGTCCGCCGTCGCCGGGCGCCAGGCTTCATCCCACCAGCCGTCCAGGATGCTGAGGTTCAATCCGCCGTTGGCAAGGGCTTTCATACCGCTAGTGCCGCTGGCTTCGAGTGGCCGCAGCGGCGTATTCAGCCAGACGTCGGAACCCTGCACCAGGTAACGGGCCACGCCCGGATCGTAGTTCTCCAGAAAAACAATCCGGCGCCGGAACTCGAGGCGTTGCGCGAGTTTGACGATCTGCTGGATGAAGACCTTGCCGGCGTCGTCGCGCGGGTGAGCCTTGCCGGCGAACACAATCTGCACCGGCCGCTGCGGATCGTTGAGGATGCGCGCCAGCCGGTCCGGGTCGCGCAGCAGCAGGGTGGCCCGTTTGTAAGTGGCGAAGCGGCGCGCGAAACCGATCGTAAGAGCGTCGGGATTGAGCGCTTCGTCGGCGCCGTCGATTTCCGCCTGCGGTGCGCCGCGCCGTTCCAGTTGCTCGCGCAACCGCCGCCGCGCGAAGCCCACCAGGCGCTCGCGTCGGCGCTCGTGGGTGCGCCACAGCTCCTCGGCGGGGATGGTCTCGGCGCGCTTCCAAAGCTCTGCGTCAGCGCCCTCTTCGCGCCACTTCGGACTCAGGTAGCGGTCGTAAAGCTGGTTCATTTCGGCGGAAATCCAGGAGCGGAAGTGCACCCCATTGGTGACCGAACCGATGGGGATTTCGTCCTCCGGCACGCCGGGCCACAGCGTCTTCCACATTTTGCGGCTCACCGCCCCGTGCAACTGGCTGACGCCGTTGGAAAAGGCCGCCATGCGCAGGGCCAGCACGGTCATGCAGAATTCCTCGGAGTCGTTGGTGGGGTTCTGGCGGCCCAGCCCGTAGAATTCCTGGCGGGAAAGACCCAGCCCGCGCGCGTAGTCGCCCAGGTAGTGATCGAGCAGGCCGGAAGAGAAGTAGTCGTGTCCGGCCGGAACCGGCGTGTGGGTAGTGAACACCAAGCCGGCGCACGCCACTTCGCGCGCCTCGACGAAGCTGAGGCCGTGACGCTCCATCAGCCGCCGCACGCGCTCCAGCGACAGAAACGCCGAGTGTCCCTCGTTCATGTGATAGACCGTGGGCTCCAGGCCAAGCGCCTCCAGCGCGCGGTAGCCGCCGATCCCCAGCATTATTTCCTGTCTGAGACGCATTTCGGTGCCGCCGCCGTAGAGCTGGTCGGTGATGTCGCGGTCTTCGGCGCGGTTCTGCACCACATTGGTGTCCAACAGGTAGAGCGAAACGCTACCCACCACGGCCCGCCAGATCTGAGCGGCGATCTTATTGCCGTTAAAGTCCAACTCCACCGTCAGCGGGCGCCCGTCGGCGCGCCGTTCCAGCGTGATCGGCAGGTTCTGAAAGTCATTGTCCTCGTACTTTTCCTGCTGCCAGCCGGCGGCGTTGAGATACTGGCGAAAGTAGCCCTGCTGGTAAAGTAGCCCGACGCCGACCAGCGGTACGCCCAGATCGCTGGCGGCCTTCAGGTGATCGCCGGCCAGTATGCCGAGACCCCCGGCGAAAATCGTCAGGCATTCGGTGATACCGAACTCGGCCGAGAAGTAGGCTACCAGCACGCCCTCGTTCTGCCCGCAGGAGCGTCGGTACCAGCTCGACTCGCCGGACAGGTACGATCCAAGCGCGATTTGCGTGTGGTGCAGATAAGCGAGAAAGGCTTCATCGCGGGCGGAGGCCTCCAGTCGCGCCTGGCCGATCAGCCCCAGCATTCGCACCGGGTTGTGGCCGCTGGACTCCCATAGATCGCTATCCAGCCGCCGGAATAGCTCGACGGTATTGTGATCCCACGACCAACGCAGATTGTACGCCAGGGTTCGCATCCCTTCGAGCTGGGCGGGCAGCGAGGGAACCACCTTGAACACGTGTGCGGGCTTCATGCCATCAGTATAGGCGCGTCAGACCTTCGGTGATCTTGATTTTATTGCTACGTCCGCGACATCATATACTCCCGCTCGACAAGCATAGGTTCGGTTTGGTACCATCAAAGGGAAGACGTGCTGTTTTTTTCTCCCGGACAATCCCACGACCGGCCATCCTATATCCTCAGTTGTTCAGCCGAGGACTAAAGCGTAAGAAATCTATGGCTTCCAATACCTTTTCTCAGGGCGCCCAAGTCGAGCATGTGAAGTTTGGTTTGGGCACAGTGATGTTCAGCAGTGAAGAGCGGATCGTGATCAAGTTCGACGATCACGGCGAGAAGAAATTCGTCACCCCGATGGTGATGGGCAGTTTGAAGAAAAGCGACCGGCAGCCTCCGGCCGAAAAGCGGGGCTCTCGGAAGCGAAAGGTCGCGCCGGCCGCGGTATAGCGGTGCGGTGCGTCGAGGAACTTTGGTTTGAACGCAAGTCAAAAACGGTTGTTTGAAGAGGCGCGGAAACGGAATCCAAACCTCACAATTCCCAGCGAAGCCCAGCCGGCCACGGACTGGACGGAAGCCGACCTGTCCCTGATCAAGCAGGGGGTTGGCGACAAGAGCAGCAAACAGTCCGCGGCGTCCGGCGAAAGCGCCGAATCGAATGAATCTCCGACCGGCGAGCAGGCCGGGAGCGTAGTCACCTATTTCGACGCCAAAGGCTTCGGCTTCCTGCGTCCGGACGATGGCGGGCGGGACATCTTCTTCCACGTCTCGCGTCTGGCGGAGGGTCTGGCGACCGACCTGCGGCCGGGCGCCCGCGTGCTCTACGAACTGGGCATGGATCGGGCCGGCAAAATGGCGGCCAGCAGCGTCCGCATCGCGCCCAAGGAATAACGCTATAATATAGAAAACTTGGCTGCTGCGCCGGTATCTCCGGCCGGACGCCGGTTTTCGCTCCTGGCATTACTCATGTTCGACAATCTCTCGGAAAAGTTGCAGCGGGTTTTCAAGAATCTCCGCGGCGAAGGCAAACTGTCGGCCGAAAACATGGAATCGGCGCTGCGGGAAATCCGCCTGGCGCTGCTCGAGGCCGACGTCAATTTCCGAGTAGTCAAGCAGCTCATCGAAAACATCAAGCAGAAGGCGATGGGCGAGGAAGTGCTGACGGCGCTTTCGCCCTCCCAGCAAGTGGTCAAGATCGTTCACGAAGAGCTGATCAAGATTCTGGGCAGCCACGAATCGAAGTTGCGGTTCGCCAACGATCCTCCCAGCGTGTTCCTGATCGTGGGGCTGCAGGGTTCGGGAAAGACCACCACCACGGGCAAGCTGGCGCGGTGGCTTTCGCGCAACGGGCATCGGCCGATGATGGTTTCGGTGGACGTGTACCGCCCGGCGGCGCGCGAGCAGCTCAAGGTAATTGCGCGCGAGACGGGCCAGCCGATTTACGAGGGCGCGGCGGAAGAGAAGCAGCCGATGGAACTGGCGCGCGCGGCGCGGCGCGAAAGCGCCAACACGGGCCGCGACGTGCTGCTGGTGGATACGGCCGGCCGTCTGCACATCGACGACCAGTTGATGGGCGAACTGAGCGAACTGAAGCAGCAGCTCAATCCGGTCGAAATCCTGTTCGTAGCCGACGCGATGACCGGGCAGGACGCAGTGAAATCGGCCGATGAATTCCACAAGCGGCTGGGCATCACGGGCGTGATCCTAACCAAGATGGACGGCGACGCACGCGGCGGCGGCGCGCTTTCCATCCGCCACGTCACCGGCCAGCCGCTGAAGTTCGTCGGCGTGGGCGAGAAATTCGATGCGCTCGAACCGTTCCACCCGGACCGCGCGGCCAACCGCATTCTGGGGATGGGCGACATCCTCTCCTTTATCGAAAAGGCCGGCGAAGCCATCGATAAGAAGCAAGTCATGGAGATGCAGCGCCGGCTGATCGAGAACGAGTATACGCTCGAGGACTTTCGCGACCAGATGCGGCAGGTTCGCAAGCTGGGCTCGCTCAGTTCGCTGCTCGACATGATGCCCAAGGTGGGGATGCTGAAGGATCTGAAGGACGTCAAGGTCGACGAAAAGGAAATCGAGCGGGTGGTGGCGATTATCGATTCGATGACGCCGCGCGAGCGCGACAACCACATGATCATCAATGGGAGCCGGCGCCGGCGCATTGCGCGGGGCAGCGGCACCAGCGTCCAGGAAGTCAACCAGTTATTGAAGCAGTATGCGCAGGCGCGCAAGATGATGAAGGGCCTGTCCGGCGGCTTTGTCGGGCGGAAACTCGGCAAGATGAAGCTGCCCCCGGGGTTCCCGTTTGGCGACATGCCGAGAATGTAGGAGTTTCTTAGAACGACCATGGAGTATCAATGCTGATGATTCGTCTGGCGCGGTTTGGCGCCAAAAAGAAGCCGTTTTACCGCGTGGTGGTAATCGAGAAGGAGCGCGCCGCGAAAGGCCGCAACCTGGAGGTGGTTGGCCACTACAACCCGGTGTCGTCGCCGGCCCAAGTTACGCTCCAGCACGACCGTATCGAGCACTGGACGCAGCATGGTGCGCAGTTGTCGGACACGGTGAAGCGGTTGCTCGAGAAGCATCCGGCGCCGGCGGCCCAGCCCACGGCCTGAGACGGCGCGACGGCTGCAAGTGTACGTCCCAGGACTGCGCGGTGGCCGGCTGGGACAGACCGCTTCACGCCCGGCCGCCTTCTCGGTTACCATTGGGTGAGGAGCGGGATGCATGAAACAGTTGATTGAGGATATCGCGAAGGCTTTGGTCGACATCCCGGAAGAGGTTTCCGTCCGCGAGGTGCTGGGGGAGCAGGTGACCGTGCTGGAGTTGAAGGTGGCTGCCAGCGATCTGGGGAAGGTGATTGGTAAGCAAGGCCGCACCGCGCGGTCGATCCGCACTATTTTGGGCGCGGCGGGGATGAAGCTGAACCGGCGCTTCACACTGGAAATTCTGGAGTGAGTTTGCCGGAAGATGCCTGGGTGACGGTGGCCAGGCTGGGAAAGACGCGCGGGAATCGCGGCGAGATCACCGCGCTGGCGCTGAGCGACCGGCCGGAGCGCTACCAGGAGTTGGGGCAAGTGTACCTGTGCGGTACCGGTGCGCCATTGCCGCATCAGGTGGAGCACACCTGGTTTCACAACGGCACGCTGATCTTCAAGTTCCAGGGCGTCGACACCATCTCGGATGCCGAATTGCTGGTGGGCATGGAGGTGCGGATCCCCATCGCCGAACGGACGGAGATCGCTCCCGGTGAGTTTTTCCAATCCGACCTGGTGGGCTGTGAAGTGGTGGACCGGAAGTCCGGGGCGCGCCTGGGCCGCGTCGAGGCATGGCAGGATGGCGGCGGCTGCGGACTGCTGGTGGTGGAAGGCGGACTGCTGATCCCGTTTGCGCGGTCGATTTGCGTCGAGATCGACGTCCAGGCCCGGCGCATCGCGGTGGAGTTACCCGAGGGTCTGCGAGAATTGAACGCATCGTGATCTTTCACGTGCTGACGATCTTCCCCGAGTTCTTCGAGGGGCCGTTCGCGCATGGCGTGGTGAAGCGCGCCCAGGATGCGGGCCTCCTCGATATCCGCATTCACAATCTGCGCGATTGGGCTTTCGACCGCCACAAGACGGTGGACGACCGGCCCTTCGGCGGCGGCGAAGGCATGGTGCTCAAGCCCGAGCCGATTTTCCTGGCGGTGGAATCCATCTTGCCCGCGCGCGGCGCCAGGCAGAAAGTGATTCTGCTTTCCGCCCAGGGGCGCCTGTTCGACCAGGACGCGGCCAACCGTGCAAGCCAGGAAGCCGAACTGCTGTTGATCTGCGGCCGCTACGAAGGCGTGGACGAACGGGTGGCCGAGCGCCTGGCGGACGAAGAACTCTCGATCGGCAACTACGTGCTCAGCGGCGGCGAACTGGCCGCGGCGGTGGTGATCGATGCGACGGCGCGGCTATTGCCCGGAGTGCTGGGCAACGAAAGCTCCGCGGCGTTCGAGAGCTTCCAGCAAACCGGTCATGGCGAAGGACTGCTGGATTGCCCACACTGGACGCGCCCGGCCGATTTTCGAGGCTGGAAAGCGCCCGAGGTTCTGCTCAACGGTAATCACGAGGAGATCCGGCGCTTTCGGAAAGCGTCGGCCATCGGGAAGACAGCCAGGCTGCGGCGGGACTTGCTGAAAGAGGGGCCAGAGAGCGACTGAAGTCGGTCTGTCAATAGACCTCCGGTTCCGGGCGTTCCCGGTCATTACGGAGTTGGTGAACTGGCGGCTTCCTCGAACACGGCGGCGAAGAATTCCCGCGAGCTGGGCGAACAGCCGATGTGGAGGTTGTCGCGGCCTTCTTCGACGAAGCCGAGGTACCCGTCGTCGCCCAGGTCATCGAGGATAAAGCGCAGGCATTCCAGCTCCATTGGCTGGAGGCCCGAGTAATCGATATCGAAAACCTGCCCCGAGCTGTGAGCCACCTCGTCGCGCCGGTTCTGCAATTGGGCGTCGTCCTCCGGTTCGACCAGTGCCGTAACCGGCAACGGCCGGAACTTCTCCGAGTTCGCGCCCATGGCCTCGAACAAGCGCCGCGTCTCGAAGGCGATGTAGGTCAAGGCGCCGAGCGTGGCGGGAGACGCCGCGGCAAGCTCCTCCCGGTCGCCGGCCGCGGCGCCGGGGAAACGCAAAGTGTAGCCGAAGAATTCGGGCCGGTCGGAAGCTCTTGCCAGCAGCCTGCCGTTGTCCGCGCGGATGTCCTCGGCCGAACGGAAGATCAGGTCCTCGCGCTTCAGCCACACCGAAAGGCGATGCGGCGCGCGGCCGGCGGTATTGAACTCGCTCTTGTTGGCGTCGGCCAGCGCGGCGAAGGCGGCCGGGTCGGAACGGTACAGGGCCAGCAGTTGGGTGGCGCACAGAATCCGGAAATAGTAAGTGGGCGAGTAGTCGCGCTGCATCTGCTGCTGGATGGCCTGATAGAGTTCCCGGTTCCACGCCGGGTTGGAGGAGAAGTACATGCGCGGCACGGTGATCCGGTCCTTGGGAATGCCGCGCGCGCGGCGCGTCAGCTCCTGCATTTCGGCCACGCATCCTTGCCCGCAGTGGTAAGCGAAGATGGCCCAGTCCCGCCCGCCGAAGGTCCGCTCCATGCCCGCCAGGTAAGTGGCCGCGGCGGGTATGGCGCGTTCCGGAATCAGACGCTCATCGCGGGCAATTACGGTGTACGGCGTGCGGTGGCTGACGGTCTTGTACTTCACCTTTCCGCCAGCGCTCTTCACGCGCACCTTCACCTTGACCGTGCGGTAGCGGGTGACCTGGCCCACTTTGAGTCCCATGCCGCGCGCGGTGGCGAGCGAGATCTGCATGATTCCCCTGGGGCTGCCCGCCCAGCTTTCCGCGCTGACGTCGCCCCAGCTTTCGAGATACGCAATCGCCTCCAGCACATCCTTCGGGAAACCGCTGGCTGCGGCGGCGGAGCGAAACACGGCCTGCAACTTGGGATCGGTGGTCACCCGTTTCGCCCCGGCCACGGCCTTGGATTCCCGCATGATGATGAAGGTCTGCGATTCGACCATCAGCCGCGTGCGTTCGGCCAGGGCGTCATCGGAGAGGCCGTCGCGATCCACGCCGATCCCGCCCAGCCTGTGCTGGGGCGCGAAGTAGGCGGAGCCGGCCCGCGAAAGCGAAGCCAGGCAAAAAAGAGCGATTGCCGCGAGTTTCATGGATAATTCCAGTGTAGTGGGACACCGGGCTGCGCGCAGTGGCTCCGCCGAGTCGACCCAAGAAAAATCGCGCCCGCAAGCGGGCGTTGGCAAGCTAAAAGCATGCCCCACCAAGGCAAAGTGTGGGTACAATGAGGATTCACGATGAAGCTCTATCCGGTTCTGCTCCTGGCGGCGGGGTGCGCTTTGTTTCAGGCCGCGTGCAAACACGCGCCACCTGCCAATGTGGCCGCGGTGGTGAACGGTCACTCCATCACCTACATGGAGCTCGAAAAGACTTACCAGACGCAGTACCCGCAACAACCGGAGGCCGTCAACCGGGACTTGGTGATGTCGCAGAAGCTGGACCTGTTGACCAGCCTGATCACCAATGAGATCATCCTGCAGCGCGCCGAAAAGCTGGGCCTCACGGCGGTAGATGCCGACGTGGATACCGAGATCAACAAGATGAAGGCTCCCTTCACCAAGGAGGGATTCGACCGCCAGTTGGCGGACCGGCACATGACGATTGGCGATCTGCGCGCGCAGATTCGCGAGCGGCTTACGGTCGAGAAGCTGGTCAACAAGGAAATCACCTCGCAGGTCAACATCACCGACGCGGACGTGGCGAACTTTTACAACGCCAACAAAGCCAGTTTCAACCTGGCGGAGGCGCAGGTCCACCTGGCGCAAATTCTGGTTACGGCCGATCCCAACACGCCGGTGCGCAACCTGCGGAACAGCAAAGCCCGCAGCGAGACCGAAGCCAGGGCCAAGATCCAGAACCTGGAAGTGCAGCTCAAGCAGGGCGCCGATTTCGCCCAGTTGGCGCAGAACTACTCGGAGGACGCAGACTCGGCGCCGAACGGCGGCGACCGCGGATTCATCCCGGAATCGGCGCTGGCCAACTCGCCGCCCGAATTGCGCAAGCTGATCTTGTCGCTGCAGCCCAACGAGATTTCGAAGATCATTCCCTCCCCGGATGGCTATCGCATTCTCAAGATGATTTCCAAGGAATCCGCCGGCCAGCGCGAGCTCAACGACCCGAACGTGCAGCAGAGCATTCGCGAGAACTTGCGCAACGCCAAGGACCAGTTGTTGAAAGCGGCGTATTACGAAGTGGCGCGCAACAGCTCGAAGATCGAGAATTACCTGGCGCGCAGCATCGTCGAGAACACCGGGCAGACCAAGTAGCGAAGCGCGTCATGCGGGCGTTTGTTTTCGAAGATCGCTTTTCGCTTGACGCGCTCAAGCCGGCCGAACGACCGGAACCGAAGCCCGGCCCTGGGCAGGCGCTGGTCCGGGTCCGAGCCAATTCCCTGAATTACCGCGACCTGGTGGTGGCGAGCGGCGGGTATGGCCGCCACGTGAAACTTCCGCTGATCCCGTTGTCCGACGGTGCTGGCGATGTGGTCGAGGTGGGACCCGATGTGACGCGGGTGAAGCCGGGGGCGCGAGTGGCCGCCATCTTCATGCAGAGCTGGCTGGCGGGCGCGCTCACGGAAGACCGGGCCAGGTCCGCGCTGGGCGGCGCCATCGACGGCATGCTGGCGGAGTACGTGGTGCTGGACGCGGAGGGCCTGGTTCCGATTCCCGAGCACCTCTCTTACGCCGAGGCCGCTACCCTGCCCTGCGCCGCGGTAACCGCCTGGCATGCGCTGGTGGCGGAAGGCGGAATTCGGGCCGGCGATTCGGTGCTGGTGCTGGGCACCGGCGGCGTCTCGATTTTTGCGCTGCAATTCGCGCGTCTCCACGGGGCTCGCGTAATCGCGACTTCGAGCAGCGACGACAAGCTCGCCCGGGCCATCGCGCTGGGAGCATCCGACGGCATCAATTACCGGCAGACGCCGGAGTGGGGCCGCCGCGTGCTCGAGCTTACAGGCGGCGCCGGCGTGGATCATGTCATCGAAGTAGGTGGGGCCGGAACCTTGCCACAATCGTTCCGCGCAGTGCGTTTTGGCGGCCGCATCAGCCTCATCGGCATGCTGGCGGAGCCGGGCGCCGCAGTGGATCCGCGTCCGCTGATGATGAAGGGCGCGCGCTTGCAGGGGATTTACGTGGGATCGCGCGAGATGTTCGAAGCCATGAACCGGGCCATCGCCCTGGATCGGCTCCGCCCGTCGATTGACCGCGTCTTTCCGTTTGCCGAAGCTCCCGAAGCGTTTCGCTACATGAAGACCGCGCAGCACTTCGGCAAGATCGTGATCAGCCACGACTGAAAATACCGTGCCATTCCGACGTGGCGCACGCACTCGTGCGTGCCGCGTCGTTTGCGAGGATTTGGCATGGTTACTTGGTGACCAGGCCTGAACGGTCAGCGCGATAGCAGTTGGCGAAACCAATCGCATTCGCGGACGCTCTCGAACTCGGCCTGGGCGGCCATCTCATCGGGCCGGACGCGAATCCCGGGTTCGCCGCTCTTCTCCAGCCAGGAGCGGCATTCGGCGGGCTCTCCCAACCGCGCGCACACGCAGGCAAGTTCATAGGCGCCGAACCTGGGTAGGCGGGATACCGCTTCGATGAGCTTCTTCTTGGCCTCGCGCAGCAGCTCCGCGGATCTGTCGCCTTCTGCGCACCTCGCCTGAGCACACAGCAGGGTGGCCCAACTCTTCAGGATCGAATCCGGATGGGCGCCGTTTTGCGCCGCCCTCTCATACCTGTCGACCGCGTCGGATAGGAGCCGGCTGGTGTCTTCACCAGGCATGCGTTTGGCCCGCAGGTATAAGACCTCCGGCCAGAAAGCGAGCCTGGTGTAGCAATCGGGATTGGCCCGTACCGCCTCCTCGAACAAGCTCGTCGCACGCGCCAGGAATGAGTCCCCATCATCGCCTTTGCGCAGATGGGCCCGCAAGAAAAGGGCGCGACCCATGTGGTTCAAGAGCTGCTCGTCGACGGGAGAAATGGTCAGGGCCAGCGTGCATTTCTCTTCCGCGCCGGCGTAGAGGTGGTCCGCCTCAGAGCCGTCCGGAGCCCTCCTTCCCAGCCAGCACAGCGCGCACGCCCAGACGCCGAGCAGATCCGCGTCTTCGGGATTCCTGGCGGCCATCCGTTCGCATTCGTCGCACGCCCTAGTTAACAGGGCGCGGCCGTCTTCTCCAGCGTGCAAGTCCGCGCGATCCACCATCGCGCGGACTAGGCCGTACGCGAACTGCGGTTCGCCCGGCGCAAGCCCCAAGCCCAGCCTGCATTTCTCTTCCGCCGCGGCGAAGCGGCGGTCCGCCTCGTCGCCGGACTCGATCGTGGCGAGCCAGGCAAGCGCCCGCGCCCACGACTCGATCACCTTGGCGTCTTGCGGATTAGCGCCGGCCAACTGCTCGCATTCCTCGCAGACTTGTGTCAGGAGATTGCGGCGCGTCTCACCGCTTTCGAGGAGGGCCCGGCCTTCCATCGCGCGCGCCCTCAGATCCGCGGCGTTGGCGGTGTCCGGATCGATCCTCAAGGCACGGGAGGTCTTCTTCTCCGCCTCGGCGTAGAATCGCTCGGCTTCCGCGCCCGTCGCCATCGTCCCCAGCCAGCAGAGCGCACTGCCCCAGATTGTCAACATGCGTGCGCCACCGGTGCCGCGGCCGGCCAGTTCCTCGCACTGCTCGCACACGCGCTGGAGCATCTCTCGCTTCTCTTCTCCGGAGTACAGCGCCGACCGCCAGACCAGCGCCTCGGCCCGATCGACCGCTGCGTCCGTCTGGTCCGGCGCCAGCGTGCGACCGCGCGTGAACTTGTCGTCCGCTTCTTTGTACAGTCGCTTGGCTTCGTCGCCCCGCTCCCTTGCAGCCAGCCACCAGAGCACCATTCCCCAGGTGTGGAACATGCGAGCGTCGTCCGGGCCACTGGCGTAGATCCCCACCCGCTTCTCGCATTCCTCGCAGACCTGGACCAGCAGACGGCGCCCCTCTTCGCCGGAGTGCAACGCCGACCGGTACCGCAGCGCCTCCGCGCGGTCCGCACGAATCGAGCCTTTGCTCGGAGCGAGTGCCTGGGCTTGCGAGAACTTCTTATCCGCCTGCGCATACAGCCGCTCTGCTTCGCCGCTCGTTGCCAGCGCGGCGCGCCACCACAGCGCGACACCCCAGTTGTGCAGCGCATGTGCGTTTCCGGGCTTTTTCTTGATCAGCCGCGCGCACTCCTCGCAGAGACTGGCGAGCAGCGTGCTCCGCTCCTTCCCGCTGGCCGTGCGGGCCTCGTCGAGCAGCCGGTCGATCTTGCTGACGTGCTCCTGCTGGCGCTTCCGGTAGACGTCAAGCCCGAGGTTTACCAGTTCGACGACGAGGCTGAGGCCAGCAGGCATTCCAAAGCAGTGTAACGCCTGTCGCCGCCCGTTTGTTCTGCGGAAAAGCGGCCGGCGCCCGTCCCTACCACGGCCGCTTTCGTGAGATCATTCCCTCTAGAGGCATTCGAATGACCAAGCTCATCATCGCAGCCGTTGTAACGGTGCTATGCGGCACGACCGTTCTTGTGGCGGCCGATAAGCCAATCAGAGTGGAACTGAAGAACGCCAAAGGTGAGAGCGTCGGGACTGCCACCATCGCCGCCGGACCGGGCGGTTCCGGTGTGACGATTGCCCTGAACCTGAAAAACTTGCCACCCGGAGAGCACGCCGTGCACATTCACCAGAACGCCAAATGCGAGGCTCCGGGATTTACGTCGGCTGGGCCGCACTTTAACCCCGACCAGAAGCATCACGGATTGCAAAACGTCGCAGGGCCGCACGCCGGCGATATGCCGAACTTCACCGTCAAGCCGAGCGGCGTGGCTAAGGTCAAGCTGGATAATCCACGGGTGACCTTTACTGAGGGCGACCATTCGATATTCTCAAACGGCGGAACCGCGCTGGTGATTCACGCCAAGGCGGACGATATGAAATCGGACCCGGCCGGCAACGCAGGCGACCGCATTGCCTGCGGCGTGATCGTGAAATAGCGGCGGCATCCATACAACGGGCTTCACGAGAAGGCGGCGTTGGCCGTTGACGCGATCCTCTTCCTGTAACAGGGCTCCGGACAGGTTCACCGGGTGAGGCTCGCTTCGAGGCAAGAATCAGGACTAACTCGTCTTGACTGTCAGTGAAGCGGCCCGCAACGAGTTATGATGGCGGCAAATGCGGAACACAACATGTCCGTGGCTATTCGCAATCTCCCTCATCGTGACGGCGGGCGCCGCCGGTCAATCGCCTCAGGAGGGCCAGTTGGCTCGCACGATGGAGAAGATCCAGCAGGACATGACCGGCATTCCCAACTACACCTGCCTGGAGACCATCGGGCGCTCGCATCGCGATCCGCATTCACGCTCCTTCAAACCTGTCGATACGGTTCGCCTGGAAGTCTCCAGCGTAGACGGGAAGGAACTGTTCGCCTGGCCCGGCGGCCGCCGCTTCGAAGATCAGGACGTAACGTCGATGGTGTCCAGCGGCTTTAGAGGTAACGGCGTGTTCGCCGGCTTTGCGCGTACTGTATTCTTCGCCAGCAGAGTCAGTTTGCAGTATGGGGGCGAGGAGAACCTGGCCGGGCGCGGTTCGGTCCGTTACGATTTTCATTTCCCACCGTTGATGGACGGCGGCTGGAACATACAGACTGGAACCGGCTCGGCGATAGTGGCCGCCAAAGGTTCCTTCTGGTTCGACCCAACGTCTCTGGACCTGATCCGGCTGGACGCGCACGCCGACGACATTCCCGTCAGACTGCACCTCGACGAAGCCGTCATACGCATCGATTTCGCCCGCGCGCATATCGGCAATTCCGACGCCCTGCTGCCCAAACGATCCGAACTGACGATGACGTTTTTCACCGGCGAAGCGGCCCGTGACGTGATCGAGTTTGCCCAGTGCCGCGAATACGCGAGTGAATCGACGATCAGTTTCGAAGCGCCTTCCGCTCCGCTAGCGGAGGTTCCCAAGCCGCCGGTACGCGAGGTGGACCTGCCGGCTGGCCTGCTTGTCCCTGTCGAACTGGATACCGCGATCGATTCGAAGACGGCTTCGGTGGGCGACCCGCTGCACGCGCGGGTCGTCGAAGAAGTCCGCTACAAGGGGGACGTTGTGGTGCCGCGAGGCGCTGCGCTGACCGGGCATATCCGCAGCCTCGACCGCGACGCTTCGCCGGGCTCTTTCGCGGTGGGGATCCAGTTCTCCGAAGTCGCGTGGGAGGGTGCCCGGGCGAGGTTTTATGCCGAGCTGGTTGACCTCAACCGCAAGTCCGCCGGAGCGCACCTGCAGACACACAACGAAGGCGGTGCGAGCAAGGCAAGGATTGAAAGCGAAACTCCCGGCGTCGGCGTCTTTTATATCGACGGCACGGGATTCCGCACGGCGCCCGGCTTCCACATGCTCTGGCGCACACTGGCGCGTCCCGCCGGTGCGGCTCCCCGGCAGCGCTGAGGTTTCGGATAGAATCATTGCCGAGAGCATTCCTGGATTCAGACAAAACATGCGTCCTGCTTTTTGTTTTGGTGTAAGCTACTAAGGGAAGGAGCACGGGAATGGCTGACGAGATCTCACGAGTGGAGTATTACGTAGCGGCAATACCGCACAAGACCGGAGAAGGCGCGCGGGCCTTGACGGCTTTCAAAGACTCAGGAGTGAACCTGATGGGCTGGCTGGGCTACCGGAAATCGGCCCGGAACGCCGAAATCATCTTCGTGGTGGGCGAAAAGACGCCGGGAGTCAGCGCCGCCGGCAAGAAGGCCGCCATCAGCCTGGGCAAGAAGCAGAAGGCGTTCCTGGTAAACGGCGAAGACCGTCCCGGAGCAGTGGCCGAGTTGGCTTGCAAACTGGCGGAAGCGGGCATCAACGTGACCTCGATGCACGCCTTGTGCGGCGGCGCGGGCCGCTTCAGCGCGCTCATCGCAGTCGAGCCGGGCGACGCGCGCAAAGCGGCTAAAGCGCTCGGCGCAGTGTAGATTGCCGAAGACCACGCGCCCGCCCGCCGGGCAATCGCGAAACGTCCACTGGATGTTATGATGCGGGTCTATGCGCGACGTGAACGTAGGGATAGTGGGTCTGGGCAACATCGGCTCGGGCACGCTGAAGATTCTGGCGGAGAACGCCGATCAGATCGCTCTCAAACTCGGGTTTCATTTGCGGGTCGGGGCCGTGTGCGATCTGTTGATCGAGTCCAAGCAGATTCCCGAATCGCTGGAGCCGGTTTTCAAGACCAACGACTGGCGGCGGTTGATCGAACATCCGGGCCTGGATATCGTGGTCGAACTGGTCGGCGGCACCACCGTCGCCGCCGAAGTGATCGATGCCGCCATCGCGGCGAAAAAGTCCGTAGTCACCGCGAATAAGGAATTGATGGCGCTGAGCGGGGCCGACATCTGGGAGCGCGCCATCCAAGCCGGAACCAACGTCGCCATGGAGGCCAGCGTGGCGGGCGGGATTCCCATTCATGCTGTGCTGCGCGAAGGCATCTCGGGCGACCGCGTGGTGGCGCTCTATGGCATCCTCAACGGAACCAGCAACTACATCCTGACCGAGATGGAGCAGCACGGTTCGCCGCTCGAAACCGTGCTGGCCGAGGCGCAGCGGCTGGGATACGCCGAGGCCAATCCAAGCAACGATATCGATGGCTTCGACGCGCGCTCGAAACTGGCCATCCTTTCCGCGTTGGCCTTCGGCGAAAAGATCACGCCGGTGGACATTTTCACGGAAGGGATTCGCCGCCTTTCGCCAATGGATTTCCAGTACGCCCACCGCCTCGGCCACACCATTCGATTGCTGTGCGCGGCGCGCCAGACGCCGGAGGGGCTGATCCTGTCGGTGCGTCCGGCGCTGATTCCCGAGAGCGCGATTCTGGCCAGCGTGCGCAGTTCCTACAACGCGATCTGGGTGCGGGGGACCTACGGCGAGGACACCTTCTACTACGGCCGCGGCGCGGGACCCAGGCCCACCGGCGTGGCCGTGGTGAGCGACCTGATGCGCGTGGCGCGCGAGATTCTGGGCGGCAGCCCCACCCGCGTCTCGCCGTTCGCGCACCAGCGCCTGGGCAAGTACAAGCCCATCTCCGTGACGCTCCAGAAGCGCTCCTACTATGTGCGGTTCCGCGTGGTCGACCAGCCGGGTATCATTGCGGCGCTGTCGGGCATCCTGGCCGCCAAACACATCGGCATCGAGGCCGTGCTCCAACTGCCGCACGAGAACAAGCGGGATCTGCCGTTCGTGATCACGCTCGAACCCACCACCGAGGAATCCGTGCGCCATGCCGCCGCGGAGATGTCCAAGCTCGACTTCCTGTTGGAACCGCCGTTGGTGTTACCGATGGAGCCGCCTCTGTAGCCACTCACCGATCTCGACGACGCGGAAGTCGGAAGGCGCTGAAGTGCGGCGCACCCTGTCAAGGCAAAGTAGAAATGTCCTATTCCCAGCAAAGTAGAAATGTCCGGTTTTGAGGGGGCGGCTGGAGGAGCTGGGTTAGAGTGGATTCGATGTTTCGGGGAGGTCGCGTTCCCTG
>JBEKKO010000009.1:0-72287 GCA_050010695.1 Bryobacteraceae bacterium
ATCCGCAGGCCGCGAACACCGGAACATAGCTGTGGGTCCACTCCACCACGTAGCCGGTGAAAGTATGGAACAGGACGCCGCCGAGGGCGCCGACCGTTCCGCCAATCCCCACCACGCTCGCCACGGCCGCCTTGGGAAACAGGTCCGACACCACCGTGAACAGGTTGGCCGCCCACCCCTGGTGGGCCGCCATGGCCAGCCCCGTCAACCCCACCACCACCCAGAGGTTCTTCGCAAAAGGAGCGTAGAGCACCGGCAGGACGGCCACCGCGCACACCAGCAGGGCGCTCTTGCGCGCCACGTTCAGGCTCCTGCCGCCCTTGAGCAGGGCTCCGGAGAGGTAGCCACCACCCACGCTGCCGATGGCGGACAGGCCGAAGGCCACCGCCACAGGCCACTGGTTGGCACGAATATTCAGATGAAACGTCTCCTGCAAATAGCCCGCCAGCCAAAAGGTGTAGAACCACCAGATGGGATCGCTCATGAACTTGGCGATGGCGAACACCCAGGTTTCCTTGCAGGGCAGCAGACGGACCCAGGGGACTTTTTCCAGGCTCTCCCCGGGATCGCTCTCAATGTGCGCCAGCTCGGCCGCCGAAACCGAAGCATGGTTTTGCGGCTTGGCATACATCAGCAGCCAGAACGCCAGCCAGACAAAACCGGTGGCGCCGGCGGCGACGAAGGCGCCGCGCCAGGTCAAAGCTGCCGCCACCAGCGGCACCAGCAGAGGGGCCGCCACGTTGCCGATATTGGCGCCGGAATTAAAAATACCAGTCGCCAGCGCCCGCTCGCCCTTGGGGAACCATTCCGCCACGGTTTTGATACAGGCGGGAAAGTTGGCGGCTTCTCCAATACCTAGAAAGAACATCGCGATGCCGAACGTCAGGACAGAACTGGCCGCGCCGGGGGACATGGCGGCGACGCTCCACACCACGATGGCGATGGCGAGCCCCTTGCGCGTGCCCATCCGGTCCGTGAACCATCCCGCCACCCCCAGCCCAATCGCGTATGCGAACGTGAACGAGACCAAGATATGCGAATACTGGATGGCGTTCCAGCCGATGTCGTGCTGCAGCGTGTCCTTCAGGAAACCGAGCACGCCGCGGTCGACGTAAGCAATCACCGTGGCGAAGAAGAGCAGCGCGCAGATATACCAACGATAGTGCGAGGTCAAAGGGCGGACTTGGCCAGGTGGCATAAGGTCTGATTATAGCCCCCTGCAAGTGGCCGGCAGGCGCCGCGGGGGCCCCCGGCCTGCACGTTACGCTGAGACCGCCGCCGCTACTGCACCTCTCACGAAAATGCAGCGACTCCAGGCGCAGTCTCCCGGCCTGCGGCATTCTTCCCGGCCCGCCTGTTATTCTACTGATTTGGGACACAGCGATTCGCAACGCGTGGTGGTGGCCATCGACGGCCCCGCCGGAGCCGGCAAGAGCACCATCGCCCGGCGCCTGGCTGCGCGCCTGGGCTTCACCTACATCGATACCGGCGCCATGTACCGCGCGGTGGCGCTGTGGGCGGTCCGCCAGGGCGTCGACTTCGCCGACCATCACCGCATGGAGCAGTTGGCGCTGGCCTCGGAAATCGAGCTCTCCCCGGGCCGCATCCGCCTCAACGGCGCAGACGTCACCGAAGCCATCCGTACGCCCGAGGTCTCGAATGGCGCATCCCGCGTGGCGGTGCTGCCGGGCGTGCGCCGCGCCATGGTGGCCAAGCAGCGCGCCATCGGCGAAAAAGCCAGCGTGGTGATGGAAGGCCGCGACATCGGAACGGTGGTTTTCCCCAACGCACAAGTCAAGATTTTTCTCGACGCGCAGCCCGGCGAGCGCGTGCGGCGGCGGCTGGCCGAAGGCCGCGCCAAGGGCGAAACCATCACCGAAGAACAGTTGGCCGCCCAAATCAGCGAGCGCGATCAGCGCGACAGCACCCGTGCCGACGCCCCGCTGGCGCAGGCGCCGGACGCGGTCTACCTGGATTCCACCCCGCTCAGTATCGAGGGCGTCGAGGAAGCCATTCTCAAGATCGTCCGCTCGCGCGTGACCAACGGGAAGGAATTCCATTGACCGATCTGCTCGTAATGAAATTCGGCGGCACCAGCGTCGGCTCGGCCGCGCGCATGCGCGTAGCCGCCGGCCTGGCTGCGGCGGAGCGCGCCCGGCGCCCGGTGGTGGTGGTCGTCTCCGCCATGTCCAAGATCACCGACCTGCTGCTCGGCACCATGCGCCACGCCGAAGCCGGCGACCGCGCCGGCATGGACGCCAACATGGCGGCTTTGCGCGCGCGCCACGAAGAGGCCTGCCGCGAACTCCTCCCCGAGCCGCGCTGCTCGGCCGTGCTGGAGCAGGTGCGCGAGTTGATCGGCGAGTTCGAGCGCATCATGGGCGGCATGGCCATGCTCAACGAACGGCCCCCGCGCTCGGTGGATGAAGCGGTCGCGGTGGGCGAGCGGCTCTCGGCCCTCCTGCTTTCCGAGTACCTGGCGAGCCAGGGCGTGCCCTCCGCCGCCATCAACGCCTGGGACGTGGTGGTCACCGACGCCGTGTTCGGCAACGCCAGCCCGCTCATGGAACCTACCCGCCAGAAGGCCCGATCCCGCGTGCTGCCGCTGATCGAAGCGGGCTCCCTGCCGGTGATCACGGGCTTCAACGGCTCGACCGCCGATGGGCGGCCCACCACACTCGGCCGCGGCGGTTCGGATTTTTCGGCCTCCATTCTGGCCGCCGCCCTCGATGCTTCCGAGCTGTGGATCTGGACCGACGTCGATGGCATCATGAGCGCCGACCCGCGCTTGGTGCCGGATGCCCAGGTGCTCGATGAAGTCACCTACGCCGAGGCCGCCGAATTGGCCTATCACGGCGCCAAGGTGCTGCACCCCAAGACGCTGGCCCCGCTGGTGGAGCGCAAGATTCCGGTGTGGAGCAAGAACAGCTTCGCTCCCGAGAAACCCGGCACGCGAATCGTGCCCGCCGTGCGCGAGGGCGCTGGCGCGCGCGCGGTAGCTTCGATGGCCAACGTGGCGCTGGTGTCGATCGATCCGGCGAGCCCGGAGCTCAACCCCGTGCTGGTGATGGCGCGCGCGCTCGATGCCCTGGCTCGCGCCGATGTCGAGGTGCTGATCGTCTCCAGCTCCAGCTACCGGCAGAATTTCTGCTTCCTGGTCCGCCAGGAGGAGTTGGAGCGGACCGTGCAGGCGCTCGAATCCGCCCTGGCGCTCGAGCTGGCCCACGGCTATGTCGATCCCATCCGCATCGATCGCAATGTGGGCATGCTGGCCGCGGTCGGCGAAGGCATGCAGGGTAAGCCCGGCCTGGCCGGGCGGATCTTCACCGCCATCTCCCGCGTGCAAGTGAACATCATCGCCATCGCGCAGGGATCGAGCGAGCTGACCATCGCCGTGGTGGTGCGCCGCGAGGGCCTGGAAAAGGCCGTCGGCGCCGTGCACGCCGAATGCGGCATGGGACTGCGCCCGCCGGCCCCGGTCTTTCCCGGCGGCATAGCCCACGCCACCAAGCGCGAAATGTAACCGGGCGCGCGGCGCGGCCCGAAAACGGGCAACCTAAAGGATGCCCCACCGGGTGCCTGTGATACCGTGAAGGTGCATGGAGCGCACCGCCGAACTGAGCCTTTGGACGCCGCAATCGTGGCGCACGCGCAACGCGTTGCAGCAGCCCGAGTACCCCGATGCGGCCGCTCTCGAAGCCGTGCTGGCGGAACTGCGCGCGCTGCCGCCGCTGGTCACCAGTTGGGAAATCGTGCAACTGCGCCAGCTCCTCGGCGAGGCCACGGCCGGCCGCTGCTTCGTGCTGCAGGCGGGCGACTGCGCCGAGCGTTTCGCCGCCTGCACTTCCACGCGCATCACCAATAGCTTGAAAGTGCTCCTGCAAATGAGCCTGGTGCTGGTGATGGGCGCGCAGCGGCCGGTCATCCGCATGGGCCGTTTCGCGGGCCAATACGCCAAGCCGCGCTCGGCCCCGGTGGAGCTGCGCGATGGTCTGGAGCTGCCCTCCTACCGCGGCGACAACGTCAACCGGGCGGAATTCACGCGCGAGGCCCGCACGCCCGACCCCGCGCTTCTGCTGCGCGGCTATGAACGTTCCGCCCTCACCCTGAACTTCGTCCGCGCGCTCGTCAAGGGCGGTTTCGCCGACCTCCATCACCCGGAGTACTTCGAGCTCGATTGGGCCGCCCAGGCGCCGCTCGCCGAAGAGTACCACCGGATGGTGGAAACCATAAACGAATCGTTGCGTTTCACCGAGCACGTGCTGGGCGTGCGCGCCGGCGCCACCGACCGCATCGATTTTTACACCTGCCATGAGGCTCTGCACCTGGGCTCGGAAGAAGCGCACACGCGCCGCGTGCCCCGCCGCGCGGGCTATTTCAACCTGGCCACCCACTTTCCCTGGATCGGACTCCGCACCAACCAGCCGGAGGGCGCCCACGTCGAGTACATGCGAGGCATCGAGAACCCGATCGGCATCAAAGTCGGCCCCGGGACCACCCGCGAGTGCATCGGGCGCTGGCTGGAGACTCTCGATCCGGCGCGCCAGCCGGGGCGGCTGACCCTGATCCACCGCTGCGGCGCCCACAGCATCGCCGACGAATTGCCGGCGTTGATCGAAGCCACGCGGGCCGAGGGCGGCAACGTGTTATGGATCGCCGACCCGATGCACGGCAACACGCAAACCACCTCGAGCGGAGTCAAGACCCGCCGCTTCGACGACATCTACTCCGAGGTAGAGCAGTCTTTCGACATCCACCGCGCCTTGGGTTGCAAGCTCGGTGGCGTGCACATCGAGGTAACCGGCGAAAATGTCACCGAGTGCATCGGCGGCTCGAACGGGCCCAGCGAATCCGACCTCGGCCGCGCCTATGAATCCGAAGTCGACCCGCGCCTCAACTACGAGCAATCGCTGGAGCTGGCCTTCCTCATCGCGCGCAAGATGAAAGCCGACGAGCAGGCAGGATAACTCACCAAGAGTGGGGCAGGCGCTGTCGCCTGCCAACCGCCAGGCAGGTAGGACGGACCATCGCCTTTCGTGGTCTGTCGCGTTTTGCTCACTGGAGCACGACACGTTGACAGACGGCAAAAACCGATCGCTGTCCTACTTGCCGCGGCGGGCGGAGAATGAGCGCGTCCGCCGCGGTGTGCCCCTCCAGGTTTGGCGGCTACTCGTGGTCCGCGTGCGGCGGTGGCGGCGGCATGTGTTGGCCACCCTGGCCGTGTCCGTCCGGGCCGTGAGGGCCGTGCTGCTCGTTTTCGAGCATCTTCCACTGCTCCGGCGTCAGCACGTGGCGCAATCCAAGCAGCATCCGCGCGTTGGCCTTTTCCAGTTCGGCGCGCGCCTGCGCCACACGGTCGATCTGCGGCAGAACCTTTGCGTCATCGGGATTGGCCGCCTCGTGCAAGGGCTCCAGAATCGCTTCCTCTTTTTCGAGCGCGGCGTGAAGATCGATCAGCCGCAGCCGGTGTTGCTGGAACACCTCGTCCATTTTCTTCTGCTGGTCGGCGGTGAGGTTGAGCCTCTTGGCCAGTTCGGGATTATCCCACCACTTTCCGGACGGACCCGGCATCATCATGCCATGCCCCGGAGCATGGCCCATTTGGGAACCCGGTTGCGGGCTTCGCGGTGGCGCGGGTGGCGTCGGCGGTGCAGGCGCGGCCGGCGGTGCCGGAGCGGCTTGCGGAGCGGCATCCGGCGACGGTTGCGCCAGCGCCCATCCGCCCAGCGCGCACACAAGTAGAGTCGTCTTCAGAATCGTCAGTTTCATTTTTGCCTTCCTTGTTTTGAATTATTGGCTGGAAGCGGATTGCCCGGAGGGCGAGTTCCACTTGACCAGTTTCTCGAGCGGCTGCATCGGCTCCGGCGCCGAGAGCGCTACTTCGGTCTGCACCTGCTCCAGCAGGGCCTCGTCCTGGCGGGCCGTTTCGATAGCGCGCTGGTGCCGAAAGTACACCGGCGCGGCCATCATCAATGCCGCAGCCGCCGCCAGCGCGACCCGCACACCCGTGAATCGCCGCCTGCGGCGCACCGCGATTTTGATCGACCCCAGCCGCGGGACCGGTGTTTCGGCCGCGCACCAGGCTCGCGTCGCCGCGCCGAATCGCGCCAACGGCTCACTCGCCCGCTCCAGTTCCGCCGCGCAAACGGCGCACTCCGCCAGGTGCCGTTCCGCGCCGGCCGCGCGAATCCCAGCCAGCCATTCCGATATCTCGACCGACGACAGGTGCCCGCTCATGACGTCTCCGTAAGTCTCTTCCGCACCGCGTCCACCGCCCGAAACAGGTGTGCCTTCACGGTGCCATCCTGCAATCCCAGGGCCGCGGCGATTTCCTTAATCTCCATTTCTTCCACGAACCGCAGCAGGAACACCGTGCGCTGCCGCTCCGAGAGCGCCGCTGCGGCCCTCCAAACCACCCGCACCTGCTCGCGCGCCGACGCCTCGGCTTCCGGAGAACTGCGCCGGTCGGCCAGCCAGTCGCCCGTGAACGCCACGTCCAGGCTGGTCTCTCCGGCCCGCCGCCAGAAGCGCAGTCGAGCGCTCTTGCGATGGTCGTTCATCAAATTCACCGCGATGCGCATCAGCCAGGTGCGCGCGCTCGCGTCACCACGGAAGCTGCGCCGCGCTTGATAGGCGCGCAGGAAGCACTCCTGCGTCAGGTTCTCCGCCGGCTCCCGTTCGCGTAAAGAGGCCAGCAGAAACCGGAATACCGCCGGCTGGTGATCCCGCACCACGGCATCGAAATCCGCGAGTTCCCCCGCGGGCGTCGCCGTCTCCGATACCGGTTCCGCCGCCAGCGTTGTCTCCATTCGCTTATATAGACCGGAATGCCGCCGTAAAGGTTTACACGCCTGGGCGAAAGAAAGTGCAAGGCGGCGCCGGGGTTCCACACCCTACTGCACGGCCATCGTCACCTGATTCGATGCTACGCCGCTCACGCTGAGCGCGACCGGGACGGCGTCGCCCACCGGCGCGTTGGCGGGCACTTGCACATTCACCTGGTAGAGGCCAACCCATCCCGGCGCCAGGCCGGCGAAGCTGACATAAGCCGGCGCGCCGCCGATGGTGACGGTCACCGTCGCCGTGGTCCAGGCGAGCGGACTCGCCGGTGCCGGCGCGCCGCTCGAAGGCTGGTTGGTGACCGGCCCCAGTCCGGTGGCGTAGATTTCGATGAAATCCGTGCCGCGCTGGGCCGGTTGGCCGGCGAACGGTCCACTGGCGGGAGCGGCGAGCGTGGCAGTGCCGTTGATGAGAATCGCGCCCTGGCCAGAGCCCGTTCCGGTCGCCGAATAGAGGCCCGGCGAGAATTGGGCGAGCGGCACGCTGATGGTGTTTCCGCTCAGATCGTCGGTCACGATGGTGAGCGGCGCGGCGGTCTGGCCGGCCAGTTCCCAAGGGACCTGCGCATCCACCTGACTCGGAAACACGTGGATCAGCGGAACCGGGAAGCCGCCGAACGTCAGCGCCGTGGTGCCCAGCACCAGCGGCAGAGACGGGCCGGCGGCCAAGGCGGCGTCTCCGGCCAGACCGGTTCCGAAGATCGATACCAGGCTTCCCGGCGCAACCGGAGTGTTAACCGCGAAGCTGGCGTTGTCGATGGTGCCACCTGCGCTCAGGCTGGGCGGCCCGAAGGCCAGCCGCCGCTGCCCCATCGCCAGATTGGTCGAGCGCACCTGGTTCACCAGGTCGTACTTGGGACGGTCCGCCACATCCACCATCCCGAACGCGTAGTCCTCGCCTTCCACCAGGTCCAGATCCGTCTCGCCCAGGAAGCCGCGGCCCGACACCGGTTCGTCGCGATACTCGAACCAGGCCACGCCGACGCACCAGGGGTTTCGTGCGGCAGACTGCAAGTTGCTCCGATACTGCGCGCCCGCATCGGCGTCGTCGGTCGCGCTGGCCGCGGCGTAAGCCTCGTAGCCGCGCTGCAGATTGTAATGCGGCGGGAATGAGTATTCGCCCAGAAAAACCGGCTTGGCGGTGGATTTCAGCAGGCCCTCCAGCAGGCTGTCTTCGAAAACCGGAGAGTAATTGTCGTAGCCGATCACATCGACATGCGCGGCATTCAGTTGCCAGTCGGTCGCATTCACCCACCAGCCGGGGACGATCCAGATGCCGAAATACAAATGATTCGGGTCGATGCTCTTGATCGCCTGGTACACGAATCCGAAATACTGATCTTCGTAATACTCGCGCAGAGTCTCGATGTCCGCGGCGGGCGGCGTGGGCGACACGCCGTAAAGACGCGCGATGGTTGTGGCGTTGACGCCCCACGCAGCCGCCATGTTCGCGACATTGTTGCCGTAAATGGCGCTGAGAGCCCGGTCCACCAAAGCTCGCTTGGCAGGCACCGTGCTGCCCAAGTCGAGGATGGTCTGCACTTCAGCCGGCGTGATGATGTCATCGTATTCGTTGCCAAACGACCAGCCGAGGATTTGCCAATCGTTGACGACGGCTTCGATCTGCTGCTGCAAAGAAGACTGGAGATCCGCCTGAACCACGGGATCGAAGACGTCCGGGTGCACCGCCACGATGGGGACACCGTTGGGCTCGAGTACGGGCAAAATCGGCAGGTTCCCTACATCGCTCGCCCACTTGCCGAAGCCAGAGAAACCCCATGCGTTCATCCGCTGGATAGTCAGGTTGGTAGCGGTGGTCTGCCAGTCGCTGCCGTATTTGCGGATCATGTTCCAGGTGTCGAAAGAGACACTGGCGATCCCCGTGTTGCCCCAGTCCCAGTAGCCCCACGCCGCATTGTACGGAGCGGTCTGCGGTGGCAGCGCGGCGAATTCCCACGTGCGGTTGGTGGTGGGTGTGTTGTTGCCCGTGACGAGCGGACCGGTGTCCAGACCGATATAGAAACATGGATTGCCGGCCGGCGATATCAGCCACCAGACGCTGTTGTGCTGAACCACGTGGAAATACCCGGTTGCCGCATCCTGCCAGCCGGCGTTGACTGTGCCGCCCCAGGCATCGTAACCGGTGGGCGTTCCCCATGCGGCCAGCGCCGCTTGCTCTTCGGTGGCAGCGGCCTGCAGATCGGCGTCCTGCGTAATCTGTCCCGTAAATGTCGAATAGACGCTTTGGCCGTAAGTGTCCACGTACGGCGCGTAGGCCTGCGGATTAGCCACCGGCCCGCTTAAGCTGAACACGGCAGTTACCGTCAGCGATTCGCCGGCGCCGTATTGGAACGGCACGGTCAAGGAATTCGACCCCGGCGCGAGCAGCATCAGCGGAACCGGCCGCGTGTCAACCGCGAAAGTGCCCGATGACGAGGCTCCGCCGCTCGATTCCGCGTCGATCGAGCTTTGCGAAGGGAGATAGTTGCCGAGGCCATCCGCCCAGGAGGGCACCGCATCCACCAGCAGATCCTGGTTGGGCAGACCCGAGAATCCGCCCAAGACCTGGCCGAGGAATTCGCCGTCCAGGTACAACTCGAAGTAACCCGGTGTGATCACGGCCTTAGCTGTGTAGGTGTGATTCAACTGCCAGCTCGGTTGTTCGACGATGAACCGCCACTTAGCGCCATCCGCGACTCCCACCGCGATAATCATACTGGGTAACTGGCAGTAAGTCGAAGAACCTACCGGGATGTTTTCCAGGTCCATATAGAACCCGGTATTGGCGCCCCAATTGGACTGGTCAACCAGGGTGAAGCGGCAGTCGGTGGCCAGTGCGGCCATGGGAAACAGAATAGCGGCGATCAGGAGACGTTCGAAGCGCCCAAACGGCTCCATGGTTCCCATGCCTTCAACGTAGCACCGTGCAGCGGAGCGGGAGGTGGGTTCTCCTGCGGTGCCCGGCGTTCTACGGAGCTCTCATAGCGCCGCGTTGCGCATCGACGGCAGCGCGTGAAAGCGCTTGCCGCAAGCACGGCAGTGGCGGGGGACGCGGCCGAGGCGGGCCATCAGCGCGTCGAGCAACCCGCGGCGTTTGGAGGGAACAATGTCCTTCCCCAAGCATCGGGGACAGCGCTCCCACGGCTTTATGTCGGGCTCGTCGACGGATTCCAAGTTGTTGATTTTAGCACTGTCTTATCGCACATGTTGCCAGTCTTCGCCCGGTGGTAGCCTGTTGGTCGTGCGCCCCGTCTTCCTGTATCTATCGCGGCTGGCCTGGCTGCGGAGCTGGCTGGAGACTTCGGCTGCCCCGCGGCGGCTGGCGGCCCGCTTCGTGGCGGGCGAAACACTCGAACACGCGCTCGAAACCGGCGGCCGGTTGAAGGCGGAGGGCATCGCTCTCACGCTGGATCGTCTGGGGGAGAGCGTCGCCTCGCTCGACGAGGCCGCGGCGGCGCGCGACGAGTATCTGCGCGCGATCGAGACCATGCACCAGTGCGGCACCGAGCCAAACGTCTCGCTCAAGCTGACTCAGTTCGGGCTGGATCTTTCGGACGACGCGTGCCGCGCCAACGTGGAGCAACTGGTGCGGCGCGCCGCCCAGTTCGGCGGTTTCGTTCGCGTCGATATGGAATCGAGCGGATATGTGGATCGCACCCTCAGCCTGGTGACGGACCTCTACGCCCGCTACCAGGCGGTGGGCACGGTAATTCAATCCTATTTGTACCGGTCGCGGGGTGACGTGGAGAATCTCTGCGACCTCGGCGTCCGCGTGCGTTTGTGCAAAGGCGCTTACCTGGAATCGGCCAGCGTGGCGTTCCCTGGCAAGGCCGACGTCGATCTGAACTATGTGACGCTGATGAAGGTCCTTCTCGAACGGGGTCACTACCCTGCCATCGCGACTCACGACGAAAAGATGATCGCCGAGGCCAAGGCCTTCGCCTCGGCCAGGAAAGTGCCTCGCGAGAAGTTCGAATTCCAGATGCTCTACGGCATTCGCCGCGACCTGCAGCGGCAACTGGTGGCGGAGGGCTACCGGCTGCGTCTTTACGTCCCGTTCGGCAAGGCGTGGTATCCCTACTATATGCGCCGTCTGGCCGAGCGCCCGGCCAATGTGGTTTTCATTCTCCGCAATTTGTTCCGGCGATAGGTTGACAGACGGAAGCGTCTGTCCCACTTTGCCGCCGAAGGATTTGCTGGCGGGTGGGGCAGGCGTTTCCGCCTGCCAACCGATTCTAATCGCCGGGGACGCGCTCGGGGGTGGGAGCGTACCACCAGCCCATTTCGGACAGCGCAGCGCGAACGCGGGCCCAGTTGGTGCGCAGGGCGGAGATCGCCAGCATGAACAGAATCACGCCCAGCGCGGCCACCACCGTTTGCGGCACCGTCAGGTTGTTCTTGAGGAACCAAAGCCAGCGGCCGTAGACCAGCTCGATATGCACCCAATACACCAGCAGCGAAGTCACGCCGAACTGCCGCACCCAGCTCCACGCGCCGTGCCGCGCGCCGTAGCGCGTCCACAGATACGCGCCCGATAGCATCACCAGCGTCGTGCCCAGCTTGGTCAACACCTGCGCCGGGCTGTTGAGCCAGAAATCGGACGCAGCGTATATCGAGCGGGAAGACGCCGCGCACAATTGCGCGATGACGATCGTCAGTCCGCCGGCCGCCGCGACCCAGCGCATGGCGCCGCCGGTCGCTTCCGGCTTGAGCGAGCGGATCAGGCTGCCGGCGCTGATGCCGAACGCCAGGTGCGCCGCCCAGGGAAAGAAGCCGAAGGCCACCCGGCTGGGCGCGATATAGTTCGCCAGCGCCAGGGGAACCCGTGTCCAATCGGCCGCGCTCACCAGCGGCCCGGCCAGCGCGATCACCAGCCCCACCGCCGCCGCGGCCGCCACGCGCTGGCGGGTGTGGAACACGGCCATCACCGAAAGCACGGCGATCGAAAAGCCCATGCAGTTGAGAATGTCCACCTTGAGCAGATCGGTCCACGCGGCCGGGAAACCCGACAGGAACATCTGTGCGCGAAAGGCGAAGGCCAGAAAAAACAGGTAGCCCGAGCGGCGGAACGCGGCGAAAACGCGCTCGCCGCGCGTCAGCCCTTTGCGTTCGCTCGAGTCCATCAGAAACGCCAGCGTCACGCCGGTGAGAAACAAAAACATGGCCGGCGGCATGCCGCCCGCGAATTGCGAAAGAATCCACGCGCCGCCGGGACGCAGCTCAGGCTTCAGGAACGAATCGAACACGTGTCCCTGCAGCATGATGATGGCGCCGAGCCCGCGCAGCCAATCGAGATACTCAAGCCGGTATGTGCTGGTCCTGGTTTTCATCCCGCCTACTGCCGATGCCTACTTGTTCAGCGTCTCCTTATGAGCGTCTTTGGGAATATCCCACTTCAACTCCGGGGGGCCGGGGTTTAATTTGACGTTGGTGTACGTGGCCAAGGTGTAATCGTCTCCCGGCTGGGTGAACTTCTGCTGCACGGCAATGCCCAAAGTATCGGAGATCCACAACTCCACCCGGGTCAATCTCGCCAGCACGTCGGCGGACTTCGGGGTAAGTACCAGGCGTACGGTCTGCTGCCCGGCCACGGTTTCCGGCCCTCCGAGTTCCACTTTATAGGAGTTTCGAAGCTCGGCCGAATTGCTGCCGAAGCCCAGCAACAGATACTGGTCCACCATGTGGCTGTCCTTACGATCCAGGTCGATGGTCTGCACCAGGTTGTTCTTCGGATAGTACATTTCCACTCGGTGGCGGGTCAGCAGAACCTTCTTGGCGTCGGGCTTCCGGATGTCCACCACAGCGCGCAGCTCATGGGGGTTAGGGCGCCGCACCGCCATGGTGCCGGTGAGTGCCTCGTCCTCATTGAGCAGGGCATTGTGCGAGACCTGGGTCACGTCGGCCGCCAGGCCTTTGAAGCTGGCGGCTGTCCGATCCATGCGGTCAAAAGTAGCTTGCAATTGATCCGCGCCGCTCGCTGACGCGGTCACGCAGATTCCGGCCATCCACAAGGCAAGCGCGGCATGGCGCGACGAAAATATTTTGGGGAAATCCATGGGAGAGTTGGCGTCAGGGATGCACGAAAGCCATATAGCCCTGCAGTTCGCCTTCCGAATCCAGAATCGGCTCGACGCGTGTGATGCTGATGTGCGCCGTGCTGGGCTGCGTCTTCAGAAAACCTCTCAGGCGTTCGAGACGCTGCGGCACGGGCACGCCGGCCAGCACCTCGGAATCCACGAACAGCACATTGCCGCCGTTTTCCGACGGCCGCACGATACTGGCGGCGTGCGGAATTCGTGGCTGGTCGCGGAACCAGTCGCGGGGCGTGAGGAAGATGAAAGCTAGGATGATCCCCACCATCACGTCATACTGCCAACTGGCGCGCGCGTAATCCCAGAGGATAAAGCGCTTGAACATCTTCCTCTATTTTAACAGGCTCGCGCGCGCGTCGCTCCGGGAACGGCGCCACTCAAATCGGTTGGCCGGCGAAAGCGCCTGCCCCACAACCTTGCTGGTCCGCCGGAAACGGGGTGGGACAGACGCTTCCGTCTGTCCAGTCGCCGCCCCACGCTATTCGACTGCTTTGGCTTCTCCGGTGATAGGCAGGCTGCCCGTCACCACGCCGGTGGTCGAGGCCTCGGGCGCGCCGGCGAAACCGGGCTGCGCGCCGCCAGCCGAGATCACCAGCGTCCCCGGCTCGGCGAGGCGGCGGCCATCGGCTTGGATAGTCGAAAGCTGGCGCGGCGTCAGCGTGAAGTCGACCACGCGCTTTTCACCGGGCTGCAACGACACACGCGCAAAGCCTTCGAGCGAGATCAGGGGCGAGGGCGCGGCTGCGCTAATGTGCTTCGAATAAAGCTCCACCACTTCCTCGCCCGCCGTCTGGCCGGTGTTTTGAACCTCGACCGACACCGCTACCGGCGTGCCGGCCGGCGCCTCGGCGGGCAAGTGCAGGTTGCGATACGCAAAGCTCGAGTAGCTGAGGCCGTGGCCGAACGGATAGAGCGGCTCGCCGGTAAAGTAGCGATAGGTTCGGCCCGCCATGCGGTAGTCGGTGAAGGCGGGCAGTTGATCGGCGGAGCGATAGAAAGTGACCGGCAGACGCCCGGCCGGATTGTAATCGCCGAACAGGACATCCGCGATAGCGTCGCCGCCGGCCTCGCCCGGATACCAGGCTTCCACGATGGCGGGAACGTGATCGCGCGCCCAATTGACGGCCAGCGCGCTGCCGTTCAGCAACACCAGCACCACCGGCTTGCCGAGCGCGGCGATATCCTCCATGAGTTTCTGCTGCGCGGCCGGCAGGCCGATATCGACGCGGTCGCCACCGCGAAAGCCTTCCACGGGAACCCGCATCTCCTCGCCTTCCAGGCGCGGCGATAACCCGAGCACTAGCACCACCGCATCGGCCTGCCCCGCCGCCTGCAGCGCCGCATCCCGTTCGGCGGCGCCGGCCGGACGCGACCACAGCAGGCGAATCCGGCCATCGCCCAGGTACTTGTGGTAGTCCAGGCGAATCGCATAGAGTTTGCCGGCTTTGAGCTGAACTTCGCCGTAGCTGTAAGCGGCTTCGTGAAGGCTGTTATGGCTGGTGACCGGCTTTCCATCCAGATAAACTCCGAAAGCGTTCCTGCCGAAGGCGCCGAGTTGGTAAGTGCCCGACGCGGGAGCGCGCAGGAACCCGGTCCAGCGGACGCCGAATTCGTCGCCGTTCATATCCGCGCGCGGCGCTTTGTCCCACCAGTTGAAGTCCACGTGCGCGTCGGTGCGGGAGAGCGCCGGTTGAGGATTTTTCGGAATCGGGTTCTCGGTTTGCTCCTCGGCGGGCCACGTCTGCGTGCGTGCGCGACGCTGTTTGCCGTCGAAATTGCTCGAGGCGTAATACTCGGCCTTGAGCCCGTGGGCACTTCGGGCGGCGTCGGAGGTGAACAGCGCCGAGGAAGGGACGGTTTCGAAAACGGGCATGTTGGCGGCCAGGTCGCTGCCGCGCGCGTAGACCACTTTGGCGGTGGCGCCGATTTTGCGGCGGATGCCCTCGAGCGGCGTCACCGGAGCCGAAGGCTGCCCGTTGTAGTTGCCCACCAGCACGTCCTCGTCATCGGCGTTAGGGCCGATCACGGCGATGGTCTTCAAAGTCTTGGCCAGCGGCAGCGCATGGCCTTCGTTCTTCAAAAGCACAATCGACTTGCGCGCGGCTTCGAGCGCCAGTTGGCGATGCGCCGGGCTGTCGTTCACGCTGTAGGGGATCTGCGCGTATTTCACCATGGCGGGCGGATCGAACATGCCGAGCCGGAAACGGATGGTCAGCAGGCGGCGCACGCTCTGGTCGATTTCGGATTCCGCCACCAGGCCGGCGCGAACGGCGGGCAGCAGGTTTCTGTATTCGACGCCGCAATCGAGATCGGTGCCCGCCTTGAGCGCGCGGGACACGCCTTCCGGCGCCGTATCCGCGAACTTGTGGGATTGGTAGATGTCGCCGATGGCGCCGCAATCGGAAACCACATACCCCTCAAAGCCCCACTGTTTGCGCAGAATTTGGGTGAGCAGACGCGGGTTGGCGCAGGCGGGCTGGCCATCCACGCTGTTGTAGGCGCACATCACCGAAAGCGCGCCGCCATCCTTGACGGCGGTTTCAAAGTGGGGCAGATAGCTGTCGAACAGCTCGCGATCGTCGATTACGGCGTCGAAGGTGTGGCGCTCGCTCTCGGGCCCGCTGTGCACGGCGTAGTGCTTGGCGGTGGCCACGGTCTTGAGGTACTTGGGGTCGTCGCCCTGCAGCCCGCGAATGAATTTCGCCGCCATGCGGCCGGTGAGGTAAGGGTCTTCGCCGTAAGTTTCCATGCCGCGTCCCCAACGCGGGTCGCGGAACAGATTGATGTTGGGGGTCCAGAAAGTGAGGCCCTGGTAGATGTTGCGCTGGCCGCGGCGGACGAACTCATGATGCTTGGCGCGCGCTTCATCGGAGATGGCGGTCGAAACGCGGAACAGCAGGTCGGTATCCCAGGTGGCGGCCAGGCCGATGGTTTCCGGGAACACGGTGGCGCGGCCGGCGCGCGCCACTCCGTGTAGGCATTCGTTCCACCAGTTGTAGGCCGGAATGCCCAGGCGGTCGATGGCCGCGGAATCGTTCATGAGCTGCGAGACCTTCTCCTCCAGCGTGAGCCGCCCGAGCAGATCGTCGACGCGCTTTTCGAGCGGGGCGGCGGGGTTCTGGTAAGCCGGTTGTTGCGCCAACAAGGGCGCCAGCCAGGCAGCCGCGGCCAGGTATTTCACAAAGCGGAGTATGGGCACCATAGCAACCTCAAGGACGCTGGGAAGCTATTAACGTATAACATTTCTTGGTTCGCGAGTGGGCGCGGAGTCTTAATCCCGCGTGCGCTCGCCGTTCACCATGCGCCAGATGGCGGCGGGGTTGCCGGGGCGCAGTTCTTCGGGCACCAGGGATGCGGGTGCGTCCTGGAAACAGACCGGACGCGCGAAACGGTCGATGGCGCGGCCGCCCACCGAAGTGCTGCGGCCGTCCGATGTGGCGGGCCAGGCGCCGCCATGGACCATCGCCTGGCACACTTCGACGCCGGTGGGATAGCCCTCAAAGAGGATGCGGCCGACGCGCGTTTCGAGCGCCGCCACCAGGCGGGCTGCGGCTTCCTCATCGCCGGCGGCCATGTGAATCGTGGCGGTGAGGTTGCCTTCCATGGCGGCGGCGATTTCGATCGCCTGATCGAGCGTCCGGTAGCGGACCATCAGCGAAGCCGGCCCGAACACCTCAGCGGCCAGCCCCGGGCTGTCGAGAAAGGTCTGGGCATCGGTTTCGAACAGCGCGGCGGCAGCTCCGCCCGCACCGGTCACTCGGGCTACCAGCCGCAGGCGCGCATCGCGGGTGCGCTCGTCCACCAGGCGGGAATAATTCTCGAAGATGGCGGAGTTGAGCATGGGCGCCGGCGCGGTGGCTTCGATTTTCGACGCGAGCGCGGCCACCAGCGCGTCGCCGGCCGGTCCTTCTTCGCACAGCGCGACGCCGGGATTGGTGCAGAATTGCCCCACGCCCATGGTCACCGAGGCGTGCAATCCGTCAGCGATGGGCGCGCCGCGCTGGGCGAGTGCATTGGGCAGCACGAACAGCGGGTTGACGCTGCTCATTTCGGCATAAAAAGGGATGGGCCCCGGCCGCGAGCGCGCGACTTCAGCCAGCGCCAGGCCGCCCTTGCGCGAGCCGGTGAACCCGGCGGCCTTGATCAGAGGATGCGCAACGAGCGCCTGCCCGATGCGATGATCCCGGCTGAAGAGCAGCGAGAACACGCCCTCCGGCATCAACGTCCTCTGCGCGGCGGCGGCAATGGCTGCGCCGCACATCTCGGCGGTGCCGGGGTGAGAGAAGTGGGCGTTGACGACCACCGGGTTGCCGGCGGCCAGCGCGGACGCCGTGTCACCGCCCGCCACCGAGAACGCCAGCGGAAAATTGCTGGCGCAGAAGACCGCTACCGGACCCAGCGGGCGCAGCATGGAACGCAGATCGGGCTTGGGAGCCGGCTTGCCCTGGGGATCGGCGGTGTCGATGCGCGCATCCACCCAGGAACCCTCCTCGACAATGCCGGCGAAGAAGCGGAGCTGGCCGGCGGTGCGGCCCAGCTCGCCGCGGACGCGGGCTTCCGGCAGCGCCGTTTCCAGCATCACGCGCTCGATCAGCGCACCGCCCAGCGCCTCCAACTGCGCCGCGATCTCGCGCAGGAATTCGGCGCGGCGGCCGCGCGGCAGCGCGCGATAGCCCCGGAAAGCCGTCGATGCAAGGGCGGCCGCTTCATCCAGATCGCGGTCGTTCGCCGGATGAAAGGCCGGCTGCAACCGCTCGCCCGTGCGGGCGGCGACAGCAAAGAAAACGCCGTCCGAAGCAGTGGCGCGGCGGGTGCCGATGATGGACTGTCCGATTAGATGCATTTCGGGCTCAATGAAGAGTGTAGCGCGGCAGGGGTTGACTTGCCGACAAAAGCCGATCGCCCATCTCGTCGCCATCGAAAAGGCGTACGCGGAATCTGTCATTATGTATGCAGAATCCGCGGCAATAATGGAAAAGCAGCGACTGTGAAACGATTATGAGCCAACATACACGAGTCAGTCACCCGGCATACAATCTCCTGCCCACGGAAATCGAAGGATTCGATTCGCTGGCGGAACTCGCCTTGGATATGCATTGGTCGTGGAATCACTCAACCGACGAAGTGTGGCGGCAGCTTGATTCCAAACTGTGGGAGATCACACATAACCCCTGGGTGGTCTTGCAGACGACCTCGCGCGACCAGATCGAGCGCGTGTTGGCCGATCCCGGTTTCCGGAAAAACGTGGATGGTCTGGTCGAAGCCGGCCGGCAGGCAGCGGAAGAGCCCGCGTGGTTTCAGCAGAGTCATGCGGACCCTCCACTGACTTGCGCGGCCTATTTCAGCATGGAGTTTATGTTGAGCGAAGCTTTGCCCATTTACTCGGGCGGGCTTGGGAATGTGGCCGGCGACCAACTCAAGGCCGCGAGCGATCTGGGTGTGCCGGTGGCCGGCGTGGGGCTGCTTTACCAACAGGGCTATTTTCGCCAGGTGATCGACAAAGACGGTGAGCAGCAGGCTCTCCATCCGTTTAACGATCCTGGACAATTGCCGATTACGCCGGTGCGCCAGCCCAACGGCGAGTGGCTGCGGCTGGAGATCGCGTTGCCCGGATACTCGGTGTGGCTGCGCGCCTGGCAGGCGAAGGTCGGCCGGGTGAAGTTATACCTGCTGGACAGCAACGACGCGGCGAACTACCCCATTCATCGGGGGATCACCAGCGAGCTCTATGGTGGCGGGCCCGAGTTGCGCCTCAAGCAGGAAATGCTGCTCGGGATCGGCGGATGGCGGCTGCTGCGCGCGCTGGGGCTCCAGCCGGAGGTGTGTCACTTGAATGAAGGGCATGCGGCCTTCGCGGTGTTGGAGCGCGCGCGGAGCTTCATGGACGAGACCGGGCAGCCGTTCGAAGCGGCGCTCGCCGCGACTCGAGCCGGCAATCTCTTCACTACCCACACGGCGGTGGCCGCCGGCTTTGACCGTTTCGCTCCCGCCCTCATCGAGCAATACCTTAAGAGATATGCCGAACAGAAGCTGGGGATTGCGCTGGACGATCTGCTGGCCCTGGGCCGCCAGAACCCGGCCGACTCATCGGAGCCTTTCAACATGGCGTACCTGGCCATCCGCGGCAGCGGGGCGGTGAATGGCGTGAGCCGATTGCACGGACGAGTCAGCCGGCGTCTCTTTCTGCCGCTGTTTCCGCGCTGGCCGGAAGAAGAAGTTCCGATCGGGTATGTGACCAACGGAGTCCACGCGCCCACCTGGGACTCGGCCGCTGCCGATAGTCTTTGGCACGAGGCCTGTGGAAAGGATCGCTGGATGGGAACGGCGGAAACCCTGGAGCCGGACATTCACAAGCTTCCCGACGCCAGGATCTGGCAGTTTCGCAGCGCCGCCAGCAAGGATTTTGTAGAGTATGCTCGCGAACGGGTATCCCTGGACATGGCCGCGGCAGGCACGCTGCCCGAGGAAGTCGAAGCCGCGAAGCATCTCTTCGATCCCAACACCCTGACGCTGGGCTTTGCACGCCGCTTCGCGACTTACAAGAGACCGAACTTACTGCTCCATGATCGACAGCGGCTGCTTCGTCTCTTGACTAATACCGAGCACCCGGTACAACTCGTCATCGCCGGCAAGGCGCATCCGGCGGACCAGGCTGGGCAAGCCTTGATTCGGGAATGGATGGATTTCATCCGGCAGCCCGAGGTGCAGCCGCATGCGATCTTTCTCGGTGACTACGACATGCTTCTGACCGAGCACCTGGTGCAGGGCGTGGACGTGTGGATCAACACGCCGCGGCGGCCCTGGGAAGCTTGCGGGACCAGCGGCATGAAGGTGCTCGTCAATGGCGGGCTCAACCTATCGGAACTGGATGGCTGGTGGGCGGAAGCTTACACGCCGGAAGTCGGCTGGGCGCTGGGGGACGGCCAGGAACACGACGACGATCCGGCCTGGGACGCCACCGAAGCCGGCGCGCTCTATGACCTGCTCGAGCGCGATGTTATCCCGGAGTTTTATGCGCGCGACGGGCAGGGTGTCCCCACAGCATGGGTGGCGCGGATGCGGAAGAGCATGGCGAGTTTGACGCCGCGCTTTTCCGCGGACCGCGCGGTGCGCGAATACACTGAGCAACATTACCTCCCGGCTGCGGCAGCTTACCATGAGCGTGCCGCCGGTAAGGGTGCGGCGGGCAGAAAAATGCTGGAGTGGCGGCAGGCTATCGAAAAGCACTGGTCCGCTCTGCGCTTCGGTGAAGTGAAGGTGGAGAGCGGCGGGGGACAGCACGTGTTCGAAGTCCAGGTCTATCTCGACGATGTCGACCCGAACGCGGTGCGCGTGGAGTTATATGCCGATGGCGCGAACGGCGACGCTCCCGTGCGACAGGAGATGGTGCGCGTTCGCCAGTTAGCCGACGCGGCGAGCTACACTTATCGAGCGCAAGTGCCCGCCACACGCCCGGCTACCGACTATACGACGCGCCTGATCCCGAGTTACACCGGCGTGGCAGTTCCCCTGGAAGCCACTTATATTCTGTGGCAGCGTTGACCTATTCGCCGAGTATCTCCTGGAGCAGGGCGCCGGCGTTGTAGATCTTGCGCAGAGCTTCGGTCATACCGGCGGTGTGCACGGCCACCGTGCGGTTGGTGACGCCATCGTAAACGAAATCGCCGATCAGGGATTCGATATTGCCGTCGAACACCAGGCCCACGATCTCCCCATTTCGATTGACGACAGGCGAGCCGGAATTACCGCCCACCACGTCATTGTCAGTGACGAAATCGAGCGGCGTGGCCAGGTTCAGCTTGTCGCGGTTGTCCGCGTAGCGCGAGGGAAGGACGAATGGTCCCTTGAAATCGAAACTGTTGGCGCGGTCGTACAGGCCATAGAAAGTGGTCTTATAGGGCGCCTTGGTGCCGTTCATAGGATAGCCCTGCGCCCGGCCATAGGAGAGGCGCAGAGTGAAGGTGGCGTCGGGATAGGCGGACTTCCCGTAGACTGCGAAGCGGGCTCTGCCGAGTTGCTCGCCGGCGCGCTGTTCCACGCTTTGGATGTTGTCCTCGCTCCAGCGAATCATCTCGCGCCGCGCCGGGTCGAGCTGGCGCGCCAGCACGATCATGGGATCGTCGGAAGCCGCCACGGCCGCCTCGCCGCCATCCACCAGCTTGCGGCGCAGCGCGGGATCGGCCAGCTTGCTGCCGTTGATCAAAGTGGCGGCGGCGTCCTTCGGGGAGCGTCCGCCGAGCACGGTCTTCAGGAAGGCATCGTCCGGACCCATCTCGGCCAGGTCCAGTTCGAGTGCGCTGGTCATGCGCGCTATCTCCAGCCCGGGATAAACGGGGGCCGGCGAAAAGAGGCGGAATTTCATCGAATCGAGCGAGGCCTCGTGGAAGCCGGGCAGGCGTTCGCCATCGGGCTTGTGGATCTCCGCCACATACTCGACGATGGTCGCTGCCGTGTTGGCGAGCTGCGAATCCAGGGCATGAAAGGTCCGCTCTTTTGCGCGCGAGGCGGCCTTCTTTTCGGCGCCGGCGATGGCCTCCCACGCGCCGCCGAATGCCGTCGCCCATTCCGGATTGGCCATCACGGTAGCTTTGAATTCGTTCTCCTCGGCTTGCTTCTTGGCCATGATTCGGGCGTCGGCCAACCCGCGAGCTACCCCCTCCTCGGCCTTGAGGCTGTTCTGCATGAAGAAGATCTGCGAAGCCGCCTGGCGGGCCTGCTCCGTACCCAGCGCCGAATAACCTTCGAGTGACGCGATCCTGTTTCCGAGCAGCTTGAGCGCGTTAGTCAGGCCTACATCGCGCAGGTTCTCGAGTTGCGCCATCGTATCCAGGCGCGAGGTGGCGCCCGGGTGACCCGAGACGAACACCAACTCGTCCTCCGCGGCGCCGGCGGGATTCCACTTCAGATAATCCTTGCTCTCGATCGGCTTGCCGTCTTCGTAAACGCGGAACAGCGCCATGTCGAGATCGTAGCGAGGGTAGGTGAAGTTGTCGGGATCTCCGCCAAAAAATGCGACCTGTTGCTCAGGCGCAAAAACCAGCCGCACATCGGTGTATTTCTTATAGCGGTAGAGCCAGTATTCGCCGCCCTGGTACAGGGTGACGACATCCGAGCGGAAACCGGTCTTTTGCAGGCTCTCGCGCTCGATTTCGGCAATCATCGACTTGCGCGCCGCAAACTGGTCCTCCGGCGATTTGGCCCCCTGCACCGCTTTCATGACTCGCGGCGTGACATTCTCCATCGAGACCAGGACGTTGGCCTCCAGATCCGGCGACTTCATTTCCTCCGCCGGGGTGGCGGCGTAGAAGCCATCGCGAATGTAGTCGTGTTCGGCGCTCGAGTTCTTCTGCAGTTGGCCGCGCGCCACATGGTGGTTCGTCAGCACCAGTCCGTGCGGACTCACGAACGAGCCGGATCCTCCGTCATTCATGCGGACCGAAGACAGGCGGATGTGGTCGAGCCATTGCTGCGTCGGCGTGAAGTGGTATTTTTCCTGGAGCTGTTTGAGCGGCGGATTGTCGAAAGTCCACATGCCTTCGTCAGCCCGAAGCGGCGGCGCTAGCAGCAGCGTCCCCGCGCCGGCAAGAATGGCAAACGACCAGATTCGATTATGCGCGTGCATAGGGTAACCTCCCTAACAGGGTAACCCCACGCGGGCCTGGGTGCATCGTCCTGAAGCGCACAGTTCATTAGAGATCCGGCGCGCTGTCATCCACGGCGAAGATTGAATGAGGCCACAACAAATCCCGGTACTAACCAAAGGGACTATTTCGGAGTTGCATATCCGGGTTACGCTGGGTTCCAGACCCCCTAGTACTTAGCTATCCAGGCGTGCAGTGGACTTCAACAACATAAGGATGAAAACCGTGCATAGATTCAGCGCAGCCTCGCAACTCGCCATCCTCTTCGCACTTGTTTCGAGTTCGTTACTCTTCGCGGGTGATGGTTCGATTACGGCCCCAGGTCTGGCGCGGCCATTGCCCCAGGTGTTGCACAATCACGTGCGCCCAGCGGTCTCCAGCGGGAAGGCTGTGCTGGTAGGTTCCCTGCCAGCCACGCAGGAGCTAAATGTTTCTATCGTGCTGCCGCTGCGTAATCAGGCCGGTCTCACCGCCCTCCTGAGCGGGCTCTATGACCCATCCAGCCCCGGCTATCGCCGCTATCTCAGCGTTGAGCAGTTCACCGAGCAATTCGGCCCCACTACTCAGGACTACCAGGCGGTGGTCGATTTCGCCCAATCCAACGGTTTGACCGTGACGGCTACGCCCGCCAATCGCCTGCTCGTGCCGGTCACAGGCACGGTGGCGCAGATCGAGAAGGCCTTCAATGTGTCGATGAAGGTCTACCGGCATCCGACGGAAAGGCGCACGTTTTTCTCGCCGGATCGCGAGCCTTCGCTCAATCTGGTCGTGCCGGTGGCGCACATTGCCGGTTTGAACAACTTCTCCATACCGCGCCCCATGCTGACGAAAGCGCCAGCCGGGCAAACGTCGGCCGTCACCGGCTCGGGCCCAGGTGGTTGGTACCTCGGCAGCGATATGCGGGCAGCCTACTACGGCGGCACCGCACTCACTGGCAGCGGCCAGGCAGTCGGGCTCGTGGAGTTTGACGGATACAAGCTCAGCGATGTGAATTTGACCTTCAGCAATGCCGGGCAGTCCTACAGTGTCCCCATCAACAACGTGTTACTGGATGGCGCCACCGGCGCGCCGGTTTACGGCGATGACGGCGAACAGGTATTGGACATCGTGCAGGCAATCGGCATGGCTCCGGGACTGAGTCAGGTTCGGGTGTACATCGGGAACAACGATGCGGACATCCTGAACGCCATGGCCACGGAGAATATTGCCCAGCAACTGAGCATCTCGTGGACCTGGAACCCGGACGACCCTTCGACGGACGAGATTTTCTTTCAGGAGTTTGCGGCGCAGGGCCAGACTCTTTTCGCAGCTTCCGGGGATGGTGGAGGATTCGATCCGTTGGAGGATAACTTCTATCCGGCGGAAGACGCATACGCGACGGCAGTCGGTGGGACCGACCTGGTCACGAATGGCGCGGGAGGCTCCTGGAGTTCGGAAACCGCGTGGGACTTCAGCGGCGGTGGCATCAGTCCCGACAGCATCCCGATTCCGAGCTGGCAGGCCAACGTGGCCAATGCGGCCAACGGAGGTTCCACGACCCTGCGCAATGTGCCGGACGTAGCCATGGAAGCCGATACCGACAACTACCATTGCGACATGGGCGCGTGTGCGGCCGCGGGCGGTACCAGCTTTGCCGCGCCGCGCTGGGCAGGCTTTGTGGCATTGGTCAACCAGCAGGCCGCCGCCAATGGCAATCCGACGGTCGGTTTTATCAGCCCGGCCATCTATGCAATCGGCGAGAGTTCCAGCTACAACAATGACTTCAACGACATCACCGTCGGTAGTAACGATGTTGGTGACATTGGGGTGGTGACTTACAATGCTGCTCCTGGCTACGATCTGGTGACTGGATGGGGAAGCCCGGCTGGGCAGAACCTGATCAACGCTCTTGCGCCGCCTGCGGGGGCGGGCTTCCAGCTCTCGGCCTCGCCGACCAGCTTGACCATTAACCCAGGCAGCGCCGGCGCGACGACGATCACTGTCACGGACCAGGGCGGATTCTCCGGCAGTGTAAACCTGGCCGTCTCCGGTCTGCCGGCCAGTGTTACCGCAGCATGGGGTACAAACCCAACAAGCGGAAGCAGCGTGTTGACGCTGACCGTGGATAGCTCCGCCATCCGCGGATCGTACCTGGTCACGATTACGGGCACCTCCGGCGCTCAGACCGCAACCACCAATGTCGCCCTGGCAGTCAATGCGCCTGGCTTCAGCATTGCCCCCTCCCCCGCCAGTCTGATGATTGCCCCCAGCACATCAATTCAAACCACGCTTACCGCGACTAACTATGCCGGATTCACTGGCGCCGTAACCTATGCCGTGACATCCGCCCTGCCCACCGGCATTACCGCGCTTTGGAATACGGGGACCACGGACGGAACCAGTGTGCTGATGTTGACGGCGAGCGGTTCCGCTGTTCCGGACACGCGCGTCATGGTGACCATCACCGGCACCTCGGGCGCGTTGACCGCAACCACCACCATTGCTCTAACCGTGAAAGGGCCGGACTACATCCTCGACGTTTCGCCGATGCCCTTCTACATCGTCCAGGGCTCCTCGGTCACAGCCACCGTCACCATGGTCCCGGTAGGAGATTTCACCGAGACCGCAACGTTATCTACCGCCTCGCTGCCCACCGGCGTAACCGCAACCTATAATCCGGTCACGATTTCCCCTGGAGGGACCAGTGTCTTAACTCTGACCGCAAGCAGTTCCGCTCCGGTTGCCTATTCCGGGGTAGAGATTTTCAGCTCGACTAGCTGCTGTACGGGAAGCAACAGCTTTCCAGTGGTAATCATTGCCGCGCCGACGCCGGCTTTCACCCTCGGGAAATCGGCCGCTTATCTGACCATTACCCAAGGCGGCTCCGTCACGGACACTGTCACCGTGAACCCACAGGGCGGATTCAATGGTTCCGTCACTTTGGGTATTCCGTCCCTCTATCTGCCCAGCGGGATAACGGCATCGTTCAGTCCGAACCCCACCACTGGAACCAGCGTGCTCACGCTTTCGGCCGGCAACTCCGCCGCAGTTGGGTCGGGCGATCTTCTATCGATTCAGGGCAGCGGTGCCACGCAGGTTGGCACGCCGTTGAGCGCGTTAACTGCGGTCTATCTGCAAGTCAATCCGAGACCTGGCTTCGCCCTGGGCGCCTCGCCCGCTTCTCTGACCGTGACCCAAGGCGCTTCCGGATCGTCCACCGTCACGGTGACCAACCAGCCGGGATTCACCGGCAGCGTAAGTCTCGCTGCGAACGGTCTGCCCAACGGAGTAACGGCTCAGTTCGGCACAAACCCCACCACCGGAACCAGTCTGGTCACCCTGAGTGCGAGTAACTCCGCCACTCCCGGCAGTTACTCCGTGATTATCACGGGCACGTCCGGCACGCAGACCGCAACCGCCACTCTTCCTTTGGCAATCAATCAAGCACAGAGCAGCACCACGACAACGCTGAGTTCCAGTCCGAATCCTTCGACCTTTGGACAGTCGGTGACCTTCGTCGCAGCGGTATCGCCCGTGTCGGCCACCGGGACGGCGCAATTCCTGGACGGCGGGACTCCCATCGGCGCCGCAACCCTCACCGGCGGCACTGCTGCGTTGGCGGTTTCCACCCTGGCCGTGGGCACGCACTCCATCACCGCCGTGTACAGCGGCGATCCGAGTGACCTCGGCAGCACCTCGGCCGCTGTCGTACAGACGGTCAACCAAGCGGCTTCGAGCGTGACACTGACCTCTTCGGTGAATCCGGCCACTGCGTGGGAGACGATAATATTCACAGCCACGGTATCGCCCGCATCGGCTACTGGCACAGTGCAGCTTGTGTACAACGGAACGACTATGGCGACGGTTACGATCAGCGGCGGATCCGCGGTTACGAGCGCGGCCATGGCACCCGGCACGTATTCCATCACCGCGGTTTACAGTGGCGACGCCAACGACGCCCCCAGCACCTCGGCGACCCTGGTTGAAACCATCAATAAAGCCAGTACCACAATCGTGATGACTTCGTCGACGAACCAGATCAGCCTGGGCCAGGTGTTCGGTCTTTCGGCAACGATCACGCCGAGCACCGCTACCGGTATCGTTCAGCTAATGGATAACGGTGCGTTGCTGGGCACGGGTACGGTCGTCGGCGGCTTGTCGACATTCTCGGTCATGCTGCCTACGGCTGGTACTCATTCTATTACCGCCGTCTACACCGGAGACGCGAACGACACTGCGAGCACATCCGCGCCGGTGGTTATAACCGTTACCAAAGGTAGCTCGACAGTCGCTGTGACTTCGTCGACTAATCCGTCCACGGCGGGACAATCGGTGATCTTCACGGCAACCATTTCCCCGATCAACGCCACCGGTACGGTGCAGTTTCTGGACGGCGCAACCACGCTTGGTACCGCGACTGTCGGCAGCGGCAGCGGCTTGGCCTTGCTGGTGGCCGCGATCCCGACCGCGGGCGCGCATTCCATCACCGCGGTGTATAGCGGAGACGGCAACTACACCGCCAGCACCTCGGCTGTCCTGAAACAAACCGTCAACAAAGCAGCTTCCAGCGTGGCGCTGGCCTCCTCGCTGAATCCTTCGACCTTCGGTCAAAGTGTCACCTTCACCGCCGCTGTCTCGCCCAGCACCGCTACGGGGACAGTGAAGTTCCTGGATGGCTCTACCGCGCTGGGAACGGTAACGATCAGCGGCGGCTCGGCGGCTCTGTCGCTCTCCACCCTATCGGCAGGGGCACATTCGATCACTGCAGCCTATAGCGGCGATGCGAACGACAACTCGAGCACCTCCAATACCGTCGCGGAAACCGTACAGAAGGCAACGACCACCGCCGCGATTATCTCGTACGGCACCCGTGCCCCGCTGGGCCAGAGCGTCCAGTTCACCGTAGCGGTCACCCCGGTGGCCGCTTCCGGTACCGTCAATCTGATGACCGGAACGAAAGTACTCGCCACATCCACCCTGTCGAACGGAACCGCTACTTTCAACGTATCCGGCTTGCCCGCGGGATCGACTTCCATTTACGCGCAATACGCAGGCAATGCTTCGTACTCGTCCAGCACCTCCGCGACGGTGACCGAGGTGGTGTTACTTCTCACATCGACAGTCCTCACCACCTCGCCGAATCCATCGGCGTACGGTGCCGCCGTGACTCTTACCCTGACCGTAACGCCTTCCGCGGCAACCGGCCCGGTGGAGTTCGTCAACGGCGCGACGACCATAGGTACGGCGAACCTCGTCAACGGCCAGGCCAAATTCACGGTTACTAACCTTCCGGTCGGCTCCAACTCGCTCACCGCGGATTATTCCGGCGATGCCGTACATGCCGGCTTCACATCGCTCCCCGTGACTCAAACCGTCAACAAGGCGTCCACCACCGTGACGCTGAATTCCTCGAAGAATCCCGCAGCCAGTGGACAAAGCGTCACCTTCACGGCAGCGGTTTCGCCAAGCTCCGCTACCGGAACCATTCAGTTTCTGGATGGATCTACCGTCCTGGGCACGGTGACGATAGGTGGCGGCTCGGCGGCTCTCTCGACATCCAGCCTGTCGGTGGACGCGCATTCGATCAAAGCGACTTACAGCGGCGACGCCAACTATCTCACCAACTCGTCGGCAGTCCTGACTCAGAACATCACCGGAGCCGCCTGTCATGTGACCTACTCAGTGACTTCGCAGTGGAACGACGGCTTCGGTACCGCCATTACAATTAAGAACACCGGGACCACGGCCGTCAACGGCTGGAATCTCACTTGGAGCTGGGCCGGCAATCAGAAGATCACCGAGTCATGGGATGCCACCTTCTCGCAAAGCGGCGCTAATGCGAAGCTTACCAACGAGAGTTATAACGCAGCCATTGCCGCAGGCGCCACTATCACCGGAATCGGGTTCAACGCCAGTTACAGCGGCACCAACACCGCTCCGTCCGCGTTTTATCTGAACGGCACGCTGTGTAAGTAATAAGGTAGGGCAGGCCATCGCCTTTGGTGGCCTGCCGCCGCCAATCCCGGCCAGGATGGGTTGGCAGGCGGAAGCGCCTGTCCCTCGAGTTTTTACATTTTCGTAAGAGGTCCGGTAGCGCCGCCTACGTGTGCCGGGCCGGGCGTTGCCCGGCTGCACCGATTGACAATCGGTGCGCGGGTTGGCAACCCGCCCCACAGCTCTGCTGAGAGCCGCTGCCCTATTGGGTGCGGAACGGGGTTCCGGTCTGGTAGAGGGCAATCCTTGCGTTCAGGCCAGCGGCCAGTTGCCGGTCGTTCTGTTGGTTGGCGAGCGCGAGCGCGCGGCGGGCGGTCTCGGTGGCGTCGGTGAAGCGGCCGGCTTCGGCGTACGCGGCGGCTAGCGTGTCCAGTATCGCCGGCTGCCGGCCATTAGTGAGTTTAGCGGCGCGCTCGGCGAGGTCGACGGCTTCGCTGCCGTTGCGAAGGGTGGGGTTGGGATTCGAAGCCAGTACTTGCGCCATGCGAAACAGAGCCGGCACATAGTTCGCATCGAGCGCGACAGCCTTGCGCCACTCTCCCATGGCATTGGCGATTCGGTCGCGACCCGCATAGGCGGCGCCCAGATGATAGTGGGCGTCGGCGCTTTCGGGAGCGGCCTCGACGGCTTGTTCCAGGTGCGGGACGGCGGCCTCGATGCGGCCCCGGTCGACCAGTGCGGCGCCGAGATTGGTTTGAATGCCGGCATCGCCGGGCGCAAGCTGGGCGGCTTTCTCGAGGTGCAAAATGGCCTCGTCCACCTTCCCCGTCGAGACCAGCGCGATGGCCAGGTTGACCATCGCCTGCACGTCATCCGGATGCGCATCGAGGGCGGTCTGGAAATGCGGGATGGCCTCGGTGATCCGGCCGCGCTGGGCCAGGGCAGCGCCCAGGTTGCTCTGAAAACTCGCATTATCCGGAACCAGTTGCGCGGCCTTTTCAAAATGGGCAAGGGCTTCTTCCGGCTTATCGGCGTTGGCCAGCGCGATGGCCAGGTTGGTGTGCGCCTGCGCGTCATTGGCGTTGAGAGCCAGCGCCTTCCGGCAGTGCGAGATCGAATCCTCCAGGCGGCCCTTCTGCGCCAGCGCGGCGCCCAGGTTGCTTTCCGCCGGCTCATCCTTGGGGTTCAGCTCCAACGCTTTTTCGAGCAGCGGAATGGCCTCATCGGCCTGCCCGGATTGCGCCAGGGCAACGCCGAGGTGAGCGTACGAATCCGCGTAGGCAGGGTCGATTTCGAGCGCCTTCCGATAATGGGCGATGGCGTCGCGGGGGTGGCCGGTCGAGGCCAGCACCAGCCCCAGGCTGTTGTGCAGCTTGGCGTCATCCGGCTTCAACTGGAGAGATTTCTCGTAAAAGGGAACCGCGTCGGCGAGCTTTCCGGTGCGCACCAGCAGCGACGCCATGGCGGTGTATGCGCTGGCGTTCAGCGGGTTGAGATCGATGGCCTTTTGAAAATGCACGAAGGCGGCATCCGGCTGCCCGGTTTCCACGAGCGCGGATCCCAGGTTGATGTGGGCCTTGTCATCGGAGGGATCCATCTCCAGGGCTTTTTTCCATTCCATGATCGCAGCCTGGTACTGGCGCTTGTCGGACAACGCGAAGGCCACGTCGAACTGCCGGTAGAAATCGGTGGCGGGCACGTCGATCTTTTCGATACCATCCGGGCGGATGTTGACGAACTCGGGGATGTTCACGGCGCGGTTGGCGGCCGTCGAGTGCTCGATCAGGATGGCCGGGCTCGCGTTGCCCTCTTCGTCGAGATGGGTGAGGAACATCTGCGTGTAGGGCGAGCGGCTCTTGGAGGAAAACACCAGCCAGTGGCCGTTGGGGGAAAAGCTGTGCCACGAATTCATCAGCGGCGTGTTGCAGGCCAGCCGGCGCGCCTCGCCGCCCTGTGCCGGGATGATGTACAACTGGCTGTCGGGCCGCATCAATTGTCCGTTCCTGCACTTGACGAAAACGATCCAGCGGCCGTCCGGCGAAACCTTGGGGAAAGTGTTGCTCATGCCGTTGGCGGACGCGCCTTCGATCCGCTCCGGCTGGCCGCCCAGGCCGCCGTTGAAGGGAATGCGGTAAAGATCGTACTGGATCTGCACTTCCGCCGGGTCGTTGGCGAATTCGGCGAGCTTTCCATCGGCGGGGTCGGGGCTGCGGGCTTCGGCGCGGGCGAACACCAGGTACTTGCCGTCGGGGCTCCAGACGCCGTCGGTCTGCACGTAGCGGGGATCGTCGGCGCCGGGGAGCGGCTGCTCGCGGCCGCTGGCGCGGTCATACCAGGCCAGGATACCGGCCGTCGGATAGAAGACTTGCAGAAAACGGTAGTCCTTGAAATTGACCACGTAGAAATTGCTTTGGGTGGGGCGAACGGTTCCGCTGATGGTGGTGACGACGTACTTTCCATCGGGCGAAACCTGTGACATGAAGCCCACCCGGCTCTGGCCGTACTGCCGGTCGGCGGAACGATTCCAGGAAATCATGTCGTCGGTGCGAATCGACATCTGTGGCTTGACGGCGACCAGCGCGTACAGTCCCTTGTCATTCTGCGGCCCATCCAGGTCCATGCCGAGGGTCTTGCCGTCGCCCGAAAAAGAATGGCAGTTGGCGCAGGTGTGCATGCCGGTCAGCAGCAGGCGGCTGCGCGGCTCGGCAATGTTGCGCAGGCGCCAGGCAATCAGCGGAATGGCTTTCGGCGCCAGCGGCTTGATGAATCCCTTTTCGGTTTCCGAGGGCGCCAGCGGCACATCGCGATAGAAAATCGGTGCGCCCACCGGGTCCTTCGAAGTCTGGATGGCAACCTCGCCGCGGGAGAGCACTTTCCCGCCCGCGATGCCGGAGATGGTGACCGTAGCGGCGTGCTCCAGCGAACGGCGTTTGATGGCCGCCCAGGTTGCGGCGTCGGGCGTCCAGGTGTGCGAGACCGCCTGCTGCGGTGTCAACTCGGGCAACTTGTTGGTGGGCGCAATGCAGCGTTCGTCGATCTCGCCCACGCGCATCAGCTCACCTCTCGATTGCACGCGGATGGGGACGCCGCCCTCCGCGAAGGCAACCTCGATTTGCCATGCCGTGATGCTGGGTGTGGCGTCGCGCCACAAGAACGTGGGAGCCGCAAAATCGGGAGGGAAGAGGGAACCTTGGCTGGGATAATCGATGGCCAGTCCTTCCGTCTGGGCCACACCCGCGGCTGCCGGTTCGTCGGGGGTGCGCTGCGCCAGAAGCAGGCCGGCCAAACCCGCTGCCGCCAGCATAAAACCGACGACAAACACGTGGGCTGCGGGCCGCTTCACGAGGTTTCCCATTTCCGGCACTCCCTCAAACATACCCATAGTACAGGAATCGCGAGTGCACGACAGGAAAGAGGAAGGGATGGAGTTAAGAACTGTGAACGACGCGATTCCGGGGATGTGGCCCACGAAAAAAATCACCGGCGGCAAAGACCGCCGGCGCTACGGCCTTTGGTTCCTTCTTCGCGCGGGCGGTCTTTGCCGCCGGTGATTTTCCACGGCCATCGAGCTATTGCGTGTGGGCGTGGTGGTGAGCGGCGGCTTTCGGATGCAGCAATTCCTGAAACTGCTCGGAGGGCAGTGTCAGCGAGATATTGACGGTGGCGCCGTTCGCGCTCACTGTCAGCGCCTTGGCCAGCGCCTGGACTTGCGGCTCGTCGGCGGCTTTCATCTGCGCCATATTGACCAGGAACTGGATCAGGCCGGCCGCGGCGGTGGCATTCTGCGCGGTATCGGCTTGCGCCTGCCCGGTCAGCACCACGTTGGCGCCGAACTTGAGACCAACGCTGGCGGACTGCACCATTGCGAGCATATTACCCGCGCCGGGAACGGCAGGCGCGTCTCCCAGCGATTTCAAACTGGAAGGCGGCACGGTGGTGAGCGCCCAGGCGTCGTTCGCCGCGCTCAATTGGCCGATTTCGACGAGCAGCGAAGCCGGCAGGGTGGATGGCGACGACACGCGATCGATGGCGGCTTTCACGTTGGTCAGATCGCCGGCAGCCGCTATCGAGCCGCTCAGGAACGCGAGGCCGCCTTCCTTCTTCGGGTCCTCGAAGATGGTGATCCCGCGATAGGTTTCGGTGGCCACTTTTTGCTGTGCGATGACGGCGGTGATGCCGGCCACGTTAAAGGTGCCGAGCACCAGCGCCAGGCCGGAGTGTTGCGCCGCGCCATTGCCCGCGACCAGCAGTTCATCGACGTCCTTGGTCGGATCAAAACCGGTCAGCGCGGCAATCTGCGCGAGTTGTTGCGTCTCGACCTGAGTCATGACGTACTGGCCGAAGGGTGAAGTCTTGGCTTGCGCCACGTTGATGTCGGCCATCGCCTTGACGTCCGGCATCACCAGGTTGAGGAGTTGTGGATCGGCGGCGGACAGCACGCCGGAGAAAAGGGCCGCTAGGGCCGCGGTGGAAGTGAGTAGAGCCTTCATAACAGTGTGGACGCAGCGGGCGAGTGGTTATTAACCGGGAGCGTGCAGCAGGGTGGCATCGACAACCAGCGCCCACAGCGGCATTTCCCAGGTTTCGCGGCGCACCTTGAGTTAGTCCGGGTTGGCTTTGGCGCGTATGGCGGCGTCCAGGTCTTCCAGGGACTGGCGGGCGTGGGACGGCTTCTCGCCGGGCCGCGCGGCTGGCACCAGGGCCAACGCCCGATCGAGCGCCACGCGCGCGCCCGCGAAATCGCCGTTCCGCCAGTACGCGTCGGCCAGGGACTCGAGGGCCAGCGAGTCCTTGTAATTTCCCATCTCGGCGGCCTTGCGGGCATACGCCAGGGCGCGCGAACAGTTGCGCAGTGGGACTACCTCCGTCGTCATGAGGCAGCGGGCAGCGGCTCTCAGCGTGCTTGCGGTCGCTCCGGGCTCGTCCGCCAGTTGGCACATGGTTTTGAGGCCGGCAGTGGCAGAAGCCATAGCCTCTTCCGGATGTCCGGTCTCGGAGAGCGCATCGCCGATCCGCAATTGCAAGTCGGCCTGTACGGAGCGGTAAGTCTCGTTGGCGGGATCGACCTTCAGCAGGCGGTCGAAAATGGCCACGGCGATGCGGAAGTTTTCGATGGCCTTGGGCTGGTTGGAAGCGTAGCCATAGACGATACCCAGGTCGCGATAGGCGATGGTGCTGCTGTATAGGGCCTGCTTGTCCTCGCGATCGAGTTCGGCCCGCCGGTCGAAAATGTCGCGGGCCTGCTCGAGCGTGGCGATCGCGGCCTTGTAGTCGTTGGTCTGCCCCAGGACCCAACCCAGATTCAGCAGCAGCGAGGCGCGGGCTTTGCGGGTTTCCACGCTCTCCCGTTCGGCGGCCGGCAACTGATCGAGCGTGGCCAGCGAGCGCCGGTAGATCCCGGCGGCCTTCCCGGGATCGGTCACGGCAGTGATGTTGCCCTGCACCTGGTAGGTCAACGCGATCTTGTGAACGATGCCCACGTCGTCCGGCGCCAGCCGCCGCGCGGCGCCGTAACGGGCCAGGGCTTTGTCGATGTCAGCCCTCACGTCGCCCTGTCTCTCGGTCCCGACAAGTCCTCCTTGCGTGCTCAGTTGCCGCGCCAGGAGCTCGTAGGCATCGCCGGCGCGGATGAGCGTCGGGACATCGCCCGGCGCGGCCGCGAGCAGCCGCTCGAAATCGCGCACGGCGGCTTCCAGCGCAGCCACGCCCTCGCGTGACTTGCCGCCGAAAGTCAGTATCCCGCCCACTCCCTGGTTGGCGCGCGCATAGGCGGCGCGCGCCCGACGGTCCGCCGGGTTTGCCGCCAGCAGCGGCCCCAGCAGCGCGATCGCTTTGCGGTAGCTCTCCAGCGCGTCGGGCGTCTTGCCGAGATTCGGCTGAAAGGGATCGCCCAGCACATCGCCCAGTCGCAGATATCCCTCCGCCGTTTCCACGCGCAGGCCGGCATCCGCGGACTTGGCAGCCGCCAGGCGATCCAGATATTGCATCGAGCGCTCCGCCATCTCGGCCTGCACCGGGGTCGCGCCGGGCAGCTTCTGCACGGAACCGTAGAGGTCGAAGAGAAGGTAGTGGGCCAGTTGCCGGGCTTCGTTGAAGCGCAGTTCGGCGTGGACGCGCTCCACGCGCGCCAGGTGGGCTTCGTACAGCACGCCGGCCAGGCCGCCCATCAGGGAGAGCGCCAGCGCGGCCGCGGCGGCCACTCCGAGTTTGTGCCGCCGCACGAATTTGTCCGCGCGGTAGGCTGGCGTCCCCTCCACCGCCTGGACCGGCCGGCCTTCCAAGTAGCGGCCGATGTCGGCGGAGAATTCCTCGACGGACCCGTAGCGGTCCGCCGGTTCTTTCGCCAGCGCCTTCAGGACGATGCCGTCCAGGTCGCCCCGCAGGATGCGCCGCAGCCGGTCCGGCGTTTCGCCGCGGCACTCCGCCACGTTGGCCGGTTCGGGCGCCGCGGCATCGGGCGATGTATCCGCGGGCGCTGCAGCCGCAAGGCTCCCGGTCATGCTGGGCAGCGGCGGATCGTTCTTCACCACCGCGGCAACCAGGTCCGCCATGCTGCCGGTGTCGGCCTGGAACGGATGGCATCCGCACAGCAGTTGATAGAGGATGACACCGAGCGAATACACGTCGCTGGCTACTGTGGTGCGCCGCCCGCGCAACTGCTCCGGGCTGGCGTACTGGGGCGTGAGGAGGAGGCCGTGGGCCGCAGTCAGGTCCGCGCCGCGGTTGTCGGCCTCCAACAGCGTGGCGATGCCGAAGTCGAGCAGCTTCGGTTCGCCATCCGCGCCGACCAGAATGTTGGTGGGCTTTAGGTCGCGGTGCACTACAAGATTCTGATGGGCGTAGTGTACCGGTGCACAGACCTTGCGGAACAACTCGAGTCTCTGCCGGATGGACAGGCGGCCTTCGTCGCAGTAGCGATCCAGCCGCTGGCCTTCCACATAATCCATCACCAGGTAGGGCTGGCCGGAGATGGTCCCGCCATCCAGCAGGCGCGCAATGTTGGGGTGCTCCATGCCGGCCAGAATCTGGCGCTCGCGGAGGAACCGGGCCACCAGCACTTCGGAGTCCGCGCCGGGACGGATGAGCTTGACGGCTACCTTTTTTTCGAATTCCGCATCGGCGCGGGTGGCCAGAAACACGGCGCCCATGCCACCCTCGCCCAACTGGCGCACCAGGCGGTACGGACCGAGCTGCTGCGGCGATTCGGGCGATGCCTCCGCCTGCGCGGCGAGCGCGCCGGGTTCGGGTGCCGAGCCTTGGAAGCTAGCCAGCAGAAAACGGACTTCGCTCAGCAGTGCCGGATCCTGCCCGCAGGCGCGCTCCAGCCAAGCGGCGCGCCCGTCCTCAGGTTCGGCCAACGCCCCAGCCAGCAACGCGGAAATCGAGGGCCGCGGCCCACGGAATTCCGCTGCATCGGAGGCCACGCAGGAGGCGGTGAAGCGCTCCTCCTCGTCCGAGGCGCGGAGCAGGGCACTCGCCTCTTCGAGGAGGTCGCTGTCTCCCGCACAGAGCGCTTCGAGACGCCCGGATCTCTCCTCGGGCGGAACCGCAGTCACCTGGTGGAAAATGGCCTCCACGCAGCGCCAGTGTTCCAGAACTCCTTTTTCTGCGGGCAATCGGCTACTCCCGTTCGGCGCAACTGCTCATCAAGGTCTGCGTAAACGGTCCGCCGAATGAATCAGGCTTGCCCCGCACTGGCGCTCCTGTCTCCGTTAATGCATTGGTAGAGCCAACTCCTCACGAACTTCGCGTCGCGGTCCACCGTGGATTTCGAGACCTGCAGGACCTCGGCTGTCTCCTCCGCCGTGCATCCCAGGAAGTACCTGAGTTCGACCAGTTGAACCTTTTGCGGATCGATCGCCTCCAGCTTATCCAAGGCACGGTTGAGTTCAATCATCGACTCGTGGCCGATCTTGATCCAGGGTATTTGATCGTTCAATGGGACATGCTCGGCGCCGCCGCCTCTCTTTTGCGCATCGTTGCTCCGCGCGTGATCCGTCAGAATCATGCGCATCACTTTGGCTGCGAAGGTATAAAAATGCGCGCGATCCGCCCATTCCACTTTTTTCTGGCCGATCAAGCGCAAGTAGACTTCATGGACCAGGGCGGTCGCCTGCAGTACCCCGGGGTTTCTCTCTCGACGGATGTAAGCGGCTGCAATCTGGCGCAAGTGGGAATATACCAGCGGCATCAACCGGTCAAAGGCATCGGGTTCGCCCTGCTTCCATTTGAGCAGGAGCCGCGTAATCTCGCCTGGGGAGGAATCCACCGGCGCTCCTTCTGGCTAATGAGTATGGCCACAAGTTTAGCATTTTCACCCGCATGAAACGGGTATCGGGCTCCCGTACTCCTGAATGCGAATATTCTTTCCTTTTCCTTGAGGCACTCCGCGCGCTTTTCGCGCAGCCCTCTTATGAACGCCCGCGAAATCACGGGAAAGCAGAATTGGTCTTGAGAGATTTTGACGGGTTATCGGGAATGAAATGCTTTTTCTAGCGTCCGAAAGGTAACTCTTATGAAGTCTCTTTCTATCGTTGCTTGTTTCTTCACGGTCGCCTGTGCGCTCGACGGCCAAACCGCAACTCCAACCCAGATGCTCTTGAATGGCGGCTTCGAAAATGGTCTGAAGGACTGGCAGGTGCAAGCTCTGTCCGGGGCCTTGGGCACCGTGGTGGCGAGCACGACCAACCCGATCGACGGCACCGCCTCGGCGGAACTGACCGTATCGAACTCCACGGGCACCAACTGGGACCTGCAGCTTCAGCAGCCCTTCAACATGACGCTGGGGCGTATTTACACGATCAGTTTCAAGGCGGTATCGAGTGCGCCGGTAAGCCTTCAGTATACGGTCCAACAGACCGGCAGCCCGTATGCGGTCCTCTGGGGCCCCACGGTGTCGGTCGGCACGACCGTGAGCACGTTCCAAACTACATTTACGTCGACAGTCTCGGCACCGGTCGGCCTGAACTTCTATTTCGGGGATATCAACCCGAGCACGCTTTGGCTGGATGACGTTTCGGTCCTGGAAACGCCCATGCCCACTTTGGGGGCCAGCGCCTGGCAGCTTGTGTGGAGCGACGAGTTCAATGGAGCGGTCGGCACGCCGCCCAACCCGGCGAACTGGGACTATTACGCGGGGCCCGACGAGTCCGGCAGCGGCAACATGCAGACCTACACCAACTCGCTGAATAACGTTTACCAGGACGGCAATGGCAACCTGGTGATCAAGGCCATCAAAGACGCGCAGGGCAACTACACCTCGGCGCAATTGCAGACCGGTTCGCAGGGCGCCACGACGAACACCGCCAATCTCAGTTGGCAATACGGGCTGGTCACGGCGCGCATCAAGCTTCCGTACGGCGCGGGTATCTGGCCCGCCTTCAAGATGATGAGCGAGGCCTCCGCAACCGGCCCGGACTGGGGTGTCGTCGACATCATGGAAAACTTCGGAGCCTGGCCTTATGGTAGCTTTGCCAGCTCAAACGAAGCCACGATTCACGGTCCGGTCGGCGCCTCCGCGGGCGCTCCCGACTACAACGGAGGGTCCGGCGTCGGCGCCAGTGCCACTCTGCCGTTCGGCGAAACGGTCACCAGCGACTACCACATCTACGCCCTCGTATGGTCGCAGAACTGGCTCGAGTTCTTCGTGGATGGGGACCCCTACGTGGTGGAAACTCCGTCGGCGCTGCCGGCGGGCGGTGTATGGGTCTTCAACGCTCCGTTCTACCTGATGATGAACCTGGCTATCGGCGGCCCGACCACGTGGCTCGGAACGCCGGGCTCGACCGAGACGTTTCCACAGGAGATGCTGGTGGATTACGTCCGCGTATATCAGTCGACCACCCTTCCAGCGACCACGCCGTCGATCACGCCCGGGGGCGTAGTGAATGCGGCATCCTATCTGGGTGGCATTTCACCGGGTAGCCTGGCGACCGTGTTCGGCAACAATCTGGCCGACGCTGCACACCTGATTTCGCTTTCCAACGGGAGTCTTCCCACCACGGTGGCGGGCGTCACGGTGAGCGTCAACGGCGTGAACGCCCCGCTCCTCTACGTCTCTCCGACGCAGATCAACTTTCAGGTTCCGTGGGAAACCACGCCCGGACTGGCGGTGCCCGTGACGGTGACCTGGAACAGCGTCACCAGCAGCCCCGAGAATGTGACGATTGCATCGGCGTCATCGCCCTCGTTCTTCATGAGTGAGTACGTGACCGGAACCGCATGGGTCACCGGCGCGGTCGCCGATGGCTGCGCGACGCCGTCCACGGAGTGCGCGGTGAAGGCCGGCTCCACCTACCAGCTTTGGGCCAATGGGCTGGGGCCGATGGCGTCGCCATTGCAGGATGGCGTACCCGCGCCGGCAGCGTTGCAGATGCCTGGCGGACCGTCCAGTTGCCAGCTCACCATTGGCGGACAGCCGGCCACGGTGGTGTACTGCGGCATCGCTCCCGGCGAGATCATCGACCAGGTGAACTTCACTTACCCGGCCGGCGTGTCCACCAGTTCGTCCGGCGGCGCGGTATTCGTGACAGCGGCGCTGACCGTCAACGGCGTAACCGGCAATTTCCTGGTCCCCGCTCCGTAGGCGCCTTCCGCCGGCAACCGGCACGGCGGTTGAAATGGGCGAGGCAACCCATGGCTTGCCTCGCCCGATGCAGTGCCGGCGGTCTCGGCCGCCGGTGTTCTTGTTGCAATGTTCTTCTAACGAGGAGGTCTGGTTCTTATGAAGTCTCTTGCTATCGTTGCTTGTTTCTTGATCGCCGCCTGTGCGCTCGATGGCCAAACCTATCAGCCGCGGCTCAATTTCGGCGCCAGGCTGGAGCCGCAAGGCGCCCTGATCCATGGGGCCGGCCAGAGCCCGGAGACGTTCGCCGGGTACTGGGGCGTCATGCCGGCCGGCCGCCAGCCCATGGTGTACATGTGGTACATCGGCCTCGCCGGCCTCCCCGCAAACTGGTCCGACCAGCTCAAGGCACAGTTGCTGCTCTACCCGAACTCCTTCATCATTCCGCAGGTCGGTTTGAACATGACCAACGGCGTGACGGCGGCCGGCGTATCGGAGAGCTATGACCCGCAGGTGGCCGCCGGCGCCTACGATCAGCAAATCGCCAACCTGGTGACCGGGCTGCAACGGCTGGCGACGCCGGTCTACCTTCGCATCGGCTACGAGTTCAATGGAACTGGTTGGAACGGCTACAATCCGGCGACCTATCAACAGGCGTACATCCGCATCACCAATGCGATCCGCGCCGCGAATCTCGAGGTCGCCACCGTGTGGGACGCCTCGGGCGACGCGGCGGACCTGGGAGTCACGGACTATATAGATTACTACCCCGGCGACCAATACGTCGATTGGTTCGGCATGAACATGTACGGAACCAGTATGTTCGCCCAGGATCCTGCCATCACTCCATTTTTCGCGCTGGCCATCGCGCATCAAAAGCCGATCATGCTGGCGGAGCAGAGTCCCCGCTATGTCGGTGCGCAAGGCGGCGCCACCAGTTGGAACGGCTGGTTCGAGCAGTTCTTCAATTTCATGCAAACCACCCCCGTGGTGAAGCAGTTCGATTACATCGACTGGGACTGGTCCAATTACCCGGACTGGGCCAACTGGGGCGACGCCCGCCTGGAGACCGCCGACGCCGCTTATGTCCGCAACCAATACGTGGCCCAACTTGCGGGGCCGGTTATGCTGAACGCCGGTTCCGAAACGGCGTTCCGCAAACTGCTTGGGGTTGTCAACGGCACACCTCCACCGGCGGTCACGGACCTCAGCGCGGCCGTGGGGCCCGGCGGCGTCGTGCTCACCTGGACGCCGGTCCAGGATCCGTCCGGAATCGCGCGCTATTACATTTATCGCAACGGTACCCTCCTGAACTTCTGGCTCGGCTCGGGATTCGTGGATTCGACCGCGACACTTGGCACGGCATATTCCTATACGGTTGCCGCCATGGATCGCGCCGGTAATCTCGCCGCGCCCTCCAATGCGGCGTCGGTAACCGTCACGTCAGTCGAGAGACTCTTGAATGGCAATTTCGAAAATGGTCTGACTAACTGGCAGTCCGATAGTTACGCCGCCGGGGCGGTGGGCAATGCGGTAGCCAGCACGACCAACCCGATCGACGGCACCACCTCGGCGGAACTGACAGTATCGCAATCCACCGGCACCGCCTGGCACCTGCAGTTCCTTCAGGATTTCAATATGACGCAAGGGCTCACCTATACGTTCAGTTTCAAAGCGCGAGCCAGCGCGCCGGTCAGCTTGCCGCTGATGATCCAGCAGGTAGGCGGCGCGTACGCGGTCTACCTGGGCCCCACGGCGCAGCTGGGGGTGAGCGCGAACACGTTTTCGTACTCGTTCGTGGCGCCAGCCTCGGGATTGGTCGCCGCATCCTTTTGTTTCGGGGATATCAACCCAAACACGGTGTGGCTGGATGACGTCTCGGTGCAGGAATCGGCCACGTCCGGCATGGGGGTCGGCGGCTGGCAGCTTGTCTGGAGCGACGAGTTCAATGGAGCGGCGGGGACGGCGCCCAACTCTGCGAACTGGGACTTCGATCTCGCGGGCGGCGCCTGGGTGGGCATCGCCGGCGGCGGCTGGACCGATGGCGAAGTCGAGACTTACACTAACTCGACTAATAACGCCTTTCAGGACGGCAAGGGCAACCTGGTGATACGCGCCATCAAAAACGCCCAGGGTAACTACACCTCGGCGCGGCTGCAAACCGGGGCTCCGGGCGCCGATACCATCACCTCGGATCTCAGTTGGCAATACGGCCTGATCGCGGCGCGCATCAAGCTTCCGTTCGGCAGAGGCGTCTGGCCCGCCTTCTGGATGCTGGGTGAAAACTACAACCTAGCGGCGTGGCCCAGTTCCGGCGAAGTCGACATCATGCAGAATTACGGGACCTACCAAAACAACGCGAGCGTCAACAACGCAGCCGCGTACGGCCCGGGTTTTACCGGCGGTAGCGGCCTGACAACGGCATACACGTTGCCGTTCGGCGAGACGGTCTACGACGACTATCACGTCTACGCCATCCAATGGTCGCCGAATTCCATTGCGTGGTCCCTTGACGGGTACGTCTATAAAACGGTGACTCCCGCGTCGCTGCCCGCCGGTTCGCAGTGGGTCTTCAACAACCCGTTCTTCCTCCTGCTGGACCTGGCGATTGGCGGTTCGAGCAGCTCCCTGGGAGCGCCGGACTCCACGGTCACGTTCCCGCAAGACATGCTGGTGGATTATGTCCGCGTCTATCAGACCACCACGCAGCCTACTACCGTGATCGCAAAAACGCCGGTGATCACGCCCGGGTATGTTGTCAACGCGGCGTCCTACCTGGGGACCATTTCGGCGGGCGGCCTGGCGAGTGTGTTCGGCGCCAATTTCGCCGGCGGCACGTATCAGGGCTCGCAGTTGCTCGACAGCAACGGCCACTTCGTCACCTCGGTGGGCAGCGTCTCGCTGAGCGTCAACGGTGTGAAGGCCCCGCTCATCTACGTCTCTCCGACCCAGATCAACTTCCAGGTTCCCTGGGAAACCGCGCCCGGCCTGGCCGTGCCCGTGACGGTGACGTGGAACAGCGTCACCAGCAGCCCCGAGCAGGTGACGATTGCGGCGACCGCTTCGCCATCGTTCTTTATCAGTGAGTTCGTGAACGGAACCGTATGGGTCACCGGCGCCGTCGCCAATGGCTGCCCGACGGCGCTATCGGAGTGCTCGGTGAAGGCCGGTTCCACCTACCAGCTCTGGGCCAATGGACTGGGACCGAAAACCTCGCCGTTGCAGGATGGCGTGCCCGCGCCGCTGGCGGCGTTGCAGGTGCCTGGCGCGCCGGCCAGTTGCCAGCTCACCGTTGGCGGGCAGCCGGCCGCGGTGTGGTACTGCGGCGTCGCCCCCGGCGAGATCATCGACCAGGTGAACTTCACATACCCGGCCGGCGTGTCCAGCAGTTCGCCATATGTGGAAGCCGCCCTGACCGTAAACGGCGTCACCGGCCACTTCCGCGTCCCCGCTCCAGCGGCGTCTTCCGCCGGTGACTAATGCCGGCGGTGTAGAGACCTGGTACGCCCGAGACGGTTGGGACAGACCATCGGCTTTTGTGGTTTGTCATTGCGCGCCGGCGCGCGACAGCGAGACAGACGACGAAATTCGATCGTCGTCCTACTGTCCGCGCCGGGCGTTCCGCTGTGCAGTCGAGTAGATTATACGAGCATCAAACAGCTAACTGACTTCTTTGTTCCTGGCGCGGCGGCGCAAAGTGCGCCGGCGAGCCGGGGCTGGAGGAACCGGTTCCTTTCTCCTCTCGAAGAGGAGTACAAGCCACTATGGCCGCCTTACGAACGTTGCACCGCGTGACCCGGTTTCAAATTGCCCCCTGCAGGGAGGGACCGCGGTTAGGCACCGGACGTGGCTCCGTGACGGGCTGCCTCTTGGCGAGCGAGCAGCGCTTTTTCGATTTCAGAGTAGCAGGGCGGGGACGGGCGGCGAATGAAACGGAAGCGGCAAGATGTTGAAAGCGAAAGCGCGAGAATTTTTTCCGGAGGAGTGAACGGCGCTGCGGGGCTTCGATAGCGCCAACATAGGGTACGAGTGGACTGTGGCCTGCGCTTCTACGCGTAGTGCGTTTTACGCGTCAAGTTGACGCGAGGGGGACTTACGAGGACCGATGTGGCGCGCCAACGCCGAAGCGCCGCCTTTTCAGGAGCCTAGCGCGTTTCTCGGTCCGAATCCTAAGAACCACCCCAGTCTGCGGCTACCTCAGCGGCTGTCGCCAGCCCATCTTGAATCTCCCGGCGCCCAACAGCATCTGAATCTAGTCCTCACAACGGGCTCCCAATCCGATTGAGCCGCGGCTGACGGCTGTGCTATGATCCACTGATACGCGCGCGGAGGGTCCATTTTGGTAAGGGCTAACGTTCGATTCCGTCTTAAGGCGGCGTCAGCGTTGCTTCCACTCTTAGGCTCCCACCAGCCCGATGCCAATCAACTACGCATCGGCCAGTCCTGGCCCGTCTGGGCGGCGCCGTCCGTGGCAACCCAGGTCGGCCAAGAGCCACGGCAATTACCGGGGATAATCGCCGCAGGCGAAGCCGCGAGGACATATTAGCGTGAAGCTAGGGCAGGCGTGGCTGGTCTGTTGGGCCGTGGGTGCGTGGGCGCAAGCGCCGGAGATCGCCCGCAACGGTGTAGTGAATGAGGCGAGCAACACGCCTTTGGCGCTGGCCGATTCGGCGATTGCACGAGGAGCCCGGTTGACCATTCGTGGAGCCCGCTTCGGCGACCGTAAGTCTGACGTTACGGCAAAGCTCTCGGGGCCGGCGGGCGAGAAAACTCTGGCGGTCACGCCGGTCGACTCCTCCACCGCTATCGCCCGCGTCCCGGCTGATGCGCCGCTCGGTCCGGCGTGGCTTACCGTCAGAGTGAACGGGCTGCGCAGCCCGCCCTACCCGGTCAGAATAGTTCGGGCTCAGTTCGGAATCTATGCCAATAACGGCAAGGGCTGGGGCCCCGGACGCATTCAGAACGTGACCGGCACGGGACGCATGCCGAACACGGTTTCCAGTTCGGCGAGCTTCGGCCAGACGCTGGCGCTTTCCGGAACCGGATTGGGCGATACGAAAACCCCGGCGGTATTCGTTGGCGGCAGGCCGGCGAAGGTCGTCGCCGCCCGCGTGTCACCAGATGCGGATGAGATCCTCTTCGCGGTGCCGGCTGGTGCGCCGGAGGGTTGCTTCGTCCCGGTCCAGATCCAAAACGCAGGACGTCTGCCTAGCAACACTGTGACGGTGGCGATTCACAAAGCTGGGGGTGCATGCCGGGAACCGGAGTACTTCCCATTCGCCGGGTGGCCGGGCGCGCGCTTCGGCATCGTGGCGGTCACTCGCACCGTGCAGCGGGAGTCCGGTGTGGAGCCGGTTTCCGACGAGGCCGGCGCCTGGTTTGGACAGTTGCCCGGCCTGGAAAAGCTGAATCCTTATTTCCTGCTCCCGCCGCCCGGCACCTGCACGAGTCAAGCGGAGCCTTGGAGGGGTGGAATCGTGCCGGGCTCGTTGATCTCGCTGCTGGCATCCCGCGCCGGAGCGAAGGCGCTGCGCGCGGGAGACGGACTTGGTATCGACGACGGCAAGGCGATACGGAAGGTGCCGGCGTTCCGCGGCATGCCAGGTGTCTTCGACCGCGAATTGTCGGATTCGTTCGGCGCAGCCGACCGGCTGTTGAACTTCGTGAGCCCCACGGTTCTGCATGTGACCGGCAATGGGGGCGCCGACGTGGGCCGCTTCGGTTTCGCGCTCGGCGGTCCGCAACCCTTTGCGGCGCGCGGTGTCTTGGGGCCTGTGATGAGAGGCCAGGCGCTGCGGTTGGAATGGACGGATATGGCTGGCCGCATCGCGATTGTTTACGCCAATTTCTTCGATGAAGCCACCGGCTCGCGAGGCATGTGTTATTGCGTCGGAACGCCGGGCGCCACCGGTTTGACGATACCGGCGTCCGCGCTCGCATATTTTCCCGCCAGCCGCGGCGCGCGCATCTCGCTCACCGTGGCTGCATGGCCGCTCCGGCCAGTCACCTTCCAAGCCGCCGGCCTGGATCACGCCTTGGCGGTTAGTGCCTTTATGCAGGCAACCACGAGCAATGAGTGATTCCATTCGAAAGCGGTGTCGCATGAAATCGGCGATCTATCTCGCGGCAATCGGCCTCGTCGCAATCGGCGCCCTGCCGATTTCCGCGCAGCCAGTTTGTCAGGCCGTCAACTTTCAACAGTTGGCGCAGTTCCAGGTACAGAACAAGCCACAAAGCATCCTCTCCGGACTGCTGCGGCAGGCGGATCAATCCTTTTCGCAAGTCGAGATCACCGGGAATGTCGCGGCCAAGACGGCCTCGCAGGTGGGACTAATCCCCAACATCCAGCTTAGCTTTTTCAACTGTATCGGCCTGGCAGCGCGAAATCCGGGGCCGGGGCCGGCGCCAAACCTTAGCAAGGATCCGTTGGGGACAGCATCGCGGGCCGGGATTGTCACCGATCTGGCGGGCGACGGGGTCGGCGCCATCGTCGGTAAGAGTTCGAGCGTCGCGCCGGGACAGGTGCTCGTCGTGACGGCCAACCCGGATTTCAGCGTACGATACGCCGGAAGTTATAAAGTGGACCCGTCAACGCTCGTGGTAGTGGCCGGCGATTTCAATGGTGACGGCAAGCACGATGTGGCTGCCGTGTATTTTGGCCCATACGATGGCTCGGCGCCAGGCGGTATCTCACTGTTGCTGGGAAACGGTGACGGCACCTTGCAGCCGGCCGTCAAATATCCGGCTGGCTTTGGCACCATCGCAGCGGCAGCGTGGGATTTCAATGGCGACGGGAAAGACGACTTAGCCGTCTTGAACAACGGAGACAGCACGGTGACGATTATGTTCGGCAGTGCCAGCGGAAAACTTACCACCGGCAACACTTACAGTACCGGCATGGGCAGTTTTCCGACCGGCATTGCCGTGGCGGACGTAAATGGCGATGGAATTCCGGACCTGGTCGTTTCAACTTTCTCGGGGCTCGTTACCTTGCTTGGAAATAGCGACGGTACGTTCCGATCCGGTCCGGTTACCTCGCTCCAGACGTCCCAGTCCGTCCTGGCCGCGGGCGATTTCAACAAAGACGGCAAGGTGGATGTGGCCGTGACGGATTCTGCCAGCGGCTTGATATACATTCTGCTGGGCAATGGTGACGGGACGTTCAAGCAGGCGTCGCAGTACCAGATCGGATTATTCGGAGGCGCCATCAGCATGTTCGTAGAGGATTTCGATGGCGATGGCAACCCCGATATCGTATTCGCGCAGGGACACCCGGACGCTCTGTTTCTGGAAGCATACACACAAACGGTTGGCGTGCTGTTCGGCAACGGCGACGGGACTTTCGCCGGAGCGCCGGCATATATCGTACCGGGCTCCCCAACCAGCATGGTGGCGGCGGATTTTAATGGCGACGGAAAACCGGGTTTGGCCATCGCCGGCCAGCCGGGCCAGATTGCGATCCTGACGGGCGCCGGAGGTGGCCGGTTTCAAGCTGGCACTACCCTGAGCGGTGCGGGTGGTGGCACTTATACCGGATTGGCGGCCGGAGATCTGAACGGCGATGGCAAGATAGACCTGGCAATCAATGGCGGTCAAGGCGACGCAACCGTCTATCTGGGCAACGGAGATGGAACATTCCAGGCGCCGCAAGCCGTCGCGGCCGGCGGCAACGACTCGTCCTTCGTTGCCCTTGGCGATTTCAACAACGACCACAAACTCGATCTCGCCGTCGCCCACCACGACTCAAACTCGGTGACCATCGTGCCTGGACACGGCGATGGAACCTTTGGCGCCGGCGCCACCTTTCCTGTGGGATCGAAACCGACGTTTCTTGTTGCCGGCGATTTCAATCGCGATGGCAACCTGGATCTCGCTGTGGTCAATAGCGGGTCCATTTTCATGTCGAACGATACAGGGGGACTTTCGATTCTTCTGGGGAAAGGCGACGGCACTTTCCAGAACGCCGTGAATTATTCTGCGTCGATCGATTTATGGCCGAACTCGATCAGCGCGGGAGACTTCAACGGCGACGGCATTACCGACCTGGTCATGACGGCAGCCACGCCGAACTTCGGTTACACGCTGGTGGTCTTCATCGGCAACGGTGATGGCACATTCAAACCGGGGGTGCTGATTCCCACTGATTTCGGGCCGGAAACAGTGGCCGTTGCCGACTTCAATGGCGACGGCAAAGTGGACCTGGTAGTGCCGCACTGCTGCGGCGACACCGACATTACCTATCTGCTCGGAAATGGAGACGGCACATTTCAAGCGGAAGTGCCCATCACGTTCAACGGCGGCGCAGTTACGTCAGCAGTTGCGGACTTCAATGGCGACGGCAAGCCAGATATAGCTTTCGCATCGCCGACGGTGACACCAGACGACAGCAGCGTATTTATCTTCCTGAACGTGTCTTCTAAGGCAACGCAGCAGACGGCAGCGGTTATTTCTGCGGCGAACCCCGCTGCGGTGGGACTTGCGAAGGATTCGCTGGCCAGCGCGTACGGCACCGATCTGGCAACCGCTATCGCCGGTGGCACGTCGCTGCCCTGGCCGGTCGCTTTCGGGGGAACGTCGGTAACGATTCTGGATTCCTCCGGCGCCGCGTCGGCCGCTCCGCTCACGTATGTCGGTCCGGCGCAGGTGAACTTCGAAGTGCCGCCCGGAGTTGCCAACGGCGCCGCGCACGTGACCGTCACGAGCGGCGATGGAACGCAGTCGGTCGCGAACGTGCAGATAGTGCCGGTCGCACCGGGGCTGTTCGAACTGAACGGCAACGGGCTGGCGGCAGCTTATGTGGTCCTCTACCACGCAGACGGCACGCAAACTTTCGAGCCCGTCTATGCGACGTCGAGCGCCGGCGCACTCGTGGCCGGCCCGGTCGGCCTGGGCTCGTCAACCGACCTGGCGTACTTGACCCTTTTCGGGACCGGTCTTGCAGCCGCGGGAACCAGCGGAGTGAAAGTGTCCATCGGCGGAAGCGCAATTCCCATTGCGTATGCGGGTGCGGGAGGGGGCTTCCCGGGTCTGGATCAGGTCAACGTGCAGTTACCCGCATCATTGGCGGGCAAGGGGAACGTGACGATCCAGTTGACGGCCAACGGCCTCGCCGCGAATCCGGTGAACATCACGTTTCAATAAGCCGCCGGGCTTGACCGGACGCCAGCACGCCACCAACCCCCGCGAACGGCAGACGAATACGAACAAGGTTATCCGCATGCATAGCGTAACCTTCCGTCTGGTCTTAAGTCGTGAGCGCCGGACAGAAACTCTCTGCGCGTACGACAAATCGCGAGTTTACGCTCCATAAGGCCGAATACGAGCGGAGAGCCGGGAGGCTCCAGCGAGTGCATGTGCCTGGCCGGTGGCCTCATCTGCAGTGTCGATCCTGACTTGTTTCTGATTGCCAGCGTAACACCATTGTCGTCCGGCCAACCCGGCGGAATTGACTACCGATAATTCCAAATAACGCTCGCGCGTATTGGGCGCCGCTTTTGACTGGACGAGACCCGCTCAACGACTGGAGGGTCGGCAATATCGATCGCCGAACCCTGGCCCGTTCTCGGTACCGATCCCCAATAAACCGAAGATTAGTTCCCGTATCGCCCGCTAGGGTGTCAGACCTTCATGCCTTGGATTTCAGTCCTGGTCTCCAAATGCTCTCAGATGAGTAATCGTTCCGGCGGCTGTCCGTTGGGTGGGTCCTTTCTGTCGTGCTCATGATCAGGGAACGGTCGTCTTCTCTTCTGGGCCTCGCGGGCCCTCCTCAAGCCGAGCTGCTTGGGTCATCAGATAATTCCGTTCCGGAATGCTCGTCGTCCGTCGGGCCGCGGTCCGGTAGTGTTTGATGGCGTCATCACGATCGCCAAGCATTTCGAGCAAGTGTGCGCGAACCGCGTCAAGACGGTGATGTCCGGAGAACCGTGCGTCGCTATCGAGCGGCTTGAGCAGTTCGAGCCCTCTGGCTGGGCCGTGTACCATTGCGGCTGCAATGGCATGGTTGAGCGTCGCCATGGGGCTGGGAGACACGCGTTTCAGCAACTCATACAGCGCCAGGATCTGCGGCCAATCCGTGTCATCCGCGCGCGCCGCCTCGTCATGAATCGCGGCCACCGCCGATTGTAGCTGGTACAGGCCCACCGATCCTTTCGATAGCGCAGAGGTCAGGAGGTCGATTCCTTCGGCGATCTCGGCCCGGTCCCACAGCGTTCGGTCCTGTTTGTTCAGCGGGATCAATTCCTCGTCAGGCCCTGTCCGCGCCGCGCGGCGAGCGTCGGTCAACAACATGAGCGCCAGCAGGCCTGCAACTTCCGCATCGTCGGGAAGCAGCGCTTTGGCGCAGCGAGTCAACCGGATCGCCTCACGCGCCAAATCGAGTCGCTGCAACTGCGCTCCGATGCTGCTGACATAACCTTCATTGAAGATCAGGTAGAGTACGCGGAGAACTGCGGGCAATCGTTCGGCTTGCTTCAGTGGAGAAAGCAAACGGAATGGCACGCCTGAAGCCTTGATGCTCTGCTTCGCGCGGCTGATCCGCTGCGCCATGGTGGCCTCTGGAACCAGGAATGCATTGGCAATCTCCGCCGTCGTCAAGCCGCCTACAGCCCGCAGCGTCAGTGCAATCGCCGAGGACGAAGTGAGCGCGGGGTGGCAGCACAGGAATAGCAGAATCAGCGTGTCGTCTGGGTCCATGTCCGTGTCTCGCTCGATGTCGCCGGCCGCAGTCGCGGTCTCCACATCCCTCGCGGCCGCGCTTTCCCTCTGACGGCGGGCAATCTCGCTGCGCACCTGGTCGGTCATGCGGCGGAATGCGACCTGTATCAACCAGCCGCGCGGATTCTCGGGAACGCCCTCCCGCGGCCATTGCGTGAACGCCGCTAACATGGCCTCCTGCACGGCGTCCTCGGCCGACGCGAAGTCGCGAAAACGCCGGGCCACCACGCCGAGCGCCTGCGGCGCAAGTTCACGCAACAGGCGCTCGGAGGTCGAGTCCCATGGCCTTGTCATCGCCGCTCTCGTTACATCATTTCCGCCGGCGGCGCGCTCATCACCGGGCGCACTTCAATCGGCATGTTCAACGGCGCTCCGCCAGGTCCCGGCGCCGCCGAAGCCTGGGCTGCGATCGCATACGCCCGCTCCGGCGTCTCCACATCGACGATCCAGAAGCCGGCAAGAAATTCCTTGGATTCGGGGAACACGCCGTCCGTAATGGGAGTGCCATCCTTGCCGGCCCGCACTAGCTTGGCCAGATCGGGAAATGACAGCCCCTCCGCGGAGACCAGTTCGCCGGACTCGTGAAGGTCCTGGTTCAGCTTTTTCATGAATGCGATGTGCGCCCGCAAGTCTCCCCTCGGCCAGTTGGGGACGCCTTGCTCTGCCCTCGTGTTCATCATCAGAATGTATTTCATTCTCTCTCTCCCGTGGGACTGGCGAACCGCCGCACTTCAATCGGCATGTTGGTAGGAATTCCTCCGGGCCCGGGCGCCGCCGAAATCCGTCCCGCAATGGCGTAGGCGCGTTCCGGAGTCGCAACGTCCACGATCCAGTAGCCGAGCAGAAACTCCTTCGACTCGGGGAAGATGCCGTCCGTGACCGGCAGCCCGTTTCTCTCCCCGCACACAACCCTGGCCTCAACCGGTTCGGCCAGACCCTGCGTCGCCACGAACTCGCCGGACTCGGTCAGCTCCTTCGTAATGGTCCTGAGGACCGCAAAATGCGCCTCAATATCCTTTGCCGCCCAGGCGTGATACCCGTCAACGCCCGCTTTCGTGCCCGACATCAACAAAATGTATTTCATTTAGTTGGCCCCTTTCATATCCTAGTCGGAACCACCGCGGCGTTCTCTACATCCCCCGAAAAGTATTTTTCAGACCGCAAATCGGCCCGACCATGTCGATTTCGAACGCCCGGAACCGACCTACAAGTGGAGGTTCGGAAATGACGGCCGAAGATGTGGTGGTTGATGTTAGCCAGGATTGGGTGCTTGCCTGCCATGTGCAGCAGCGGTTTATGCAGGTTCCAGGCCGGATCGCCGGCGGCCTTGACTGGGGCGCACGGTGCCGCCAGGTTCGGGCCCTCGGCGGCGACTGCTACGATTTCATGCCCCTCACTGATGACCGCCTGGCGTTGGTCATTGGCGATGCCTCCGGCAAAGGTCTCGCCGCGGCGCTCATGATGGCCAGTGTCCAGTCCTCGCTTCGGACAGCCGCCTTGTTCACGGCAAACGATCTGGCCGCATTACTCAAGATCGTGAATGTCCAGGCGTACAATTCGTCGGCTGCGGACCGTTATGCGACGCTGTTCTATGGCGTCTTCGACAGGGCGGCGCGGACGCTGCGGTACGTCAACGCCGGACATAATCCGCCGATTGTTCTTCGCGATGACGGCTCGGTCCATTGGCTCGAACCGAGCGGAGCCCCTGTTGGAATGTTCCCCGATTCGGGCTATGAGGAGAGCGGCCTTCGGCTGGATCCTGGCGATCTAGTCATCGCCTACACGGATGGAGTCGTGGAAGCGACCAATCCCGAGGGGGACGAGTGGGGCGTGCAGGGCCTCTTGAGAGCGGCCGCCGCCTGGGCGCCGTCGCGCCCAGGATCCACTCAAGACTTGGTTCAGTGGATCTTCAACTCCATGGACGACTTCTCACGCGGCTGCCAGAGCGATGACGCGACCGTGGCAGTCCTGCGCGTCGTCTGAATGTGTCCATGTTATGACGTCTTTCGGCTCGTTGCACGCATCGTCGGCGAACCGGAAGCTGCTCAAATTCCGGTCTGTCGGCAAGCTGGGAGTGATTTGGCATCGCTTAACGCGATCAGTACCGGGAAGTCGGCTTGCGTCCGGGCATCAATGGACCGGGCGCGAGCGGCCGTTCGTCCCGTGATACCCGTCCACTGCAGTTGCCGGCCACATGAGCGAGAAGTCGCCTTATCACGGAGATGTGCTGACGGGCCGAACACGCCGACTCGACTGTCAGGAATGAACCGGGACCCAGTGCGAAGTGGCAGCCCGTTTGAAAGGCCATGCCTTTGCCCCGCCCGCGCCGGTCCCCTGGTCCGACAGCCGAGACAAAGGCGGCGCCGGCAGGCCGGGTATCCCCGCTTTTCCTACCGCGGAATCTCGTATCGCTTGATCTTTTCGTAGAGCGTCGAACGGTCGATGCCCAACACCCCGGCGGCTTCCTTGATGTTGCCGCTGGTCCGCTGCAAAGTCGCCGCGATCAGCAGTTTTTCCATCTCCTCGATGGTGATGCCCGACGGCGGAGCCCAGCCCGCCTTCCCGGCCTGGCCGCTCTGCGCCCCAACCTCTGTTCTTCCCTCTTTGACATCGGCGTTATCGGTGTGCCGTCCGAAATGGGACAAACAGATATTTTGATTTCGTGAGGCATTTCGCTTCCATTTGTCGCGACCTCTTATGAAGGCCCGCGATATCGCGGGAAAAAGGAAAGGGATGATGCCGATGCGCAGCCACCAGCGGTTTTCCATTTATTTGATTCCATGGATGTTATTCGTATTCGCAACCGCGCTTTGCGGGCAAACGCCGCAACCGCACGCGGGTTGGAAACTGGTTCCGGACGGCGATAATCTCATCGCCGATGGCTATTGGGGTCAGTGGCCGGCCGCGAACGCGCCGGCCTCGGTTCAGGCGATCAACGGTGTGCTGACGGCCAGCATCCCCACCGGATACGTTGGATTCGCCGACATGCTGGCGCCCCGTCTCTTCACCCACGGCGATTTCGGCGTGGTGGCAACCATCGAAACCGCACCCGGCGTCAACGGGTTCTTCACACTCACCGGTTCGCTTGCGACCGGCACGCAGTACTGGCAAGGGAACACGTGGGTCGAGTTAGGCACCGATAGCAACGGGAGCTACGTGTTCGCGTATTGGGCTGGGACGTCGTCAAGTCCGGCGTTCTACAACCAATTCAAGGCGTTCGCCACACCCCCCACCGGAACGTTAACGCTGGAACTGCTCCATCAGCAGGGACAGTTTTATCTCTATTTCAACGGCGCACAGTACGGGCCGTTCGCCGATCCCGGATTGTTCGCCCTCGGGTACGTCTTGCCGGGTTTCGAATGCAATCCCGGTATGCAACTGAAGCTCACGCAATTCGCCTTCGAGATTCCCTCCAGCGAAACGGGTACGCCATTGCAAACACCCGTCGGCGTGGTTCCCTACGTCCATCCGGGCGATTCGCTGAGCTCGCTGGCGGCCGTGACGGGGCGCACCTTCGGCGATTGGGCACTCCCGCAGGAACTTGTGCAGGGCTGGGAGATCAACTCGCCCAGCGCCGCGATCCCAAGCGCCACGCCGGACCCCACCTACGCGGCCAAGGTGATTGGAGAATACAGTCTGCTGGCGGCCCCAACCATGTACTATTTCATGAGCGAGACGGCGCAAGGCTATTTCACGCTCGGGGACGGCGACGCGATGATCGCCTACACCAAAGACAATGGGCTGTCCACCCACTGCCATCAACTGATCGGTGGCAACAACTATCTCCCCAGTTGGGTGGTAAACGGGCACTTCACGGCGGCCGAACTCACCCAGATCATGACAACCCATATCCAGACCGTGATGGGCCATTTCAAGGGCCAATGCACGTCCTGGGACGTGGTCAACGAGGCGTTGAATTCGGACGGCACTCTGAACACCGGCAGCGGCAACGTCTGGGCGAACACCATCGGACCCAGCTACATCGATCTGGCGTTTCAAACCGCGCGCCAGGTGGATCCCAACGCCAAGCTCTACTACAACGACTACGCCATCGAGAACCAGACGACCAAGGCTACCGGCCTCTACAGTTTGCTGGCGGGCATGCAGCAGAGAGGAACGCCCATCGATGGGGTGGGTCTGCAATGCCACTGGAATGTCAGCGGGTCCGGTTCCGGGGTGGTTCCCGATCACGACAGCATGGTGGCCAATATGGCGCAGTTGGCCAAGATGGGGCTGAGCGCGCGGATCTCCGAGCTGGACGCGATGATTCAATTGCCGGCTACCGCCGCCGATCTGGCAACCCAGGCGACGTTCTTCTCGACCACGGTGCAGGCATGCCTGGACAGTCCGAACTGCACCACGATTTCGGTCATGGAAGCAAACGACGCCGTGTCGGGGACAGCCAACCAGGTTCCCGGTTATGGCGCGGCCACATTATTCGATGCCAAATTCCAGCCCAAGCCCGCCTACACCGCTGTGATGAACACGCTACGCAAGGCGGCGCTGGCCGTCCCTGGCGCGCCGAGCCTCACCGCGGCGGCGGTTACCAACGGAGCTAGTTACGCCGATAAGGGCGTGACGCCGGGCGAGATCGTCACCCTCTTTCCGTATAATGTCGGCCCGGCCACCATGGCACAGTTAGGCCTGGACGCTTCCGGTAATGTCCTGACTCTGATTGGGGGGACGCGGGTGCTGTTCGATGGAGTAGCGGCCCCGATGATCTACACGGTCAAAAATCAGGTGGCCTGCGTAGTGCCTTATGAGATCGCGGGAGAGTCCTCAACCGAGGTCCAGGTGGAGTATAACGGCATCCGGTCGGTTGCCGTGACGGTCCCGGTTCTGCCGGCCGTGCCTGGCATCATTACCGTCAACTCGCAGGGCACCGGGCAAGCGGTCGCTCTCAACCAGGACAACAGTCTGAATTCCGCGTCTAATCCGGCCGCGCGCGGCAGCATCGTGACTATCGTCGCCACCGGGGAAGGACAGCGGAATCCCGCCGGGGTGACGGGCGTGCCGGCGCCTGCGTACGACCCGCCGGTGCTGCCCGCCTCGCTAACCGTAGGCGGCGTCGCGGCAAGCCTTCCCTACGCCGCTTCGGCCCCCGGGTTTGTAGGATTGATGCAAATCGATTTCACGATTCCGGAAACGGCCCCCACCGGCTCGGCCGTGCCGATCCAGCTCACCATCGGTACCCTCGAGAGCCCAGCCGTCACCATCGCGGTAAAGTAGACGCCCCGGATTTCCTACCGCGGAATCTCGTATCGCTTGATCTTTTCGTAGAGCGTCGAACGGTCGATACCCAAAACCCCGGCGGCTTCCTTGATGTTGCCGCCGGTCCGCTGCAAAGTCGCCGCGATCAGCAGTTTTTCCATCTCCTCGATGGTGATGCCCGCCGGCGGAGCCCAGCCCGCCTTCCCGGCTTGGCCGCTCTGCGCCACAAAGGCGAAATCGTCTTCCGTGAGCTCGGAGCCACGGCAGGTCACCATGGCCCGCTCGATGGCGTTCTCCAGTTCCCTCACATTGCCCGGCCAGTTGTGGTCCAGCAGCACCTTCAGGCCGCCCTCGGAGATTCCGCCCACATCCTTGCCCAGCTCGTGCGAAATCCGTTCCAGAAAATGCTGCGCCAGCAGTGGAATATCCTCGCGCCGCTCGCGTAGCGGCGGGATGCGGATCTCGATCACGTTCAGCCGGTAGTACAGGTCGTCGCGGAATTTGCCCTCCGCCACCGCCTGTTGCAGGTTCACGTGGGTGGCGGCGATCACCCGCACATCCACCTGCACTTCCTCCGAGCCGCCCACGCGGTAGAAGCGGCGCTCCTGCAACACGCGCAGCAGATCCACCTGGAGCTTGGGCGAGATGTCGCCGATCTCATCCAGGAAAATCGTGCCGCCCTCGGCCATCTCGAACTTGCCGCGCCTTTGTTGGCTGGCGCCGGTGAAGGCGCCCTTCTCGTGCCCGAACAGCTCGCTTTCGAGCAGCGTCTCCGCCAGCGCGGCGCAGGACACGGCCACGAACGGTTTCCCCGCGCGGTCGCCCGAGTTGTGAATCGCCCGCGCGATCAACTCCTTGCCCGTGCCGCTTTCCCCCTGGATCAGCACCGTGCTGCGCAGGCTGGAGATTTCCTGCGACAGCTTGAGGATGTCCTGCATCCGCGCGTTCTTGCTGATCACGTCGCCGAAGCGGTATTGCCGGGACAGCTTCTTGCGCAGAATGCTGTTCTCGCGTTGCAGGTTTTTCACTTTGACGATGCGGCTCACCAGGAGGGAAATCTCTTCCGGGTTGCAGGGCTTGACGATGTACTCCTGCGCGCCTTCCTTCATGGCCGTGATGGCGGTATCCACGGTGGCGTAGGCGGTGATGATGATGATGGAGGCTTCGGCGTGCAGCCGGCGCACCTGCATCATGGTCTCGATGCCGTCCATCCCGCCGGGCATCTTGAGATCCACGAAGTAGATGGCGTAGTCTCGCTGCGCGGCCTTCTCGACCGCCTCGCGGCCGGAGTTGGCGGTGTCCACCGCGTACCCGTCCTCGCGCAGCCAGGCGGCCAGCGATTCGGCCATCACCTCTTCGTCGTCCACTACCAGGATTTGCCAGTGGCCCTTCATTGCCGTCACCCCCTCGGTTTCCGTTCGATCCGCGCCGCGCAACGGCCGCAGAACGCCGCGCGCTTGAAATCGATCTGCCGCACACCGGTCGCCAGCGACATGGCACAATTGCCATCCAGGCAGTGCACCAGCCCGAACAGGTGGCCGCATTCGTGCAACATTTCTTTCTGCGCGCGCTCCAAAAACACCTCGCGATTCGGCTCCAGCCCGTAGAATTCCTGCCGCAGGCGGGCGAGCGAAACCACCGCCGCGCGGCCGCCCAGTTGCGCGTGGCCGAAGACGAAGGTCAGCACCGGGATGAACAGATCCCGTTCCGTCAGCCCCAGCAGCTTGAACGCATCGCCGGGACACAGCCGCACCAGCATCTCCAAAACCGGAATCGAGCCGTACTGGCCGCGGACCGCGTCAAACGCGAAATCGAGTTCGGGCAGCTCGATCTCCCGAACTGGCGCGCCGAACTCGGCTCTAGCGCGCTCGGCGATAGCCGCGAGCGCTTCCCGGTCCACTTCCGGCGTGGCGCCCACGTAAAAATACTTCATCCTTTTCCGGCTAGCGCCGCCGGTTTCTCGCCACCGGCCGCCGCCGGCTGATCGAGCGGCAGCGACACCGTGAAGGTGGCGCCCGCTCCCGCCGCGCTCTTGACTTCGATGTCGCCGCCATGCGCCTGGATGATGCCGTAGGATACCGCCAGCCCCAGCCCCACCCCCTTTCCTTCCGACTTGGTGGTGAAGAAGGGATCGAAGATCTTGGCCAGGTTCTCTGGCGGGATGCCCTCGCCGTTGTCCGCCACCGTCAGCATCTCCATGCCGTCGGCTGTGTACGTCGTAACCGAAACTCGGCCAGGACGCTTGTCCACACCCTTGCTCTGGGTGGCTTCCGCGGCGTTGAGCACCAGGTTCAGCACCACCTGTTGGATTTGCGATGGATCGCAGAGCACCGGCGGCAGCCCCTCGCGCAGGTCGGCCTCCATCGACACGTTGCTCAGCTTGAGCTTGTGCTGGACGAGCGAAAGCGTCATGCGCACAATCCGGTTCAGATCGGCCGGCGCCCGCTGCGGCTTGCCGCGCCGCGAGAAGGCCAGCAGGTCGCTGACGATATGCCCCACCCGCGAAGTTTCGTTGATCACCTGCGAAAGGTACCGGCGGAACTCGACCAGCCGGGCGGGCGGAATGCCGTCTTCGGTGAGCATCCGCTGCATCAGCATCGACAGGTTCAGCACCCCGGAAACCGGGTTGTTGATCTCGTGCGCCACGCTGGCGGAAAGCTGGCCGAGCGAGGCCAGCCGGTCGCTCTGTACCAGCTTCTTTTGCGCCGCCTTGAGCTGCTCGGTGCGCTCTTGCACCTTGGTTTCGAGCTTCTGCGTGAACTGGTTGATTTCGCCGAGCGCCGTGCGCAGCCGCTCGCGCATCACCTCGAAGCTGCGCGCCAGCTCGTCCAGTTCCTCGCTCGAGCCGACAATCTCGAGCGGCCGGTCGAGCTCCATCTGGCTCACCGCCTTGGTTCCTTCCACCAGCGCTTCAATCGGCCGGCTCAGGAAGCGCCGCGTAAACAGAATGATGAACAGACTGATCAGCCCGATTTCGACGCCCGTCACCACCAGCACGCGCAGCTTCATGCCGTCCACTTCGCGATCCACGCTTTCGAGCGTCAGCGCGACATCGAGCACACCCAGCACCTTGACGCCGGCCGGGTGCGCGTGGCACGCCGATTCGCTGCACGAGCGCTCGTTGTAAATCGGCGTCACCATCTCCAGCCGCCGGGGGCCGACGTCCCCGCCGGTGATTTTCACGTGCGAAGTAAGATCGATCGGGATGACCGAGTCCTTGCTCGGGTCGTTGACGCGCGTCGAGTACGTCACCTGGCCGCTGCGGTTGAGCATGCGAATGCGGTCGATGCCCTGCTTTTCGGCGATCGTCTGCATCACCTGGTAAGCCGCCTCCCGGTGATCGTCCAGCATGGCGTGCCAGGTGGCGCTGGAGATTCCCTTGGAGAGCTGATCCGCTCCCAGGATCATGGTGTTGAGAAGCTGCCGCTCCTCGGTCTTGATGTTCACCAGCCCGGAAACCGCCGCCACAATGATCACGATTACCGTGATCGAGAGCATCAGCTTCCGGGCGAGACGCCTCGGCATAACCGGCCCTGTACTCCGAAGTAATTGTAGCGTGCGGCGGCGGGTGAGTGGGCCGGAATCCGCGCCAACGAGATCAAGATGGCAGAGCCGTGGACTGGCAGGAAATCCACCGCCTTTCGAGACTGCCGGTACGCCAGCCGACGATGATCGCTCCTGGCGTTAAGCCGCCAGCCAATCGTCCGAGGCGGTCACCCCTCCCGAAACGTTCGTGATCTCGATCTTCTGAAATGTGAACGAGATCTCCTCTAACTCATGGGTGGATACTCCCAGCCTCGGCGGACGGCCGGGTTGGGTGTGGTAAGTTCTGTAACTCGCAATGGCGCCGTTGGTCAGGGTGATCGTGAAGTAGAGTTGCTCTCCCCCCTGAGGACTCCTCTTCCTCAGGAAGTTGAGATCGATCGCCGGGATCAATTCACTTTTCCACTTGGCGTTGAGGAGTTGAGGCGAAGAAACATCCGTCTCCTTGGTAATCGTTAACAGGGTGTGCTGGCGTTTCCCGCTGGTCTGGCCCGAGCTGGCGTCGTGGGGTACTTGCGCCCCATAGTTCCAGCCACGCACGGCGACCCCCACACTGCGGGGAGTTACGGGTTTCGATCCCAGTGTCATGCCATAGACTTGGCCCTTCGCGAGACCCGGGACAGCCGTACCTGTGAATGAGTGGTTCAGATAGATTGGCATTGAAGCCCCCTCCAATTTGAATGTGCTCGGGATGCCAGTTGGCATCCCTGGTTGGGATTAGTATATACCATCCGCCGTTTCCCGATGCCCAAGATGCGGTTTTTCCGGTACTGGACAACCCGGATGCTACACTAGCGGGTTGTTAACCCATTTCGAGCGCGCCGGACGCTGGTTTCTGGATTCCGGCATCCAACTCGCCGGCGGCGGTGTGGCCCGTTATTACCGCTCGGACACAGAGCGGAATCGTCCGGTTTCGACCGAGATCACCGGCTACTCGATCAGCGCGCTGGTCTACCTGCATAGGCTGACGGGCGACCAGCGTTACCTGGACCGGGCGCTCGACGCGGCGCGTTTCCTGGTGCGCGATGCGTGGCAGCCGCACCTGTGCGCCATGCCGTTTGAGACCGATTCGCCGGCCCGGTCCTATTTCTTCGATTGCGGCATTATCGTTCGCGGCTTGCTGGCCGCGTGGCGCGCAGCGCGGACCGATGAGTTCCTGGATTGCGCCGCGGCGGTGGGCCGCTCGATGGCACGGGACTTTCGCGCAGGCGATGGCTGGCACCCGGTTCTCGACCTGCCCGCTAAAACGCCGGCCAGCCGCGATGCTACGAGCTGGTCGCGGATGCCGGGCTGCTACCAGTTGAAGTCCGCCATGGCGTGGTGGGGTCTTTTCCGTGCCACTGGCGACGCGGCGTTTCGCGAACCGTACCGGGAGTCGCTCGAGGCGGCGCTGGCCAACTCCACCAGCTTCCTGCCGGACGCCGCCGGCCGGTTGAAAACCATGGATCGCCTGCACGCCTACCTGTATTTTCTGGAAGGTCTGATGCCGGTGGTGGGCTGTCCAGATAACACCGAGGCTCGGTGCGCGCTGGCGCTGGCCAGTGGCATCCGCCAGGTGTCGTGCCTGCTCCACGACATTGCGCCCGAGTTCGCGCGGGCGGACGTTTACGCACAGTTGCTGCGGATTCGCATTCTGGCTGATGCCGCGGGAGCCGCGCCGCTCGATCGGGAAGCGGCCGCCGCCGAAGCGCGTGCGCTCGCCGAATTTCAGGCTGTCTCCACCGATCCGCGTATCGACGGAGGCTTCTGGTTCGGCCGTCGGAACGGCACGTATCTGCCCCACGTCAACCCGGTCTCGGCGGCGTTCGCCATCGAAGCGCTGGATCTTTGGGAGCGGCGCGCCGCCAGCAAAGAGGCCGGCCGGCCGCTGATCTGATCATGCCCAATCCCGCATATCTCGCAGTGCAGTCTGACGTGGCGCAGGCAATCCTGCCTGCTGTGTCGGGATTCTTCTCGACATTTCCTGGAGTCGAACGGCGATGAGAACAGCCGACTATGCCGCCGCTCGCCTGGCAGGATGGACGCGGCCTGTGCGGCGTGGCGCGGCGGTTCCGCTGGCCGCCAACACCGCCAGCGCCGGGATTTCGGTGGTGATCCCGTCGCGCGACGGGAAGGCGCTGCTGGAAGCCCAACTGGCCGGCGTCGCGCGGGACCTGGCGGACATGGCGGGCGAGATCATCGTCATCGACAATGGCTCCAGCGACGGCACCGCGGAATGGCTCCGCGGCACGTACCCGCGGATTGCGATCGAGGTCTCGGCAGAGCCGCTCTCTTTCGCCGCCGCTGTCAATCGAGGCATCCGGCGCGCCCGTTTTTCGCACGTCTGCCTGCTCAACAACGACATGGCCATAGAGCCGGGCTTCTTCGCCGCTTTGCTCCGGCCGTTTCGGGCGGTGCCGGACGTGTTCTGCGCCACCGCGCAGATTCGCTTCCCGCCGGGCGTGCGCCGCGAAGAGACCGGCAAGGCGGTGATGGCGCAAGGCGCGCCGGAGGATTTCCCCGTCCGCTGCGATGAGCCATTGGCCGGCGAGGATGGCACCTGGGTGCTCTACGGCAGTGGCGGCTGCTCGGCTTACGATGCCGCCAAGTTGCGCGCGCTGGGCGGTGTGGACGAAGCGTACGCGCCGGCATATGTGGAAGATCTCGACCTGGGCTATCGCGCCTGGCTGCGCGGCTGGCCCAGCGTGTACGTGGCGGGCGCCGTGGTGGAGCACCGGCACCGGGCCACCACCTCGCGGTATTACAGTCAACGGCAATTAGCCGGAATGCTCGAGGTGAACTATTTGAAGTTCCTGGTGCGCGCGATAGCCAGCCCGCGGGTTTTTCGGCGGCTGTGGCGGCAGGCGCTCGATCGGTTGCGATTGCGCGCCCCGAGCGACCCGGCCGCACGCGCCGCGTTGCACGGCGCAGCCCGATATGCGCTGGCCGGGGGAACGGCGAATGCGCCAGTTGGCCGCCAGGAATCGCCGCCGTGGTGGGGCAGGCTTCAGACTGCCAACCCTGAGGAATCGCTGCTGGCGTTGACGGATGGTTCAATCGCATGTTTTCCCGGGCGCGCAGCCTCCGGAAAATCGCCGGTTCTGATCACTGCGCGCGGACTCGAGTCCGCAGCCAGCGCAGACACAGGCGACGCCGTTTTATTGATTCGCGTCAACCAACTCGAGCCGCCGCCCGCCGACCTGCTGGCCCGCTATGCGGAGATCGTCGAGGCTCGCACCGACGCCGCTTTCGATGCGGCCGTCAAGTGGATCAAACGCAAATGGCGCATGTAGCGTGGCGGTCTTGTTTGCCGCCGGTGTTTGGCGCCCTTGCAACTCAGCCGGCGGGCAATGCGCGGCTGGCCATGCGATGGATGTCCGCCCGCAAGCCGTTCAGGCGCACGGCCACGCCCAGCATGAAGATTGCGCTGAAACCAAAGTAAGAGCTCATCCAGAGAAAGTATGCGTGGGGCGGTTGCAATCTGATCCAATTAAGCCCCAAAGCAAAGAACCCCACGGCGAAACCAACCGAGGCCACTCCCGCCGTGCCGAGAAGCCATTCGCCCGCCACATGACGCCGCATCCTGAGCGCGGTCGCCAATGCGAGAATACCGACGCTCATTGCCATGGCAACGAACAGGAGTGAGATGGGACGAAAGCTAAGTGGTCGACCTCTGCTCCAGAAAGTGGTGATCAGCGCGAATACACTGAGAGCCAGGCCATTCAGCGCCAGAAGCCATGGTCTGCCATTTCTGGAACTCCACATGCCGGCTGCAATCGCACAAATCCCCGCCGCGAGAGCGACCATACCCATATTCCGGACCGCGTCATACCCCGCGAATCTGCGCAAAGTCAGAAATCCATCCGGGCGGCCCTCCATATACAAAAGGTTCATGACGGAATATGCCGCGCAAAAAACGCCGCACAATGCCAGTAGCCACCGGTTCTTAATCAGCGTTTGGATCAAGGGCCCCTCGCGACGGCGATCCAGCCCTACTAAGGGCGTGCCGCTCTCTCTGCCCCGATCATAGCACGCGGATTTTAGGCAAAATCGCCCAAATTCCTGCCGCAAACGCATAGCCCTTTTTTGGGGCGATTCTGCCGATGCGCCCGCCAAACCTCCGCTCACGGATACAGGCCGCGGATTTTGACGGCTTCAGCCACCCGGCCGATGCCGACGATGTTGGCGGCCAGCCGCATGCTCGCCTTGCGCTCAATCTGAATTTTGAGCACGTCGCGGAAAGCGCGCGTCATCACCTTCTCCAGCCGCAGGTTGACGTCCTGCTCATCCCAGAACAGGTGGTTTTCATCCTGCACCCATTCGAAGTACGACACGGTGACGCCGCCCGCATTGCAGAGAATGTCGGGAATCAGAAACACCCCGCGCCGGTCGAGGATGCGGTCCGCTTCCGGCGTCACCGGGCCGTTGGCTGCCTCGGCGACGATGCGCGCCCGAATCAAGTCCGCATTCTCTTCGGTGATGACGCCTTCGAGCGCCGCCGGCACCAGCACTTCGCACTCCAGCGCCAGCATCTCGGCCGGTCCCACCGCCTCCGAGCCGGGGAAGCCCATCACGCTGCCGGTCCGCTCCTTGAACGCCATCACCGCCGGGATGTCCAGCCCGTTCGAATTGTAGATGGCGCCGCGCGTGTCGTTCACCGCCAGCACCTTCATGCCGGCTCTGCCGAGCAGCATGGCGGCGATGGATCCGGCGTTGCCGAAGCCCTCCACCACCGCCCGCGCGCCGGCGACCGGAATGCCCAGGTGCTCGCAGCTCGCCAGCACCGTGTAGTACACGCCGCGTCCGGTGGCCTCATTGCGCCCCAGCGATCCGCCCAGGCTGATCGGCTTGCCGGTCACCACGCCGGGAACCGGGTACCCCATGTTCATGCTGTAGGTGTCCATGATCCACGCCATGATCTGCGGCGTGGTGTAGACGTCCGGCGCCGGGATGTCCTTGTCGGGTCCGATCAGCGGCAGAATGGCGCTGGTATAGCGCCGCGTCAGCCGCTCCAATTCGCCCAGCGACAGGGTTTTCGGGTTGCACGTCACGCCGCCCTTGCCGCCGCCGAACGGAATACTCACCACCGCGCACTTCCACGTCATCCACGTGGCCAGCGCCTTCACTTCGTCCACTGTCACGTCGGGGTGATAACGAATGCCGCCCTTGGCCGGGCCGCGCGAGGTGTTGTGCTGCACCCGGAACCCTTCGAAGCGGACAATATGCCCGGTATCCATGCGCACCGGCACGCTCACCGTGAGGACGCGTTCCGGATACTTGATCATCGCTCTCACACTGTCGTCGAGCTCCAGCGCATCCGCCGCCAGGTCGAAATTCTCCAGTGCGACTTCGTATGCGTTCTTCTCTGCCACTGCGGTAGCTGACATGGCAGACCTCCTTTCCAGTCGAGCGGGCCCGGTAAGGCCCACCGCCTGAATCATATTCCCAACAGAGCACCACGTCAATGGGGTGCTTCCGGGCAAGGTCTAGCGCACCGCTCGTGGCGCGCTCCGGTTGTTATGCTGAACGAGAGTGGCCTTCAATCCCGCCGCGTTCGAACGCATTTCGATCCGCGCCACCAACTGGCTGGGCGATGCGGTGATGTCGCTGCCGGCAATTCGCGTGATTCGCCAGGTGTGCCCGCGCGCCGAGATTGCGCTGGTGGCGCGGCCCTGGGTGGCCGAACTCTACGCCCGCGAATGCTCCATCAACCGGGTGATTCCCTGCCCATCGCCCAAGACGCTGGGCGAACGCCGTGCCTTCGCCGCCGGGCTGCGCAAGGAGCGTTTCGACGCCGCGTTTCTGTTGCCGAACTCATTCGACGCGGCGTTGATGGCCTGGCTGGCGCGCATTCCCGAGCGCATCGGCTATGCCCGCGACGGACGGAGCTGGTTGCTGACGCGCGCCATTCCGCGGCCCGAGCCGGGCGACATTCCACGCCATGAGCGCTTCTATTACCTGGAACTGCTGCGGCGGGCCGGGCTGATCGAGCATTTTCCGGAATCGTCCGCCGTCCGGCTGGAGGGCATTCCGGCTGCGCGCGAAGCCGGCGCCGCCCGCTTGCGCGAGCTCGGCGTGGAGGGCGCGGCGGTCGGCGTCAGCCCCGGCGCCGCTTACGGCGATGCCAAGCGCTGGCCGGCGGAACGGTTCGTCGAGGCGGCCCGCGCGGTGGCCGCAGCGCTGGGATCGAGCGTGCTGGTGTTTGGCTCGGCCACGGAACGCGAATTGTGCGAAACCGTGGCCGCGGCCCTGCGCGGTCGAGGGGTGGACGCCCGCAATCTGGCTGGCGGCACGACCCTGGCCGAATTCATCGATCTGGCCGCCGCCTGCCGGCTGTATCTCACCAACGATTCGGGAGCCATGCATGTGGCGTCCGCGCTGGGCGTGCCGACGGTGGCCGTCTTCGGCGCGACCGACGATTCGACCACCGGCCCCACCGGCCCGCTGGTGCGCGTGGTGCGCGAGCACGCCGAATGCAGTCCGTGCCTGCTGCGCAATTGCCCCATCGATCACCGCTGTATGACCCGCGTCACGCCGGAGCGCGTGGCCGCGGTTTCCCTCGAACTCATCAACTCGACCGCCGACACATGGATACACGAAGCAAAATCCTGACGGCCGACGCCGCCCGCGCGCTGACCGGCCCGCTGACCGTGGTCACCGGCTATTTCGACGTGCTCCGCGCCGCGCACGCCCGCGATCTCGAGTCCATCCGCGACCGGATCGGCGCCGGAATCCTGGTGGCGCTGGTGCTCCCGTTCGCGGGCGAGGTGTTCGACATCCATGCCCGCGCCCGCATGGTGGCCGCGTTACGGATGGTAGACTACGCGGTTGCAGCCGATGAGCTGGAGGCGGACGCGCTCCTCGAGGCGCTGCGGCCGCAGACAGTGATCCACCTGGAGGCCGATGACGCCCGCCGCAATCGCGAAATCGCGGAGCGGATTCGGCGTGGGCAAAGCGGGCCGTAAGGGCCGGGCATGCCCGGCACCTGGAGTTTCTATATTTCCGGGCGCGTGGGGATATGATCAGGTGTGTATCAGGGCACGGCTGAAGCCGTGCCCTGATACAAGGCACCATGATCGAGTTCGTGAGGCGAGGCGCCGCCGAACGCTCAGATGTGGAAACTCAAGGGGCCGGGCATTATTAGACGGCCAGCAAGGTAGCCTCGAAAACAACCATGCCGATTTCGCAATCCATCGCCGGGCAACTCGAGCGATCCAGTTGGATTCGCCGCATGTTCGAAACCGGCATCCAGCTTCGCCGCGAACGCGGAGCCGAAAATGTTTTCGATTTCAGCCTCGGCAACCCGGAAGTGGAACCGCCCGCGGCGGTGATTGGCGCACTGCGCCGGGTGGTGGCAGAGGACCACCCGCACACCCACGGCTACATGCCCAACGCCGGCTATCCGGAAGTCCGCTCGCAACTGGCGCGCCGCCTGACCGCATCCACCGGCCTGCCCTTCGCCGCCGAGCATCTCATCATGACCAGCGGTGCGGCCGGCGCTATCAACACCGTGCTCAAGTCGATTCTCGACCCCGGTGACGAAGTAATCGTTCTCAATCCCTATTTCCCCGAGTATCGCTTTTATATCGAAAACCACGGCGGCCGCGTGGTTCCGGTGGAAACCACGGCCGGCTTCCTGCCCGATCCGGAACGCATCGCCGCCGCCGTGACGCCGCGCACCAAGGCTCTCATTCTCAATTCGCCCAACAATCCCACCGGAAGGCTCTATCCCGCCGGCCTCTTGCGCGAACTGAATGCGATCGTCCGCGAGCCGCTGTTGGCGATCAGCGATGAGCCGTATCGCCCGATCGTTTACGATTCCGTAACGCCGCCCGACACGCTGGCCCTGATCGACCGCACGGTGCTGGCGTGGAGCTGGTCGAAAGCGATGGCGATTGCGGGCGAGCGGATCGGCTACCTGGCGATTTCGCCGCGCTTGCCGGAAGCCGCCACTCTCGCCAACGCCTGCACCTTCGCCCACCGCATTCTTGGCTACATCAACGCACCGGCCATCTGGCAGCGCGTGGTGAGCCTGGAACCGGATGCCACGGTGGACGTCAGCCTCTACCAGGCCAAGCGCGACCGGCTGTGCGGCGCGCTCCTGGCGATGGGTTACGATGCGCCCCGCCCCGAGGGTTCGTTTTACGTTTTCCCCAGAACCCCCATTCCCGACGACATCGCTTTCATCCGCGCTTTACAGGAAGAAGGTATCCTGGCCGTCCCCGGCTCCGGCTTCGGCCGCAGCGGCTACATGCGGCTCTCGCTGACGATTTCCGCGCCCGAGATCGATCGGTCGCTTCCCGGCTTTGAGCGCGCGATTCGCAAAGCGCGGACCGGGTAGCGGCGGCGGCCGGCTATACGGTTCCAAGCCACCAGACCGGGAAATAAGCGGCCACGGCATCGGCCACGCCAGCTTCTCCTCGTCGGATTGGTACTATTGATACTATTGCCTCGCAATTTTACCCGCTCTGGTGAGGTAATTATACTATTATCAGTATATTACTGAACACATACGAAAATCCATATTGACAAAGCAAGGGGCTGGGTTATCCTATATAACAGTACGTATGGTACTTTAGTTTATGATGTTCAGCTTTCCGGCCCTCACCGGCTCGATATGCTATGGGCGGCACGCCATGAGGAGTCACCGATGTCAGTCGTGACGAGCAAGAGAATATCGATGGGGAGGCTGGGCGTGCCGTCCGGCCTGAGTCTGCTGGTAACGGTGCTTCTGGCGCCGGTGTGCGTGATGCAACTGGGCGCCCAGAACGCGGCGACGTCCGTCAGCGTGGACGCCAGTGCGAACCATCGCGCCATCAACCCCAATATTTACGGGGTGTGCATGGCCGGGACTGCCGATATTGCCGCTCTGAACGCTCCGCTCAATCGCATGGGCGGCAATAACATGAGCGACTATAACTGGCAAATCGACGCGCTGAACCTGGACTTCGACTGGTATTTCGAGAGCTTCCTCCAGAACGACCCGATCACACCCGGCAAGGCCGCCGACAGTTTTATCCAACAGACTTTCGCCGCCACCGTGGGCTCCGAGCCGATGATCACGATTCCCATGCTCCCTTACATCGCCAAACTCGGCGCCAACGCCAACTCCGGCGCGGCTTCGCTGTGGTCCTATTCGGTGGCCAAGTACGGCGCGCAAACCGGCGCCGACCCATGGCAACCGGACGCGGGCAATGGCATCAGCGCCGCCACGGGAAATCGCATTGTCAACGACCCGAACGACGCCTATGTATCTAACAGCGTCGCCATTCAGCAGGCGTGGCTGCAGCACATACTCAGCACCTGGGGGATGTCGACGGCCGCCACTGGAGTCAAGTACTACATTCTGGATAACGAGCCATCCCTCTGGAACTCGACGCATGTCGATGTCTACCCGAATCCCGAGACTTATAAGGAAGAGTACAACAACGTAGTCGCTTACGCGAGCGCCATCCGCGCCGCCGATCCGAACGCCAAGATCGTGGCTCCCGAAGAGTGGACCTGGTGGGCGATGTACGAGAGTGGACTCGACCAGGCGAACGGAACCGGCACGGGCTCCGATTACGCCGCTCACAACAATACTTACTACTACCCCTGGCTGCTCCAGCAGCTTTATAACTATCAGCAGACCAACGTCACCAAACTGATCGACGTGTTGAGCGTTCACTGTTACAATGCCATTCCCGGCGACGGCGACGATGCCGCCTCGCAGGCGACCCGCAACAGCGAGACGCGCGTGCTTTGGGATCCTACCTTTGTCGATTCCTCCTGGGAAGCGGGCTCCGGCCTCAACGGAAAAATCTGGGAATGGATTCCCCTGATGAGGAGCTGGGTGAACCAGTATTACCCGGGGCTCGAGATCGGCTGCACCGAGTACAACTGGGGAGACGAGTCGGGCTTGAACGGTGCGACCGCGCAAGCCGACGTATTGGGTATCTACGGGGCCTACGGATTCGACCTGGCAACCCGCTGGACGGTTCCCAAGCGACCGACTTATCTTGCAATGCAGATCTACCGTAACTACGACGGCAATCGCTCGACCTTTGGAGACACTAGCGTGTCGGCCACAGTAGCCGATCCGGATTACTTGTCCGCGTTTGCCGCGGTCCGCTCCTCGGACGGCGCGCTGACGGTGATGGTGATCAACAAGCAGCAGGGCAGCACGCCAGTGACAGTCAGCCTGGCGAACTTTCCCACCACCGGCACGGCGCAGGCCTATCAGATCGCTTCGGCAAGCCAGACGTCGATCGCCAGCCTGGGCAGCGTCACGGTGACGAGTAACTCGATCGTTACCACGGTTCCTTCGCAAAGTATCACGCTGTTCGTCATTCCGCCGGGCAGCGTCGCATCCCCACCCACGCCGCCGGCCGCGCCAACCGGGCTGACGGCGACAGCCGGCAACGCCCAGGTGAGTGTGAGCTGGACGGCGAGCAGCGGCGCCACTTCCTACAAGGTCTACCGCGGCACAACGGCGGGGGGCGAGAGCGCGACGGCGATCGCTAGCGGTATCACGAGCACAATTCATTACGACACCGGCGTGACCAACGGGACGCAGTACTTCTACAAAGTGGCGGCGGTGAACGCTGGGGGAACCAGCGCACTGTCGACCGAGGCGTCCGCTACGCCACAGCCGACTGCGTTGAGCGGGCCACCGGCAGCGCACATCGATTTGCCGGCCCCGGGCGCAGCGGTTTCGGGCACGGTGACGGTGGCGGGCTGGGCCATCGATAACGCAACTGCGGTGGGAACCGCGATTAGCAGCGTAAGGGTCCTGGTGGATGGAACGGTGGTGGGTAATGCTACTTACGGGTCGAGCCGTCCGGATGTGTGCGCGGCTTACCCAGGCCGCGCCGGCTGCCCCAACGTGGGGTACTCCTATTCGTTGAACGCGGCGGCTTTTGCGGTCGGGTCTCACACTATTACGGTTACGGCCACGGATTCCGACAACCCTCCCGACACTGGTTCCGCCAGCGTGACGGTCACGGTCGCCACCCCTGTCGTGATACCGACGGTGCACATCGATTCGCCGGCCCCGGGCGCGACCGTTTCGGGCACGGTGACGGTCGCCGGCTGGGCCATCGATAACGCTACTGCGGTGGGAACTGCTATTAGCGGCGCAAAGGTCCTGGTGGATGGAACGGCGGTGGGCTATGCCACTTACGGCGTCAATCGACCGGATGTGTGCATGGCTTACCCAGGCCGCGCCGGTTGTCCCAACGTGGGTTACTCCTATTCGCTGAACACGGGGACGCTGACAACGGGGTCTCACACGATCGCGGTTACGGCCACGGATTCCAACGCAACGCCCGACACCGGTTCGGCCAGCGTGACGGTCACGGTCGTCTCCGCCACCGCTGCCGTGATACCGACGGTACACATCGATTTGCCCGCCCCGAGCGCGACCGTGTCGGGTACGGTGACGGTGGCAGGCTGGGCAATCGACAATGCCTCGACGGTGGGAACCGCGATCAGCCGCGTTCAAGTGTTGGTGGACGGAACGGCGGTGGGCTATGCCACTTACGGCGTCAATCGGCCGGATGTGTGTGCGGCTTTCCCAGGCCGTCCCGGTTGCCCCAACGTGGGTTACTCCTATTCGCTAAACACGGCGGCGCTGACGGCGGGGTCTCACACGATCGCAGTCACGGCCACGGATTCCGCCAGCCCCACCGACACCGCTTCGGCTAGCGTGACGGTCACGGTCGCCGCCGGCACCGCTGCCGTGATACCGACAGTGCACATCGATATGCCGGCCCCGGGCGCGACCGTTTCGGGCACGGTGACGGTCGCCGGCTGGGCAATCGATAACACTTCGGCGGTGGGAACTGCGATCGGCGTCGTGCAGGTGCTGGTCGACGGAACGGCAGTGGGCACGGCTACTTATGGCGTCAATCGGCCGGATGTTTGCGCGGCCTACCCAAGCCGTCCCGGTTGCCCCAACGTGGGCTACTCCTATTCTCTGAACACGGCGGCGCTAACGCCCGGGTCTCACACCATTAGCGTTACGGCCACGGATTCCGCCAGCCCTCCCGACATCGGCTCGACAGCGATTACCGTGCAGAAATAAAGGTGGGAAACCGGTTTCCTGCGGCCTGCTTATGCGGCGGTCCAGCCGCCGTCGATGGTCGGGGTGGCGCCGGTGACGAAGGCGGCTTCATCGGAACACAGATACAGCGCCATGGCGGCAATCTCGTCCGGCCGTCCCATGCGCCCCACCGGCTGGCGGGCGTGTAACTCGGCGCGCACTTTTTCCTTCTCGTGCTTGTGAAACTTTTCGAGATAGGCTTCCACAAAAGGCGTTTCCACGGTACCCGGACAGATGCAATTGACGCGCACGCGGCCGGCGTAATCCACGGCGAGCTGCCGGGAGAGCGCCACCACCGCGCCTTTGGTGGCGCAATAGGCGAAGCGGCGCTTGACGCCGATCAACCCGGCCACGGAGCCGATGTTGACGATGGTTCCCCGCGACTCGAGCAGCTTGGGCATCGCCGCGCGGGTCACCAGAAACATGCCCTCGACGTTGACGCGCAATAGCTTTTCAAAGTCCGCCCGGCTGGTTTCCTCGATCCCGCCGACCAGGCCGATGCCGGCGTTGTTGACCAGAATATCGAGCGACTGGATGGCGCCGACGGCCGCGTTGACCGCCTCCTCGTCGGTAATGTCGAGGATCAGCACCTGCGCGCCGGCGAGCTCGGCGGCGAGGGCTCGGGCGCGATCCCGATCGATATCGGCGATGGTCACCGTCGCGCCCGCTCCGGCGAGCGCGCGGCAGGTGGCTTCGCCGATGCCGCTGGCCCCGCCTGTCACCAGGGCTTTGCGCCCGTCCAACCGAAACGGTGTCTTCATCACACTGAATTGTAGCGCCACACCGCGGGCGCTCCGCCGAATCGGGTTATACTGTCTGAAATGCGCGCGCGGCCTTCTCTTCCCGCTGTTGCGGCTCTCGCGGCTCTGGCGGCGTTTACGGTTTGGATCACCTGGCGGGCCAAGGCGATTGAAACCAGGCTCGGCGGGCATGGCGGACAGGGCGGGTGGGTGACCGCGCTCGATGGCAAGCCGGCGCCGGATTTTCATCTGGCCGCGCTCGATGGCCGCACGGTCTCGCTGGCGGACTTTCGCGGCAAGAAGTTGGTGGTCACTTTCTGGGCGAGCTGGTGCGGGCCCTGCCGCATGGAGCTGCCGGCGCTCGAGAAGTTCTATCGGCAAACTCATAACGGCGATGCCGATTATGAGATCGTCTCCATCAGCATCGACAACGACCGGGCAGCAGCCGAGACTGCGGCCACCCAGTTAAAGGTGCCGTTCGCGGTGCTGCTGGATCCCGCGTCCAAGACCTTGGGGACGTACGGTGTGGACGCCATTCCGGCGCTGTTCGTGATCGACAAGGACGGCAGGGTGATGCACGGTCAGGTGGGTTTCGCGCCGGGTTTCGAAATCATCCTGGCGCAAGAACTCGGAATCAAGAACTACAACCCTATGGCGGGAGCGACGGATGCCAGCGGCAGCCATTGAGTTTCAAAACGTGACCAAGGTGTACCGCCGCATGTTCCGGGAGGAACAGGTCACGGCGCTTTCCTGCGTGTCGTTCGAGGCGGGCGCCGGCGAAGTATGCGCATTCCTGGGGCCGAACGGAGCCGGCAAAACCACCAGTATCGGCCTGTTGATGGGCTTTCATTTCGCGGACTCGGGTGAGATTCGCGTACTCGGCTGCACGCCGGGCGACGTGCGCGCGAAGGAGAAGATCGGGTTCCTGCCGGAGAACTTCGCGTTCTACAAATACCTCACAGCGCCGAAA
>JBEKKO010000010.1:0-71800 GCA_050010695.1 Bryobacteraceae bacterium
GCGCTGTGTATGCCGCTTTCGCTGACCGTCAGCGCGCCGGACGGCATGTACGGAGCGAGCGAAAGCGAAGTCTCGATCGTCACTTCGAAAGTTGTGAGGTCGCGATTGTTGACGCCGATGATGTCGCCGCCCGCGGCAATCGCCATCTCGAGTTCGCGCCGGTTGTGTACTTCCACCAGCGCGCACATCTGCCAGCGCGCCGCGGCTTCGCGGAAATCGCGCAGCTCGCGCTCGCTCAAGATGGCGGCGATCAGCAGGATGGCATCGGCTCCATAAGCCACGGCCTCCACGATGTGCTCCGGGGCGATGGTGAAATCCTTGCGCAGCACCGGCACTTTCACCGCGGCTCGCGCCTGCTCCAGGTCGGCCAAGCTGCCTTGGAAGAAGCGCTCGTCGGTCAGCACCGACAGCGCCGCCGCGCCGCCGCTGGCGTAAGCCGCGGCAATCCGGGCGGGCGCGAAATCCGCCGCCAGCAGCCCCTTGCTCGGCGACGCCTTCTTGATTTCCGCGATGATGGCCGGCGTGCGCGCGCACAGGCCGTCGCGAAAATCGCGGCGGTCGCGCACGCGCGTTTCCGCCAGCCGTTCCCACTCCGCGACAGGGGACGGCTTCGCCGCGAGATCCGCGCGCTTTTGGGCGACAATTCTCGCCAATATGCCGGGAACAGTATCGATCAAGGTTGTTTTTCCATCGTAGCAGACAAGAATCGTTGGGCCAGCGCGCGCCGAAGGCTCGTTTCGGAGCCGCGAACGTCAGCCCTGCTCGACGACCCGCGGCGTGCCGCTGCTTCTCTCGTCTTCTCCTAATTCTCCGTAGGCATCTTCTCTATATGATCCACCATCAGAACTTCCAGGGGCGCTTTGCGCAACTCCAGCTTCAAGCCGTAGCGCTGCAGTGAGTCGTAGATCGACCCGCCCTCCGCGCGCATGTCGCGCACCGTTTCCCACGAGAGTACGACGTCGAAGTCGCAACGGCCCTGAAGTCCCGTCATATCGATTACAGGATGTTGGGCGAACCGCGAGATCAGTTCCGCTAGAGTTGCGGGAGTCGCCAACCGCGCCGTCAGATGAACTCCAGATTCATCCGTTGCCACGGAATAACCCGCGTTAACTGCCGCTCGCGCCCCTGCGTCCGTACCCGGCGAGGGCTCGTCGCCTGCCGGAACATCCGCTGGTTTCAGAACCGGAGCACCTTTGACGGCCACCAGCGCATAAATCGCCGACGCCTTTGTATCGCGGTGCACCGCGAGTTTGAACCGCTCCCTCAACATGGCTTGCAGCATCTCCGGAATCTGACTCTCCGGCAAACCGGCGGGTAGCTTTGCGACTATGTCAAAGCGTGTGCTCTCGATCCAATCCGGCCCCTGGACCTGGAATTCCTTTACGCCATAGGCAACGCGGATGCAATCCCTCAGCGAGACGTTGGTATACCGCAAAACTCCAGCGTCGGTGCTCATCCAACTATGTATCTGGCCGTCGGGTGTTGGGGTTGAGAACCTGATCGACGCCACCTCAAACTCTATCTTCCCGGATCGCTGCTGTCCGGCCGCCACGCAGCACAGTACCAAGAATGCGCAGATTGTCCATGGCTTCATGCCACCAGAATACGCCAAACGTCAGGACAAACCACGGACAGTCCCAAATCGCCCATTACTGCGCGGCGCGGCCCAGGAAGAATTGCGCGATGCGCTGCTGGCGGGCGAAGTCGGCAACATCGATGGGAGCAGGGGCGATGCTGTCCTTTAACCGCTAAGCTGCCTGATGGACGGGTTCGTGATGCAAGCGCATCAGTTGCTCGGCACTCAGTGCAACCATGGCGTAGGTTTTGCCGTTGCCATCGGAGAACTCGACCTCGTAGACGTCCGGAGCCCAGCTCTCGACCACAGTGCCGACCTGGCCGCGGACCAGTCCCTCCTCGGGCAAATCCTTGACCAGCGCGACCACGGCGAGCACCTCAATTCCGCTCATGACGAACCTTCCTCTTATAGTACATAACAACTCGTCAGCCACGGCAAGTCTTCCCCAATTCGCACGATCCAACTGCTGCGGATTCTTATGGTCCTGCCATGGCGAACGAGATCGAAATCGACCGTGTAGCGCTGCCCGTAAGGGTTCGCGACGCCCGGTCGAGCCTCGGCGCTGCTGGCAGCGGCGAGGATGTGCGTCCTGAGTTCTTCCGCATCGGTTTCCCGGATTCCGACGGATGCAAACACGCGCGCTTTGTTACGGCCACGCGGATGCTGCGAGTTGAGACAATACTCTTGCAGCTTTCGAATATCGACCACGGCGCGCTCGCCATTGGGCAGCCTCATGAAGCACCCATCGTAGCCGGACATGGCTGCCGGCACAAGGTCGAAGCTACCTCCTTCGCGATGCCACGATGATCACTTGCATCTCGCGGGAGTGGGCGGCGACCTTCTGCACCACGGTTTCTTTCAGGCTGCGGTACCACGGGCGCGGAGCGGAGCGGCCCATGAAGATTTGCGTGATGCGCTGCTGGCGGGCGAAGTCGGCGATGGCGCGGGAAACCTCGGCCTGGTCCACCACGTGAGTTTCAATGCGCAGATTGCGAGCGAAGCTCAGGTGGCGCTCGATTGCATCGCGGTCCTCGCCGGGCGCGGCCACGTGAATGGCCAGACAATCGGCCTGCAAATAATCCGCCACCCGCTTACCGCGGCGAATCAGCACGGCCGAAAATGGATTACCGGTGAGGCAGATCAGAATGCGATCCTTGCGCTGCGGCGCGGGTTCCGCCTGCGGGTGAGTGCCGCTGCCGGCGGCGACGGGGACATCCACCTTGGCAGCCGGCGGGGCCGCGGCCAACTTCTCTTCCACTTCGTGCGCGGTATGCCGCATGGCCATTTCGCGCAAAGCCGAAAGGTTAGTTTCGGTGAAGAAATTGTCCATCGCCTTCTGCGCCTTATCGGGCGTGTAGACCACGCCGCGCTCCAGCCGGTTGCGCAGAGCTTGCGGCGTCAGGTCGACGAACACCACCTCGTCGGCATCGTCGATCACCCAATCCGGCAAGGTCTCGCGCACGCGCACTCCGGTGACGTGCCAGACCTGGTCGTTGAGGCTCTCCAGGTGCTGCACGTTCATGGTGGCGATCACGTCAATCCCGGCGTCGAGCAGCGCGTGCACGTCCTCCCACCGTTTGAGCCGCTGGCTTCCCGGCACATTGGTGTGGGCGAACTCATCGACGATGGCCACCGCGGGGCGGCGGCGCAGAATGGCGTCGGTGTCCATCTCCTCGAAGGCGGCATTGTTGTATGGAATCACGCGGCGCGGGACGAACTCCAGACCCTCGGTGATGGCGATGGTTTCCTTGCGGCCGTGCGGCTCGAAATAGCCGACCACGATGTCCACACCCGCCCGCTTCAGCGCCTGCGCCTCCTCCAGCATGCGGTACGTCTTGCCGACGCCGGCCGCGTACCCGAGATAGACCTTGAGATGCCCTTTGTGCCGTTCGCTCATCGGCCCTCGCGGTGCGGAAACAGCCGGACGTCGAAATCTTCGGCGGCGTCGATCAGGCGGTCCACCGCATTGCGCGGCTCCCACCAGCGCCGCTCGCGGCCGGTGTGGCCGAGGAACACCTGGGTGACGCGCTGCTCGCGCGCGAAATCGAGAATGGCCTCGACGAAATCGTCGTTGCGCAGGCAGTGCACCTCGGCGCCCAATTGGCGGGCCAGATCCAGATTAGAGCCGAGGCGCTGCCGATCCGCGTCGTCCAGCCGGGAGCGCTCCACATAAGCGGCCATCAACGCGCCGTGAAAGCGCAGCGCGTTGCGATGCCCGCTTTCCAGCATGGCCCGCGCGTTCGAGCGCGCCGTGAGGCACACCAGGATGCGCTCCTGCGCGCCCCAGCGAACGGCGATGCCGTGATCGTCGAGATAGCCCTGGAGTTGCCGCTCCACCACGTCGGCGGCGAGCAGCAACGCCATTTCGCGCAACTCCGCCAGTTGGCGCGGGTCCGGCATGCTGGCATCCAGCGCGCGGCCGATCAGCGCCTCGGTGGGCGCATCTACCACCTCCATTTCGTCGGCTTCGAGCAGGAATTCCTCGGGCACGCTGTTGGCCGCGCGCTTGCCCGTGATGCGCTCCACCGCGTCCTGCTTCTCGCGGATGTGCTGGAGGTTGACGGCGGTGATGACAGCGATGCCGCGATCGAGCAACTCTTCCACGTCCTCCCAACGGTGCGGATTGCGGCTGCCCGGCGGATTGTCGAAAGCCAGGCCGTCGATCAGACACGTACTGGGATGGCGGCGGAAAATGGCAGCCAGGTTGATCACGTTCCACACGCGGCCGGCATGCCGCTCGGGCACCGGAGGGATGACTTCGAGACTGGCCAGGATGGCGTCCAGATCGGGCGTCAGATTGCCCTGCAGGGAGCCGATCACCACGTCCTGCCCGCGCTGCTTGCGGCGCCGCCCTTCGTCGAACATGCGGAACGATTTGCCGACCCGCGGCGCGTAGCCGAGGAACACCTTCAAGCGCCCGCGCCGTTCCCGCCGCTCGCCGGCCTGCACGCGGCGCAGCAACTCTTCCGGGTCCGGCCTGTGATCGGTGCGATCCGCCATAAGAACAATTATGCCTTTTGTGAGCAGGGGCACGGAGGATGCGAGGAGAAGTGGGACAGACCATCGCCTTCCGTGGTCATGCCCCACGACACGTTGACAGTCGACACACCGTAGCCGTTTAACGGCTCCCGGGTGGTTTCAGCCAGCGGCCGAGCCAGGCCAGGATCGCGGAGAGTTGCGCGGCCTCGCCGCCAGGATCGCCTTCCTCGCCCGGCGCCAGCAGCGCCGATTCCACCTTCCGCGCCTGAAGCGCGAAATACAGCTCCTGGCTTTGCGCATCGCTGCCGATCACCAGAGTGGGAGTCTTGAAGGCGGCGGCCGCATAGAGAGGAGAGCGGGCCACATAGCGCGACGCCTGGTCCCACGGCGGGCCGCCCATCCAAGCGGCGCGGCGCCATCCATCGGCGGCCAGGGCGATCTCGCTGGTCCAATCCACGATGGGGCGGCGCGCCACCACGGCGGCGAACCGATGGGTGTGCCCCAGCGCCCAGGCGGCCACTGCGCCGCCCACCAGCGCGACGCGCCCGGCGTCGAGACCACCCTTGGCGACGGCGGCCTCCACACCGCGCATCACATCGTCGAAATCGTCGCCCGGCAGGCGCGTCGGCAGCAGGTCGCCGAACACCTCGCCATAGCCGGGCGAGCCGCGTGGATTCACCCGCAACACCGCGTAGCCGCTGGCCGCCAGGATGTGCGCCTCGAGCGGGAATTCATAGCCGAGCATGGCGCGCGGCTCGCCGGAAACTTCGACGATCAGCGGAAACTGGCGAGCGCGGTCCGCGTTGGCCGGCCAGACCAGCCAACCCTGGACGGCGTTGGCCGCCGATTCGAAATGGATCTCTTCCACCGCGCCGATATGGCGCTGGGCCAGCAGAGGCTGATTGGGCTCAGCCAGGGTGGTGACGCCACCCGCCAAGTCCACCGCGAACGTCACCAGGTTGCCGCCTTCCGTAGCGGTGGAGCGGACGGCGACGGCGCGGCCGTTATCGGCCAGCGAAAACCCATCGAGGCGCTCCTCGCGGTTGGTCACCTGCCGCACGGCCCCATCGGCGTGGGCCGCATAGACGTGGGTGGCGCCGTGGTCGTCAGCCAGAAAATAAACCGTGCGCGAATCGGCGCCCCATTGCAGACTGCGCGCATCCCGGTCGAGCAGGCCACCGAGCACCTTGCGATGCTCGCCATTTCGACCCATCACGCACAATCTGCGCAAGGAGTAGAAGGCCGGCTCGCCCTCGGCGCAGATCCAGGCGATCCGGGCGCCATCGGGCGAGGGCAGCGGATCCTGGTTGGCGCCGGGGCCCTCGGTGAGGCGGCGGGCTTCGCCATCGGACACGCGCAGGGCATAGATTTGCTGGAGTTCGGCCGGACGCGCGGCGGCATTCAGTATCACGTCGCCCGCCGGCGTCCATGCCGGCTCGCCGCGAAAAGTGAAACCGCCGTGCGAAAGCTGCCGCGGCGCGCCACCATCGACTGAAACCACAAATACCTCCACTTCGGGCGGCGAAGGGTGTAGCAGACCAAGCAACTCAGGCGGCGCCCACGATAATGCAGACGCCGATGCCGATGCCGACGCCGCAATGAACGCGATTGATCGCCCGTCCGGCGACCACGCCAGATCGAGCGGCACATACTCGCCGGTGGATACCACCGAGGGCTCGCCGCCTTCGACCAGCACAATGTGGATGCCGCGCCCGCCGTCCCGATCGGAGAGGAAAGCGATGCACGCGCGATCCGGCGACCAGTGCGGCGAGCGGTCCCGCCACGGCCCATGGTCAAGCGCGCCTTGTTGCTTGCCGTCTGTGGATGCGATGCGCAGGTTGGCGCGGACGGCCGCCGCGGTGCCGTCGTTCCAGCGTTCCACGTAAACCACCCGGCGGCCGTCGGAGGAGACGCGCGGATCCTCCACCGTTCGCCAGGCCCACACGTCGGCCGGCGTAAAGGGCGCACGGCCGAACGATGCAGCCGCCACCGCCAGCCACGAAATGACGGGCCCGATTCGCATTGCCGAAGATCCAGTCTCGCACACGCCGGTATTGGTGGGGCGTGCCTGGACCGCTACCCAACGCGCTGGCTGCGCGACGCAGCCACCCTCGGCAGCTTCAGCCTTCAGGCCTTGGCCAATGCCGCTTTGACCCGCTCCGGCGTCGTCGGCAACTGCCGCACGCGAGCGCCCACCGCGTCGAAGATAGCGTTGGCCAACGCCGCGCCCATGGCGATGATCGGTGGCTCCCCGCCGCCCAGCGCCGGCATTTGCGGATTGTCCACCAGCACAATCTCAATCTTCGGCACCCACGAGAATCGCGGAATCCGGTAGCTATCGAAGTTGGTGTCGAGCACCTCCCCGTTGCGGAACCGCACTTCCTCGGTCAGCGAGTAGCCCAGGCCCATCATCACGCTGCCCTCGGCCTGCTGCCGCATTCCGTCGGGATTGACTACCAGCCCTTCGTCCAGCGCCATCACCACGCGCTTCACCTCGACCGCGCCCGTCGCGCGGTTCACCGCGACTTCCGCTATGGTCGCGTTGCAGGCGTTGGAATACATGCCGCACGCCATCCCTGCGCCGCGTCCGCCGGACGCGCGGCGGGCCTTCCAGCCGAACTGTTTGGCCGCGGTTTCGAGCACCCGCCGCACGCGTGGATTGGTCAGGTTGTTCAGCCGGAACTCGAGCGGATCCATTCCCGCCTTCGCCGCCAGCAAGTCGATGTGCGATTCCCGCGCGAACGTGTTGCTGTTCACCGACGGCGCTCGCCAGGCGCCAACCGCGAACGGATTCATCCCTGCGGGATTCCCGCCCATCCATCCACCCGCCGAGGTCACCCGTTTGTGCGGAATGTCGTAAAACGGATTGGCTTCCCGATCCCCCGCCCCGAACACCTGGTTGTCCCACATCACGATCTTGCCGCCCGCCACGCCGGCCCGAATCTTCATCACCGCGGCCGGCCGGAACCGGTCGTAGAAGAATTCCTCCTCACGGCTGTAGACCACTTGGACCGGCTTGCCCGTGATTTTCGCCAGACGCGCCGCCTCCACTCCCTGGTCCGCTTCCGTCTTGCCGCCGAACCCGCCGCCGACGTACCGGGAAATGATCCGCACCTTCTCGGCCTGCAGCCCCAGCGCCGCCGCCACTGCGCGCTGCACCTGGAACGGAGCTTGCGAGCTGGCCCACACGGTCGCCTTGCCGTCCTCGATTTGCGCCGTCGCCGAGTGCGTCTCGATGGGAGCGTGGGCAACGTAGCTGTTCAGGTAGGTCTCCTCGATCACGCTTCCCGCCAGCCGCTCGCCCTCCGCCAGATCGCCGCTCTGGCCCACCATCCGGGGCGCCGGCGCCGTCTTCTGAATGTGGTCGAAAATGGTTTTATCGTCGGCGCCGGCCGGTGGGTTCTCCCACTCAGCCTTAATCTTGCCCAGCGCCGCCACCGCGATATCGGGCCGCTCATCGAGCACTGCGATCATCGCGCCGTCCTTCACTACCCGCACGCCGGTCATCTTCTCCGCCGCCGAAGTGTCCGCCGATTTCAACGTCGCCCCGTGCGCCGGCGGCCGCAGAATAGCCGCATGCAGCATCCCCGGCAGCAGTATGTCGCCGGCGTATTGCGCCTTGCCGGTGACCTTGTCCGGCCCGTCTTTGCGCCGCGGCGACGTGCCGATCACCTTGAAATCGGCCACCTTCACCGGCACATTCTCGAGATGCCGCTCGATACGCTTCCCGTCCACCAGTTGCGCATACGTCACCGCATTCGACGGCTTGCCGGACTCACTGATGACCCCCGCCGCCACACGCAATTGGCCAACCGGCACGCGCAACCGCTCCGACGCCATTTGCACCAATACCGCTTTGGCCTCCGCCCCTGCCCTTCGTACCGCGGGCCAGAGCAGCGGCGTACACATGGATCCGAAGGTCCCCATATCGTACGGGCACAGGTCGGTATCGCCCAACACCACGTCTACCGTGTCCAGCGCGACATCGAGTTCTTCCGCCAGCGCCACCGCCAACTCGGTCATCGCACCCTGGCCCAGTTCCACTTTCCCGGCCAGGCACGTCACCCTGCCATCCGTCCCGATTTTCAGAAATGCGTTGAAATCCGCCGGACCGCTTTGCCGCCCAGGCAGGCGCCCCGGTTCCTGAGCCTCCGCCAGGTCCACGCCGAAAAAGACGAACAGCCCCGCCCCCGCGGCTCCCAGAAAGTCGCGGCGTTTCATGCCGCTCTCAACAACCACGCTCGCAGCCATTACGCTCCTGCCTTTGCCGCGCCAGCGGCTTCCTGAATCGCATCCAGAATGCGCACGTGCGAGCCGCAGCGGCACAGATTGTCCTCCATGTGCCGCGCAATCTGCTCGCGCGTCGGATGCGGCGTCTTCAGCAGCAAGGCATACGCGCTCAGGATCATTCCCGGCGTGCAGTATCCGCACTGAAATGCCCGGTGCTCCAAGAACGCCTGCTGGATGGCGTGCAGCCCGTGCTGGCCGATTCCTTCGATGGTCATCACCCGTTTGCCGGCCACCGCCTTAAGAGGCGTCACGCACGACCGTACCGCCTCGTTTCCCACGATCACCGTGCAGGACCCGCACAATCCCTCGCCGCACCCGAATTTCGTGCCGGTGAGGCCCAGATCGCTGCGCAGCACCCACAGCAGCATCCTTTCGTCGTCCGCTTTCACGGTCGCCGCTTTGCCATTCAACGTGAATGAAATGATCCGTTCCATATTCGCTTCCCAAGCCGACTATAACAAACAACAAGTCCCTTTACTCCTGTATGGGTGGGGTCTGCACTCCGGCATCGGCGACGGAGAGGATTCGACTCGATCTTGAATGGGGCCGTCGATTTCAAGCTCTTGGCTGAAGCGCCTGGCATTTGGAAGCCAGCAGGTTCTCGGCTTTCGATCGAAGCGCCGGCGGCACGTCGCAACAGTACTTCATTCTCCCGCCCTGTACCTTCAGGAGGAGGGCTCGTCTCGCGGAGATCTCGTAGCCCTCGATCTTACCCCAGGAAATCAGTCTGCCCGCACGCCAGATCCCGGCTTCGCGTAGCTGACACCGCCTTGTCCCCCACGCAATGATACCGGTTCCCATGCCAAAAACTATGAATAGGGCGGACCACGTCGTGCCACGGGCGTAAACGATATCGGTGAGGCCGTAAGCGGCGATCACGCCACCAACGAGCAACGAGAACCACCGGTCCAACGATCCGCCTAGGTCGACCAAGACGGGCCCGGCTCGCCTCCGGCACCAGAGGTCAAGGAGGGCACTCGAAAACGAGGCCGCGCAGAATGCTACCCACCACCAGTCGACTCCACGCGCCATTGCCATCATTCATCCTCTCGATCCGATTCTAATATGGTTTTAGTAAAATAGATCACACCCATGCCGCGCACAATTCTGATTCAAGGTCCCGACGGGCAGACGAAAACCCTCCCGCTTTCCGGCAGCCGGTTGGCGGTCGGCCGCTCCAGCGCAGTCGAATTGAGCTTTCCGGACGATGCCGGCCTCTCGCGCCAGCACTTCGCCCTGGAGCCCTCCGGCGACGAGTGGACGGTGCAGGATCTGGGCAGCAAGAACGGCACCTTCGTCAACGGCATCCCGCTCAAAGCCAAGCTGACGCTGCGCCCTGGCGACCGCATCACCGCCGGCCATCTTTCGATCGTTTTCGCTCCCGAGTCGAGCGCTCCCGCGCCCGGCGTGGTGGTGTTCGAGGGCGGTGACGGCGTTGAGACGGATTCGCCCAGCACTTCGACACTCGTCACCAGCCTGGGAGACGCCAACCGCACCATCGTGGTCGAGCCCGGCGGCGGCGCCAAACCCTCAGCCGCCATGCAGGCGCTCATCCATGCCGGCCAGGAACTGGCCGAGAACCGGCCGCTGGCGGAACTCTTCCCGCTGATTCTCGATCTGTCGATTCAGGCCGTCAACGCTCAGCGCGGCGTGCTGCTGCTGCTCGAAGGCGATCAGCTCACCGCCAAGGCCCACAAGGGCGACGGGTTCCGCATTTCGACTGCGGTTCGCGACCGCGTGCTCCGCGAGAAATCCTCCGTGCTGGTGCGCGATGCGCAACTCGACGACGCCTTCAAGGGCCGCATGAGCATCGTGGAACAAAAAGTTCACACCATGATGGCAGTTCCGCTGGAAACCAAGGATCGCATCATCGGCTTGATCTACGTGGATTCGCCCTTCATCCTGCGCGAGTTCACCAAGAACGATCTGAGCCTGCTGACCGTGATGGCCAACGTGGCGGCCATCCGCATCGAGCACGCCCGCCTGGCCGAAGTCGAAGCTGCCGAGCGCATCATGCAGCGCGATCTGTCGCAGGCCGCCGAGATCCAGGGCGGCATGCTCCCGGCGCGCGCGCCCGAAATCGCCGGCTTGGATCTGGCCGGCTTCAACGTCCCCTGCCGCACCGTGGGCGGCGACTACTACGATTTTTTCCCTTACCCCGGTGGTAGTGTGGGCCTGGCGCTGGGCGACGTATCGGGCAAGGGCATGCCGGCGTCGCTGATGATGATGGCCCTCCACGCGCGCGTCCATGTGCTGGCGGAAACCCCAGGCAACCTCGGCGATTTCATGGCGCGGCTCAACAAAGCCACCTGCGCCACCTGCCCGAGCAACCGGTTCATCACGTTCTTTTTCAGCGTTCTCGATGCAGCCTCGGGCGATTTGCGGTTTGCCAATGCGGGCCACAATCCGCCGGTCCTAATGCGCGCCTCCGGCGAAGCCCAAATGCTCGAAGGCGGCGGCCCCGTGTTGGGCGTTCTGTCGATTGCCCCCTACGGCGAGCAGAGCGCCAACCTCGCTTCAGGCGACCTGCTGGTGCTCTATAGCGACGGTGTCACCGAGGCCAGTAATCTCGAGTTCGACGAATTCGGCGAGGAGCGTTTCATCCGCGTGCTGAGCGAGAACCGCATGCGCCCAGCGCGGGAGATCGTCGACGCCGTCACCGCCGCGCTCAAGGAATTCACCGCCGGGGCCCCGCAGGCCGACGATATCACCCTCCTGGTTGCCAGGCGCGTGTAGCCCAAGAAACCCACGCTCGATCCCCCCCAATTGCGGGCACCTTTCGAAGCAAGCACGTTCGGCGCAGCCATAGCCTTCCCACAACCAGGTGGTGTTGTTTGACCGCTTCCGCTCCGGAAAATGGGTAACTTGCAGCGATGTTATGGAAAACACGGCCCGACCTATGCGAAAAGTATATACAAAAGGTACTAGTATTCGCGGAAAAGGACAGCGTTATATGCGTCTAAACTCTTCAACATCAAAATTTTCCGGCTGCAAATCCGGCATTCTCGGTTAAAGTAGTCTTAGAGCCAAAGATGCAGATATCCGCTGGCTACAAGTCGAAATACCGAGCGTTAGACCTCGCCCGGATATTACTGATGCACGGCGACCTTGCTCCCAGGCTGACCATCCAAACGATACTCCAGGCCAGCGGGTACGCAGTGGACGCGGCAGCCACGCCAGCCGAGGCGTTGGCCAAACTCGACGACGGCGAATACGACTTGGTGTTGAGCGATGGAGAAGGCGGCTCCGATGCTGCCGGACACAACCTGCTAGCCTATGCCCGCGTGAAGGAATATCGTCCAGCTACCGCCTTCATCACTTCCCGCCACACAAAGCCCAAGGGCGGATACCAGCCAGCGGTTTCGGAAGTCTCGATTTACACGGAAAACCTGCCGGCGCTGCTGGGTGAGGTGGCCGAGTTGATTGGCGTCCGTGCCAGTCGCCGCCACCGCCCGCTGCGGCTTGCGGTCTAACTGCCGCGCGCGGCTAAACCAAATCTTTCAAAAAGACCCGTTAGCCAAAACAAAAATAGCGTGATAGTGCCACGCGAGGAGCCCATTTTTGTTCAGTCTGGGCCAAGCTTGGTTTTGGCGAAAAGTTCGCCAAATAAAAGGAAAAGCCGGGCGGGTACTAACACCGTCGGGCTCTTTTCGGGTATACCTAAACCAAAGCCTTCAAATACTCCAGCTAACCAAAAGAAAAAGGGCCGGATGGATACTGCTCCATCCGGCCCTTTGTGAACTATCGGGAATGCGGGTTCGTTAGCGGCGGCCGCCACCACCGCCACCGGCGCTAACCGCACCACCTCCGCCGCCGCCGTGGCTCACCGCTCCGGAGGAGCTGACAGCGCTGACGGAGCTGCCAGGGCTAACAACACTGCTTCCTGCGGTGTAGCCACCACCCCCGCCGGAAGAGCCACCACGGGAGGCCGATCCGCCGGATCCACCGCCATAGCCGGAGAAACCGCTATGTCCAGACGCAGCGAATGTCGTGCCCGTTCCACCTCGAAACCCAGGCGTGTGAGATCCGTTAACTGCCATTGTCAGCGGGGCACGTCCGGCAAGACCAATCGGACCGCGTACCGGACCCGGGATACGTCCGGCGAGAGTCACCTGACCGCGTGTGGGACCGCGTGTCGGGCCATGGATTGGAAGGCGTCTAGGCCCCGTCTGAACCGCGGGGGGGCTTGAATACGCGTAGCCGTATGGGCTGTAGGCCATACCGTAGCAGGGCATGTACGTGAACATGTCGTACCAAGGGTTGTACGACCACATGCCCGACAACTGGTAGGCATATGGGTTAAGGAAGCCCAACGTAGCGCCGCCATATCCGAACGCGGGGCTATAGCCGCCGAAACCGGAGCAGCCCATGTACGGCATCCCGAAGCCCATCGGGTAGCCCATTCCCGACGAGTAGCCCGCGCCATACAAACCTCCGTTTGAGTTGAACAGATTGGCGCCCGACACGTTCGCCATGGCCATCAGTTCGCCCCGGCGGCGGCTCCAGTTATCCAGCTCATCCGCATCATCGGAGTTGAACTTCTTGACGGCAGACACGGTGCCACCCAAGGCACACGTTCTGCCCGCACCCACCAGTGTGGTTTGTGGGCCCACCGTCGTTTCCGAGCTGGCCAGCACCGCAGCCTCGCCCTTGAACACCCTCACCTGCGCCGGCGAGAAGCTGAATCGGTAAATGCCCGCTTTGGGCAGTAACACAGCCGCGTTGTTGACGACGATGGTGACGGAGGTGTCCTTGTCGATCTGGTCGGCCTCCACAACGGCCGAGCCGCCCAGCAACTCCGCCCGGGTATCGATCAGCCGGTTGGTGATCATCTTGAGGCTGGCGTGGTCGCCCAGGCGGAGAGTAACGCCGGGAGTCAACAGCACCTCCGCGCGCCCTTCCTCGGTGCTCAGCACGCTTCCTTCTTTGATGTCCGGATAGTGAGTTAGCGACGATTCCACGGAATGGCCGTCCAACTCCACCTGGCCTTCCGCGAGATTGACCGTGCCGGCCTTAGCGGATACGACGTATTGCGCCAAGCCCGGAGTCGCAGTGAGGGCCAGCAGTGCGGCGGCCACGAGTGCGATTCCGATCAGTTTCATCTTCCACCTCTCTCAATTACAGTGTGACCCTATTGTACGGGAAGTCAATGGCGTGCCGATAGCTATTTGGAGTCAACGGCCACGGTTTACTCATGCAAACGGGCGGCATCGGGTCCGCCGGTTTGGCGCCCCTGACCCGCACGGCCCGCCGAGTCGTACTACCATCTTCTTTTGGTACGCGCCAACGCCAAAGTCTCGATCCTCATCCCGGTCTTCAACGAGGCGGAATACCTTCCGGCGCTGATCGCGCGCCTGCTGGCGGTGCCGTTGTGGGAGGAAGTACCCATCGAAATCGTGGCGGTGGATGACGGTTCCACCGATGGGTCGGCGGAAACGCTGGATGAGCTGGCCCGGCTGCATTCCGGCGTAATTCAGGTCGTTCGCCACCCCCGCAACCGCGGCAAGGGCGCCGCCATCCGCACCGCCATCGAGCACGCCACGGGAGAATTCGCGGTCATCCAGGATAGCGATCTGGAATACAATCCGCTCGACCTGGCCCGCGTGCTCGCCCCGCTGCTGGAGGGCCACGCCGACGCGGTCTTCGGCTCGCGCTTCGCTAGCTCCGGCGAGCGCCGCGTGATGTACTTCTGGCATTCGCTGGCCAATCGTTTTCTGACCACGGTGGGCAACGCCGTCGCCGATTTGAATCTCAGCGACATGGAAACCGGCTACAAAGCCTTCCGCCTGTCGCTGGTGCGCTCAATGCCGCTGCGCTCTGACGGCTTCGGTTTCGATCCCGAGATCACCGTCAAACTCGCCCAGCGAGGCGTGGCCCTGTACGAAGTCCCCATCAGCTACCGCGGCCGCACCTACGAGGAAGGCAAGAAGATCGGCTTTTGGGACGCCGTGTGGGCGTTGTGCGCCGTGCTGTGGTACGGCCTGCGGCGCGACATTTATCGGGATGGCGGCGCCAACATGCTGGACGCGCTTTCCCAAACCCCGCGCTTCAACCGCTGGATGGCAGATACCATACGCCCCTGGGTGGGCGCGCGCGTGCTCGAGATTGGAGCTGGCATGGGCAACCTCTCGCGGCACCTGGCGCCGCGGCGCCAGCTCTACATCGCCAGCGATATCGACTCCGAACATCTGGCCCGGCTCCGCGTGCGTTTTCAGCTCCGCCCCAACGTGAAGCTGCTGCGTTGCGACCTGAGCGCCCCGGGAGACTTCGCCGCCCTCGCCGGCCAGGCGGACACCGTAATCTGCCTCAACGTGCTGGAACACATCCAGGACGACTCGACCGGCCTCGCCAATATCTCGAGCGCCCTGATCCCCGGCGGCGTCGCCATCGTGCTGGTGCCCCAGGACCAGGCCATCTATGGCACGCTCGACGAGGAACTGGGCCACTACCGGCGTTACAGCGAAACCGAACTGCGCGACAAGATGGAGACGGCCGGCCTCACCGTCGAGCGAGTCCTCCACTTCAACCGCATCACCCGCCCCGGCTGGTGGTTGTTCGGACGCGTCCTCAAACGCCGCGGATCGAGCCGCGCCGGCCTCTGGGTCTTCGACCGCCTGGTCTGGCTCTGGCGCCGCATCGACCGCGCCTTGCCCTGGCCCGCCGTGTCCGTGATCGGCATCGCGCGCAAACGCCAGGGACTGTGAACCGTGGAGCAGGCGTATTCACTGCGTATTCTCGTGCCGCGCGCGGACTATTGCATCAGCACCATCGGCGCGCGCCAGAAGGCGAACTTCCGCGCGGTGGGATTGAGCACGCTGACCTGGCAGGTGTAGCGCCCAGGCTGCAGTTTGGCCAGCGGCAGGCTGAAGCGCACCGGCAGCGCTTTCGATTTGTCGTTCAGCCCCTGGCTGATCTCGAGTGGCGCCGATTCGAACGCCTTGGTCTTGCCGCGGTAGAACGCCACGCTGGCGATGATCGGCTCCGTCGCGGTGGCGGCCGGTTCGTACGCTTCCAGATAGATGTACATTTCCTGGCTCTTGTTGAAGACGCGCGTCACGCTGGGCACCAGCTTCTGGCCCCCTTCGACCAGCGGATTGGCGGACAGCAGCTTTTTGTCTTTTTCCGCACTGAACACCGCCGCGTCCAGCGCGATGCGCTGGCTGCTCAAAATTACCGAGCTGATCGGCAGCAGCTTCTGATCGGCTGTCAGATCGGGAATCGCGAAGTTGATTTCGTAAGTTCCCATTTTGCCGGTTTCATTCTCGCGCGCCAAAAACTTCAGGTTGTACTTACCCGGCGCCAGCGTGAAACCGGTGTCGTATTCCAGCGGATGCTTGGCCAGACCCGTGGCCGTCTCGCCTTTCAGCTTGACGTCCACCATGTCGCGCACGTTCTGCACGATCTTGCCGGCCGAGTCCTTCACTTGGCCGATAAAATCGATGCGGGTGGATTCGGCGCCCCCGTGGCGCGCCAGTTCCAGCTCGCTGCCGGGAATCTTCGCCACCACCGGCACGAAGTAACGGTCGTGCGCCAGGCGGAAATAGTCGATCTCCACGGCGATGTCGATGTCCGTAACCGGATCGCCCAACAGCAAGGCTTCGGCTAACTGGCGCTCCTTATCGGTCGTGTTGAGCTTGCCGAATTCCTTGCTGGCATAATAGCCCTGGCGGTAATCGAGCTTGGCCACGCGCCCCGCCCTGTCCTTGTCTTTCAACGTAATTCTGACCCGGCGGAAGCGGCCATCGAGCGCCTCGTTGGGCGAATAGTAGCCGATGATGTAGTAACTCGAAATATTTTTTTGCGCCTGCACGATTCCCATCGATAGATCGTTGTTATCGAGCAGCGCCTTGCCGCCGGTATCGGAGGCCAGAGTGTAGAGGGTTTCCTGCTGTCCCTGGAAGTTACTCACGCCGGCGCGCGCCGAGCTGCCCGAGTACATTCCCTGGCTGCCGGGCGATCCCTTGGTGGCATCGCCCAGCGGCGCCGCCGCCACCAGGCCGCGCGCGTCGATGGGATAGAAAGACACGTTCGAACGGATGGCGGCGTTAATGGTGGCCTGTAACTGGGCCTGGTTGTCCACCCCGTTGCGCGTCATGCCGCTGGCGAAATACACCAGCGCCTTCTTCTCGTTCAGCGAGCCCAGCATCTTCACCGCCGATTCCAGCGCCGAAAGCTGGCGGTCGGTATTGAAGATGTTGAATTCCGTGTCGTCCTGCTGGAAAGCCGCGCCGGTATCGGAAGCGCTGTCGTCGGACACCGTTTCGTCCAGGCCCTGGCCTTCGCCGATCACCAGTTTCTTGATGTCCTGGGTGAGTTGGTCGCGGTCGTCGGTGAAGTCCTCGACCACTTTGATGTCGCTCGAAAACGTCATGATCGCCATCAGGTCGGACGCCGTCATCTGCGTGCTCAGGAATTTCAGCGCCGCCGTCTGGGCGCGCATCTGGTCCTGAATCGGCATCGAGGTCATGTCGAAAAACATCACCATCAGCCGCTTGTCCCGGTACCTGATGTCGCCCGGTTTTTCGGGTGCGATCTCAACCGCCGTAAGCGGCTTCACCGCTGGCGGCGCGGCGGCCGTTGCGGCCACTTCCGTCCGCTTCTGCAAGGCGGGCGGCGGAGCGGACACCGCCTCCTCGGACAGCTTCTGGAATTCGAAGACGCTGATCTGTTGCGGCTTGCCATCCTCGGTGACCAGGAAATCGCCGGCCTTCAAGTTGTCGACGGGCTTGCCGTTCTGCGACTTGACGATCACGTCCTCCACCACAAGTTGCCGCGTGGTGCTGAAGGTCACGGTGCCTCGCGGCGCGCCGATGGTGTTGCTGCCGCCCTGCGGAACTCCCTGTTGCGCGGAAACCGCCAGCAGCCAGACCGAAAAGATGGCGAGCGTTTTTCGCATGGCGCTAAAACCTGAATCGAACAGTGGCCGTTATATTGCGCATGGCATTGGCCCCGGTCGGCAGGCCGAACTGCGAATTTCCCAGCGTGGTGTTCCACGACGCCCAAGTCACGTGGTTGAGCACGTTGGTTCCGTCGAAGCGGATGTCCATGCTGCGCCGTTCGCCGAAGCGAAATACGCGGGAGGCGGACGCGTTCAGGCCGAACTGCATGGGCCCGGTGATGATGCCGCGGCCCGCGTCGCCCCATTGGCCGTCGGGAGGCGCCGCGAACACGGCCGTGTCGAAGCCATAGCCGGGCAAGACCGCGGCCAGCGGCCCGCCCAGGTAATCGGCTCGCGTAGTGCCGGTGATCCCGGTTCCGCTGGTCAGGCGGCCGATCACGATGGGGGTCGCCGGCAGCCCGCTGCCTAACGTCAGGCTGGGACCCAGCGTCCAGTCCTTCAACAACACGCCCTTCCATCCGTTGATCAGCGTTCCGCCGCGCGTCCCCATACCGGTCGAGTATTGCAGCACCAGGTTCAGCGTGTTAGCCCGGTTGAAACTGGAAACCGAACGTTCGGCGGCAAGGTCCAGCCAGTTCTGTGCGTAGCCCGATCCGGCCGCGCCGCGCCCGCCCAGCGTCTGCGCATCGTCGATGGCCTTGGAAAACACGTACGTCGAATTAGCCAGGAATCCGTTATGGAAGCGGTGTTGTAACTGCGCGCTGGCGGCGTTGTAATTCGAGTTGCCACTCGAGGTTTCGTAGACATATCCGTGCGGGTAAGGGCTCAACGGATCGCCCGCCGGAAATGTCCAGGGTAGAAACTCCTGCACCTGGTGGGTTCCCTTGTTGCCGCTATAAGTGAAGGTCGCCACGAACGACCCGCGCAGGTTCTGCTGCACCAAAGCCTGCCAATAGTGGATGTAGCCGATGCGGAAATTCGGATCCAGCGCAAAGGTCTGTGGGGTGGTGCTGATGGCCGGCACCTGCAACGCGTCCTCTATCGTCAGCGGCTGCGGCCCCTGCGGTAACGGGACGGACTTCGCGTCCGACACCGAGTAAGATTGCGTGACGCTCTTCGACAACGGCGCCTGTTGCGACATCTGGTTGGCGAGCGGCTGGAACACCGATGTGTTGTAATACAGCCCATAGCCCGCCCGCACTACCGTCGAGTGCTTGGGGATCGGCCGCCACGCGATGCCGATGCGCGGCTGAAACTCGTGGTAGTCCGGACGCACTAGCGAATCCGGCAGCCCGAACTGGCTGGCCAAAGTACACGTGCCCGGCGGTGCGGCAGCGCAAACTGGCGTCTGGGTGGTCCAGTCCGGCCCAACTTCCAAACTCACCAGCCGGTTGTACAGCTCCGTTACCGGGGCCTGGAAATCCCAGCGCAGCCCGACGTTGACGGAGAAGTTGCCGCGCACATGCCAATCGTCTGTGACGTAAGCGTCCGCCCACGAGGCGCGGAAGTACTTATCCGCCCCGCTCGGTGAGTAAGCGATCGAACTGGCGTCCGGCAGGCCCAGCAGGAAGTCGGCGAAGTCGGAGCCCGTGCCGCTCATCGCGTGACCGTTTGGTCCCGGCTGCTCGGTCATGTTGCCGGTGAAAGTAAACTTGCCGCGCGCATTCTGTTGCGCAATCTGGTTGAAATCCAGCCGCCGAACGTCGCCGCCGAACGTCACGTTGTGCGTCCCGCGTACCCAGATCAGGCTCTCGCCGGCTTGATTCGTGTTGTTGTGATTGATTTGGTAGTTGCCGTCGCTCAATCCGTAAATGCCGCTCGAAAACGACAGGGACGGAGGCCCCCAGAATTGTTGCACCGGGTCGTAGCCCACAATCCCCATATTCTTTTCGACATCCTCCGAGTTCGCGAAGAACGGCGTCATATTGGTGGCCGACTGGCTGAAGTTGTACCGCAGGTTGCTGATCAGCCTGGTCGTGAAGTGATAACTCCACTGCACCCCGGTGTTAATGCCGGTCATCTTGCTGGTATCGACAAAACTGAACAAGTTAGGGGTTGAGGAGTTACTGCCTTGCCAGGCGAAGTTCCCCGACACCTGGTTCTTTGCGTTAATCGTCTCGCTGATGCGCGAGTTGATGTTGGTCTGGTTGCTGATGCCGACAATCGGCGCCTGGTAGTTGTACCGGGAGCTGTCGAAATTCGGCTGCGGGTAGAAGTTGAGGAGGGCGAGGGCCGCGGCACTCAGCCGGCTGGCGGGGATGATGTTGTTGGGAAACTGGGCTCCGCTGAGCGGGTCGTAGATGGTGACGGGTGAGGTATAGGGGGCATTGCTCAGTGGGTGCTCCGTCGGCACCAGCGCGTTAACGTTGCTCGAATTGCGCCCGCGCGTCAGCTGGTAGTTGATGGTGAAAAAAGTGTGCTGCCCACTGAGCACGTGCGGAATCTTCAGCGGTCCGCCCAGCATGCCGGTGGAGCGGAACTGGGCAAACGCGGCCTTGGGCGTATCCTGGCCGGTCAGCGAAAACGGCCGCGCATCCAGAGCCGAATTGTTCAGAATCAGCGCCACGTTGGCGTTGTAATGCTGGCGCGGATTGCGGCGTCCGTTGCCGAAGGAAGCCTGGTTACCGCCGCGGCCCTGTCCCCCGCGTCCCCCGCGCCCGCCCCCGTAATTGCCGCCGAAGCCGCCGCCACCACCGCGGCCGCCGAAACCACCGCCGGGTCCGCCCGGTCCGCCACGGCCGCCGCCCGCCGCCGCTGGGCCGCCGCCCATGTCCATTCCGCCGGGACCGCCTATTCCACCCGGCCCGCCGGGTCCGCCCATGCCGTTCATGCCGCCGGGACCGCCGAATCCCCAGTCATTCTGTTGCGGCATGTTCAAGCCGTTGTTCAAGCTGCCGCTGACCACATAAGCGTCCGAGCTTTGGGTAACGTCGCCCGTCCCCATCGCAACCGCGCTCTCGCCGCCGCCGTTGTCCGACCCCGCGTCGGCCGATTCATTCACATCCAGGCGCTGGAAGCCGCCCGGTTGCGTGCCCTGCCGCAGCGAGGGCCGCCCGCCACCCCAGTTGCCGCGGCCTCCGCCTGCGGGCCCGCTGCCCGCCGGTTTGGCCGCAGCCGCTTGCGTGGGAGCCGGTGTCGCGGCGGCAGATTTGGCTGTCGATGCCGCGGGCGCGGCCGGAGTTGTTGCAACCGGCGCCGGTGGTTTCAACTGGTTCCGCAATGCATCCAGCGTCACCACCGTCAACTCCCAATTCGGGCTGGGTGCCTCCGCCGCTACACCGATGTCACGCGTTACCGGGCTGAACCCAAGCATCGAAATTCGCAATGTCCAGACGCCGTCGGGCAGGTCCGGAAAGGAATACGCGCCCGAGTCGTCGCTCGAGGTGACGAAGCTTTTGTCGCCTTGCGTGGCCGTGATGGTCGCCCCAGGCACCGGCACTCCGCCGGATTTAACCCATCCGTGATGTTCGGAAGCCAGCAGGCACGCGACCGAGAGACAAGCCACCAGGACACGCACTAATACGCCCTTTCGCATTCACGCCAACCTATCCCGCCCGTAGGGGCCGTGCATGCCCGGCCCGGCGTGTCCACAGGACAGCCGCTTCAGTTGCTCGGGGATACCGTGTGCCTCCATAGGTTGCTGTCTTCTTAGGCGACGGCCTGCAAGAGAATGTTACCGCGCTTCCGCGGCTTCGCGCCTGGGATGCTCAAGACAAAAAATGGAACTTCGCTCGAGCGGCGCCGTCCGGCCTGTCCAAACCGTCGATGTACTCGCCGGCTACGCCGCCGCCAGCATAACCGCCCTTCCCACGGTATAATTGTCCTCTGGTGTTTTACAGTTGCTCGATGAAATGGAGAAGACCGGACTAATGAAACAGGTATTTCGCACGAGACAATCCCGCCTGCCCGTCCTGGCCGGGGGACTGATTCTGGCGCTGGCTCTGGCGCCATTGGGCTGCAAACGCGACCAAAAAGCCGTCGGGGTGGTGTCGCCCGAAAGCGAGGCGATGGCACTGGCTTCCACGGTGAAAGCTTCCGAGATCAAGAATGAACCCCAGCTCCTGGACGGCTTCTATGGCGTCGAAGCCAACGCCTGGCGCTGGACTGGCAAGCAGTTCAGCGTGCTGCTGCGCACCCCCGTCGGCGCGGCGCAGAGCGGTGCCGTTCTTTCCATGGCGCTCAGCGTGCCCCAGGTTGCCATCGATCATTCCAAGTCGCTGACCCTGTCGGCGTCGGTCGAAGGCACGCCGCTGCCGCCGGAAACCTACAGCAAGTCCGGCCAGTTCGAGTTCAAACGCGACGTCCCGGCTTCGGCCTTGAGCAAACCGGCGGTTCGCATCCAGTTCTCGCTGGACAATTCCATTCCGCCCGCCGGCGCCGAACGGCGCGAGCTGGGCATCATCGTCACATCGGTCGGGCTGCAACCGAAGTAAGAGTCATTCGTCTCGCTTGGCCACTCATTCGCGGCGAAGGCCATTCAGAGATCGCTCTGTGCCGGTCTGCCCGCCACCGAAAGTGCTACCCTGCGGTGAGAACAAGTGAGGGATCAGAGCACATGACAAGACCGTTTTCACTTCTCCTTGCCGGCGTGGTTTGCGTGAGTCTTGCCGCAGCGCAGCCTGCAACCAAGCCGCTGTTGATCGAGCACGTGCGCGTGTTCGATGGAACCCGCGTTCTCGACGACACCGGCGCCCTGGTCGAAGATGGCGTGATTCGTTCGGTCGGCCGGAACATCGCCGCGCCAGCGGGCGCGGACGTGGTGGATGGCACCGGGAAGACCCTCCTGCCGGGCCTGATCGACGCGCACACGCATACCATAATTGAAGCCAGCCTCAAGCAGGCCCCAATCTTTGGCGTGACCACCGACCTGGATATGTTCACGCTTCCCGCGCTCGCCGCCGGTGTCAAGAAGCAGCAGGCCGAAGGTCATCTGCTTGACTACGCGGACCTGCGCTCGTCCGGTTACCTGGCCACCGCCCCCGGCGGCCACGGGACCGAGTACGGCATCAAAGTCCCCACCATCGTTAAGCCGGACGAAGCCCAGGCCTGGGTCGACGCGCGGATTGCCGAGGGTTCGGACTATATCAAAGCCGTTTATGACGACGCCCTGGAGTACGGATTCGGTAAGTCCACGCCGACCCTCTCCAAAGAGACTTTGAAAGCTTTGGCCGTGGCGGCGCACGCCCGCGGAAAGCTCCTCGTGGTGCACATAGGCACGCTGCAGCAGGCCATCGATGCGATTGAGGCAGGCGCCGATGGGCTGGCCCACCTTTTCGCCGGGCCGGCTTCCAGCCCGAATTTCCCCAAACTCGCCGCCTCGCATCATATCTTTGTCGTCGCCACTTTGACCGTGTTGCAGACTCTGTGCGCCACCAGCTTCGACGCGGATCTGGCCGCCGATCCGCGGCTCAAGCCGTACCTGCCTCCCTCGGCGGAGTCGGAATTGAAGGGAACCTTCGGCTTGCCCGCGAAGCTCAGTTGCGATGGCGCCTCTGAAGCGGTCCGCCAACTGAAAGCCGCGCAGGTGCCGATCCTGGCCGGCACCGACGCCGGCAATCCAGGCACCACACAAGGCGCCAGCCTGCACGGTGAACTGGAGTTGTTGGTGCGCGCCGGCCTGACTCCCATGGAAGCCCTGCACGCCGCCACCGCTGCGACCGCGGCCGCTTTCCACCTCGATGATCGCGGGCAGATCGCAGCCGGCAAGCGTGCCGACCTGTTACTGGTCAACGGCGATCCGACCGCCGACATCCGCCAGACTCGCGACATCGTCGCGGTCTGGAAGGACGGTCACCCGATCGATCGCGCAGCCTGGAAAGCGTCGGTCGCAAAACAGTTCGAGGACCAGGCCAAGGCGAAGAGCGCTCCGCCGCCGGTGGGCTCGGAATCCGGCTGGATCAGCGACTTCGAACAGGAAGGCGCGCCGCAGGCGAAATTCGGCGTGGGTTGGTCCCTTTCCACCGATAAGATGGCTGGTGGAAAGTCAGTCGCGAAAATGGAGATCGCCCCCGGTGGAGCGGAGGCCAGTAAGAGTTATCTGCTGGTGACCGGCGAAGTCATCGCGGGCTTTGCGTTCCCCTGGTCGGGCGTGTTGTTTTCTCCGGGCCCCGCCATCATGGCGCCGGCCAATCTCTCCGCCAGGAAGGCCATCCAATTCTGGGCCAAGGGCGACGGCCGCACCTATCAGGTCATGCTGTTTTCCCGGCGGCTCGGCTATCGCCCGGCGACGCAGAACTTCGTAGCCGGCCCCGAGTGGAAACAGTTCACAATGCCGTTTGCGAGTTTCGGCAGTATCGACGGTAGCGACATCATCGGTATCGCCTGGGCCGCCGGGCCGCAGACGGGCGCTTTCACGCTGGGTCTCGATAACATCCGCCTCGAGTGAAGGAAGAAGTAGGACATCGGTTCCTGCCGTCTGTCAAAGCATCGCGCTTAGGCGGGCATGACAGACCACAAAAAGCGATGGTCCGTCCTATGCGTTCCCGCGTCCGCTACTTGAGCGTGTACGTCAGCCCGGTGGTGAATTGGAACGAATTCTTCCTGAAGCTGGGCGGAGGATTGTTCAAGTAGCTGTCGATCACTCCCAGCGCGATGTTCAGCCGCTTGTAGGCCGGCACCGTCAGCGTGATGGAAGCGTTGGCCAACCAGTCGTTGGTGATGTTCCAGGTCGGCGTCGCCGAGGCCGTTTCCGCCAGCGCCACGCCGTGCTTGAACTTGTGGGAGAACGCTTCGGCGAAGTTCGAAGCCGCCAGGCTTTGGTCCGAGTTGGTTGACCCAGCGAAGCTCTGATGCAGGTACGTGATGCTGGCCTTGGCGTCAAGCACGTTCGCCGCGCTCTTCACCACCGTCCAGCCGAGCCCGCCGCCCACTTGCGCCCCCAGGTCCAGCCCCTGCGAGTAGTTGTGGTCGAAGGTCGCCTGCGCGAATCCATACATCCGGTGCGTCGAGAAATATTCGTCGCGTTCCAGGCCGCCGTGGATGATATCGGTTTTGATTTCGGCGGCGCCAGGCTGTTTGACGGTGCCGTCGGCGAAGTTGAAATCCACCAGCGTGCGGTCGCGCGGGTCCAGCCACCCTTCAATCGGTACCGCCCGCAGCAGGGCGAACCCGCCGTTGAAGGTGCGGCTTTGCTGGGTGGCCTCCACCAACGCAATCCCGGCTTGGATCGAGCCGGTCCAGTCTTCGCCGAAACCGGGGCTGTGCATCACCTGCTGTTCGAACTCGGAGGATTCGATGACGTGGGCCGCATCCGCCACGGCGACCGTTGCGGGCGCCGCATCCGGCGCGGCAGTCACCGTGATCTGCTGAGCCGTGGCTTCCACGCTGCCCTTTGGCAACTTGGATGTATCCGAGCTACGGCCCAGCTTGATGTCCTTGCCTACCACCGTATACGGACCGGCGGCGCGCAGTTCCTTCACCTTGCTCCACGGGATGGTCACTTCGCCCAGCATGTCGCTCTTGAACCGCAGGTCTCCACCATTGGAGCGTATGAAGTGCCCTACCAGCTTCTCATCGTCGTTCAGGACCAGCGTGTCGGGCGGCTTGGGCGGAGCCGTTTGCGCCAGCAAGTTGGCGCGCGGCATAGCCAGCCATGCCGCCAATCCCAGACCAATCATGATGAGGTGTCGCGTGTAGTTTCGCATAGGTATCGTTTTTCCAGAATACATGCCCGGTGCGGAAGATGGAAGCCGGCTTGGCGCGCGTCGCTCAGGAACCAGCCGGCGCCGCGCCGCGGAATCCCAGGTACACATCGTGCAGCCGCAGAATGCCCAGCGCGCGGCCGCGATCGTCCACCACGGGCAGCGCGGAAATCTGCGAGGCGCGGCGCTCCATCCGCTCCAGCGCGGCCGCCAGGCTGGCGTCCGGACCGATGGTTACCGGATTGGCCGTCATGATGTCCGCCGCGCGCAGGCCGCGAATGTCATCGTAAGTCGCCAGCGCGCGCCGCAAATCGCCATCCGTGATAAAGCCGGCCAGGCAGCCCTCGGGGGTGACCACGCACGCTCCGCCCAGCGGCAGGCGCGTCATGGCGATGATCACTTCTTTTAAGGAAGTCTCCGGCGGCACCATCACGGCTTCACCCGCGCCGTGCATGGCTTGCCGCACCAAAGTCCGCAGATTGCGCCCCAACTGGCCGCCCGGATGGTAGCGGCCGAACTGCTCGGGGGTGAAGCCGCGCGCGCACATCAGTCCGATGGCCAGCGCATCGCCCACCGCCTGGGCCGCTATCGCGCTGGCGGTGGGCGCCAGGTTGTGCGGATCGGCTTCGCGCTCCACTGAGGCATCGAGCAGCACGTCCATCAGCGCAGCCAGCGGCGACGACGTAGCGCCCAGAATGCCGATCAGCGGCGAATGAAAATCGCGCAGCAGCGGAACCAGCGACAACAGCTCGGCCGAACTGCCGTTCTTCGACACCAGCACGGTGGGATCGCCGGGCGTGTAGATGCCCAAATCGCCGTGCGCGGCCTCCGCCGGATGCAGGAAGACCGCCGGCGTGCCCGTGCTCGAGAGCGTGGCCACCAACTTCCGCGCCACGTGCCCCGATTTGCCGATGCCGGTGACCAGCACTTTGCCCGGATGCGCCAGTATCAGCTCCACCGCGCGCACCAGTGCCCCATCCAGACGCGCCGCCGCTTGCGTCACCGCGCGCGCTTCGATCTCCATGGCTGTGCGCGCCGCCGCCAGCCATTCCATCTGCTCCGCTTCCTCTGCCATTCGGAAACACCATCATCGCACGCAGCGGCGAGCGCCGGCAGCGGTCTTGCCGCAGGTGTCTTTTACGAACCGCTCCTACCTTTGCCGCCTGCTTTTGGCGTCTAATAAACATATGCGCTCTTTGCTTGCCCTGCTGTCTTTGCCTGGTCTGCTGGCGGCTTCCATTCTTCCGGAGGCGATCGGCCCGGCGCATCGCACCGGCGAGTCGCAGCCCACCCTCACCGACCGCGCGGTTTGGGACGAATACGGACTGAGGGCCTGGGAAACGGCGACTTATAAGTCGGCGGCAGCCAGTTTCACCGTCACCGCGTGGCAGCTTGGCGACCCCACCGCCGCGTTGGCGGCCTTCGACTGGCAGCGTCCCGAGACCGCCAAGCCGTCCAAGCTGGCCCCGCTCGCCGCAGCCACCCGGGACGGCCTGCTGTTCGTCAACGGCCAGTATCTGCTGGCCTTCGCCGGCTATCGGCCGACGGCCGACGAGCTGGCCGCGCTGAACCAGTCGCTGAAGAACGTCGACACGACCGCGCTGCCGGTTTTGCCCGCCTACCTCCCCGTTGAAAGCCTGGTTCCCAATAGCGAACGCTACATCACCGGCCCGGCCAGCCTCGCCCGATTCCTCCCGGCCATTTCGCCTTCGGTGGCTGGCTTCCACTTGGACGCCGAGGCCCAGTTGGGCGTTTTCCATAGCCCCAAGGGTGCCATGCCGCTGGCCATCTTCAATTACCCGTCGCCGCAAATCGCCATGCGGAAGGTGCCCGATTTCGAGCAACTGCCCGGCGCCATGGTCAAACGCAGCGGGCCACTGGTGGCAGTACTGCTAGACCCAGCCGACCGTGACATGGCCGAACTCCTGCTGGCTCAGGTCCGCTGGCAGGCCGAAGTCACCCGCGACGAGCACGTTCCGACGGCCCGGGACAACCCCGGCAACCTTCTCTTAAGTGTCTTTAAACTCATTGGGATACTGGTTCTGTTTGCGACTCTGTCCGGCCTCCTCCTGGGCGCTGCGCGTGTGCTCATGCGCCTGATTCGTCACGGGGAAGAACCCGAGGCGATGATCAGCCTGCACCTGAACTGAGCTGGAGCGCTTTTTTGTAAATTGCCTAATATGTGCATCTTGGAGAGAAATCCTCAGGCTGTTTCGAGGCCTTTTCCGTCACCTCGCTACCGTTGTAAGATTTCGCGGGTTGCTGCAAGTTGGGGCATACGAGCAGCTTACGGCCACAAAAAACGTGCCGGATTTCCGCTTGACTCAGAGGCCGGGAGGAAATAAGATCCAACTACCAAAGTTTTTGGCGGATTGCGATTCCGTCGAAACTGATTCTCCCATCGAACATCACCCCCTGTTAGAACAGGGGGGATAAGAAATGCTCATCCTTCGGGGTGAGCATTTCCGTTTTTGGGCCCCCTTTTGAGGGGACTGGAACCGCGTAAGCTTCCAAGAAGCGTGGCGAGGCCTGCTCCAAGGCAGCCACGCCGGTGGTTTTCGGCCACTACCGGGCCGGGTTGGAGACGGTAAGTATTTGAAAGAATTACTGTTGTTCTTTGGCATCTTCCGTGCTCCAGGGTCAGCCGGCGCTAAAATGGGATCTGCCTTGACGAACACTGCCGGGCGGCTTGACAATGGCTTAAGCCTCCGATACCATCGCATCGGAAGCGGTCCAATCGGCGGTGGGCGCGGCGGAAAATTGAGTAGAACGGTTCCGAGCCGCCGGCAAGTCTTCTTGGCCACTCATCGCCCAGAGGTTACCTCCGCTGAAACTCTTAGGGCTACGAAATGCACTGGATTCCGACGATTTCGTGCGTTAGAGGTTGTGGAAGACAGCAAGGTGAGTTCGGCGAACCGATTCGGGACGCTTCGGGCTTATCGAGGTGCAGCCGGCGACTGCTTCGATCTTGTCTCAACCGGCAAGCACAACGTGCAGTGGAGAGGGACTGAAAATGCCAGGCATTGATCCGAAAACCGCGGGCTCCGCTTGGGCGCACGCGGCGGTGTACACGACGCTATTTCTGCTGCCGTGCGTCTCGGCGGCCTACGCCCAGGACCAAGCGGCGGCCGCTATCCAAAAAAAATTGGAAGCTACGTATACGCTCACCAAGACCACCGCTGACAAGTCGGATATTGTGACGGCGGGTTCCGTGGTGGTCCTTCAGAAGGATAATGTGCTGATGCTGGCATCGACCAGCACCAACCCGTGCCGGAATACATACAAGGACGGCAAGGTGACGCAGAGCGGACCCTGTAGGACCAACGAAAAACTGAAAAAGTTCTCCAGGTTTTCGGGCATGATCCCTGGCGCGAGCAGCGCCCCGAGTGCCCCGGCGAGCAGAACCTATGTAACGGGTGAGAAGTTCTGGGTAACCAAGATCGAAGTCAAGGGCGCCGGCAAGGAACCGGGGATTTACCTGGACTTCTTTACCGACGCCATCGACGACACGCGCTATGCGACTTCACTGGTGATTCCGTTCGGAGCTATCACGCCGACGCCGGACGCAGCCTTAAAGGCGGTCGCCGAGATCATCACGGTGGCCCCTTCCGACGACAAGGGCGGCGACGATAAGGGCGGCGACAAGCAGTCCGCGCCTCAAGGCGGTCAGCAGGAAGCGCCCGCGTCAAGCCAGCCCGAAGCAGCCCCAGCTCCCGTCGAGGCCCCGCCGCCGCCTATCGAAGCTCCGCCGCCCCCGCCGGCCGAACCGGCGTCCATCGCACTGGGGCAAACCATCGGCCAAGTTACGGCGGCTTTGGGCCAGCCCGTCAAGAAGGCCAAGGTCGGAACCAAAGATATTTACTATTACAAGGATTTGAAAGTAACATTCGTCAACGGAAAAGTGACGGATGTACAGTAGCCCGTTTGGGACCAGCTCGTAAGAGCGACTGAGGAGATCTTCAATGAGTATGCACGGAGTTCGAACCCTGTTTTCCGCCAGATGCCTGACCGCATTGGCCCTGTTGTTCTTCGTCTATCCGGCGCTTCACGCCGATAAACCCAAGGCGGCGGCGCCCGCCAAAGCCGCGCCCGCCAAGGCTGCGGCGCCGGCCAAGTCGGGCGGCGCCGGCGCCAGCGCGTCCCACAGCACCGGCTCAGCGAATACTTCGCACGGTGCTAACACGTCTAGCGGTCATTCGCCCACCACTACCGGAGGCGCCTCCCACACCACCGGTTCGACGACCGGGTCGCACGGCGCGACTGGTACGTCCACCGGTCATACCGGCACTAGCGGAGGCGCTGGCGCATCCCACGGCACCGGTGCGACGGGCGGGCAGCACTACGGTTCTAATACGCCAGGCGGTCATACCAACGCGGCGGCCCACCCGGGCGGCGCTGGCGGACATGGCGCGCCGACACCGCACGGCCACACCACCATGCAGACCTCTCATGGTTCGGTTACCAGGCGGCCGGATGGAAGAGTCGCCGGGTTCCACGACAACCGGCGCGGCATGGACGTTCACCACGGGATTAACGGAAGCCGGCACGTGATGGTCGAGCGCGGCGATCATTCCCGCGTCTACGTCGGGCGCGGCGGCCGCGGCTATGTGCAGAGGCCTTACATGTATCATGGCCACGAGTATGCCCGGCGCTCCTATTATCACGACGGTCACTACTATAACCACTATTACGGACGCTACTATTATCACGGCATGTACATGAACCCGTATTTCCCGAGCTACTATTACGGGGCGGCTTTCTACGGATGGGCCTACAATCCGTGGGTGAATCCGATTGCCTATGGCTGGGGTTGGGGCGGCAATCCCTGGTATGGATACTATGGCTCTTATTTCACGCCTTATCCGGTCTATGCAGCCCCATCCCTCTGGCTGACCGACTACCTCATCGCGAATTCCCTGCAGGCGGCCTATCAGGCCAACCAAGCGGCGCTGGCCAACCCCGCCCCGCTCACGCCTGAAGTGAAGGCGCTTATCGCCGATGAAGTCAAACAACAGGTTGCGCTCGAAAACCACGAGGCCGCCAACCCGAATGCCGAGCCGGACGCCGCTTCCAGCAGCATTCAGCGCCTGCTCACCGATGGCAAGCCGCACGTCTTCGTAGCCGGTAGCGATCTCGACGTGACCGACGCCGGGGGCAACGAATGCGCCCTCAGCGAGGGCGACGCGATCCAACTCCGCGGCCAGGTCGCGCCGGACGCGCAAGCCGCGAACCTGGCCGTGCTGGCCAGCAAGGGCGGCAAGGAATGCCCGCGCGGCGATGTCGTTTCCGTGGCGCTCCAGGATCTGCAGGACATGCAGAACCATATGCGCGAGACCATCGATGCAGGCCTGCAGGAACTGCAGAAGAAGCAGGGGCAAGGTGGATTGCCGGCAGCCCCGGCTGCCGCCAAGGCTGCTCCAGTAGAGAGCCAGATGGCCGCCATCGCGCCGCCGCCTCCGCCGGAAAGCGAAGTCGCCGCCGAGATCAATCAGCAATCGCAGGCAGCCGATCAGGCTGAAAAGGAAGCTAGCACCGACGCTGGTTCCGGCCCCGGGCCCAACGCCGCCGCGCCGGCCGCCGAACCAGTTAGCGTGGATGTCGGCCAGACCATAGATCAAGTGACAGCGGCCCTGGGAACCCCCTTGAAGATCGTCAACCTGGGCGCCAAGAAAATCTATGTCTTCAAAGACATGAAGGTAACTTTCCTTAACGGGAAGGTTAGCGACGTTCAATAGACCTCTGATCATTCGAGAGTAATGAGAGAGCTCGGCTGCGGCGCCATTCCGGTGGCGCGTGCCGGGCTTTTCGCATTTCAGGCAGCCGTGCATGACTGAAGTGTGTACGTATCCTTCGTCACCATCTAAGTACTGGTGTTAGGCGGAGTTTACGTTTATCACCTGACTTCTCACTGTACACTGCTGCTATGAAACACGATCGACTACGTGAGTTGGCACGTGTTGCGCGCGCCGTTTGCCGATTGGTGGTTCTCGCCGTCGCCCTGAGTACGTGGGCGATGGCGCAGACTGCCCCTAACACTTTTCTGGTGCACAGGCTTGTCTCCGACTTGTCGGGTGTTGCGGACCACCAGGATCCCAATCTGGTAAACCCCTGGGGTAACGGCTTCGGACAGAGCCCCTTTTGGATCGGTAACAACGGTACTGGCACCTCCACCCTCTATGATGGAACCGGCGCGGCGATCTCATTGATCGTCAATATACCGGCGGCGGGTGGAGTAAAGACCGGCGGCCCGGTTACGGGCGTGATACTCAATACATTTTCATCCAATACTTCGGAATTCGCGGTAGCCACGGGTAAGCCGGCCTCATTCCTATTCTGTTCCGAAGACGGTATCATCTCGGGCTGGAATTCGAGCGTCGATTCCACTCACGCCTTGGTCCTGTTCGATAACTCGGCGTCAGGCGCGGTCTACAAGGGTTGCGCACTGGGTGGCGCGACGGGTGCTCCCCGGCTCTTCGCGGCCAACTTTCACAGCGGGACGGTCGATGTGTTCGATGGCTCTCTCACGCCCGTCCCCATCTCCCAGGCCTTCGTGAATCCGGCCATCCCCGCGGGTTTCGCTCCCTTCAACGTGGCCATCATCGGCGGCAATGTCTACGTGACCTACGCCAAGCAGGACGCAATGCAACACGATGACGTGGCGGGACCCGGGAATGGCTACGTGGCCCTGTTCGATCAGACCGGCAGACTGGTTGTCACGCTGATCTCAAATGGCGCGCTCAATTCGCCCTGGGGCATGGCCCTTGCTCCCGCCACCTTCGGACCGTTCGGAGGCGCACTGCTGGTCGGCAACTTTGGCGATGGCACGATCAACGCTTATAGTCTGATTACCGGCGACTGGCTCGCCACTTTGAACGATCCTACCGGTGCGGCGATATCTTTCCCCGGGCTGTGGTCTCTGAGTTTTGGCAGCGGCGCGCGCAGCGAAGACCCAGGCACGCTCTACTTCACGGCCGGCATCGGAGGAGGTCCCAATAACGATCCGGTGGAGTCGCACGGCTTACTCGGCAGCATTCAACCGGTTCCGTCCTTTACGGCAACGGGTATCCAGAACGCCGGAAGCTTCTTAGCCGGAGATATCGCCCCTAACACCTGGGTGGCTCTAAAAGGCGCCGCCCTGGCCACGCTGCCAGCCTCGTGGACGGTTACTGGCGCCACTCTGCCCACCACGGTAGGCGGAGTCGGAGTTACTGTAAACGGCGAAGCCGCGCCGGTGAGTTTCGTGAGTAACATGCAGATCAACTTCCTGGTGCCAACGGATATCCAGCCGGGCCTGGTTCAGATTCGCGCCACTAACAACGGACTTAGCAGCGCGTTCGTGCCGGCCACCGCTCTGCTTGCCGCGCCCTCGTTTTTCCAGATCGGCACCAACTCGACTAACGGCCATCTCTATGTAGCGGCAACCCACGCGAACAATTCCATAATCGGTCCCAGCGGCCTGATCGGCGGCGTCACCACCACCCCCGCCGCGCCCGGTGAAACCGTTGTGATCTACGGAACCGGTTTCGGCGTCACCGATCCGCTGGCTCCCACTGGGCAGATCATCCCATCACCGCTTCTCCTCCCCGCATGGCCGACCGTCGTGATTGACGCCGTCGAGGCTCAGGTGGCCTTCGCCGGCCTGGTGGGTCCAGGCCTCTATCAGATCAACGTAGTCGTCCCTACCGGCCTGACGTCCGGAGATCACCTGATCACCGCCCTGTTGGGCGACGCCGAAACGCAGTTGAACGCCTTCATCACCGTAGCCGCCCCGTAGCAGGACAGCCATTGCTGATGCACAGCCGTATAGAGCGTCTGCGCGCCCGGCACGCCGCCCAGAGTGAACGGAAGCGGCACCAGTTCGCTGTCCGGCACTTGCGGCACTACAGCCGAACGACTTGCGGGCCGGTGGGGCAGGCGCTTTCGCCTGCCAACCGATTTTCTTACAGTCCCTTTCGGCCTGGGATCGATTCAGCCGCCGTACGGCATCGGGGACACTTTTCCGAGTTGGCGCGAGTAGACCGTCAGCGCGCCGCGATGATGCGCGGTGTGTTCGACCATCGCCCATACGATATCGGTAATGGGTTGGCCGCCCATCACCGGGCCGGGCGGGAGTGGCTGCGCGAGATCCTCCGGGCTGCGCGAGCGGAGAAAGTGAATCGCGTTCGCGTACGCCGTCTCGAGCATTTGGCGGGCGGCAGACAGCGAGGTCACTTGATCGAGGGCCTCCGCGTGTTTCGCGAAATCGAGGTCGAAGCCTTCGGGTCTGGATGCCCCCTCGATGAACCAGTCGAGAGTCTGCGCTGCGTGCGCGACTTGCTGCGCGACGGTCATCATGCCTTCCTGCGGTCGGAACTCGGAGTCCGCCTCATCGAGGACCCTGGTTGAGCGGTTGAAGAAATCCTTGCTGGCGAGCAATTGGCTGGCAAAGTCGTAGTCTTGCGGTTTTGGGCTCATGGACCACACTATATCAGAAGGCGAACAAAAAGAGAAGATCGGCGCATCACAGTTTTCGCTGTTTCTGCTGGCAACCCTCCCGGCAGCCGGTTCCGGCCGCAGGTCTGCTACGATAAAAAATTCTGGCATCGATGCTGCGATTTGAAACCGCCGGCGAGTCCCACGGCGAATGTCTGGTGGCCACGCTCACCGGACTCCCGGCTGGCATCCCGATTTCCCTCGACTCGGTCAACCGCGAGCTTTGGCGCCGCCAGCAGGGCTACGGCCGCGGCGGCCGCATGAAGATCGAGACCGACCGCGCCGAAATCGTCGCCGGCGTGCGCCATTCGCACACCATCGGCTCCCCCATCGCCATTCTGATTCGCAACCGCGACTGGGAAAACTGGACGCAAGCGCTTCCGGTGGAAGATGTGGCGGGCGCGGAAGACCAGCGCAAACCCGTCACGCGCCCGCGTCCCGGCCACGCCGATCTGGCCGGCGCCGTCAAGTATAACTTCCACGACGCGCGCTACATCCTGGAGCGCGCCAGCGCCCGCGAAACCGCCGCCCGCGTCGCGGTGGGCGCTGTCGCCAAGGCACTCCTCGGCGAATTCGGCATCACCGTGCTCAGCCACGTCATCGCGGTCGGCCGCGTTCGTCTCGAACGCGCCGTCGAGTTCGGCGAACTGGTCGAACTGAGCCGCCGCGACAGCGTCCTTCTCGGCTGCGTCGACCCCGCCGTCGAGGCCCGCATGAAGGAAGAAGTCGACGAAGCCTACCGCACCGGCGATACGGTTGGCGGCGTCTTCGAGGTGGTGGCCCGTGGCGTCCCCATCGGCCTCGGCTCGCACGTCACCTGGGATTCGCGCCTGGATGGACGCCTCGCCCAGGCCATCGTTTCCATCCAGGCCGTCAAGGGCGTCGAAATCGGATTCGCCGCCGCCGGCGCCGCCAGCTTCGGCTCGCAAGTGCAGGACACCATTCATTATGATCGCGAAAGCCGCGTGTTCACCCGCGGCGCCAACCGCGCCGGCGGCCTGGAAGGCGGCATCACCAACGGCCAGGACGTGCTGGTGCGCGGCCTGCTCAAGCCGATTTCGACCTTGCGCCGGCCGCTGGAATCGGTCAACCTGGCGACCCGCGAGCCCGCCTTAGCCGCTTATGAGCGCTCCGACGTGGCCGTGGTGCCGGCTGCCGGCGTGATCGGCGAGGCCATGGTGGCGTTGGTTCTGGCCCAGGCATTTTTGGAAAAGTTTGGCGGCGACTCGCTCGACGAAACCCGCCGCAATTTTCAAGGCTACCTCGAGCAGGTGCGAAACTACTAGTGGAAATATGGTTTACCCGATAGTCAAATTCGGCGATCCCGTCCTCGAACGCGAAGCGGAAACCGTGACCGACTTCGATACGCCGGACCTCAATCAATTCCTGGCGGATATGTTCGAGTCGATGTACGCCGCCAAGGGCGTGGGCTTGGCCGCGCCCCAGATCGGCTTTTCCCGCAAGATCTCCGTCATCGATGTTTCGAACGGCGAACGGCCGGCAGACAAGCTCGTCCTCATCAACCCCACCATCGTCAAAGTGGAAGGCAAGCAGGTGGGCGAAGAGGGCTGCCTCAGCGTTCCCGGTTTCCGCGAGCAGGTGCGGCGCGCCAAGCGCGTCACCATCCGCGCCCAGAATGCCAAGGGGGAGCCGTTTGAACTGACCGGCGAGGACCTCCTGGCGCGCGCCTTCCTGCACGAGACCGATCACCTCTACGGCCGCCTCTACATCTCCCACATCAGCGCCCTCAAGCGCGATCTTCTCAAGCGCAAGATCCGCAAGATGCAGCGCGCCGGCGAGTGGGACTGAGCCGCCGCCATGCGCCTGGCCTTCCTCGGCACCCCCACCTTCGCCGTGCCCACCCTGGAACGCCTCTTCGAGCGCGGCCACCGGGTGCTCGCGGCCGTCACTCAGCCCGACCGCCCCAAAGGACGCAGCCAGGCACTCGCAATGCCGCCGGTAAAAGAGGCCGCCCTGCGCCTCGGTGTGCCCGTCTATCAGCCGGAACGCGTCAAGCGGCCGGAATCCGTGGACTATCTGCGCTCGCTCGCGCCGGAAGCAATGGTGGTGGTGGGCTACGGCCAGATCATCCCGCAATCCATCATCGATATTGCCCCGCTGGGCATCCTCAACGTGCACGCTTCGCTGTTGCCGAAATACCGCGGCGCCGGTCCCATCCAATGGGCCATTGTCGATGCTGCAACCACCACCGGCGTTACCATCATGCGAATCGACGCCGGCCTGGATACCGGCCCGCTGCTGCTCAAAGCCGAAACCGCCGTCGGCGCGGATGAGACAGCGGTTGACCTGGGCCGCCGCCTGTCCGTGATGGGCGCGGACCTGTTGGTCGAAGCGCTCGATGCCCTCGCGGCCGGCCGCATCGTTCCCGAGCCCCAGGACAACGCCCAGGCCACTTACGCACCCATGCTGAAAAAAGAAGACGGCCGCATCGATTGGACCCGCTCCGCCGTTCGGATTCACAACCAGGTGCGCGGCATGCAGCCCTGGCCCGGCGCTTACTCGATCTTCCGCAGCGCAGCCTTGCACGTGTGGCGCGCCCGCCCGGTCGAAGCTGCTGCCGGCCCTCCGCCAGGCGCGCTCGTTCGCATCAAGCCCCTGCTGGTTGCTTGCGGCGTGGGGGCGCTCGAACTCGTCGAGGTGCAACTGGAAGGCCGCAAGCGGATGCCCGCCGCGGATTTCGCCAATGGGCACCGATTAGTCGAAAATGAAATCTTAGGGCCTGTCGCGTGTTAACCATGCCAAATCCTGGCGAACAACGTGGCGCACGCACTCGTGCGTGCCGTGTCGAGACTCTTCTCGACACCTACCGGCGTCTATTTCCCAACCAGCCCTTAGGAGAGGTGCCCGTTTGAACCTGCCATTGGGATATGCTTATTCGGCTGTGTATGCCGGAATTCGGCAAGCCGAGCGTGACGATCTGGCGCTGATCGTCTCCGGTCTCGACGCCAGCGCCGCAGCCGTGTTCACGCGCAACCGCGTCCAGGCGGCGCCCGTCCGGCTGTGCCGCCGCCATCTGGCGTTGTCGAAAGGCCGCGTCGGCGCCATCCTCATGAACGCCGGCAACGCCAACTGCGCCACGCGCACCGGCGATGCCGTGGCGCTGGCCACTGCCCGCGCCACCGCCAAAATTCTCAAGCTGCCGGTGGCGCAGGTGCTCACCGCATCCACCGGCGTGATCGGCGTGGAAATGGACGGCGCCAAAATCACCGGCGCCCTACCCCGTCTGGTGGAAGGCCTCTCGCCCGCCCGTTTCGAAGACGCCGCCCGCGCCATCATGACCACCGACCTGGTTTCCAAAACCGCCTTCGCCGAAGCCCATCTGCGGCGCGGCGCCGTGCGCGTGGCCGGCATGACCAAAGGTTCCGGCATGATTCAGCCGAACATGGCCACCACGCTCGGCTTCGTGATGACCGACGCCCAGCTTTCCACCGCCGCCTTACGCGCCATCCTCAAACGCGCCGCCGAAGCCAGTTACCACCGCCTGTCGGTAGATGGCGACACCTCCACCAACGACACGCTGGTGCTGCTTGCTAACGGCGCTTCCGGCGTCCGTCCCGAAGCCAAGGAACTTGCCCGCGTGGAAGAGAAAATCACCGGCGTCCTCCAACACCTGGCGCAAGCCATCGCGCGCGATGGCGAAGGCGCCCAAAAGTTCGTCACCATTGAAGTCGCTGGCGCGCCCAGTGACGATGCCGCCGCGCGCCTGGCCCGCGCCATCGCCAATTCGCCGCTGGTCAAAACCGCCATCGCCGGCTCCGACCCCAACTGGGGCCGCGTCCTTTCCGCCGCCGGCAACGCCGGCGTGCTCTTCGATCCCGGCAAAACCGATATCTGGATGCAAGGAGTCGCCGTCTGCCGCGGCGGCCTGGCCGCGCCATTCTCCGAAGCCGAGCTGAAACAGAAGTTGGATGCGCCGGAATGTCACATCCGCTTTTCGCTGCGCGGTAAGTCCAAAGGCGAGGCACGCTTCTGGACCTGCGACCTCACCCACGGCTACATTCACATCAATGCCAGTTACAGGACGTGACATGCTGAACACGCCGCGCGCTCTTTTGCTGATCGCATTGGCATGGCCGACGGCCGCGCAGAACGCGCCGGCGGATCGCGAGCAGGCCGCCCGCGACGTCGTTTCGAACGCCGCACAAGCGCTCGCCGAACGGCGCGACGCCGGCTTTCTGGAAGCATTGGACAAGCCGCTGGTCGAACTCTTGCGCAAGCCGGTCGAATCCCTGGCCCACGTTTACGACATTCAACCCGCGCTGGAGTTTTTGTCTGCCACCGCCGACGATCGCGGTGTCGCACTTACCATCGATTGGAAGCTGGATCTGGCCGCGCGCGAAGGCCTGCGCAGCATCACACATCGCCAGAGGCGAGTAGCATGCCGCGTGGAATCGCGCGATGGCGCGCTGCACATCGTGTCTCTCGATGGCGCTCTCGATACGCCCGGCTTTTTCTCGCCGCCCGATGTGGACGGCGCCTGGGACCTCCTGCAATCCGCCGCCCACGCGCTCAGCCAGCCGGGTTCTCCGGCCGTCGGCTTCCTGGCCTCGTTCGATGCCAAACTCCCCGGTTACGAGGCGCTGCGCAACGGCGCGGAGGCGCTCACCGCCCAAGGCGAAGTCGACTCAACCATCGGCCTGACTACCGACGAAGGCACCGACACCGCACGCACGCTCGAAGTCGATTGGACCCTCGAAGTCGTCGACGTCAATACCGGCCTCCGCATCCTGCAGCGCGAATCCGATCTCACCTGCAAAGTCGAGCGTAGAGGCAAACGCTGGCTGATCGTCTCTATCGCCCCGCTGGAGTTCTTTACGAGGTAGCGGCGCGAGGCAAAGAACCTGACGCTGCGACGATTACGCCCCGTCCGTCACCGGGTTTTGCAGCTTTCCGCCGCCGCCTTGCGCGCCATCCTCAAGCGCGCCGCCGAAGCCGGTTACCACCGCCTGTCGGTAGATGGCGACACCTCCGCCAACGACACGCTCGTGCTGCTTGCTAACGGCGCTTCCGGCGTCCGTCCCGAAGCCAAGGAACTTGCCCGCGTGGAAGAGAAAATCATCGGCGTCTTCCAGCACCTGGCGCAAGCCATCGCGCGCGATGGCGAAGGTGCCCAAAAGTTCGTCACCATTGAAGTCGCCGGCGCGCCCAGTGACGATGCCGCCGCGCGCCTGGCCCGCGCCATCGCCAATTCGCCGCTGGTCAAAACCGCCATCGCCGGCTCCGACCCCAACTGGGGACGGTTTTCTGCGCATTGATCGTCTATTCGCAAAAACACCGGCGGCAAGACCGCCAGCGTTACAGGAAACGCGGGGCCGTGGCCGTAGCGCCGGCGGTCTTGCCGCCGGTGTTTTTGCCCCACTTTCCACTCATTCTTCCCGCAGCGCGGACACCGGATCGATCTCAGTGGCGCGCCGCGCCGGCAGGTAACAGGCCAGCATCGCCAGGCTGGCCAGAACCAGCGGCGCGCCAATAAAGAAAAGTGCATCGTCGGCGGGCTTCGAGAAGCTCCGCGCCAACACATCGCTGAAAGCCGCGAGGGCGCGCCACAGGGCAAATCCGCCGCCAAGCCCAAGCGCCGAGCCCACCACGACCAGCGCCGTCCCTTCTCTCAGCACCAGCCCCCGCACCTGAAGGCTGCTGGCGCCGAGCGCCATGCGGATGCCAATCTCTTTGCGACGGCGGACCACCGCGTAAGCCGTGACTCCGCCCAATCCGATTGAGGCAAGCAGCAAGGCGAAAAGGCCGAGGATTACGTAGATTGCGGAATCCCACTCGATGAATGCGTTCATCCGATCGAGATCCTCCCGCATGGTGTGGACGTCGAAAACCGTGAGATCGGGATGGAGCGACGCCAGTTCCCGCCGCACGGCCGACAGCGTGTCCCGGCCCAGCGTGCCGCGCACCAGGATAGTAGAGCGCTGCGCCGGATTCTCGCGAAACGCCGTCGTTGTAAGAGGCACAAACACCGTCGCCACGGTCTTGGCCGTCAGAAATCCGGGCGGCACATCGCGCGTCAGGCCAACCACCGTGTAGTTCAGTTCGCCCTCGCGAATCGGGCGGCCGATCGGGTCCTCGCCGCCGAACAACTCCCGCGCGGCGGTCTGATTGACGATAGCCGGAATGCCCGTTTTCGCTGGCAGTTCGTCCGATTGCTGGTCCCGCCGATCGAACTCGCGGCCGGCTAATAGAGGTGAGCCCAGCGTGGCGAAGTAGCTGGCCCCGATGCGCTCGCGGAAGGCGGATTGCAGCACCTGGCCGCTTTTCCGGTCGCCCGAGGGAGCCGAAACGCGGGTGTTGGCCCGGACCCCGGCCAGGCTGGCGAACGGTTCGCTGTCGGTCAGAGCCGCGGAGCGCACTCCATTGACGCGCGACAACTCGTCCGGCAGCCCGGTAAGCAGCGCCGCTGTGGCCTCGGCGGTATAACCGTCGCGCACCGGGTCCAGGGAAATGAGGTTGAGATGGGCGGTCTCGAAACCAGGGTCGAGGCCCTCCGTATGCAAGAAGCCCGCGACGACATACCAGGTGACCAGCAGAAGCATCAACGATGCCGCCATCTGGCCCACCACGAAGAGATTACGCAAACCGAAGCGGCGATAGCCGCGCAGCGGCGATAGCGCGCCCTCCTTCAAGGTCAGACCAATATCGGCGCGCACCGAAGCTAGCGCCGGCGTCAGGCCGAATACTATGCCCGCCGCGAGCGCAATCGCCAGCGTGATTGCGAGCACGTGGAGATCGGGTCGACAATTAAGTGCCATCGGCGTGGGAGAAGGCACCGACACGGACGAGATCGCGTCCGCCAACCCGTAAGCCAGCACGATGCCTGCGAGGCCGCCGGCGAACGAGAGCATCACGCTTTCGGTCAGGAATTGGCGCACCAGGCGCGGCCGGCTGGCGCCCACCGAAAGCCGGATGGCGATTTCCCGCCTCCTCTGGCTGCCGCGAGCCAGCAGCAGACTGGCCAGGTTCGCGCACACCAGCGAGAGGACCAACGCCCACAGAACGACATCGAAGGTGTCGATGAGGGCGCTCTGCTCGGGCGTGATGTACATAACGGTGCCAGCCGGCATCAGCCGCACCACGCGGCCCTTGCGATCGCGATCGTGTTGGACTCCGTTTTCCCGGTCGAGATTGCGGGTGACCGCGTCGAGGGCGGCTTCCGCCGTGCTCATCTTCACACCAGCGGCAAGCCGGAACACGACGCGGAATATGTCGCGGTCGGGGCGGTGGAGTGGGTCGCCGCTCAGTTCCGGAGCCCGGGAACCGGCGCACGTCACCGGCACGAACAGATCCGCCGGATTACCTGGCCAGACACCCAAGAAGTCCTTCGGACCGATGCCGACGATGGTCGCCATCGAACCATTCAGCCGCAATGTGTGTCCCACCGCCAGCGGGTCCGCGCCCAGGTGCTTGCGCCAGAAGCGGTCGCTGATTACAACCACCGGCGCCATCCCGGGCTTCTCGGTTTCCGGCGAGAAAAAACGGCCGGCGGCCGGCGTCACGCCCAAGGTGGTGAAATACTCGGGGGAAACCAGGTGCCCGTAGAACCGCTCCGCGTGGGCGCCCCTGTCCGCGTGGAACGCCACGGCGAACGGGACTAACCCCAAACAGGCCGTCGCACTCGCCACCACCTGGCGCTGATCGCGATAGCGCTCGAAATACGGGTAGGAGACCGTCGTCCAAACGAAGGTCGCCAGCGTCGCGGGATCGCGCACGCCCGGCGGCGGCCCTTCCATCGACTGGCATTCGCTGAGGACCACGCTGCACATGCCAATCCCGATGGCCAGCGAAAGCACGGCCACGGCCGTAAACCCGGGCGACTGGGCCAGCTTCCGCAGCGCATAGACAATGTCCTGCCGGACTTCGGTGAAATAGGTGGCGGGGAGCCGGATGGCAATGTCGGCAAGAAGCCTGACCAGGCCCGGCACACCGTACCGCCGCCGGACCTCCGGAATGGCGTCTTCGCCAATCCGGTCCAGATCCTCTCCGTACAGCATTCGAAACTCGTGCGGATACGCGCTGGCCAGGCGCCGGTAAATGGCCACGCAAATGCTCGCTCGGGGGTTCATCAGTAGGCCTCCTGCTTGCGTTTCCGTTGCATCATGCGGACCATCGACTGCAGCCGTTCGCATTCCAGGTCGAGCACGGTTCGTCCCAGCCCCGTCAACCTGTAATAGCGGCGGCGCGCGTCGTCCAGTTCCGCCACCGGCCGCTCGTCGGATTCCTCGATTAGCCCGTCTGAGATCAGCCGCTTCAGCGAACCATAAAGAGTGGCGGGCCAAAGACGCACCGTTCCATTGGTCCGCTCCAGGACTTCCTGCATGATGCCGTAGCCATGCTGATCGGCTCCCACCAGCGAGAGCAAAATGTGGAACCAGTTGTTGTGAAGCGGAAGGAAATCCGCAGGATCTCTGACCATGATAATATATATATCGCCTATTATATAGTCGACGTCAAGCCCAATTTTGAGGCCGGCCTGGGGGATAGGCGATCGGTTTTTGTCGCCTGGCTCAGCCGGGCGTTTTAAGCGCAACCAGGCGAAACGGAGACGCGGCTGGAACCGTCTGATAGACTGAGAATTCCAATCGTCACAGATGCGCGCGCGTGTGCTGTTTTTCGGCATTTTGAAGGACCTGGCCGGCCGCAGCTCGGAGGATGCCGAGTTCGCCGAAGGCGCCGATCTGCGCGCCGTGCTGGATCGTTACGCGGCGCTCTCGCCCGGCATAGCGAAGATGGCGGGAAGCATCGTGGTGGCGCGCAATCGCGCGTTCGCGGAACCGGCCACCAAGATCGCCGATGGCGACGAAATCGCGCTCCTGCCGCCGGTCAGCGGCGGCTCGGAAGAGGCTGCCGACCCGCTCGAAATCGAGGAGTCGGGCAACTATTTCGCCATCACCCGCCGGTCGATCGATACGCGCGGGCTGGTCGGCAGGCTGGTGCGGGGCAGCGAAGGCGCGGTGGTGACTTTTGAAGGCACCGTCCGCAACCACACGGGCGGCCGGCGCACGCTTTACCTCGACTACGAAGGCTATGAGCCGATGGCGCTGCGGACGCTAGCCGAAATCGGCCGCGAGTTGGCCGCCTCTTTCGCACTCGAACGCATCGCCATGGCGCACCGCCTGGGTCGTCTGCTGGTGGGGGAAACCAGCGTGGTAGTGGCGGTTACGGCGGCCCACCGGCGGCCGGCGTTCGAGGCCGCGCTCGAAGGCATCAACCTCCTCAAGAAGCGGGTGCCCATCTGGAAGAAAGAGCATTTTGCCGATGGCGAGGTCTGGGTGGAAGGAGCGTGGGACCCCGATGTGCCCTTGGCTCGCTAGCTGGCGGTTCCACATCATCGCCGCGGCGCTGGCGCTGGTCGCGGCGCTGGCGGCCCAGGAGCTCGTGATTCCGGTCAAGGTCAACCTGGTGCACGTGGTCGCCACGGTGAAGAATCGCGCCGGCCAGTTGGTGGGCTCGCTGCACAAGGAGGACTTCGAGATCTTCGACAACGGCGTCCGCCAGGACGTGGCGGTCTTCGAACGCCAGACCGATCAGCCGCTTTCGGTCGCGCTGCTGGTGGATGTCAGCGGCTCGACCAACCAGGACCTGAAGTTCGAAACCGATTCCGCCGTGCGCTTCGTCCGCACCCTGCTTTCCTTCCGCAACTCCGAGGACCAGGTGGCGATTTACGCCTTCGACGACGTGGTGACCCAGGTGCACAACTACACCCGCAACATCGCGTCGCTCGAAAACATGCTGCGCCAGATGCACGGTTCGGCCGGAACCTCTCTCTATGACGCCATCTGGCTGGCTTCGCGCGACCTGGAGCTGCGCGAGGGCCGCAAGGCACTCGTCCTGGTGAGCGATGGCGGCGAAACCACCAGCAAGATCGACAGCCACCGGGCGCTCGAATCGGCGCAATTGGCCGACGCGGTGATTTATCCGGTGATCGTGATGCCCATCACCAACGATGCCGGACGCAATATCGGCGGCGAGCACGCCCTGCAATTCATGGCGGAAGGCACTGGCGGGCGCACCTTCCTGCTCTCCGAAGGCCCGCAGCTCGACCGCGCCTTCAACTCCATCATCACCGAGCTGCGCACCGAATACCTGCTGGGCTATTACCCACACGACGTGCCGCTCCCCAAGGAACGTTTTCACAAGCTGGAAGTGAAGCTCAAATCCGCCGAATTGCGGGCCTCGGCGCGCAACGGCTACTATGGGGAAGCGGAGGCTAACTCGGGAACGCCGGCGGAACAGATTACGCTGAAGCCCGATAGCCGGAAAAAGCGTTAGGAGAAGCTTACGATACAACAGCCAAAGTCCGCGCGCGCGCCGGAGGCCACTCTGGAAGAGGTCAAGTACCTCAAGCAGTTGATCGAGAACGCGACACCCGTGCGCGTCAAGCTGGCCGGCGGCGAAGAAGTGACGGGCGTGATCGAATATTACGATCATTCCTTCATTCGCATTACCCGCCAGGGCGAGCCGAACCTTTTCATCTTCAAGCACGACATCAACTACGTGGTGGAGTCGGATTAGGTCCGGAAGCCGGCTTTCGCCCATGCCTTACCTGGAAACTGCCGTCGAAATCGCCCGCGAGGCCGGCGCCTTGCTGGCCAACTATTTCGAGCGGCGGGTGGCGTTTGAAGTCAAAGGTGAGTTCGATCTGGTGACCGAAGCCGACCGCGCCAGCGAAAAGCTGGTGGTGGAGCGGCTGCGGTCGCACTTCCCTTCCCACGGAATTGTCGCCGAAGAGGGCGGCGGCCACGACGCGCAAGCCGAATACTGCTGGTACGTGGACCCGCTCGACGGCACCACTAATTTTGCCCACAGCTTTCCGGCGTTCAATGTGACGCTCGGCCTGGCGCGCGCGGGTCAGGTGATCGCCGGGGTGGTGTTCGACCCCATCCACCAGGAAATGTTCACCGCCGAACGCGGCGCCGGCGCGTACTTGAACAACCGGCGCATTCACGTTTCCCAAATCAAGCGGATGGCCGAATGCCTGGGGTCCAGCGGATTTCCCGCCCGCAAACGCAATCACAACGTGAACATCCACTTCTATTACCAGATGGCGATGGCTTCGCACGGCGTACGCCGCACCGGTTCGGCGGCGCTTGACCTGGCCTTCGTGGCGTGCGGCCGCCTGGACCTGTTCTGGGAATTCGGACTCAAGCCCTGGGACGTGGCGGCCGGCACGCTGCTGGTGACCGAAGCCGGCGGCCGCGTTTCCGACATGCTCGGCGCGCCCCACAGCCCCACCCAATCCGACCACGTGCTGGCCGATAACGGCGCCCTGCACGCCGAAGTGCTGGAAGCCTTCGGCGATATCTTCCAAGGCCACCTGCGCGTCCCGCTGCCGCCGGTGCCGTAGGGACCGGGCATGCATGGCGCGGCGGAAAACGGTGCGAAAGAAGATCGTGATCGACGACAGGCTGATGCGGGACACGCCTCGCGCAAATGGCCTCAAGACCAAGCGCGAGGCCGTGGAACAGGGGCTTGCGGACTGTGCTGCGCTTGAGCAAACAGGCGGAGATCCGCCGCGTTCGCGGCAAGCTGCACTGGCAGGTTGATCTCAACTCGATGCGGAACGACAGTTGATTCTCGTCGATTTCAGCGTGTGGGTCGATTGCTGGCCGATGCGCAATCTCGAAGCGTCCGCTCACAGGTCTTCTGGACGAAGACCCGTATCTTTTCCAATCTTGGCCAGGGCCGCCGGGCCGACCTCTTCGCCATCATGGAAACAGAAGGTGAAGTTCGGCCACCCTGGGCGCTGCAGCTTTCGATGAGATCCGACCTGCTTCTTGAGCGTCCAGCCAAGACGTGTGAGAGCGGCATACACCCGCTTGGCCGTCGTTGCGTGCCAGACACTCACGCGGCAAACAATACCTTGAGCGGTTCGGGCACATTCTCACCGCTCTCGATCATGTCAGCCAGAACCTGCAGGGCTATCGCCTTGACTTTTCGGATCGCCTCGTCCTCGGTGCCGCCGTAAGCCATAACGCCCGGGAGGTCCGGCACCGATGCCAGGATCCGGGCATCTTCCTCACGTTCGATTTCGACGCGAATCGGTTGAATCTCCACCATGGCTACCTTAAGTCTACCCGAACCACCGGCGGTTCGGATGATTGGGCCGCATCCGCCGTCCCTCGCGCGCGCCGATGCTAAGCTGGGGGTTGTCCCGGCATCCCCTCTTCAAACCGTATGCAGCGCTGGCGGCGGTGTGTTTCTTTTGGGGCACCACCTACCTGGGCATACGGATGTCGCTCGAGACCTTTCCGCCGCTCACGCTGGTCGCGGTACGCTATCTGATTTCAGGGACGCTGACGCTTGCCTTCGCCTGGCACCGTGGCATGTACATGCCGCGCGGCAAGGAACTGGCGGTGGCGTGCATCGCCGGCCTCGGGACGCTCACCATCGGCAACGGCGCGCTGGTGATCTCCGAGACCCTCATCCCCAGCGGCATGGCGGGCCTGATCGTCGCCATGTCGCCATTCTGGATGGTGGGAGTGGAGGCGCTGCTGCCCGGCGGCGAGAGCTTGCACGCGCCCACCATCGGGGCGATGGCGCTGGGTCTGGCGGGCGCGGCGCTGCTGGTTACGCCGGGCGCCGGTCCGCCGGGCGCCGGCCACAGCCTGCTGATCGGCTTCCTGGTTCTCCAAATCGGCATGGCGGGCTGGTCGTTCGGCTCCATTTATCAACGGCGCAACTCGGGCAAAGCGCACCCGGTGGTCGCCGGCGGCATTCACCAACTAGCGGCCGCGCTGGGGATTGCGCCGTTTGCGTGGCTGGTCCCGCACCAGGCTTTGCATTGGAGCACGCGCGGCGTGGGCGCGCTCATCTACCTGGTGGTCTTCGGTTCACTGGTGGGCTACAGCGCATTTGTCTACGTGATGGACCGGCTGCCGGTAGCCGTGGTGTCGATTTACCCGTATGTGAACGCGGTGGTTGCGGTGGCGCTCGGATGGCTGTTCTACCGCGAACCGTTTGGCGCGCGGGAATCGGTGGCGATGCTGGTGATTTTCGCGGCGGTGGCGCTGGTCAAACGCTACTCCCGCCCCGCGGCGGGCTAGGCTGGCCGAGCTTGGCGGCCAGCGCGCCGCCGGCCATGCTGAGGCAGGTGGTGAGAATGAATAGCTGCAGCAGCAGCACGGCAACGTCCGACGGAGTTCGCAGCAGGCCCAGCAGCTCCTGAAAACGCGGATCGGCGCGGAACTGCGGCATCGCCGTCGCTTCCTTGATCAGATAGAACACCGCCGCATAAAACACGCCGGCCAGCGGGAAAGTGAACAGACCGGTGATCCAGCCCAGCCGCACGCCCGCGCCCACATTGAGGACGCAGCCGGTCCGCCGCCGGTAGAGGAACACCGCGAAATAGCCCGCGGCCAGCCAGTTGACGTACGGCAGGAAGAATAGCGCCGTGGCGCCCATCGCCACCAGCAAGGCAATCTTCAGCGCCAGCGGATTGCGGAAATCGAGCGGCATCGGCGGCTGCTGCTGCTGCGGTTCGGGCGGAGGCTGCACAACCGTCGTGGGCGCTGGCGCCTCGGCGGCCCCTTCCACCAGCTCTCTCTGCGGCTTGCCGCACTTGTGGCAGAACACTGCATCCGGTGGAAGCTCGGCGCCGCAACTGCAGAAGTCAGGCATGACGATCGAAGGGAACCACTCTCAGTGTGGCGCAGCGCGCGCCGCGGAGCAACTGGCGGTTCGCGAGGTCCCGCGTTTTCTCGCGCCGGGACACGGGGCGCTGGCCGCTACCCGGGCCGCCCGCCGCTCGAAATGGGAAAAGCACAACGCTGCCCCAACGTAGGGTTCTCGTATTCCTTGAACACGGCAACGCTGACGGCCGGGACTCACACTATCACGGTTACGGCCAAGGATTCCGCCAGCCCTGCCGACACGGGATCGGCCAGCGTGACGGTAACGGTCACCGCCCCTGCCGTGATACCGACGGTGCACATCGATATGCCGGCCTCGGGCGCGACCATTTCGGGCACGGTGACGGTGGCCGGTTGGACCATCGACAACTCATCGACGGTGGGGACCGCGATTAGCGGCGTGCAAGTGCTGGTCGACGGCACGGCGGTGGGCAATGCCACTTACGGTGTCAATCGGCCGGACGTGTGTGCGGCTTACCCAGGCCGTGCCGGTTGCCCCAACGTAGGTTACGCCTATTCCCTGAACGCGGCGGCGCTGACAACGGGGTCTCACACCATCACGGTTACAGCCACGGATTCCGCCAGCTCTCCGGACACAGGTTCGGCAACGATTACCGTGCAGAAGTAAGTAACAGGAGCCAAGCGTCAATCGAAGCTGTGCGATGACCCAGGAGCCTACTATGTGCGTAGCGCAGCCGAGGCTCAGCCCGCCTCGGCCGCCGCCAACAAGTAAACCGGTGCGGACAAACGTCGTTATGTTGCCTATCGTTATCAACGTTCCTATCACCAACTGGGGGGACAAGAATCCTCGCCGCTATTGGCACCTCGTGTCACACTGAGGCAGACGCGGTGATTTGCATTCACAATCCGCCGCCTTGTGAGGGAATATGGCAGCCATCCGGTTCCGCTCCAATCTGTGGAAGCTTCGTTCGGCCCTAAAAGCATTAGCCTTCTGCAGCCTTTCTATTCCGTCTTTCGCCGGCGCGTGTGGCATTGGGCCGGGCCAGACTTACACGAGCATAGGCTCCTTTGCCTGGACTGCTCTTTTGCCCGGGGATACTGCTCAAGTCCTCGCCAAGGACCATGAGTCCGCCGGCGCGGCGAGCCAATCGAGTGTCATGGATAACCCTCACGCGGCCGCCAGCACGCCGGCCTGCTCCGGCATGTCACTTGGAAACGGTGCGGGTCTGAATGGATTCGTTCCGTTTCCATCCACCAACGCATGGAACACCAACATCGCGAACGCTGCGGTTGACCCGAATTCGGCGGCAATCGTCGGCGCGGCCGGGTTTACCGGTAACCACCTGCATCCCGATTTTGGGTCCGAAAGCTACGACGGCATCCCCTACGTCGTGGTTGACTCCACCCTGACCCCATCGGTGCCGATCAATGTGATTGACTACGCGAGTCAGAGCGACGTGGTCTTAGCGCCGTATCCGATTTCCGCTCCCATCGAAGGCGCTCCAGCCGACTGCTCGGGTTGGCCCGACACCTACAACGGCGATGCGCATGTCCTTGTGCTGGACCGCGCGAAATGCGTCCTCTATGAGACGTTCAACACAAATCGCTGCAACGGGTCGTGGAATTCTTCGAGCGAGACCATGTGGGACATGAATAACTATGAGTCGCGCCCTTATGGCTGGACTTCGGCGGACGCCGCGGGATTGCCGATCTTTCCCGGATTGGTGCGCTACGACGAGGTCCTTTCCGGGGCGATCAACCACGCCATCCGCTTTACTCTGCCAGCCACCAAGAACGATGCGAACGATGGATATTTTGTCAGTCCAGCCACTCATGCCGCCGGTGTTTACTGGGGTGTCTCCAACATCATGGGAATGCGGATACGATTGAAGCCGAGCTTTGACATCTCGGGTTTCTCCAAGGTCAACCAGGTCATCTTAACCGCGATGCAACAGTATGGGATGATTCTGGCGGACAATGGCAGCTACTTTTATTTTCAGGGTGCGTCGGATCCGCGCTGGGACGACGATGATTTGTCGAATTTGAAGTCCGTCCCTTCCTCGGAGTTCGACGTAGTGCAAATGACTCCTGAATTCCCAGGCGAGGATTCTGCGACAGCGCCTACGGGAGCCTCGCCGGCGATCGACACTTTCAGAGCGTCGGCATCGAGCGTAAGCGCCGGGTCTCCGGTTACCTTCACTTACAGCGTGAGCGGCGACTCCTACGATTATATTGACATGATTGGCCCGGTTGCGGCTGGAAGCGGGAGTGTGACGATTAACCCAACCGCAACCCGGACTTATACATTGAACTCTACGAACGCATACGGCAGGACCGCGAGCACGCCGATTACGGTTACCGTCCCTGGTTCCGTCGTGGCTCCGCCGACCTTCGCTCCGGCGGCCGGAAGTTATAGCTCGGCGGAGACGGCGCCGGCCGTGTCCATCGGCACGACAACTTCTCCGTCGGCGACGATCTACTACACCACCAACGGATCTACACCGACGACGCAGTCGGCGGTTTTTTCCACTTCCAATCCCATCACGGTGTCTGCCACGGAGACGCTAAAGGCCATCGCCGTGGTGAATGGCTATTCGGCGCCGAGCGCCGTAAGTTCGGCCACTTACACTATTGTTTCAGCGCCGCAGAACCAGGCGATCGCCTTCGCCGCGGAGCCGAACCTGCCGTTAGGCACCGCGCCATTCACGCTCCTGGCATCATCCATGATCTATCCGACTCCGGTTGTCAGCTCGGTGTCTACGCCTACGTCTACGAATTTGACGGTTAGCTTCGCTTCGACCACTTTGTCCATCTGCACGGTGGCTGGCACGACCGTGACGCTGGGCGCCGTTGGCACCTGCACGGTCCGGGCGACCCAGGCAGGCAACGGCACCTACGCCGCCGCCCCACCGGTCAGCCAGAGCTTCCAGGTGACGCCGGCGGCGTCTTCGGCACCCGCGATCTCCAGCCTCAGCCCTTTGTCGGCGGTGGCGGGCACGGCGTCGTTCACGCTCACCGTGAACGGCGCGAACTTCGTCTCGGGCGCGGCGGTCGAGTGGGACGGCGCAGCGCTGTCGACCAACTTCGGCAGCGCGACCCGGTTGACGGCCCCGGTTTCGGCGTCCTTGATTAGCTCGATAGGGGCGGCGAGTGTGACCGTGGTGAATCCCGATGGGGCCACATCGACCGCTGCTACCTTCACTGTTTACGCGCCGCCGACTGTGCACATCGATGAGCCGTCCCCCGGCGCTATTGTTTCCGGCACGGTGACGGTGGCAGGCTGGGCAATTGACAACGCGTCAGTCATTGGGACCGCCATCGGCAACGTACAGGTGCTGGTGGATGGAACGGCGGCCGGCATGGCGACTCATGGCGCCAGCCGCCCGGATGTGTGCGCGGCTTATCCGGGCCGTCCCGGTTGCCCCAACGTGGGGTTCTCCTATTCGCTGAATACGGCGACGCTGGCGGCCGGTTCTCACACCATCACGGTGACCGCCACGGATTCCGCCAGCCCTCCCGACACCGCGTCCACTAGCGTGACCGTCACTGTCGGCACCGCTGACGTGATACCGACGGTTCAAATCGATATGCCAGCCCCGGGCGCAGCAGTTTCGGGCACACTGACGGTGGCCGGCTGGGCAATCGACAACACTGCGACGATGGGAACAGCAATCGGCAGCTTACATGTACTGGTGGATGGAACGGCGGTGGGCACGGCCACTTACGGAGTCAACCGGCCGGATGTGTGCGCGGCCTATCCAGGCCGTCCCGGTTGCCCCAACGTAGGGTTCTCCTATTCCCTGAACACGGCGACGCTGACGCCCGGGTCTCACACCATCACGGTTACGGCCACGGATTCCGCCAGCCCTCCGGACACCGGTTCGTCCAGCGTGACGGTCACTGTAACCGCCCCTGCCGTGATACCGACAGTTCACATCGATATGCCGGCCCCGGGTGCAGCCGTTTCGGGCACGGTGACGGTGGCCGGCTGGACCATCGACAATGCTGCGACGGTGGGGACTGCGATCAGCGGCGTGCAAGCGCTGGTGGACGGAACGGTGGTGGGCAATGCCACTTACGGAGTCAGCCGGCCGGATGTGTGCGCGGCTTATCCAGGCCGTGCCGGTTGCCCCAACGTAGGGTTCTCGTATTCCTTGAACACGGCGGCGCTGACGGCCGGGTCTCACACCATCACGGTGACCGCCGCGGATTCCGCCAGCCCTGCCGACACGGGTTCGGCCAGCGTGACGGTCACGGTCGCCGCCACCGCGGCGGTGATACCGACGGTGCACATCGATATGCCGGCCTCGGGCGCGACCGTTTCGGGCACGGTAACGGTAGCCGGTTGGACCATCGATAACACTTCGACGGTGGGAACAGCCATTAGCGGTGTGCAAGTACTGGTCGATGGCACGGCGATGGGCACGGCCGCTTACGGCGTCAGCCGGCCGGATGTGTGTGCGGCTTACCCAGGCCGTGCCGGTTGCCCCAACGTAGGGTTCTCGTATTCCCTGAACACGGCGGCGCTGACAACGGGGTCTCACACTATCACGGTGACGGCCACGGATTCCGCCAGCCCTCCGGACACCGGATCGGCAACCATTACCGTGCAGAAGTAAGTAGTAGGAGCCAAGCGTCCATCGAAGCTGTGCGATAACCTAAGCTCTCTCGAAGGAAGTCGAGAGCGAGAGTGAATACGTTCCCGATCCTGCTTGGAGCTCTTTGCGTTTACGCTCTGGGTTACCGCTATTACTCGGCCTTTATCGCCGCCAGGGCGCTGGTTCTGGACGACCGGCGCATCACACCGGCTCGCCGCTTTGCCGACGGCCACAATTACGTGGCGTCGCCCAAGTGGGTGCTTTTCGGGCACCATTTCGCCGCCATTGCCGGCGCCGGCCCGCTGGTCGGTCCCACGCTGGCGGCGCAATTCGGATTCCTGCCCGGCTTCCTGTGGCTGCTGATCGGCGCGGTGCTGGCCGGGTGCGTGCAGGATCTGACCGTGCTGGTGGCTTCCATGCGCCACCGCGGGCGCTCGCTGGCGGCCATCGCCCGCAGCGAAATCAGCCCGTTCGCAGGCCTGGTGACCATGGTAGCGGTGCTGTTCATCCTGCTGGTCACACTGGCCGGGCTCGGGATAGTGGTGGTGAACGCCCTGGCCAACAGCCCGTGGGGCGTGTTCACCATCGGATCCATCGTCCCTATCGCCCTCGTCATGGGGTGGTGGATGTTCAAGAGCCAGGCCGGCAAAATCACCGTGGTGGGCCCGAGCGTCTTCGGCGTGGTGCTGCTGATCGCGGCGGTCATCGGAGGCCACTGGTTCGCCACCAGTTCCGCCGCCGGCGCGCTCACTTTTTCGCCGCACCAGATCACGCTGTTGATGGTGACCTATGGCTTCATCGCATCGGTGCTGCCGGTGTGGCTGCTGCTGGAGCCGCGCGACTATCTGGCCACTTACTTGAAGCTGGGAACGATTGTCGTCCTGGTGATCGGCGTCTTCATCCTTCACCCGGACATCCGCTTTCCCGCGGTCACCCGGTTCGTCTCCGGCGGCGGCCCCATCATCAAGGGCAAGCTGTTCCCGTTCCTGTTCGTCACCATCGCCTGCGGCGCCATCTCCGGTTTCCACTCGCTGGTGGCGTCGGGCACCACGCCCAAAATGATCGATAAGGAAAGCGACGCCCGCTTCATCGGCTATGGCGCGATGGTGTGCGAGTCGCTGGTGGGCGTGCTTGCGCTGATCGCCGCCACCTCGATGTACCCCGGCGACTACTTCGCCATCAACAGCGCGCCCGAAGTCTTCGCCAGGCTGGGCCTGCACACGGTGAACCTGGATGTAATCTCGCGCGAAGTCGGCGAGAATCTCGCCGGGCGCACCGGCGGCGCGGTTTCGCTGGCCGTCGGCATGGCGCAAATCTTCCGCGGCCTTCCCGGCATGGACCGCCTGATCGGGTATTGGTACCACTACGCGATCATGTTCGAGGCGCTCTTCATCCTCACCACCGTGGATGCCGGCACGCGTGTGGCGCGCTACGTTCTGCAGGAACTGCTCGGCAAAGCCAGCCCCCGCTTTGGCGACACCGCCTGGCTGCCTGGCAATCTCATCACCACGGCCTTCGTCGTCAGCGGTTGGGGGTACCTGATTTACACGGGCAACATTTCCACTATCTGGCCGTTGTTCGGCACCGGAAATCAGTTACTGGCCACCATCGCCCTGGCGGTGGTCACCACCTTCCTCATCAACATGGGCAAGGCCCGCTACGCCTGGATTTCGGGCATCCCCATGTGTTTCGTGGGGGTGACCACCATCATGGCCGGAGTGCTTTCGATCAAGAATATCTTCTGGCCGCTCACCTCGAAGACTGGCCAGCCGATGATCACCGGCTACCTGGATACGGGCCTGATGGCCATCTTCATTGTGGGGGTGGTGCTGGTCGGGTTCAACGCCGCGCGGCGATGGATCGCGGTGCTGCGAGGCGCCCCGGCGCCCGAGGAAGCTTTCGGCGAGCCAGTCACCGCGGGCGGCGAAATCAAGATGGGTTGCTGCTGAGTTGGCAGGCGAAAGCGCTTGTCCCACGCGGGTTGAAAAGTGGGGCAGGCGCTTTCGCCTGCCAACCTTGCCTGCGGCGTTGCAGTGGCGTGCGCGCGTGAAGAAATGTCGAGAAGAATCTCGACACAGCAGGCAGGACTGCCCACGGCACGACGGCCGTGTGAAATGCCGCTCAGAACGGCCACGTCCATCCGTTGATTTCGGGACTGTCGACGCCGTTCTCGTAGGCGTAGTTACGGCACTCGATCTGCATGTTGCGGAAACGCTCTTTGGCGTGCGCGCCGATTCGCTGCAGCCTGGGCGTGCGGTCGATCGCGTCGATGGCCAGGCTGAAGCGGTCGATCTCGTTGTTGATGGCCAGCTCCATGGGCGTGTTGATGTTGCCCTTTTCCTTGTAGCCGCGCACGTGCATGTTGTTATGGTTGGTGCGGCGGTAGGCCAGCCGGTGAATCAGCCACGGGTAGCCGTGGAAGTTGAAGATGACGGGTTTGTCGACGGTGAACAGCGAATCGAAATCGCGGTCGCTCAATCCGTGCGGATGCTCGGTGCTGGGTTGCAATTTGAACAGATCGACGACGTTGATGAAGCGGATCTTGACGTCGGCGAATTCCTTGCGCAGCAGAACCGTAGCGGCTAACGCCTCTTGTGTGGGAATATCGCCGGCCGAAGCCATCACCAGGTCCGGCTCGCCGCTGGGATCGGTGCTGGCCCATTCCCAGATGCCGATGCCCTTGGTACAGTGCTGGATGGCGGCGTCCATATCCATATACTGCAAGTGCATCTGCTTGTCGGACACGATCACGTTGACGTAGTTCTCGCTCTTCAGGCAGTGGGCGGCGACCGATAGCAGTGAATTCACGTCGGGCGGAAGATAGATGCGAGTGACGCTGGCGCTCTTGTTGACCACCACGTCCAGGAATCCGGGATCCTGGTGAGTGAACCCGTTATGATCCTGCCGCCACACGGTGGACGTGATCAACAGGTTCAGCGAGGCCACGCGCTGGCGCCACGACAAGCGGCTGGAGATGGAGAGCCACTTGGCGTGCTGGTTGAACATCGAATCGATCACGTGCACGAAGGCCTCGTAACTGGAGAGGAAGCCGTGGCGCCCGGTCAGCAGGTAGCCTTCGAGCATGCCCTCGACGGTGTGTTCGCTGAGCATTTCGATCACGCGCCCATCGGGCGCAAGCTCGGTTCCATCGGCATCCTCGGGGAAATACTGAGCGATCCAAAACTTCTTTGCGACCTGGTAAATGGCGTCCAGCTTGTTGGAGGTGTTTTCGTCGGGGCCGAAGACGCGGAAGTTGTTCATGTTCATCTTCATCACGTCGCGCAGGAAAACGCCGAGCGGGCGCGTATTCTCGGCTTCCGATTTTCCGGGCTGCTCGAGGCCGAACGCGTAGCTGCGGAAATCCGGCAGCCGCAAAGCGCGCTTGAGGATGCCTCCGTTCGCGTGAGGGTTGGCGCTCATGCGGCGCGCGCCGGTTGGCGCCAGCTCTTTCAGCTCCGGCCGCAGCTTGCCGGCGGCATCGAACAACTCCTCGGGCTTCTCGCTGCGCATCCAGTTTTCCAGCACGCGTAGTTGGTCGGGATTCTTCTTGACATCGGGCAGAGGAACTTGGTGCGCGCGCCAAGAGCCTTCCAGGCGGTGGCCGCCCACTTCGAGCGGCGCGCCCCAGCCTTTGGGCGTTCGCATCACGATCATCGGCCAGCGCGGCCGCTCGGCCACGCCGCTGGAGCGCGCTTCCTGGCGCACACGGCGGATCTCGTTGATGGCGTGCTCCACGGTAGCGGCCATGGCCTGGTGCATCGAGTCCGGGTCCGAGCCTTCCACGAAGTAGGGCGTCCACCCATAACCGCGGAACAACTGCTCCAGTTCTTCGTGGCTGATGCGCGCCAGCAAGGTGGGATTGTTGATCTTGTAGCCGTTGAGATGAAGGATGGGCAGCACCGCGCCGTCGCGAATGGGAGAGAGAAACTTGTTGATGTGCCAGGAAGTCGCCAGCGCGCCGGTTTCGGATTCGCCATCGCCCACCACGGCGGCGACAATCAGTTCCGGATTATCGAAAGCCGCGCCGCAAGCGTGAGACAGCACGTAGCCCAGCTCACCGCCTTCATGAATCGAGCCGGGCGTTTCCGGAGTGCAGTGGCTGCCGATCCCGCCGGGGAAGGAGAATTGCTTGAAGAATTCGCGCATCCCCTCCTCGTCCTCGCTCTTGTCGGGATAGATTTCCGAGTAAGTGCCCTCGAGGTACACAGGCCCCAGCACGCCCGGCGCGCCATGTCCCGGCCCGGCCATGAAGATCGCGTCCAGATCGTATTTCTTGATCAACCGATTCAAGTGCAGGTAGACGAACGACAGGCCGGGGCTCGATCCCCAGTGCCCGAGCAGGCGGTTCTTGATATGCTCGGGCCGCAGCGGTTCCTTCAGCAGCGGGTTTTCGACGAGATAGATCATCCCCAGGCTGAGGTAATTGCAGGCTCGCCAGTATGCATACGTGCGACGCAGATCTTCGGCGCTCAGCGGCGCTCCCGAGATCGTGGACCGCGCTTGCCCATAAGCGCTCAAGTCGGACGCGGGCTTGGTTTCGGTTGCGACAGGTGGCATCTTGTGGCTCCCCATTACAGCTTACCCTGCCCAAATGACATTTCGGTTTCGAGAGGCGTGGCGCAGGCTGCGCCACTAGCTGACTGTGGTGCGGTCGATGATGCGGCCGTCGCGCATGTGGACGGTGCTGTCGCCGTAAGCGGCGGCTTCGGGATTGTGGGTGATCATGAGGACGGTTTGGCCCAGCCGCCGATTCAGGTCGCGCAGGACCTCGAGCACGGCTTTGGAGTTTTCGCTATCGAGATTGCCGGTTGGCTCGTCGGCCAGCAAAATGGCGGGGTGGTTGACGATGGCGCGCGCGATGGCCACGCGCTGCTGCTCGCCGCCGGAGAGCGCGTTGGGTTTGTGATCCAGCCGGCCGGCGATGCCGAGCAGGCGCAGCACCTCGTCGAACTGGACGTCCGGGTGCCTGCCCAGGCCGGCGATGTAGTGCGCCACCGCGATGTTGTCCCGCGCCGTCAGATTGGGCAGCAGATTGAATTTCTGGAACACGAATCCGACCGCTCTGCGGCGCATCTTGGTGCGGCCGGCGTCGCTCAATGCGGCCAGGTTCTGGCCGCCCACTCTCACTTGACCCGCGGTGGGCGGCGTGAGTCCGCCGATGATGTGAAACAGGGTGGATTTGCCCGAACCGGACGGCCCCACGATGGAGAGAAATTCGCCCGCCTGGACGTCGAGATCGACGCCCCGCAGCGCCGGCACATCCACCTGGCCGATGCGGTAGACCTTGCGCAGATCGCGGGTTTCGATGATGGCGCCGTTACTCATAGGCGAGCGCCTCGATGGGATCTTGCCGCGCCGCGCTCAGGCCGGGATAGAGCGCGCCCAGAATGGCGGTGGCCAAAGTGATGGCTGCCACGCGCGGCCACCAGCCGTACACGATCGCCATTTGAAACGAGGCCGGCACCAGCGTGCGAATCAACCACTGAGCACCATAGCTGAAGACGATGCCGAGAACGGTGCCCCCCACTCCCAGCAGCGTCGCCTCAATCAAAATGATGCCGAGGATGAACGCCTTGGATGCGCCCAGTGCTTTCAGAATGCCTATTTCGCGAGTGCGCTGCAGCACCACCATGTACATCGACAGCCAGACCACGGCGATGCCGATCACCACTCCGATTGCGGCTACCACCTTGGTAAACGGCTTGATCGCCGGGATCTGGTCCACGTTGTACATGGCCGTATATTCGGCGATCGTGTTGACCGAATAGTTCTTCAGCAAGCCGTGCAGTTCTTCGAGCACCAGGTTGATATTGGCCGGATCGTCCACCTGGACGTAGATCTGGCCAACCCTGTTAGTCGCCGCGTCGAGTTCCTGCAGCGTCCCCATCTGCACCGCCAGCCGCGCCAGTTTTCCGGGTTCAATCACGCCAACCACGCGCCAGTCATGGTTGATCAGGCGGTGCGTCTGGCCGACTTTCAGGTTATGCTGCTCGGCGTATAGCCGGTCCACCAGGAGGTCATCGGAACCTTGCAGCGGGCCGCCCTGGTCGTACGTGAAGCCGCCGGTCATCCGGTTGAACTTCGCCACGTCAATACCGGTGAGGAACAGAATCAGTTCCACCGAGTGATTGATGACGCCCATAGCCATCTTCACGTGCGGTTGCTGCTGCACTTTGTCGACCATCCCCGCCGGAATGCTGTTGGTGCTGTAGCTGGTCACCGAGGTAACCCCGGAGCCGCGGATAATAATGTCGGCGCCCACCCCGCGCTGGCGGTTCTGCGCTTCCGTCAGCATCCCCTGCGTCAAACCGACCAGGGTCAGGATCAGCGTCACCGGCACGCCAATCAGCAGGATGGTGAGCAGGCTGCGCAGCGGGCGGTTTTTCAAGTTTTCCAGAACCAGCTTGCCGGTCACTCGGGCTTCGTCTTTCCTTTAGTGGACGACGCGGGCGTTTGGCCGGCCGGCGCCGCGGGCGGCTGCCCGAGAACCCGCAACGTGGTCCCGGGCGGCTGCTCTAATACGAATTTATCACCTGTCACGCCCTTGTTGATCTCCATTTTCACGATATCGATCACCACGGCGTACTCATCCTGCGGGCGGTTGATCTCGACGTGCTTGGGGAAGGCCACTTTGTCGTAGGTCTTCCACTCGGAATAGCGCGCATCGGTCAGGATGTTACCCGCGGCGTCGAAAAGCATCTGGCGGGAAATCTCCAGGTTGACGCGGCTGAACCAGATGGTCCGATCGAGCCGCAGCGCGCCATGGTCCTCGTGGACCACGTGCACAATATAGAATGCTCCCGCCTCATCGGTTTGGTTTTCGAGCACAACTCGGTCGGCCGCCCCATCCACCGGGTGCACCAGCAGGGCGTCGACGAAATGCTGCGGGCGCAGATTCTCGATCTTGTTTTCCGAGCGCTGGACGATCTCGTTGTTGCCCTTGATAAACGCGTCGCGGGAGGGGATGTACAATTCGAATCGGGCTCCATCCGAGGTCATGTCAAAGGCCTTGTTGCGGACCACCGGGTACAGCCCGATGATGCGGATGCTGGCCGGCTGGCGAAAGAGGATGTAGGCGCGGACGTCCTTGTACTCGGTGATTTTGCTTTTTTCCGCAGTGCCCAGGGCTGGTACCATGTCGACGGTGGCGCTGAAATCGTGGACCGCCTGGTATTGACGGGAAACCGCTTCGAGCAGCGCCGCCTGGTCCGCCACCAGCAGCGGCTGCGCTGCGTTCGAGCCTTTGCGCACGATCAATCTGCGGCGCGCCAGGCACGAGGAGAGTGCCATCGACAAGGAGCAAACCAGAATCACCGCGACCGCATGGCGCCGAAAACTCATCTCCTCATTGTAGGCAGCCGCGAAAGCGCCCTGTCAAACCGCCGCGGCGCGCCCGCATGTTATAGTAAAACGAGTTGCCTGTGGGCCTGTGGCGCAGTTGGGAGCGCGCTTCCATGGCATGGAAGAGGTCGTGAGTTCGAATCTCACCAGGTCCACCAAACACATCCCCCAACACGTCAAAGACTTACCGTGGATTGCTTGCGCTCTTCCTCTTTGTGGAAGAGGTCGCAAGGTCCAAACACGGTCCAAAAATCTGTTTTCCACAGATGCTCGCGTGGTATGGATCGGACCGCGTTTCCTCCCCGCCTAATCGCACTGATTCCGCAAGCAGTTGGTATGCATGGTAGCGATGGTAAGCGTTTTGACGCTCGTGTGCCGTTGGGCAGACATTTTCCCTTTTTCTCGCGCTATATAGGGTTTTTTCATCCCATCCACACCACGCGGTAGGCATGGTGCGGATGGTGTGGATCTTTCGGCTTCCTGTGGTCTCCACGGCGGCCTTTGCGCCCGGCAGCGCGCGCTGGAGTCGCCATCGATATCGGCGACGGTTTTCTTCTGGCCTACGTCGCGCGCCCGTTGCGTCACGAACGCGCCTCGGCGGTGCGGTGGTAGTACGAGGCCACCCGCGCCGACAATGCGCCCCAGCGCCCCGTGTGCGATGCAGCCGGCAAGGCCACCCAACGGGCGGTTTTCCGCTTCGGTTATCACCTGCGGTGTGCTTGGTATGGATGGTAAGCGTCCATCTAGTTTCTGTTGTCTCGACCGCGATTCATGCGCGTGGCAACGCACGAGAAATCCCAAGAAAAACATTGACGAGCGTTTGCGTTTCTGTGAGACTTGCAGTAGTAGCGTGTCGCGAGGTGCCGGGATACCTCGATTCAAAACTCTTTCCCGCATCCGCATGGGCATCGTGTTTCTACAAGCCTAAGCCCTCCAAAAACTAACAGCGGAAAAAACGAGCGAGCCGATGGTGACCCTATGCCCATTCCGCTCTACTCGCATGACTTCGCCGTTCTCGATTTCATCAACGAGAAACGCGCGCTCCGGCTGGAGAACGCCGGCCTCGCCAAGCTGGTGCGCCACAAAGGGCACGTCAATCGCGTAGTTCTGTATCGCCGTCCAGGCGATCCGCATCCGACCACCGTCCGGCAGTACATGGGCACGGGCTATTCCTTCGAGCAACCGCTCAGCGACGGCCACCACTGCTGGAAACTCCGTCCGCTGCAAGGCGGGCGCGCGGAATCGTTGCTCGCACCGCCCGAGGTGCGGCCGATCTTCCTGCGCGTCCTGCTCGACTGCATGGCACCGGCGGCGTGAAGCCGTAGCCCACCGACGATCTCCCACTTGCGACTTCAGTTTTAGCCAAGGACATGAGTGAACCACTGTTTCGAGCGCAAACAAATCGTCGTATCGGGCGCAGTTGTAACCACAAGCCAGAAGACCTGAGAGAACCAAAACCACACATGAGCGATTCCATTTTTGGAGTCGTGACAAGTGCCGGAATGCAAACGATGTCGAGAGACTGGAGACGTTGAGGGTTGGGGGAGAAGACGGAACGGCTGGCTGAAGCAACTGTGCCCGGCCTGCGATGCTGCCCGGCTCGCCGAACTGGAACGCCGCAGGAATGAGGCTGCTGCGTGGCGCGCCAATCGCGGCGTGCTCAAGTGCGGGCGGTGCGGCGTCGCCGTTACGGAACGTCCGGATTGGGGCAGGTACGAAAACGGTGGGCGGTTCAAGGCACTTTGCCCGGATTGCGACGCCGCGTGGGCCAAGCGCCGCGAGGACGCGCAGAAGCGCGACGCCGCAGCAATCGCCATTGGCTACCCCAGAGGCTGGTTAAGCACACCCGAGGCGCGTCGCCTGCAACGGGAGCGGGACGCCGCGAAGCAAGGTCGGACGCTATGCGACTACGTTGCGCGGGACGAACGCGAACATCACGCCAGGATGGCGGAGGCGGATCGGTTCGCCAACGGGATCAGGTCGCGGTGGGCAGCGGAATGGTTGAGTCCGTTCCGCAAGTCGGACGCGGAACTGTACTGGGATGATCCGGCGTACCGCGAGAAACAGAAGGCCAAGTACCGCAGCAGTTATGCCCGCAGGATTGAGTTTGAGCGCGCTCGGGCACGGGCTTGGAATGTCGCGCACCCGGAAGAGAGAGACGCCCAGCGCACGCGGCGCGAGGAGCGAATGCTCGGTGGGGCCGATGGCACGGCGACCCCGCAGGCGATCTCGCGATTGAAGCGCGAGGCGACGCATTGTGCCTATTGCGCGTGCGTCCTTGGCGAGAAGCAGACCGATCACATGTTCCCGCTGGTATTGGGCGGCGCACACTCCCTCCGTAACGTCGTCATCGTATGTCCGGAATGCAACGGGAAGAAGAGTACGTTGAGCTACGCGGAGTGGCTGGACCGCGTTGCGCCGGAGCACCGGGCGCGGGTGCTGGTGTTGTATCAGGAGCGGTATGCCGAGGTTGCGGCGTAAGCAATCCGCCCGCCATTTCTCAAAAGGTACTGTGCCGCCATGCGCGAGCGGCGGGCTGAATAGTATCCCAGTTTCGCTAGCGCCAGGCGCGAAAAGAGGCGGTCGGGCGGTCAGGCGCGCCGAAGGCGGCGGGTGGGCCAACCAGCCAACCCGGAGGCAGACGGCGCGACACGGGCCAACGGGGCGCGAAAGGGCGGCCAAACCCGCGCCAGCAACCACATGTCAACGCTTCCGGCGACCATAACGCCCGCCATGGCGCGGCGCATCGAAATCTGGCCGACCGCCCGGCTGGTGCCGTACGCACGGAACGCGCGGACCCACTCACCGGAGCAGGTCGCGCAGATCGCGGCGTCCATCGTGGAGTTTGGATTCACCAATCCGATCCTGGTCGATTCCATGGACGGGATCATCGCCGGCCACGGGCGCCTCCTGGCCGCCCGCAAGTTGGGACTCGCGGAAGTGCCGGTGGTGGTGCTGGACCACCTCAGCGAGACTCAACGGCGGGCATACATCATCGCGGACAACCGGCTGGCCATGAACGCCGGATGGGATGAGAAGGTGCTGGCCCACGAACTCGCCGAACTGGAGCACGAGGGCATGGACCTCGCGCTGGTGGGTTTCAGCGACGCCGAACTGGAGGCGCTGCTCGCGGATAACGAAGCGCCGCCGTCGGATGTGCAGGATGACGTCCCGGAGCCGCCCGCCCAGCCAGTAACCCGGCCCGGAGATGTGTGGTTGATCGGAAGCCACCGTCTGATCTGTGGCGATTGCCGGGACTTCGCCGTCGTCGAGAGACTGATGGCTGGCGTGCGCGCGAACGTGTGCATCACGTCGCCGCCGTACGCCACGCAGCGCGAGTACGATCCCGCGAGCGGCTTCAAGCCGATCCCGCCGGAGGAGTACGCCGAGTGGTATCGGGATGTGGCCGCAAACATCGAGGCTGTCCTCGCGGAAGATGGCTCCTACCTCCTGAACATCAAGGAGCACGCCGACGACGGGGAGCGCGACTTGTACGTGAAGGATCTCGTCATCGCCCACCGGCGGCAGTGGGGCTGGCGGTTTGTGGACGAGTTCTGCTGGCGCAAGACCGACAACGGCGTGCCTGGCGGTTGGGGAAACCGCTTCAAGAACGCCTGGGAACCAGTGTTCCATTTCTGCCGCCAGCAGCAGATCAAGTTCCGGCCGAAGGCGGTCGGGCATGCTTCGGAGGACTGCTTCGATTACAGCCCCAACAACCCGAAGGCGACCTCCGGCAGCGGCTTGCTGGGCACGGGGCCGCGCGGCGCGGCGGCCGACGGCGGCAAGAACCAGAGCGCGTGGCAACGGAGCCGGAGCAGTCTGTCCGACGATTCGGAAGGGCGCCATGTCGGCGTCGCGCGACCTTCCAACGTAATCGAAGTCCGCACCGAGTCGGGTCAGGGATCGCACTCCGCTCCCTTCCCCCGCCCGCTCGTAGAGTTTTTCCTGCTGGCGTTCAGCGACGCCGGCGACGTGGTGTTCGACCCGTTCATGGGGTCCGGAACCACCATGGCCGCGGCGGCTCTGTTGGAGCGCGCAGGCTATGGCTGTGAAATCAGCCCCGCCTACTGCGACGTGATCTTGCGCCGGATCATGAACCTGACCGGTGAGACGGCGATGCACGCGGGCGCGGGAGAAACATTCGCTGCGACCGCGGAGTCGCGCGGCGTGCCCGTCGACCAGGCTTTGAACCCGAAGCGGCAGGACTCGCGGGCCATCAAGCATCACGGCCCGAACCCGTTCTACGGCAGCAAAAAGGCTTCCTGATCTTTTCTCTTTAGGCGGCCCGGTGATCCGGGCTGCATGACTCAAACCGCAACTCCAACCGAAAGGAATTTCCCGTATGGCCGAAACCAATCCCAATCTTTCCCCGTGCGTCACCCACCAGCCGAGTCTGCTGGGCGGCGCCGAAAACATCAAACTGCTCTTCGACGAAGAGTTGGACAACCGCCGCGAAAGCCTGGCGCGTCAGCGCGCCTGGGAAGCGGTCTCGCTGGACTTGGCGCAGACCGCCAGCCGGCGCGCGCAGAACGCGGCCACGATCGATCACGCCATCAACGCCGGCATCGTGTTGTCCGGCCAGGTCGGTACGACCGAGGGCCAGCAGACGGTGTCGCCCGCCGGTACGGCCGCCAGCGAAACCACCAAGGGCGCTGTCGCCGCCGCCGGAGCTGGCGAAGCGGTGAGCGCCGAGGCCGTCACCGCCAACGTCGCGAACCTGTTCACGTCGCTGACGCCGGTGATCGCGAGCGCTCTGGCCGCCGCCATCTCGCAGACGATCGCGGCCCTCGTGCCGGTGGTCGTGACTGCCTCGGGCGGTGCCTCCACCCCTTCCCAGACGCAGCCGAAGGCGGCGTAGATCTCCCCATACGGGAGATCCCCGCGCGAGGCGGTTGCGGAAGCTTCGGCTCCAAGGCCGCCTCGACGGGCTTTCTCGTGCGGACCAGAAAGGACAAGACGATGAACTTCTTGCAGATCATTCAGACGATTCTCAGCGTGGCTCCCTCCGGCATTCAGTTGACGCAGGAGGTGGTGGCGCTCGTCCAGGCCATCGAAGCCGCGTTCACCGCCGGCCAGACTCCGGCGACTCACCAGCAGGCGGTGGCGTCGGCACTCGGCGCCCACCTTGCCAAGACGGCGTAACGCCCCACCCACATGAAGATCGCGCAGGATGCAGCCACGCGAAGGGAGAGTTCCGTGATCCCGGAGCGTGTCTTGCGCGATCTCGTCGTGGAACGTTGGCAGATCGACCGCCTCATTCCTTACGTTCGCAACGCGCGGACGCATACGGAGGAGCAGGTGGCGCAGGTCGCCGCCAGCATTATCGAGTTCGGGTGGACGAATCCAATCCTCGTCGGCGCGGACGGCGTGATCATTGCGGGGCACGCGCGCCTGCTTGCCGCCCGGAAACTCGGGATGACGGAAGTCCCGGTCATCGTTCTCGACCACCTCTCCGAAACGCAGCGCCGCGCGCTGGTGCTTGCCGACAACCGGCTGGCGCTGAGCGCCGGATGGGATGAGGAGATGTTGCGCGTCGAACTGGATTCACTCAAAGCGGACTCCTTCGACCTCGACCTGGTTGGCTTCACCGACGCCGAGTTGGAGGACTTGCTCCGCGACCCGGAGACGGCCAACGATGGACTCACCGATCCGGACGCCATCCCAAGCGATCAGGAACAGGTCGTCACCGCCCTGGGGGACGTTTGGCTGCTGGGCCCGCACCGGTTGCTCTGCGGCGACGCGACGCAGATGGCTGACATCGAGAGGGTCCTGGCCGGCGGGTTGGCTGATATGGTTTTCACCGATCCGCCGTACAACGTCGCCTACGAAGGAAAGACCGCGAAAAAACTCACTATCGGCAACGACACGCTTGGCGAGAAGTTCTATGACTTCCTTCGAGAGTCGTCGGCCAACATACTGGCCGTCACGAAGGGCGCCATCTACATGTGCATGTCCTCGTCGGAGTTGCACACGCTGTTTCGCGCGTTCTCGGACGCCGGTGGCCACTGGTCGACCTTCGTGATCTGGGCCAAGCATCATTTCACGCTGGGCCGGTCGGACTACCAACGGATGTACGAGCCGATCCTCTACGGCTGGCGCGACGGGACTCAGCACTTCTGGTGCGGCGACCGGAACCAGGGCGACGTGTGGTTCATCAAGCGTCCGATGGCGAACCTTGAACACCCGACCATGAAGCCGGTGGAATTGGTCGAGCGCGCGCTGCGAAACAGCAGCAAGACCCGCGACACGATCCTCGACCCGTTCGGCGGATCGGGCACGACCATGATCGCGTGTGAGAAGTCGGGACGGCAGGCGCGGTTGATCGAGTTGGAGCCGAGATATTGTGATGTGATCGTGCGGCGTTGGGAGGCTTTCACGGGCAGTCTTGCGCGCCGTGAGGCGTAAGGCCACCACAGCGGTAAGGGCATGGCAAGTAGTAGAGCCCCGGAAGGTGTTTCAGCTTCTGACTCGCGTCCCGCACCCCCCACAGAAGGACTGGTCGGCGGGGACGGGCTTGCCACACTTGACACAGACCTCTGGAGAGACGCGCTTTCCGCACTTGCCACAGAACTCCATACCGGACGGAACAGCCACGCCGCAGTCTGGGCACGGAAGGGACGTTGCCTTAGAGGCGTGGGGGCTTCGGTTGTCAAGAAGAGAACCAAGGCCGAAACCAGCAAACAGTCCAAGGGCTCCCCCGGCGAGCATCCAGTTGAAGGCGGCCTCTGCTGCGGGCCGCATGAGTGTGTCGAACCCCTTTAAATCTGCCCCTCTTGTGATGACGACCTCGAATGGGAGGGAGGGCGGAGTACCCAGCAGATACCCAGCTAAACAGCCGACGAACGCACCAGTGATTGTGAACGCAGCGATCTGCGAGCCGTCACTCTTCGCAGTTGGTAGTGGTCCCTTAGGGTTCGAGTCCTGAACCTCGGGCTCAGGGATTTCCACGTGCCGCTCAAGGAGAATCTCCCGCATAGCATCTCGATCCTCTTCCGAATACCCAGAAAGGCGATAGTTGCCGAGGATGTCCGAGGTCGATTGCGATTCCCAGTATTTACGGTATTTACGGTGAGTGGAATCACTCATGGCGCCTAATTATAGAACGATTTATAGAACGATTTCTCTGAGCCGGGGTCATTCCCACTGAGTGGCGATGCGCCCGAACAAAAGACGCCGCCCGGCGAACGGGGCGGCGTGGCGATGATGTCGTGACCTACTTGGCGATCCGATACGTCCGCTCTCCCAATTCGTTCTTGCCGGACTCGACCGTGAGGCCCATCTTCTTGGTGAGGTTTCCGCTGATGAAGCCCCGAATCGAGTGGTTCTGCCAGTCGGTCGCCTTGGCGATCTCGGCCATAGTCGCGCCCTTGGGGCGGCGCAGGAGGTCCAGGACGATGCTCTTTTTCGAGAATTCGCGCGGCACCGCGGCCTCCTTCGCTTTCGGTGCCTTCTTGCTGGTGGCCTTCTCCGTGGCCTGCTTCTTCGGCGCGGCCTTGGCTTGCTTGGTGGCTTTCTTCGCGCCCTTGCTGGCCTTGGGCGCGCCCTTCTTCTGGCTGGCAGCCTTCTTCGAGGTGGCCTTCTCCGGCGCGACTTGCGCGCCCTGTTCCGCAACGGCGGCGGATTCGGTGGTCTTGGTGGCTTCTGCGTTCGTCATCGGGGTGCTTTTCCTTTCGGCGGGTGATCCGCGCATGACGATTCATCACTCCGGTGGCCCCGGAAGGCAAGCGGAAAGTTCGGGAATCTTTGCATGGCGACCATGAGCCAACGGGCGTATGCCCGGCAGCGCGGCGTTTCGGTGAGCACCGTCCAGAAGGCCATCGAAACGGGCCGCATCTCGACGCTGCCGACCGGGCAAATCGACTCCGACGTGGCAGACGAAGAGTGGGTGCGGAACACCCAGACTCATGCGCCCGCCGTGGACCGGCGCGGCCAGGCAGACGAGGATGCCGAGGTCTTCGGCGCGTCGCAGTACACCAAGGCGCGGGCCGTGCGGGAGCACTACCAGGCGCGCCTCGCCAAGATCGAATACGAGGAACGAATAGCGCAGCTCGTATCCGGAGATGAGGTTCAAGTCGCCGCCTACAACAAGTTCCGGCAGTTTCGCGACGCGATGCTCAATCTTCCCGACCGCCTCGCGGCAATGCTTGCCGCCGAAAGTGAAGCCGCCAAGGTGCATGAGGCGCTCACGGTTGAGATTCGGAAGGCCCTGAATGATTTCGCCGACGCTAACGGCTGAGCAAATCTATTCTGCCGCCGCCGCGGCTGGCGCACGGCCGGACCCGCTGCTCACCATCTCGCAGTGGGCCGACCGTTATCGCTGGCTTTCGCAACGGGCGTCGGCGGAACACGGACGCTGGCGCACGGAGCGCACTCCTTATCTGCGCGAGATCATGGATTGCCTCTCGCCGATGTCGCCCATCGAGCGCACGGTGTTCATGAAGGGCGCGCAGATCGGCGGCACGGAGTGCGGCAACAACTGGATGGGCTACATCATCCACCAGGCGCCGGGTCCGATGATGGCTGTGCAGCCCACCGTCGAGATGGCGAAGCGCAACTCGAAACAGCGTATCGATCCGCTGATCGAGGAGTCGGAGGTCTTGCGGAAGCTCGTGCGCGATCCCCGGTCGCGCGACTCCGGCAACACGGTGCTGTCGAAGGATTTTCCCGGCGGTGTGCTGGTGATGACCGGTGCGAACAGCGCCGTCGGCCTGCGGTCGATGGCCGCGCGGTATCTGTTCCTGGACGAGGTGGACGCCTACCCCGGCGATGTGGAAGGCGAGGGCGACCCGATCACGTTGGCGATGGCGCGCACGCGCACGTTCGCCAGACGGAAGGTGTTCCTCTGCTCGACGCCCAAGATCACCGGCATGAGCCGGATCGAGGCCGCGTATGAAGAGAGCGATCGGCGCAGGTACTTCGTGCCGTGCCCGACTTGCCGCGACTTCCAGGTCCTGAAGTTCGCGCAACTCCGGTGGCCGAAGGGCAATCCGCAGGCGGCGGTTTACGTTTGCGAGCATTGCGGCCAGGAGATTCAGAACCACCAGAAGCACTGGATGCTGGCTCAGGGCGAGTGGCGCGCAGGCACGAAGGGCGATGGCAAGACGGCGGGCTTCCACATCTCCAGCCTCTACAGTCCGGTCGGCTGGTTTTCCTGGGGCGACGCCGCCAAGCAGTTTGAACAGGCGCAGAAGAACTCCTCGCTGCTCCAGGTATTCGTCAACACCGTACTGGGCGAGACGTGGACCCAACTCGGCGAGGCTCCGGATTGGCAGAAGCTCTATGATCGCCGCGAGGACTACAAGGTCGGGCTGGTCCCGCGCGGCGGTCTGTTCCTTACGGCGGGCGCGGACGTCCAGAAGGACCGCATCGAAGTCGAGATCGCCGCGTGGGGCCGTGGGAAGGAGTCGTGGTCGGTCGATTATCGCGTGTTCGAAGGCGACACGTCGCGCCCGGCGGTGTGGGAGAAACTTACCGGCCTGCTGAACGAAACCTTCACGACCACGTCGGGGCTGGAGTTGCCCATCATGCAACTCGCGATCGACTCCGGATTTGCCACCACCGAGGTCTACCATTGGGCGCGGCGGCAGGGCGGGCGCGTGCTGGTGATCAAGGGCGATTCACGCGCACCGGCGCTGCTCGGGGCGGCTTCGCCCGTGGACGTGGGCCCGTTGGGCGCCAAAATCAAACGCGGTATTCGCGTATGGCCGGTCAACTCCGGCATGGCGAAGGAAGAGTTGTACCGTTGGCTGCGCCTCGATCGGCCCACCGACGAGGACCTCGCCAGCGGTGTTTCGTTTCCAGCAGGCTACTGCCACTTTCCGAAGTACAGCGAGGAGTACTTCAAACAGATCACTGCCGAGCAGTTGGTGACGAAGCTCGTCAAAGGCTACCGGCGGCATGAATGGCAGAAGATGCGCGAGCGCAATGAAGCGCTCGATTGCCGCGTGTATGCGCGCGCGGCGGCAGGCCGGATCGGCATTGATCGGTTCCAGGAGAAGCACTGGGCCGACTTCGAGCGCCGGGTGGGCGCCCCTCCGGTAAAAGAAGTGAAACAAGCGCAGCAACCGCCTCGCCCGGGCGGGACGCAGACTGCGCGTAACCGGGTGCGCTTCAGGATGGATCTCTAATGGCATTCACCCAGTCCGATCTCGATGCTCTCGACGCGGCGCGTAAGCAGGGGGCGCGGCGCGTCCGTTTCCAAGATCGCGAGTTTGAATTCGATTCCGTGGACGACTACCTGAAGCTTCGGAATCTGATTCTGAATGACGTCGCACAGCAGTCCGGGCCGCAGCAAGTGCGCCAAGTCCGGATCTACACCACGAACGGTTGGGGCCACTAAAGCGCCGTGCCAATTGAAACGTTGATGACGCTCGCGCGCCAGGCCGGGCACGAGCCGATGCCGATCCCAGTCCAGCGCGTGCCGCGCACCCGCGCGATGGGGACGTTCCCGTTCGACGCCGCCGGACGCGGACGTCGCGGCATCGGATGGAATCCGCCGTCCCTCGGCCTCAACACGCTCCTGTTTTCGCATGGCCTGGAGTTGCAGGCGCGGAACCGGGACGCCGTTCGCAACAGCGCGTGGGCGGCTGCGGCGGTGGATTCGTATGTGGCGAATGCAATCGGGCGTGGGATTCGCCTGGTGCCTCACCACCCAGACGATAAGATCCGCGACCTGATCACCAGGAAGTGGAATCGGTGGACTCGCGAATGCGACGTCGAGTACGACCCGCGGAATCCCGCGTCGGGCCAGACGGACTTCTACGGCCAGCAGATGGTGATTGCCCGCGAGGTCATGGAGGCCGGCGAATGCTTCGTCCGGTTCCGGCCGCGCTCGCCGAAGGAAGGCCTCACGGTTCCGCTGCAACTGCAACTCATCGAAGCCGAGCAACTGCCGCTGTGGCGCACGGCCATCGAGCAGATGCCGCCGAAGAATTCCGTCCGGTGCGGCATCGAGTTTCAGGCCGACGGACGGCGTGCGGCGTACCACTTCTGGAAAGCGCATCCCGGCGAAACGATGTTCTTCCCGATGGAGGCGCTGTCGGTAGAGCGGGTGCCCGCCACCGAGGTGCTGCACGTCTACAAGCCGATTCGAGCGGGCCAGTTCCGGGGACAGCCGTGGCTTACGTCGGTGATTGCGAAGCTCTACGAACTGGAGCAGTACACGGACGCGGAGATCGTCCGCAAGAAACTTGCGGCGATGATCACCGGGTTCATCACGCAGGCCAGCCCGGATAATCCGATCATCCCCCCGGACCAATATCAGAACGGACCGGGCCAGACGGAGCCGGGGACACAGATCAGCAAGCTCGAACCCGGCACGTTCCAGGTGCTGAACTTCGGCGAAGAGGTGTCGTTCGCCGAGGCCAAGGACAGCGGCGATTTCAAATCGTTCATCCGGACGTGCCTGCAAGCGTTTTCGAGCGGCGCCGGGCTTGCCGAGTATCAGATCAGTGGCGACCTGTCGGGGATCAACTACTCGTCAATCCGCGCCGGCCTGCTGGAGTTCCGCCGCAAGTGCGAGCAGTATCAGCATTCGGTTTTCATCTTCCAGGTCTGCCACCCGGTTTATAAGCGCTGGCTGCGCGAGGCGATGCTGGCGCTGGTGTTCGGCATTGACATGCTGAACGCGTACAGCAAAGATCCCGAGCCATTCGAGGAAGTGCAGTGGGTAACGCCCGGCTGGCCGTGGGTCGATCCCGAAAAGGACATCAAGGCTTCTAACGACGCCATCCGCAGCGGCTTGTCCACGCGCTCTGCCGAGGTGGCGGCGCAAGGGCGCGACGCCGGTGCAGTGGACGCGGAACAGACTGCAGACAACGAGCGGGCCGACAAGCTTGGGCTCTCTTACGACAGCGATGGCCGGAAGGTCCTGACCGGGCGCAATGCCGGATTGACGGAAGCCGAGATCCAGCAGGATGCCAGCAAGGGCGAGGTGGACGTGAAGCCATGAGGAATCTGACTCGCGTGGCATCGCGGTTTGTGAACACGCCACTCATGATTCATCCCCCCAAGCTGGACGTCATGGTGCAGGCGCTGGGCCCGCGGCTGGGGATCATCCCCGTCAGCGTCGGCGTGGGAGCCGAGCCATTCGCGGCCGCGTACATGGAGCAGGCGGATGACAGCGGCTACCAGGTGATCGACGGCATCGCGATCATTCCGATCCAGGGCGTGCTAACGAAAGCGGAATCCTGGGTTTCGGCGCTGAGTGGTTGCAGTTCCTATGCGCAGATTGGAGGCTACCTTCAGGACGCGGTCAACGACGCCGGAGTGCGGGCGATCCTCCTGCAGGTGGATTCGCCGGGTGGCGAGACCACGGGATGCCTGGAACTGTCCGATTACATCTACTCCCTTCGCGGCTTGAAGCCCATCTTTGCGGTCGCCGACGATTTCGCATTCTCGGCGGCCTACGCGCTGACCAGCGCGGCCGACAGGATCTTCGTCACGCGCATGGG
>JBEKKO010000011.1:0-71316 GCA_050010695.1 Bryobacteraceae bacterium
AGCCGGTCTCGCTCGGCCTGGGTCATCAGTAGTTGTCCTTTGTCCACCCTCCAGGCTCGACCCTGTCAATAGGACATTTCTACTTTGCCCAAATAGGACATTATCATTTTGCCGCGACAGGGAAGAGCGGACGCTTCCGCCGGCTCTGCTATCATAGATACTCTCCCGCATGATCGTTGAGGCCAGTGTTGTCAGCTTCGCTTCGATTTCGCTCGACAGCGGCGCCACGCTCGCGCCTGTCGAGGTGGCTTACGAGACGTACGGCCAATTGAACCCGGCGCGGAGCAACGCCATCCTGGTGCTGCACGCTTTTTCGGGCGACGCGCACGCCGCCGGGATCAGCCCGGAAACCGGCAAGCCGGGCTGGTGGGACAACATGATCGGCCCCGGCAAGGCGTTCGACACCAATAAATACTTCGTGATTTCGAGCAACGTGCTGGGCGGGTGCCGCGGCACCACCGGGCCGTCTTCGATCAACCCGGCCACCGGTTGCCCATATGGCATGTCGTTTCCGGTGATCACCATCTCCGACATGGTGCGGTTGGAGAAGATGCTGATCGATGCGCTGGACATTCCGCGGCTGCTCACGGTGACCGGCGGGTCGATGGGAGGAATGCAGGCGCTCGCATGGGCGGTCGAGTTCCCGGACCGCGTGGTATCGGCGATTCCGATCGCCACCACCACGCGCCACAGCGCGCAGCAGATTGCGTTCAACGAGGTGGGGCGCCAGGCCATCATGGCCGACCCGGACTGGAACGGCGGCGACTACTACGGCAAGCAGCCGCCCGCGCGCGGCCTGGCGGTGGCGCGCATGGTGGGACACATTACTTACATGAGCGACGATTCGATGCGCGAAAAATTCGGCCGCCGGCTGCGCGGCAAGGAGAATTTCGGCTTCGATTTCGAAGTGGATTTCGAAGTGGAAAGCTACTTGCGCTACCGCGGCAGCCAGTTCGTCGGCCGCTTCGACGCCAACTCATATCTGTACATCACCAAGGCGATGGATTATTTCGACTTGACCAGCGGCCAGGGTTCGCTGGCGGCGGCGTTGGCGCCGGCCCAGGCGCGCTTCCTGGTGATCAGCTTCAGCTCGGACTGGCTGTACCCGAGCTACCAATCGCAGGAAATCGTGCGCGCGCTGCGGGCGCGCAATTGCGACGTGGCCTACGCCGAACTGCCTTCCAATTACGGGCACGATTCCTTCCTGGTGGACGTGGCCGAACAGACCGAACTGATCCGCGGCTTTCTGGCCAGCACGCTGGAGCGAGCCGCATGACCGCCGTCGCCGCCAAACAGGCATTCGTCCGCGAGCTGCTGGGGCGCAGCGATTACGCCATCATCGGCGATATCGTCTCGCCCGGCGCGCGCGTGCTGGACCTGGGCTGCGGCGAGGGCGAACTGCTGCAGTGGCTGGCATCGAACAAGAACGTGGACGCGCGCGGCGTCGAGATTGCCGGCGAAAAAGTGCGCCGCGCCATCGCCCGCGGCGTCTCCGTGTTTCAAGGCGATATCGACGAAGGGCTGGCCGATTATCCCGACCTTGCCTTCGATTACGTGATCCTCAGCCAGACCTTGCAGGAAACCCGCCAGCCGCGGAAGGTGCTGCGCGAAATGCTGCGCGTCGGGCGCCGGGGGATCGTGGCCTTTCCCAACTTCGGCCACTGGCGGGTGCGGCTTTCCATGCTGGCCAGCGGCCGTGCGCCGCGCACCAAGCTGTTTCCGTACGAATGGTACGACTCGCCCAACATTCACTTCCTCACCGTGGAGGATTTCGAAGCCCTGGCCGCCTTGGAGGGCCTGGCGGTGGAGCGGCGCTACTTCCTCGCCGGACACCGCAAGGTGAGCCTGATGCCGAACCTGCTGGCAGAAGTGGCGGTGTTTCTGGTGAGCGCCCGGTAGCGGGGGCGGCAGGAACTCTGCCCGCGAACCTAATGGACCGCCCTGGACCGCGACCGCGGCTTGCGGTGTAGTCATTTCCCTCGCTGTGCGCGCTCTGCGGGATCACGAAGCGGGCCGCTCGACGGTTTTGTGATCCACCACGCCGCTCCGGGTCATTGGAGTAAGCCGGCCTGAGCTCTCGGGATGGTATCCTTCGTTCAATGACATCCGACAATCTGTTTGCGGCTACCGAATTGAGCCCGGCCCGCGCAGAGACCATCAAGAAAACGTATATGCTGCTGGGCCTCAGCGTGGCGGGCGCGCTCTGCGGCGGGTATGTCGGTGCGCAATCGGACACCCTGGTGAACCTCTTCACGGGCTGGCTGGGTTGGGTTCTGGCGATGGTGTTGCTCAACGCCATCCCGCGTGTGGCCATTGCATGCCGCCACAATCCGGTGTTGGGCGTCACCGCACTGCTGGCCGACGGGTTCGTTTCGGGACTGGTGCTGGCTCCGATCCTCCGGTTCGCCAGTTACTACGCCCCCGGAACGATTCAAATTGCGATGCTGATGACGCTGATTGTCTTCGGCGTCATCACGGTGTTTGTGATGTCGTCGAACCGGACGTTTTCGGCGCCGCGAGGACTGATGCTCGGGATCTTCGTCAGCATCATTGCCGCGATGGTGCTCAACGCGTTTCTCAACATCGGTCTGCTGGGGGTTTTGATTGCCGCCGGCATCGGCATCTTAGGCGTGTGTATCCTCGTATATGCCACCAGCGCCGTGCTCCACAACCCCGACGCCGATAGCCCGATCCCCGGTGCGCTGATTCTGTTCGCGGGTCTCTTCAACGTGTTCGTGGCGATTCTGAATATTCTGCTGCGCTTGAACCGCAGGCGCTAAGGAAGGAACCGGCGGACCGGGTTCACGAAAACAACCCGCTCCACGAACGGTCCAGATGCTGCCAGCGCTGCGTCCTCCGGAACGAGATCGTCGAGGTCTCCGGGACGTACAGCAGGCCATGCCCTTTCGGGCACACGAACTCAGTCCCGCACGAATCGAGGAACGTGTGCGAATGGTGGCCGATCCGCGCGGGGTGCCCGAGCAGCCGGAGACACTCCGGGCAGCGCTGGCGCTGGTCGATCAGCGCCCATCGGAGCGCTATTACGCAGCCTATCAACATGCAATTCCCGACCATCGGCCCGATGATCGGCCACAGGGCCAGCCCGCCGCAAAAAACGATTGAGAGCACCAGCCCGATTTTGCTCAAGAAAAACACCCAGCGCCAACCGTAGCGATTCGCCGGATACTCCCCCATCCGCAGCGATGTGGTTGCCAGCAACGCCGGCAGGGACGTCACGGCCATCCACAGCATAAACAGAAGCGGCGGCCCGATTGGCACCATCGGGCAGTCGGGGGGATGGTAGCGAAGCGCGAAGAGTACGCACACTGCCGCCGCCACGCAGAGGAAGCCGATACACTGCGCCGGCGTTTCCAGGTGCAGCCAGGGCTGCGTATCCGGCGGGCTATTCCGTCGCAGCCAGAGCGCGTCGCGGAACGATCCCAGACAGAAGACGGTGATTTGCCGATCGCCACGTTGCCGGAGGTACCAGAGTTCGGCGCGCCACTCGGCAAGCCATTCCGCGCGTTGCTCACCGGGAACCAGGCACGCGGCGGTCCGCAGAATCGCGAGGTGAATCCTCATGATTGATCGACCTCGACCGCCGTCAGCTTGGCCAGTAGCGGGTACCGCCGCTCAGAGGCTTCCAGCGTAGCCTGGCCCGGCCGCGTGAGCTTGTAGTACTTTCGCGGCGGCCGTTGTTCGGTGTCCGCGATCGACTGCCGCTCCCATTGCGACCGGATCAAGCCGTCGCGCTCCAGCCGGCGCATGGCCGGATAGACCGTGCCGCTGGGAAGGCCGGTCATTTCCATCACGCTGAAGCCGTAGCCATCTCCCGCATGGATGGCCCGCAGGATCAGCGCGGCGGTGTGCGAGAGCTTCAATTCGGCTGCCATACGGAGATTATACCCTATGTAGGATGCTACTTGACAGCACCAAATGTAGTTTGCTACATAGGGGTACAGCCATGCTCGAACTGCGCAACCTTACCAAACGATTTCTCGGCATCGCCGCCGTGGACGGCGTGAGCTTCACCGCGCGCGCCGGCGAAATCACCGGTTACCTGGGCCCGAACGGCTCCGGCAAGTCCACCACCATGAAAATGATCACGGGCCTGATGGAGACGACCTCGGGCGAGATCCTCTACCACGGGGAAAGGATTCAACGCGACCTGATCGCCTACAAGCGGCGCATGGGCTACGTGCCCGAGGAGCCGCATCTTTACGCGCATCTGAGCGGCCTCGAGTACCTGGCGATGGTGGGCCAGTTGCGCGGCCTGCCCGCCAAGCCCACCGCCGACCGCATCGATGGGCTCCTGCACCTCCTCTCCCTGCACGGCGACCGGCACGTGCCCATCTCCGCTTACTCGAAAGGCATGCGGCAGAAAGTGCTGCTCTCGGCCGCCCTGCTGCACAATCCCGATCTCATCCTGCTCGACGAACCCTTCTCCGGCCTCGACGTCGGCACAGGGCTTGTTCTACGCAGTCTGATTCAGGAACTGGCCGCGCGTGGCAAGGTGGTGCTCTTCAGCTCGCACGAGCTCGAAACCGTCGAGCGTGTCTGCTCTCACGTCGTGATCCTGCACCGCGGCAAGGTGGTCGCGGACGATTCCATCGAGCACCTGCGCACCCTGATGGCCGCGCCGACGCTCGAAGCGATTTTCTCGCAACTTGCCGTGGAGCAGGACACGACCGCGATTTCGCGCGAGATCGCCAACCTGATTCAGGCATGAGGCGCGATATGACGAAGCTCCAGTTCCGCGTGCTCTATCGCGAGTTTCTCTTCCGCATGGTCGATCTGGAGTTGCTTTCGGCGGATGCGCTGGGCGATTCGAACAAGCTGCTGGGCCAGTTCGCCGCGCTGCTGATCGTCGTGAGCATCTTCCTCCTATCGGGTCCCGTCCTGGTTGTCGCGGCCAGTCCAACGCCGCCTGAGCTGTGGCTGTTCGAGGCCTGGGGCGTCGAGCATTATCTGATCGCAACCACCATGCTGGTGGTGGGCCTGTTCGCGGTGCTCGGTTGGGATTCCACCTTTCCGGACGCCCGAGATGTCCTGGTGCTCGCGCCGCTGCCGGTGCGCGCGCGCATGCTGTTTCTGGCCAAGGTGGCAGCGGCCGCTACCGCGCTCGGCCTCACGGTTGTTCTGCTGCACTCGGCGGTAGGCTTTGTGTGTCCCCTGGCGCTCGACGCGCACGGCACCGAACAGTTGAAGATGCCTGCCCTGGGGTATCTCCCGGCGGCGCCGCCGGTTGACGCGGCCGGCATCGAGCCCCTGCTGAAGCGCGATCTGCCGCGCGGGTTATCGCGCGAAGTGGGCGTAGTCGTCGGAGTCGTGAAGCACGGGGAACGGCGGGTATTCGCCTACGGGACCGCGCGGCCGGATTCGATCTACCAGATCGGGTCGATCAGCAAAACCTTCACCAGTCTCGTGCTGGCGCAGATGGTGGTCGAAGGGAAGGTGGGCCTGGACGAGCCGGTGCGCGAGTTGCTGCCCGCGGGCGCGGTTACGAAACCCGGCGGCCACGAAATCACGCTGATCGAGCTGGCGACCCACCACTCCGGCTTACCGCCGATGCCGGACAACGTCAACCGCAGCGGCATTCCCGATCCCGCTATCGTCTTCGCCAACTATCATGCGGCGGATCTCGATGCCTATGTTGCTCAGCACGGTGTCGGCCGGGAGGCCAACCCTCCATTCGTCTACAGCAACTTGGGATTCGCGCTGCTGGGAGAGGCGCTCGCCGATCGGGCCGGCCTATCGTACCCGGAGCTTGTCGCGCAACGGATCACCGGCCCGCTCGGGATGCGCGACACAGCCGTCGTGTTGCCGCCGGAACGGCGGCCGCGTCTGATCCAGGCGTACGGCATGCGGCACGAGCCCGTTCCCCCGTGGGAACTCGACGCATTCGCCCCCGCCGGCGCCATCAGCTCCACCGCCGGCGATCTGCTCACCTATCTGGAAGCGCAGTTGCGCGCCGATTCGCCGGCTCTCCGGTTGTCTCAGCAGCTTCGAGCCGATGTCGCCCCTGGCACGCGCATCGCTCTCGCCTGGATGTACGACGAGCGGACCGGAACCTACGGGCACGCCGGAGCCATTTCGGGATACCGCAGTTACGCGTTCTTCAATCCCCAGGGCGGCTATGCCTGGGTTGTCCTGGTCAATCAACCTACGTCGCTCCTTGCCGGCCTGGTTCCGCTGCACATCCAGCAGAGGCTCGCGGGCGAACCGGCGGTTTCGCTCGCATCGGTGACCATTCCCTCGAGCGGCGGCCTTTCCGGCGCGGCGCGCATGTTCCCAGTCTATTGGATCACCATGCTCGGCGCGGGCGCATTCGTCTACTGCTCGGTGCTTGGCCTGCAAGGATTCGCTGCGCAACTGCTTCCCCGGCGGCTGTTTCTGCGGGCGTCTTCGTACCTGCAACTGGGGGCCTTCTGCGCGATCGTCTGCGTCTACTGCCTGCAGCCGATGATGGCCTCGCCGGAGAACCTGCTCAAGGCAAATGGCCACGGGCTGCTGGCCTGGTCGCCGTCACTTTGGTTTCTGGGCATATTTCAGCAGCTGAACGGATCGCCGGGGCTCGCCCTGTTGGCGCGGCGCGCGTGGATCGGCCTGGGGATCGCGGTGTGCGCCACGGCAGTCGCGTACGCGCTATCTTACTTCCGCACGCTCCGCAAGATCGTGGAGGAGCCGGATATCGTCGCTGGCGCCCGCGCCGGCACGTGGTTGCCGCGCTTCGGCAACGCAGTCGAAACCGCCATCGTTCACTTCAGTGTACGAACGCTGCTGCGCAGCCGCCTGCATCGCATCATTCTGGCCTTCTACCTGGGAATCGGATTCGCTGTCGCGATCTCCATGGTGAAGAATTCCGGACCCGAGCAGCAACTTGCGGACGCTCCGGCCGGCGACCCATGGGGCCAGGCGAACGCTCCGTTGCTGGTAGCCGGCATCGCCATGTTGGGCTGCGCCATGATCGGAACCCGTGTCGCATTTTCCGTACCGCTGGACCTGCGCGGAAACTGGATCTTCCGCGCGACCGGTGCGCGCCGCGTGCCTGAGTGCCTGGCGGCCAGCAGGCGCGCGCTCCTCCTGCTCTCGGCGGCTCCGGTGTGGGCCGTCTCCGCAGTGTTCAGCTTCTGGTTATGGCCGTGGCGTGCGGCCGCGGGTCACCAGGCGGTACTGGCGGCGGTAGGTCTGATTCTCGCCGAGCTGTGTCTGCACGGATTCCACAAGATCCCGTTCACCTGCTCCTACCTGCCGGGCAAATCGCAAATTCATCTCGCGATATGGGGTGCTTTGTCGCTCCTCTGGTTCATCATCCTGAGTGTCAGATATGAGATCGATGCGCTGGAAGACCCTGCCCGCTTCGTCCCGGCGCTGATCGGGCTCGCCATCGTGTGGGCCTGTCTTCGATGGCGAACCGCGGCCCACGCCCGGTCCGAGGAAGCCGAAGTGCAGTTCGAAGAGGTCGCGGCTCCCGCTGTTCTGGTCTTGGGCTTGAACCGCGACGGCTCCTGGCCGACCGGGCCGCCCGCGGCGAGGTAATCCTGGCCGCGCATAGGTTCCGTCTATCATCGAGTGAAAACTCGCGTTTGCGCTCCGGCGTATGGCCCTATTTAGCTAGTATTTTGCGGATCGGCCGGCGGGACGGCAACGTTATAATGCGAACGTGTGGGGAGGCCGCACCGCACCCACGCCAACAGAATCCGCGCCGCCGGAATTGTCGCGGAAGGAGAGTATCGTGCGTTTTTGGTCCTTTTTTCCGCTCGCCGCCGCGCTGGCCGCGCAAACGCAGACCGGCGAGATAACCACTCGCGATCAGACGCCCACCTTTCAATCGAGTGTGAACCTGGTGCGCGTTCCGGTGGTGGTCCGCGATAAGAAGGGGCAGGCCGTCGGCAGCTTCCACAAAGAGGACTTTCATCTCACCGAGCGCGGCAAGCCGCAATCCATCGCACAGTTCGCCATCGAGGGCAGCGCCGTCCCCAAACCAGCCGCGCCGCCGGCTGCCCCAGCGGAGACACCGGGCGAACCCACCGCCGAGGGCTCCAAGCTGGTGGTGCCCACCCGCTTCGTCGCCTTCGTCTTCGACGACGTCCATCTCAAGATGGAAGACCTCATGAACGCCCGCGTGGCGGCATTGAAGCACATTGAACAGGGAATCCCCCCGCAGGAACGGGTGGCCCTGCTCACGCTTTCAGGCAAAGTGACGCTCGAATTCACCGACGATGCGGCGAAATTCCGCGAGATGCTGATGAAGATCGTGACCGTGCCGCCACCCACGCACTTCCCTCCCGCCAGCTTTTACGAGGGGGACATATTTATGAGAAATCCCGGCGACGAGCAGGCGCAACTCGGCAACCCGTCGATGCCGGAGGTGCTGACGATGCAGACCTACGTGACCATGGGTTGTTTTCCCGGGATGTTGGCCAGCACGGCTGTCAACATCGCCAGGACTACCCTTCGCTCAGTCGCCAATGAAGGCTCCGGCGCGGCCGTCAACGCCTTCCGGACCCTCAACAACATCGTGCGGCTGCTCGGCGCCATGCCCGGCGACCGGGTTATGATTCTCGTCTCGCCCGGAATGTACCTGCCCGACGAGTTGCAAAGGGAACTCAGCGAATCGATCGACCGCGCCACCCGCTCGGGCGTCATCATCAACACCCTGGATGCGCGTGGCGTTTATGCTCCGGACCCAACCGGCGAAGTTCCCGGCTGCCCTCCGATGGACTCCCAGGCCGGGCTGTTGGTTGCGCGGTACAACAATTTCGCCGCTAGCGCCGAGGGGCTGATTCTGAGCGATCTGGCCCATGCCACCGGCGGCACGGCCCTCGCCCAGAACGATTTTCTGGAAGAACTCAACCGACTGTCCAGCCCGCCGGAGTTCGTCTATTATTTGGGCTTCTATCCGAAGGATCTCAAACCAGACGGGAAGTTCCACGAGATCAAGGTGGCGCTGGCCAACGGCAAGGGATTCTCGGTGCAGGCGCGCAAGGGTTATTGGGCGCCATCCCATGTGGAGGACGCCGCCGCGGCAGTTACGCGTGAAATCGGCGAGGCCGTGTTCTCCCACGACGAGCTGTTCGATCTGCCCATCGACATTCACAGCCAGTTCTACAAGACCGGTACCGGGGACGCCAAGCTGAAGGTCACCACTCATTTCGATATCCGGCGGCTTCCGTTGCGCAAGCAGGACGACCGGAACCAAGACGACGTGACTCTGGTATGCGCCCTCTTCGATCGCAACGGTAACTATGTCAAAGGCACCCAGAAGGTGGTGGAGCTTCGGTTGAAGGACGAGAATCTCGATCACCGGCGCGCCGCCGGCGTCACCGTGAACGCCGATTTCGATCTCAAGAGCGGCGCTTACCTGATACGGGTGGTCGCCCGCGACGCCGAAGGCCAGCAGATGGCCGCCGCCAACGGAGTAGTGGAGATCCCATGAGAGACTCAAAGAGTATGCTTTTGCAGAGTGCTTGCCGTCCGCAATGCGTGGCCTTGCTGCCGTTCCTGTTCTTGCCGCTGCTGGCGCAAACCGGTGGACCCGGCGCTCCCGGCGCGGCGAACCTGCAACTCAAGGCCGAAGCGCGCCTGGTGCTGGTGGATACGGTAGTAACCGACAAGAAGGACGAACCCATCCACGGCCTGACGGCGAAGGATTTTCGCGTCTTCGAAGATGGCAAGGAACAGACCGTCACCGCGTTCCAGACTCACACCGGGCCCGCAACGGCTGGAATCAGCCAGCAACAGCACTTCGTTCTGTTATTCGACGGACACTCCACCGACGATCAGAAATGGATTGAGCAGGCCGCCACCAAGTTCGTCGCGGACAATGCCGGACCCAACCGGCTGATGTCGGTGGCGGCTTACAGATCGGGATGCCTGACCTTCGCCGCGCAATTCACCGCCGACGTCGGCCAGCTTCAGCACGCGCTGCGGATTTGGCCCAACATCAGCCGCTGCCCCCCCGTCCACGATCCATATGGCGATATCCGGGCGCAAAACTACACCCAACTGGCGAAGGACTTGGCGCAGGTGCCGGGTCACAAGGTGGTAGCGCTGTTCGTCGCCCATGCGGCGCCGGCGGTGAACGCCGCCAGCCAAAAACCGCAGCCGCCTCCCCGGATCGTGTCCCAGAAGAACCAGCGCCCCAGCCGGCGGTCATCCGCACTCGAGAGGAATGCGGCGCTCTCGGATCCGAAGGGGATGCAACTCGAGTTTCGCAAGGCGGACGTCTCGGTCTATCCGGTGGAAGGGACGACCGGAGCCAAGAATCCGGGCTGGGCGCTCAGCCTGGCCGACGCGACCGGCGGCCACGAACTTTCCCGAGGTAACGACGTTCTGGCCGTTTTCGAGGTGCTGGCCCGCGAGCAGGACGAATCCTACACGCTTGGCTACGTGCCGAAGGAATCCCCGGAAGGAAGCTGCCATGCGCTCAAGGTCACCGTCGACCGGTCCGATGTGAAAGTGCGCGGGCGCAATCTGTACTGCAACGTTCCCCGGACGACCCTGGCATCGGCCAGCCCGATCGAGATCGAATTGGCGAATCTGGGAGCTGCACCGCACGCCGGCAACACCGCGGCGTCGGCATCCGTGCCCTTCTTCTATGAGGCCGGCGGTGCGGCGCGCGTCGACCTGGCCCTCGAAATTCCCACGCCGGTTCTCGATCCCACCGAGGAGAACGGCAAACTGCACGCCTCGATGGACGTGGTCGGCATGGCATACAACCTGGGGGGCGAGGTGGCAGCGCGGTTCAGCGATAAGGTGAGATTCGATTTCGACACCCGCCGGCAGTTCGACGACTTTCTCCAACACCCGCTCCGCTACGAGCACCAACTGAAGATCGCTCCGGGCAGCTACAAGCTGAAGCTGATCTTCCGCACGGCCAAGGACCGCTTCGGCGTGGTGGAAACGCCGCTGTCGGTCGAACCATTCGATGCCGGACAGCTCAGTTTGAGCGCCATCGCCCTCAGCCGCGACGTGCAACCGATAACGCCGGAAGCCGCGCAGGAGGAGACGGATCAAGGGAAAAAACCGCTCGTCTTTCGCGGCAACCGGATCGCCGTCTCCGGCTCCGATCTTTTTTCGAAGACCGGCATCGCCGAAGCTTACTTCGAGATCTACGCGCCGCCCGCCGCCGGCGGCGAGCCGGTCCAGTTGACCATGCATCTGCGCCTGCTCGACGCGCAGAGCAACGAGCAGAAATGGGATTCGGGCGATGTCGACCTAAGCGCTTTGGCCAAATCAGGCAGCCCGGTGATTCCGGTGGCGCTCCGATTGCCGGTGGCAACGCTGGAGCCCGGAACCTATCGCGGTGAGCTGACAGTCAAAGACTCCGCCGAGGGCGAAGCCGCCCGCAGCATCCAATTTCGCGTGGAGTGAAACGCCGCCCGCGCCGGCGCGGCCGCTGTGTCTACCGCTACGCCACTTTGACCGTCTTGATGTTGACGAACTCGCGAAGGCCGCAGGTGGCCAGCTCGCGGCCATAGCCGGAGCGTTTGACGCCGCCGAAGGGGAGGCGCGGGTCGGAAGCAACCATGCCGTTGACGAAGACCATGCCGGATTCGATCTCGTCGATGAAGCGCTGCTGCTCGGCTGGATCGGCCGACCAGGCGCTGGCGCCGAGGCCGAAAGCGGTATCGTTGGCGAGGCGGATGGCATCGTCGATATCGCGTGCGCGGAAGATCGCGGCCACCGGTCCGAATAACTCTTCGCGATAAGCCGGCGCGTTTTCGGGCACGCTGGCCAGCACGGTGGGCGGGTAGAAGTTTCCGGGGCGCTCGAGGCGATGGCCGCCGGTGAGCAGCCGGGCGCCCATCGCGACCGAACGGCTCACCTGGCTTTCGAGATCTTCGAGAATGGCGGGCGTGGCCAGCGGACCGACGTCGGTCGATTCGTCCATCGGGTCGCCGATGCGCAGCGCCGCCATGCCAGCGACGAAGCGGCGCTCGAATTCATCGGCGACGCTCGAATCCACGATAAAACGTTTGGCGGCGATGCAGGATTGGCCGTTATTGAGGACGCGCGCCTGAACCGCCGTCTTGATGGCGCGGTCGAGATCGGCGCTGGGCATCACCACGAAGGGATCGCTGCCGCCCAGTTCGAGGACGGTCTTCTTGATCTGGCGGCCGGCCTGCGCGGCCACCGCGATGCCCGCCGGTTCGCTGCCGGTGAGGGTGGCGGCTCGAACGCGCGGATCGTTGAGAATGCCTTCCACCGCCTCGGCGCCGATCAGCAGCGTCTGGAAGACATCCGCGGGAAAGCCGGCGCGCCGGATGATCTCTTCGATGGCGAGCGCGCACTGCGGCACATTCGAGGCGTGCTTGAGCAGGCCCACGTTGCCCGCCATGAGGGCGGGCGCGGCGAAGCGGAACACCTGCCAGAAGGGGAAATTCCAGGGCATCACCGCGAGCACGGCGCCGATCGGCCGATAGCGGATGAAGGCGCGGCCGGGACCGGCCTCGATCGGCTCGTCGGCCAGCAGGCCTTCACCGTGCTCGGCGTAATAGCGGCACGCAAGAGCGCACTTGGCGGCTTCGGCGCGCGCGGCGGCGATGGGCTTGCCCATTTCGAGCGTCATCAAGCGGCCCAGACGGTCCTGCTCGCTTTCCAGAATTTGCGCGGCGGCGGTGAGCCAACCTGCCCGCGCGGCGAGCGAAGTGCCGCGGTAGGAACGCCATGCCGCGTCGGCGCGCGCCAGACTGGCCTCGATCTCAGCGCCAGTAGCGGCTTCGAACGTCCGTATGATTTCTCCGGTCGCGGGGTTGATGGAGGCGATCATCACTCAACATTGTAGTAGCCCGGTGGCGCATTCCGTCCGGCCTGCGCAGCCGACTGTCCGCTTGTGGGATGGGACCTGTCCCTATTCGTGCTTTTGGAGCAGCAGATTGATGGTGCCGATGGCGAACTGCATGCGCACGCGGATCTGCACCGGCAGCTTGCGCCGATCGTCGCTCAACCAGATGTTGAGGTGAGCCGAACGCCTGTAGAGAACGTTGTCGAACAAGTAGGCCTCATAGCGGATCGTGTGGAACACGCCCTCGGGCGTCTTCACGTCCTCGCGCTGCTGCGCTTCCACTTTGGCCATCACGCTCTTCTTGCCATCGCTCACGGCCAGGTCGATGCTGTGGCCCGGTTCCAGGTTCAAGGTGCGCAGATAGGTCAGGGCGCCGGCCACGTCGCGCACGCAGGGATGGATCTCGATCTCCTTGTTCTGCAGCACCACGTTTTTGATGCGGTCGCGTTCCAGGTAGCTGGCCTTGTGCTTCGCGACATCGAAGATCACGCGCGTCTCGCGCTTCCGGCTGCCTTCTTCGGAAACCAGCAGCGTGGACTGGACGCAACCATCCTGATTGAAATTCGAGCTGTAGTCGTCTTCCACCTTGAACAATTTGGAGACGAATCCAACCGATTCCATGTGGAGATTGATTTGCGACGTGGTGCGCGCCTGCAGCCGCTCAAGGCGCAGTCTGCCGGCGGTGATGAGACGCCACTCGATGCTGTAGTTGAACACCTCGTGGGCGGGCAGCGCCGCGTTTTGCGCCAGGGCAAACGAAGCCACGCCCAGCAGAAGCAACCAAAGCCGCGAAAGTATCAAACCACAAGTTTCGCAGATCGGCGGCTGGAGATGCAAACCGGGTGGGGCATGCTCTGAGCTTGCCCCCACTACTTGGCGAAGACGCGCACGTTGCGGGCGGTAACGCCAACCGTGTCGCCGATGCTGAGGCGCAGTTGGCGGTAACGGTCGCGCGATATCTCGGCTTCCAGGGCGTGGCCGGTATCTTCGCGCAGCAGCTCCAGGCGGACGGCCGGGCCGGCCGCGGCGATGTGGCGCACTTTGGCCATCACTGCGCCGTGGCCGGTCTCCGACGGCGGCGTAATCTCCAGCTCATACGGCCGCACATAGGAAACCGACTCCGCACTCTCCGCTCTTCCATGAAACAGGTTGACGTCGCCCAGGAACTGATACACAAATGCGCTGGCGGGATTGTCATAGACCTCGGCCGGCGTGCCCGTCTGCACGATCTTGCCGTGATCCATGATGGCGACGCGGTCGGCGACTTCGAGCGCCTCCTCCTGGTCGTGAGTGACAAACACGCTGGCGATGTGCAGTTCGTCGTGCAGCCGCCGCAGCCAGCGCCGAAGCTCTTTGCGCACCTTGGCATCGAGCGCGCCGAACGGCTCGTCGAGCAGCAGCACGCGCGGCTCGACAGCGAGCGCGCGGGCCAGCGCGACCCGCTGCCGCTGGCCGCCGGACAACTGGTTCGGAAAGCGGTCTCCCAGCCAGTCGAGTTGAATCAGATCGAGCAGCTTCCGCACCCGCTCGCGGATATCGTTCTCCGAGGGGCGGGTAGCCCGCGGCCGCAAGCGCAGCCCGAACGCTACGTTTTCGGCGACCGTCAAATGGCGGAACAGGGCGTAATGCTGGAAGACGAATCCCACCTGCCGCTCGCGCGCGGTCGAGTTAGTGGCGTCCTCGTCGTTGAGGCTGATCGATCCGCTGTCGGGGACTTCCAGGCCGGCGATGATGCGCAGCAGCGTAGTCTTTCCCGAACCCGATGGCCCGAGCAGCGCCACCAGCTCGCCCTTTTCGATGCGCAGGCTGACATCCTGCAGCGCTTCGAACGCGCCGTACGACTTGCGGATGTGGCTGACTTCGATGCTCATTTTGCCCCTTCCCCGGTCTTCCATTCGAGAAACTTCTTGAGCGTCAGGGTGATCACCGCGATCACGCTGAGCAGTGACGCCACGGCGAACGCGCCGGAATAATTGTACTCGTTATAGAGGATCTCGACGTGCAGCGGCAGCGTGTTGGTCTGGCCGCGGATGTGCCCGGACACCACCGATACCGCGCCGAACTCGCCCAGCGCGCGCGCCGTGCACAGCACCACGCCGTACAGCAGGCCCCACTTGATGTTGGGCAGCGTGATCTTGCGGAACATCTGCCAGCCGCTGGCGCCCAAAGTGAGCGCGGCTTCTTCCTCGTCGCTTCCCTGCGACTGCATCAGCGGGATCAGCTCGCGCGCCACGAATGGAAAAGTGACGAAGGTGGTGGCCAGGATAATGCCCGGCACGGCGAAGATGATGTGGATATCGTGATCGCCCAGCCACTGGCCGAACCATCCCTGGGCGCCGAACACCAACACGAAAATCAAGCCGGAGACCACCGGCGAAACCGCGAACGGAATATCGATCAGCGTCACCAGCACGCTCTTGCCCTTGAACTGGAACCTGGCGACGGTCCAGGCCGCGGCCACACCGAAGACCAGGTTGAGCGGAACCGAAATTCCGGCGGCCAGCAGCGACAGCCGGATGGCGGAAAGCGTATCCGGCTCGCGAATGGCCGCCAGGTAAACGGGTATGCCCTTTTCGAATGCCTGCACGAAGACGGCCACCAGCGGCAGCACGATGAACACGCCCAATGCCAGCAATGCCAGCAGAGTGAGCCCCCAGCGCACTAGCGGCGGATCGTGCCGGATGTTCCGCGGGATCGCGGGAACTGGTTTCTGTGGAAGTTCTAATGCCGCCGCTGCCATCGCTTTAACCCATCACCATGAATTTGCGGGTGCGCCGCTCCAGCGCGTTGATCGCCAGCAACATCAGGAATGAAGCCGTCAGCATCACCGCCGCAATCGCGGTTGCTCCAGCGTAATCGTATTGCTCGAGTTTGGTGACGATCAGCAGCGGCGTGATTTCGGTCTTCATCGGCATGTTGCCGGCGATGAAGATGACCGATCCATACTCGCCGAGCGCGCGAGCGAACGCCAGCGCGAAACCGGTGAGCAGCGCCGGCCGCACCACCGGCAGGATCACCAGCCGGAATACCTGCCAGCGGGTGGCGCCCAGGCTGGCAGCCGCCTCTTCCAGTTCCGCGTCCGCGTCCGCCAGCACCGGCTGCACGCTGCGCACCACGAACGGCAGCCCGATGAAGGTGAGCGCCACCACCACGCCCAGCGGAGTGAATGCCACCTTGATCCCGAGCGGCGCCAGGTAGCGGCCCAGCCAGCCGTTTTCCGTGTAGAGGCTGGTGAGAGCGATGCCGGCCACCGCCGTGGGCAGCGCGAAGGGCAAGTCCACCAGGGCGTCGGCCAGCGCCTTGCCGGGAAACTGATAGCGCACCAGCACCCACGCCACCAGAAACCCGACCACCGCGCTGATCATGCCGGCCACCAGGGACGCGCCGAAGCTCAACCGGTACGATGCCACCACTTCCGGCGAGGTGACCACTTTCCAAAGATGAGACCAGCTCGAGGTGAGCGATTTGAGGAACACCGCGCTCAGCGGAATCAGCACGATCAGGCTCAAGTACAGAATCGTGTAGCTGAACGCGGGCCAGAAGCCCGGCAGAATGCTCGGCCGTTTGAACGATATCGACATTTCCCTGCGCGGCCTCCTTAGGCCGGGTGTTGCCCGGCTCCGCCGATTGACCGGGGTACCCTCTGGGTCGCGCGCAGGTTATCAACCTGCCCCACAGCGCTCATCGGTCTCAGGTTACTCATTTCCCCTCCAAATATATCTGGTCGAACACCCCGCCGTCGTCGAAGTGGCGCTTTTGCGCTTTCTGCCAGCCGCCGAAGACTTCATCGATGGTGAAAAGCTGCACGTGCGCGAAGCGGCTGGCATATTTGGCGGCCACCTCGGGCGAGCGCGGCCGGTAGAAATGCCGCGCCCCGATCTCCTGTCCCTCGCCGCTGTACAAGAACTCGATATACGCCTTGGCCACCTGCGTGGTGCCGTGTTTGGCGGCGACCCGGTCGACCACCGCAACCGGCGGCTCGGCCAGAATGCTGACCGAAGGCGTGACCACTTCCACTTTGTCCTTGCCGAGTTCGTCCAGGGCCAGAAAGGCTTCGTTCTCCCAATCCAGCAGCACGTCGCCGATGCCGCGTTGCGCGAAGGTGGTGGTGGAACCCCGCGCGCCGGAATCGAGCACCGGAACGTTCCTGTAAAGGCGCGTCACGAACTGCTGCGCCTTTTTATCGTCGCCGTTGTTCTTCTTGAGCCCATAGCCCCAGGCCGCCAGGTAGGCCCAGCGTGCGCCGCCGGAGCTCTTCGGGTTGGGCGCGATCACCGACACCCCCGGCCGCACCAGGTCGTCCCAATCTCCGATGTGCTTGGGGTTGCCATGGCGAACCAGAAAAACAATGGTGGATGTATAAGGGGCGCTGTTGTTGGGCAGACGTGTCTGCCAGTTGGCCGGCAGCAGGTGCGCGTGTTCCGCAATCGAATCGATATCATAGGCCAGCGCCAGGGTGACGACATCGGCCTGCAATCCGTCGATCACCGACCGCGCCTGCTTGCCGGAGCCGCCGTGTGATTGGCTGATCTCGACATCCACTCCGGTCTTCGCTTTCCACTGCCTGGCAAATGCGGCGTTGATGTCCTGGTAAAGCTCTCGCGTCGGATCGTACGAAACGTTCAGCAGCTTCACCGGTCCCGCGGCGAACATCACCGGGCCGGCCAGCAGAGCCACCGCAAAGCGCATCCAATGTGTAGTCGGCTTCATCGCCATCGCCCGGTTCGTCAGATGAAATTGATCTGGAACCGCAGGAGGATTATCCTTTCCGGCAGCTTGTTCGAGTTCACGGCGCCGCCGCCGAAGTCGGTCTTGCCATAGTCGGCGGCAACTTTGAACAGGCGATTTAAATAGCAGTTCACCCCGCCCACCCATTCATGCAGGTGCCGCGGCGAGGTTGAGGAACTGGCCAAACCGTAGCTGTAGATGCCCTTCTCGGCCTCCCAGTCGCCCACCCGCGCGGCCAGCTCCCAAGCTCCCCAGCCGCCATGCAGCGGGTCGAAGGGTTTTCTGGGGGTGGGACTCGCGAAACTCTTTTTCTCTCCCGTGAGAATGTACGACACCTCCGCCTGGTAGGCGCGGAAGGCGATTTCGCGGCGCACCCCGCTCTTCTGAAAGCCTTCCTCGTTGAGCGCATATTCCGCCAGCAGGCCGAATGACCCGAGGTAGTAATAAGCTTGCGGATCGAGGCGGGTTCGGTGGCCGGCCGCGGTGACGCCGGAAGCGAAAGTGAAAAATGGCTGCTGCCCAAATGTCTTGAACGCCGGCAGCGCCTCCCCATCGGTATTCCCGCCCGACGCGCCGAAGCCGAAGCCCAGCCCCTGGAGCACGCCTTCGTCAGGCAGGAACGGAGTCAGGAAGATGCGCGCTGCGTAATCGCGGTGGTCGCTGACCGCCGTGTCGGTGCCGATCGAGGCATCCGGCACGCCATTGAAGACGCCCACGGCATAGTTCGCCCGCCTCTTGAAAAGGTCGGCCGAGAGCTGGTATCCGATGTCGCGTTGCGGGCCCAGGTCCGACGGCAGGCCGCGCTCGTTGAAGGTGGTGTCATCGTCGGATTGCAGCCGCTCCAACCCGACCGGCGGTTTGAACTTGCCTACCCGCAGATTGGCCCACGCAAGATAGTTGAGCTGAGCGTAGGCGTCGTAGATGGCGGTGGTGCCCTGGCCGAAGTCGGGGCGGAACATGAAGTCGATGTACTTGTAAATGGTGCCGGAAAAGGTGGGCCGCACGCGGCGTGCAACCAGCGAATCGATGTCCGATCCAGCGCCGGTTCCGAAATAAGTGCGATTGTCCAATTGTAAATCGGCGCCGATCTTCAGCAGGTAGTTGCCGCCGGGAGACCGGATGGTGAAGCCGCTGGTATCGGCGGTGACGGTAGCCTCCGTCTTCGCCTTCTCGGCGGCGGCCTCTTCGGCCAGTTCCTGCTTCCGCTGCGCAACCTTCACCGCCTGATCCAGTTCGTCGACCTTCTGCTGCAGTTGTTCCAACTTCTGGTCGGTGGTCTGCGCGGCGACTTGCGTGGCAGTTTGCTGGTCTGGGGACTGCGCCCACGCCGGCACCAACAGGACTGTCAGCGCCAGGCCGAACCACATCGCGCCACGCGCAATACGGGAAGGGAAGAACGCTCGCGCCGCGCGGCCTTTCGCGCGAGCCTCATAGAACCGGCGGTGGAACATGTTGATCAATCGCTCCTCGAAAAAAGATGTCGCAAGACTATACTGTTTAAGTAGACATTATCTTCTGAAGAGCTGCTTGTTGTCAATAAAATCCATGTAATGAAAACTATAGCATATATGTGTATGCCTATAGTGAAACAGGTAAATGTAGACATTGCAACGGCTTCCGCCGGCTTGGGGTGGAGCATGCTTTTAGCTTGCCCGTCTCATCGGCGCCGCACTATGATAGAACCCATGAAACGCATCCGATGCCTTGTGCCGGCCGCTCTCGCGTCATGCACGCTGTTCGCGCAGTTGCCCGCGGAAATTGAGAAGAAGCTCGATGAAAAGATTTCGTCTTCGCTTCAAGAGGCCGGCGCTCCGAGCGTTTCGGTGGCCGTGGTCGAGGGCGGGAGAGTGGTTTACGCCAAGGCGTTCGGCACCGCGGATCTGGCGGCGGGGCGGCCGGCGAGCGTCCAGACGCGCTACGCGGTGGGGTCGATCTCGAAGCAGTTCACCGCCGCCGCGCTGCTGATGCTGGAGGAGCGGGGCAAGCTCTCGCTGGACGACCACGTCTCGCAATATTTTCCCGGGCTGACAAGGGCGCGCGAGGTCACCATCCGGCAATTGCTCTCGCACACGTCCGGCTACGAAGACTACGCGCCGCAGGACTACATCATTCCGGAATGGACGCGGCCCACTACGCCGGAAGCGGTGGTGGAGCACTGGGCCAGCAAGCCGCTCGATTTCGATCCCGGCACGAAATGGCAGTACAGCAACACCAATTTCGTGCTGGCCGCCCAGATTTTCGAGAAGGTCTCCGGCCGGCCGCTGGTGGAATTCCTGCGGGAGAAGATCTTCGCGCCGCTCGACATGCAATCGGCTTCCGATTGGCCGCCGGGCCAGCCTGCCGATGCCACCGCGTACACGCGCTACGGGGTGGGCCCGCCGCGGCCTACCCAGCGCGAAGCCGCCGGCTGGTATTACGGCGCCGGCGAACTGGCCATGACGCCGGCGGACCTGGCGAAGTGGGACATTGCGTTCCTCGGCCGGAAGATTCTTTCGGCGCGCTCGTGGGACGAGCTCACGCGCGAGGTGAAACTGGCTAACGGCGACTCCACGCATTATGCGCTGGGACTAAGCCTGGGTGAGATCGATCACATGCCGGTCTTCGAGCACGGCGGCGAAGTTTCGGGGTTCATCTCTTCCAATACCGTTTTCCCGACGCGCCAGGGCGCCGTGGTGGTGCTCTCAAACCAGGATGTGGTGAACATGGTGGGACCTCTGTCGCGGCAGATCGCCACCTTGGTTTTCGTGCCCGAGCACCAGGAGTTTTCGGCCAAGGTCACCGCCCAGGTGCAGGCCATTCTGGCGGCATTGCAGAAAGGCAGGATCGACCGCGCGCTGTTTACCGAAAACGCCAACACCTATTTCAGCCAAGCCGCATTGCGCGATTGCAAAACGTCGCTCGGCGCTCTGGGAAAGCTCCAATCGGTGACGGCGGTCTCCGAGGGACTGCGCGGCGGCATGATCCACCGCGGCTATCGCGCCCAATTCGCCAGGAAAACCGTATCGCTGAACATCTACCTGCTGCCCGGCGGCAAGTACGAGCAGTTTCTGGTGGAGGATCAGCTGTAGGAGGCTTGGCTGTGGATGGCTCCAGAAGCTTCGCCGCTGCCAAGAACTGCGCTCGGCTTAAGGAAGGTGCGCAGCAGTGTGGCTTCGAGAGCAAGGCTGGACAGGATCACAAATGGCCAAAAGAAGATTCCGGTCAGCCAAAGCGGGAAGAATACCTCAGTCGGCCCGACAAGATTTAGCGCGTGGACGCCGAGCGCGATTATCGCTGCCCCGGCTTGAACGCGGCTCTCATTCAGCAGGGCCAGAATGATGAGCAACACGGTGAGGAGGTAGAACAGGTCAAGCGCTACGGAGCCAGCGAGCCCGAGGGTAATCTTGTTTCGGAAAAGACTGGTGGCAGCCCAGGCTCCCAAGGCAAAGCTTGCAGCGGCGCCAACCGCCAGGAACCCTAAAAGCCGATTCCCGAGAATATAACGCCTCACTGTCGGCCAACGGACGAAGGTAGCCAAGCCAAGCACGAGGCCCGATGCGTATGTGGCCGGCGCCATCGAAGCCAGCCCCGGCCCGGCATTCTGGGCAGACGCGGGTACAACAGCGCTCGCGCAAATCAAAACGGCTGCGGCGATCGTCCAGCCAAGAACTCCCCGAGCCACTCGCGGGTCTGCGTGGAGGCTCCTGGTAATCCAGATCAGAAACCAAAAGCATAAGCTCGGGCACAGCAGGGTGAGCACGTACAGCGCCTCTCGCGCGGGCGAGTCAGCTTGCGGGGCTGCGTCGTCTAAACAGAACAACAGCCACAGCGCAAGGATACAAGCCGCGGCACCGACAACGAAGCGACGCATAGGTGTTATTCCCCCGAGCGCTCATTCTACCTCGGGGTGCTTGTTGAGGAGCTGGCAGGTCAACCCGTCAGGTCGCTGAGGAGCGTGTGCTGGCCTCGACGCTCTCGGCCATTTCCAGCAGCTTGGTGACGGTGTTCCAGTTTCGGCTGGTTCCGGGTATGGCGAGCGTCCGTTCCACCAGCGGCCAGGACAGCTTTGGGCGCGCCATGCCATTGGGGAAATGGGTATAGAGTTCGCGGCCGTCGATTCGCAGCTCTTCGGGATCGGTCTTGATGGCGAGAAGTTTGCCGCGCGCTTCAGCCGTGGGTTCGCCGGCCAGGAAGGTTACCGCCAGCTTGCTGGGCTCGATGTCCGGGCGCCCTGCGAAAGGGTTTCTGGCAATCGCGTCGCTCAGTTCGGAAACCGTGCGGAGGATCGCATCGGGGCGAAAGCCGAACTTGCGCTTGATCCCCTGCTCGATCCGCCGGGCCAGCAGGGCGAGATCCCGATCTGCCGTTTGGAAAACCACGTTGCCGCTCTGCACATACGTTTGCGGATTGCGCAGCTTGAGAGAGGCGCAGAGATCGCGCAGCGCGTCCATCTTGATCTTGTTGTGGCCGCCCACGTTGACGGCGCGGAGCATGGAGATGACGACAGGCATAGCACGCATCAGTATATCCCAGGTCTGCCGAATGCCTCGTGATACTATGACAGTTACGCACCCGCAGGCGGCTGAATGAGAACGTTAACCGTACTGGGCTCGACCGGGTCCATCGGCACCAATACCCTTGACGTGGTCCGGCGTAATCGCGAACTGTATCGCGTGTACGCTCTGGTGGCCGGGCGCAACGTGGAGACGCTCGCCAAGCAGATCGCCGAGTTCCGTCCCCAGGTGGCGGCGGTGGCGACGCCCGAAGCGCTGGCCCGCCTCACCGACTTGCTGGCAGCCTCCGGTTTGCCGCGCGCCGAATGGCCGGAACTGCTGGCCGGCGCGGCGGCACGCATCCAGGTCTCGGTTGCCAAAGAAGTCGACACGGTGATTTCCGCCATCGTCGGCGTTGCCGGACTGCCGGCCACTTACGAGGCGATCCGCCGCGGGAAGCGAGTCGGCCTGGCCAGCAAGGAAGTCCTGGTGTGTTCGGGCAAGCTGGTGATGGAAGCAGTGCGGGAATCCGGCGCCGAGCTGGTTCCCGTGGATAGCGAGCACAACGGCGCCCACCAGTGTCTGCGCGCCGGCAATCGGAGCCAGGTGGCGCGGCTGATCCTCACCGCTTCCGGCGGACCGTTCCGCGAGACCCCCGCTGCGGCGCTCGTCTCCGTCACCCCGGCGCAGGCGCTCAACCATCCGACCTGGCGCATGGGCAACCGCATCACCATCGATTGCGCCACCATGATGAACAAAGGTCTCGAGGTCATCGAAGCCTGTTGGCTGTTCGATTTCACACCCTCCCAGGTCGGCGTAGTGATCCATCCGCAATCCACCGTGCACGCCATGATCGAATACACCGATGGCAGCGTGCTGGCGCAAATTGCCGCCACCGACATGCGGATGCCCATCCAGTACGCCCTGACCTACCCGGAGAGGGCCGAGGCGCCGGTGCCGAAGATCGATTGGAGCCAGGCGCGGCATTGGGACTTCTTCCCGCCCGATCTGCAGAAATTTCCTCTATTGCGGTTGGCGTATGAGTGCCAGCAGACCGGCGGTTCGGCCGCCTGCACGTTGAACGCGGCGGACGAAATCGCGGTGGAAGCTTTCTTGCAGGAGAAGATCGGCTTCCTGGGAATCCACGAAGTGGTCAGTGAGTGTCTTTCGAAAATACCCGTCCGGTGGCCCCGATCGGTGGAGGAAGTGTTGGAGATTGACGCGGAGTCGCGGCGCGTGGCGCGCGAATTGACTAGCCGCGCAGTGCTGGCATAGGAACATCATGGTTGCAATCCTCGAAAACATTCTTTGGCTGCTGGTGCTGATCGGGGTCATGATCATGATCCACGAACTGGGCCATTTTTGGGCGGCGCGCTATTTCGATGTCAAGGTAGAAGCCTTCAGCCTGGGCTTCGGTCCGCGGCTATTTGGCTTCCGCCGCGGCGAAACCGACTACCGCGTCTCCGCCATTCTAATCGGCGGTTACGTGAAGATGGCCGGTGACGCGGTTCTGGTGGAGCCGGCGACGGTCGACAATCCGGATAAGCCGGCGCTCGCGCTGCCGGCAGCCACCACCAGCGCTGCCGACGACCCGCGTAGCCTGCTTGCCAAACCGCGCTGGCAGCGCGTCATCATTTTCGCCGCCGGACCTTTCATGAACGTGGTGCTCGCCATCGCCATTCTGACCGGTCTGTACATGTTCAAGTATCAGAAGCTCTCCGACGAGGACCTGTACGCGGTGATCGACCACGTGGCCGCCGGCTCGCCCGCCGCGCAGGCCGGGGTTCGGGATGGCGACCGCATCGTCAAGCTCGACGGCAAGCGCAACCCCACTTGGGAGGATATCGGACAGAAAGAGGTCATCGGCGCTTACCGGCCCATGTACCTCACCATCGAGCGGAACGGCCAGGAGCTCGATTGCATCGTGACGCCGACGCTCAGTGAGCGCCTCGGCGTGGGCTACGCCGGCTGGGACGAGCGCGGCGAGTTGCAGCTCTATTCCGTGATGTCCGGCTTCCCGGCGGAGAAGGCCGGCCTCAAGAAAGGCGACGTCATCCTTTCCGTCAATGGCCAGCCGATTCACTCGCCGACCCGTTTTCAGGAGTCGACCCGGAATAGCGGCGGCAAACCGATCGAGATCGAATATCGGCGGGACGGTCAGACTTACCGCATTCAGGTGCAGCCGGTGCTGGCCGAACTGGACGGCCCGAAGCGCTGGATGATCGGCGTGGCCCCGCAGCAGAAGCTTCATTTCACTACCATCCGGCTGACGTTTTCCAAAGCTTTGCAGGCGTCGCTCGAGGAGAATGGCAAGGGCGCTTTTCTGCTGGTCAAGGTGATCCAGGGGATGATCGAGCGGCGGATGTCGCCGAAGAACCTCTCGAGCCCCATTGGCATCGCCCAAATGTCCGGCGCGGCGGCGCGCGAAGGCGCCGCGGAGTTTCTCGGCTTCATGGCCATGATCAGTCTGCAACTGGCCATCTTCAACCTGCTTCCCATCCCCATCATGGATGGCGGCGCCATCCTCATGCTGCTGATTGAGATGGTGATGCAGCGCGATCTGAGCCTCAACGTGAAGGAAGCTGTGTTTAAGGTCGGCTTCGTCTTCATCATGATGTTACTGGCATTCGCCATTTTCAACGATATTTCCCGGTACGCGCGGGGTTGATCGAATGGCTTGCATCCGGAAGCCTCACGGAATCATCAGGTAAATGTCTCCCGTCATGCCCTGTAGCTGCGTCCGCCAGACTGAACTACCCGGTGTCACGCGTTTGTCCGCGGACATTTCGTATCATCCTGATCGAACCGTGCGTTTCTATCATCACCCGCTGCGCGACTGGCAAGCGTTCCAGGCGGCGGCTCGGGCGGTGGATCTGGCCCCGGAGCGGCGCGCCGCGCTGGTGGACGCTTTGCGGGTGCAGAATACGCCCAGCCCGGCTCTGGAGCGCCTGGCGCAACCCGGCACGCTGGCCGTTGCCGCGGGCCAGCAGGTCGGCCTGTTCTCCGGCCCCGCCTACACGATTTACAAAGCTCTGCACGCCGCCCGCCTGGCGGAATGGCTCACCGCGCAAGGTCTGCCGGCCGTTCCGGTATTCTGGCTGGCCACCGAAGACCACGACTTCGCCGAGGTCAACCACGCGTGGGTCTTCAACGCCCAACACCAGCCCGTCAAGCTGGAGTTGCGCCGCCAGACCGGCGCGCAGCCGGTGGGCGGCGTGGAACTGGCCGCGCCTCCGGTCGACGAGCTGCGCGCGGCGCTGGCGGGCCTGCCGTTCGCCGACGAAGCGGTAGCCATGGTGGCCGAAACCTATCTGGCGGGCCGGACCATGGGTCAGGCCTTCGGCGATCTGCTGCGGCGCCTGCTCAAGCGTTTCGATATCCCGCATGTAGATCCCATGCTGCCTGCATTCCGCGAACTCGCCGCGCCGGTTCTGCGCAGCGCCGTCGAGCGGGCTCCCGAGCTGACCGCCGCGGTGCTCGACCGCAACCGCGAGCTGGTTGATGCCGGCTACCACGCGCAGGTCCACGTCGAGCCGCAGAACGCCTTCTTCTTCCTCCTCGAAAACGGCAAGCGCCTCGCGCTGCGCCGTCACAATGGCGATTACCAGCTCAACGGACGCAGCTTCACGTCCGCCGAGCTTGCCCGTCGCGCGGCCGAGCTTTCACCCAACGCCCTGCTGCGGCCGGTGGTGCAGGACTCGATCCTTCCCACCGTGGCCAGTATTCTCGGCCCCGCCGAGGCTGCGTACATAGCGCAGTCGGAAGTTCTCTACAGCCGGATTTTGGGACGCATGCCGGTGGCCGTGCCGCGCGCCGGCTTCACAATTCTGGATAGCCGCAGCCAGAAACGCATCGACCGGTATGGCGTTTCGCTGGCCGATTTCTTCCATGGCAAAGAGGCTTTCCGCGAACGGATGGCCGCCGCGCTGATCCCGCCCGATCTGACGATTCGCCTGCACGACACGCTAGTGGATGTGGATGCGGCTGTGGAACGGCTGCGCGCCCGTCTGCTGGCTTTCGATCCCACGCTCGAGAAAGCCCTGGCCACCAGCGCCCGCAAGATCCGCTACCAGGCCGCCAAGATTCAGGCGAAGACCGGGCGTGAGGCGATGCGCCGCGACGAGCGCGCCAGCCGCGATGCCGCTTCGCTGTACGGCCTGATCTACCCGGAACGGCACCTCCAGGAACGCCTGTACTCGATCCTGCCCTTCATCGCCAAACATGGCTTGGATCTGATCGATCTGCTCTACGAATCGATCCAGCTCGACTGCGCCGACCACCGCCTGCTCGTCGTTTGACGGCGCGCCCGGCACTTCGAACCAAACCAGGCTAATCGCGAAAGGTATACGCGGATCTACCAGGTGTTTCGAAACATTTACGATCGCCTCAAGGGCGATTTCGATTGCGCGGCCGCCATCGCACCGTGAGCCTTCTCGAGAAGTTGGATGGTTCGCTCGACCTCGGCCGCGGCGTCCTGCTGCGACCACTCGAGAACCGGCGACACGACGCTGGCCAATTCTTCCAGCAAGGGCCGGGTCGCCTCTCCCAGCAATCCCATCAGCATTCGCCTCAGCACCAGATCGTCCAGGTGGACGACTCGATCGTGGAGCGCCATGAATTCGATTTCCCGGCGCGAGTAACCGGCATGACAGGCGAGCGGCGCGTCCGGACCCGCCTGTAAGTAGGCGGCGACTCGATCGGCCCCCGTGCCATAGCGGTCTAATAGCGTCGCGAGCCGGTCCTGCGGCAGGCCGGTGCCCTCCGGCATCCTGGGATAGCCCTTGCCGCCGCCGATCGCAAGATCGGCCGAACTGCGGACTCGCGGGCGTCCCAGCGTGCGCAGGATTTCGTTCGAAACCTGCTCGGCCAGCGCACGAAAGGTGGTCCACTTTCCGCCGACCAGCGAGTAGATGGGAAAATCGATTCCATCGCCCGGTGCCAGCACCGGGTAGCTGTGGTCGCGGCTGATCTGGCCCGGCGTGAGGGCGTCACTGCGCGGCAGCGGGCGGACGCCGCAGAACCGATAGACGACCTGCGACCGGTCCACCTGGATCGAAGGGAAGGCCAGCCGCATGGCCTCGAGAAGGTAGTCGACTTCCGTGTCGTCGCACACCGCCTCCGGATCTTCCGCCGGGATGTCCGTGGCGCCGGCGATGATCTTGCCGTGAACCGCATAGAAGATGCAGATGCGGCCATCCCGGTTGACGAAGTAGATCATCTCGCCGCCCGTCGCTTCGACCAGTTCGGGGTTGTCGAGCACAATGTGCGAGCCCTTGGTTCCACCGATAAAGCGGCTCTCGCGCCCGAGACCGCGATTGGTGAAGTCGATCCACGGGCCGGTCGCGTTGACGACCATCCGCGGTCTCACTTCGCAGGTCTCGCCGGAGACCTCGTCGCGCAGGACCACCGCGCCGCCCGTGGCGCTCTGCAGCCGGACGTAATTCAGGGCGTGCGCCTCGGAGCACGCGGCCTCGGCGTCCAAAACCAATTCCAGGCACAACCGTTCCGGATAAGTGATCTTGGCATCGTAGTAAGTCGCCGTCGAGATCACTTCGGGATTCAGAGCCGGCCGCAGCGCGAGGGCCGCCCGCCTGAAGCGGAACCGGTGTCGCGGCAGCGGGGACTTGCGGCCGGCGAGAATGTCGTACATCGTCAGACCGGCCTTGATCAGGAGCGCGCCTCGATTGCCCGGCTTGGTCGGCCATCCCAGCAGATTCCGGATTGCCGGAACGATCCCGGAGATCCAATTGAAGATCGGAATCGTCGTCGGCAGCGGCTTGACGTAGTGGGGCGCGTTCCTCAGCAACAGGTTTCGCTCCCGCAGGGACTCGCGCACCAGTCGGAATTCCGCGTTCTCCAGATAGCGGAGGCCCCCGTGAATAATCCGCGTCATGGCGGAGCTGGTTCCCGCGCAGAAGTCGGACTGCTCGACCAGCACGACGTCGATTCCCTGCAGCGCCAACTCACGGAGCAATCCGATTCCGTTGATGCCACCGCCGACGATCAGAACGGAGACATCGGGGTGATTTCGAAGCGAGGCGAATTCTGGCCGCATCCGGGTTCCGGCGGAACGGAAACTATATCACAGATCTCCGTTTTGCGGCTGACGAAGCGTGAAGCCCCAAGGATCTGCACTGAGCCTCACCTGCTGCCGGCAGCGCGGAATGGTATCGCCGGCGCGGCTTTCAGTGCGCAATCAGATACAACGCGCCGAAGTAAGTAACCGCTACCCCGAGAATCGAGAAACTCAGAATCAGGAACATGCGCCCGGAACGTTGTGCCGCCGCCGTCCCTTCCTGCTGGTTGGATTCGTTCTTACTTACCAAGACTCTCATCGTGTTGGCCTTCCTGTCGAATGCGGCAGGCCCGATTTCTGGCATGTTATCTGCCTGCCAGTTGGTCTCCCCTGGTTTGCGCCTGCCGCTCCAGATCGCCCACCTTCAAATGGAAAGCGGCTACTCGGATTCGATACCAGACCCGCGGGTCGGACCTCTCACCCCCGAGTTGAAGCATACGCTGGGCGAACGGCCGGGCACTCTCCGGGTTGACGGAATACTGCGTCGCGTATTCAATCAGTTGGTCCAGTGTTCCAAGCTGCATCATCTTTGCCGTCACGATGGAGCGTGCACTGCTCTCCGCGCTTGGTTCCCGCGGCCCGGTCCCGGCTGGGAACACGCCGACCGCAGCCCGCATCACCAGCAGCAGTTCTTTCCCGTTTGACGCCTTCTCAGCCATCTGCAGGATCACCTTTTGCTGCGCCGGGGACTGCGGCGCCGCCGCGCTGGCAACCATGTAAAGCTGCTTCATGGTCGCGCTCACCACCTGCTCCGCCTCGGGCACGGGTGCCGCCGCGCTTCTCGGAGCAGTGTCGCAGGAAGCCAGGTTACAGGCGACCACTACGACAACTGGTACACCACATGAACGGCTCCACATATTGGGAGCGTACATCCAAATTGGGATTTCTGAGCAGATTTTTTTCACAGCTTGACGCAAATTTCAGCACGGTATAGGATTGAGAGGTCCTTATATCCCGTTTTCGAGCTTCGAGACGGGTAGTTTGTTGAAAAACACCACACCATGACGGCCGTGGACCTGCTCCGGCTCGCTACCCTTGCGACCCTCCTGACCACCGGTATCGGCGGCCAGCAAGCGGCGCAACCGCGTGCCGAGGACTGCGCCGGCTGCCACGATCCCGGCCCGCGCACGGGCAAGCGCCAGGCTGGAGTGCCGCCCGGCTTCCATGCGGCCGCTTTGAAAGCGTCTCCCCATGCCGCCCTCGATTGCGTTGCCTGCCACAGCGACATCAAGGAAGTGCCGCATCCGGAAAAACTGGCCCCCGTCGATTGCGGCCAGTGTCACAGCGCAGAGCAGAGCCAGTATGCCGCCAGCGTCCACGGCAAGAAGGCGGCCCAGAACGACCCGTATGCCCCCAACTGCAAGCTCTGCCACGGCACGCACGACATCCTGCCCCCGTCCAACATGAAGTCGCCGGTCGCCACCATCAACGTTCCGCGCCTCTGCGGCGGCTGTCACAGCGAAGGTACCGAAGTCAGTAAGACGCGTGCTATCTCGCAGACTAACATCTCCGAGAATTACAAGGACAGTATTCACGGCATCGGTCTCTTTCAGCAGGGCCTGACCGTTACCGCGGTCTGCACCAGTTGCCACACGGCGCACAACCAGCTTCCGCATACGGATCCCCGCTCCTCGATTGCCAAACAGAACATCGCCAGAACCTGCACGAAATGCCACGCGATGATCGAGACCGTGCATCGCCAGTTTATCCGCGGCGAGTTGTGGGAGAAGCAACCGCACCTGATCCCGGCCTGCGTCGACTGCCATGAGCCTCACAAAATCCGCAAGGTGTACTACACCGAGGGCATGTCCAACGGCGATTGCCTGAGCTGCCATTCGAATCCCAACCTGAAGGGGACGGGCGCCGGGCAATCCGGATCGCTATATGTCAGCGCGGCCGAATTGGCCAACTCGCGCCATTCCCGCATCGCTTGCGTGCAATGCCATACCGGCGGGACCCCGTCCGACGTGAGAGCCTGCAGCACCATCAAGGACAAGGTGGATTGTTCCATCTGCCATGAAAAGGTCGTGGACCAGTACCGTGAAAGCACGCATGGGACCCTGGCCGCGCAAGGTAGTCCCGACGCGCCTCTCTGCCAGGACTGCCACAGCCCGCATGGCACTCAGGGCAAGCTCGATTCCGCCTCGCCTACGTATTCGCGCAACGTCCCGTCGCTGTGCGCCAAATGCCACCAGGAGGGGCACAAGGCCGCCGTTCGCTATTCCGGCAAGCAGAATCACATCGTGGATCATTACCGCGAGAGCATCCACGGCAAGGGGCTCCTGGAGGCCGGCCTGACCGTCACCGCCAATTGCGCCGACTGCCACACCGCGCACCACGAACTGCCCAGCCGCGACCCGCGCTCCAGCGTGAACCGCGCTAACATCGCCGAAACCTGCGCGCAATGCCACCGCGGGATCTATGAATTGTTCACCGCCAGCGTCCACAGTCCCAGTGTCACTCGCTCCGGGAAACCGCTGCCGGTCTGCGCCGATTGTCACTCCGCCCACAGCATCCAGCGCACTGACCTATCCGAGTTCCGGCTGAGCATCATGGACCAATGCGGCCGCTGTCACCAGCAGATCACCGAGGCTTACTTCGACACGTTCCACGGCAAGGTCTCCAAATTGGGATATCTGAAGACCGCCAAGTGTTACGACTGTCATGGAGCGCACGATATTCTGCCGGTCAACGATCCGCGCTCGCATCTTAGCCGGACTAACATCGTCGCTACCTGCGGCAAGTGCCATACCGGCTCCCACCGCCAGTTCGCCGGCTATCTGACACACGCCACCCACCACGATCCGAAGAAGTATCCTTTCCTGTTCATCACCTTCTGGGGCATGACCGGTCTGCTGATCGGCACGCTGGTTGTCTCGGGGGTGCACACTGCGCTCTGGCTGCCCCGATCATTCGCATACCGCAAGCAGATCAAGAACGGACAGACGGAAGCCGGAACCTATGTGCGCCGCTTCCGGCGGTTCCATCGCAACCTTCACCTGCTGGTTGTCTCGAGTTTCCTCGGCCTCGCCCTGACCGGCATGATTCTGAAGTTCTCCTATGCCGGCTGGGCCAAGCTCCTGGCCCACCTCCTGGGTGGTTTTGAAGCGGCGGGCCTGATCCACCGGTTCTGCGCCGTTCTGACCTTCACTTACTTCGGGCTTCACGCGTATGATCTGGTGAAGCAGCGGCGATCGAGCGGCAAGAGCTGGCGCCAGTTCATCGCCGGCGAAGAGAGCATGCTCTTCAACCGGCGCGACTGGCACGAGCTGGCCGGCTCCCTCAAATGGTTTTTCAAGCGCGGCCCCCGTCCCGAATACGGCCGTTGGACCTATTGGGAGAAGTTCGACTATTTCGCGGTGTTCTGGGGCGTAGCCGTGATCGGTGGCACGGGCCTCCTGCTGTGGTTTCCGGAGATCTTTACCCACGTGTTCCCCGGCTGGGCCGTCAATGTCGCCACCACCATTCACAGCGATGAAGCTCTGCTGGCCGTGAGCTTCATTTTCGTGGTGCACTTCTTCAACACTCACTTCCGCCCCGAAAAATTCCCCATGGACACCGTGATCTTCACGGAAGGCATGCCGCTCGAGGAGTTTGAGCGCGACCGTCCCAGGGAGTACCGTCAGTCGGTGGAGAGCGGCGAGTTGGCCCAAATGATAATGCCTGCGCCCGCGCCCCGCGACGTGAGATTCTGGCGCCGCCTCGGTTTCGCCGCTCTGACCATCGGCCTGGTTTTGATCGGCCTGATCGTCTACGCCATGCTCTTCGCCTATCGCTGAAGCAGCGCTGGTGCGCCGTCAAAACAATCCGGCAGGGGGTGAAAGCGCTCGGCAAGCACCCGGAGATTGGCCGTCCCGTCGAAGAGTTGCCACCGGAGTTTCGCGAGTGGGTGATCGGGAAAGAGGTTGTGATTCTGGCCGCCCGCCACGGACGCGAAGCCGGATATTGAGTGACCTGCCCTCCGATGCACTAACATGGAGCAGGAGCTATGCTCGAGAACATCAACCTCAAACGGAAGCTCTCCCGGGAGGAGTATAAGCGGGCTCTCCCTGTGGTGCAGCATCGTCTCTACGATTTGGAAAAGGCCTGCTGGGACCACGGCGTGCCGACGGTAATCGTCTTCGAAGGATGGGACGCTGCCGGCAAGGGCACCGCGATCGCGGCTTTGACGCAGCGCCTGGACCCGCGCGGATTCAAACTCTATCCCATCACTGCGCCGCGCACTTATGAGCAGCAGCGTCCCTGGCTGTGGCGCTTCTGGCTGAAGGTGCCGAACCGCGGCGAGATGGTGATCTTCGATCGAAGCTGGTATTTTCGCGTGCTGGACGAGCGCGTGGACCGCACCATCCCGGAGAAGGCCTGGCGCCAGGCCTACCGCGACATCGTCGAGTTTGAACGCGTGCTGGCCGACGATGGCGCGGTCATTTTCAAGTTCTTCCTCCACATCTCGAAGAAGGAGCAGCGCGAGCGGTTCCGCGCCATCAAGGCCGATCCGCTGGAAGCCTGGCGGGTCAGCGATGCGGACTGGGCGCGCCAGAAGAAATACGACGAGTACCTGGCCGCGATTGAGGAGATGCTGGAGCTGACCGAATCCGAATTCGCGCCGTGGACCATCGTCGAAGCCACTTCGAAATGGTTCGCGCGCAAACGCATCTTCGACACCATCGTGGCGGCCCTCGAGAAGCGGCTGGGAGCCAACGCACCGCCGCCTTTCGTCGAAATCCCGGCCGTGGCGGCCAAGGACGCGGAACTGCGGGAAGCCATGGATTCGCTCGCGGAGGGGAGACGCTAATGCTCGAGACCCTCGATCTCACCCGCACTCTCACCCGCGAAGCCTACGTCCGCGAGGTGACGCGGCGCCAGATTCAGCTCCGCGAACTGGGCTACCAGGTGTATCTGCAAAAACGCCCGGTGATGATTTTGTTTGAGGGCTGGGACGCCGCCGGCAAGGGCGGCGCCATCAAGCGGATCACCGAGAAACTGGACCCGCGGGGCTACGTCGTCTATCCGATCGCCGCACCGCAGGGCGAAGACAAGACCCGCCATTACCTCTACCGTTTCTGGCGCCGCCTTCCCGAGCGCGGCCAGATCGCCATCTTCGACCGCTCCTGGTACGGCCGCGTGCTGGTGGAGCGCGTGGAAGGCTTCGCTCCCGAAGAGGCCTGGCAGCGTGCCTACAAAGAGATCAACTCCTTTGAGCGCCAGGTGAGAGACTTCGGGACCATCCTTGCCAAGTTCTGGATCCACATTTCCCGCGAAGAGCAGCTCCGCCGCTTCGAAGAGCGCAAGACCATCGGCTACAAAGCCTGGAAGCTCACCGACGAGGATTGGCGCAACCGCCAGAAGTGGAGCGTCTACGAGGAAGCCGTCGAAGAGATGCTGGTGAAGACCAGTACGCGCACCGCTCCCTGGAGCCTGGTGGAAGGCAACGACAAATACTGGGCGCGCACCAGGGTGCTCGCGCGCATGGTCGAGATTCTCTCCAAGGAACTCGGCTACGATCCCACCAATCCGCTCAAACGCGGCTCGGGCAAGAAGAGCGCCAAAGCCGCGAAGTGAGCGGCGGCTCAGTGGGACAGACGATCGGTTTTTGTCGTCTGTCAACGTGTCGTGCTTCAGCGAAAGATGACAGACCACGAAAGACGATGGTGTGTCCTACCGCAGTATCATGGCCATAGTGACTGAAACAAGCACGGGCAGTTTTTCCCGCGCCCTGCTGGGCAGGACTGGGCGCGAGGTGGCGCGGTTGGTGTCCGCCAGTTACGGCGTGCCGGGCGACGCCGTCGAGCGCGCCTTTGAGCAGGGAGTGAATTATCTTTATTGGGGCAGCATGCGCCGCGATTCGTTCGGCGCCGCGTTGCGCCGCCTGGGGCCGAGGCGCGCAGAGTTCGTGCTGGTGATCCAGTCCTACACGTGGGCCGCGTCGCTGATGGGCTGGAGCCTGGAGCGCGCGCTGCGGGCCTTGCGCTTCGATTACACCGACGTGCTGCTGCTCGGCATGTGGAACCGGCCGGTGCCGCCGCGGATTCTCGAGGCCGCTCGGCGCCTCAAAGCGCGCGGCCTGGTGCGATTCCTGGCGGTCTCCACGCACACCCGCGCTCTGGTGCCCGCGATCGCGGCCGGGCGCGACTTCGACATCGTCCACTTCCGCTACAACGCCGCGCATCCCGGCGCCGAAACCGATATCTTCCCGCACCTGCCCAATGCCGGCAGGCCGGGCCTAGTGTCATTCACCGCTACAAGCTGGGGACAATTGCTCGGCAAGGGCGCTCTGCAAGGCATTGCCGGCTCCCGTTCGCTACCCAAAGGCGAGCGCGTTCCCACCGCCGCCGACTGTTACCGCTATGTGCTTACCCGGCCGGAAGTCGACGTGTGTATGACGGGTCCAAAAGACGCGGCGCAAATGGAGCATGCGCTCGAAGCGCTGCGGCTGGGCCCCATGACCGAAGACGAACTCGAGTGGATGCGGCGGCCGCGCGGTTTCGGGCAAGTAAGGCCGTAGCCGCGTGGGGCGTGCTTCAGCTTGCCAACGCCCGCTTGCGGGCGTGTGTTTCACAAGCTTGTCCCTTCCGCGCGGGCCTTGACGGATTGGTTAAAATAGCTGTTTCACATGAAACCTTTCCTTACCATACTCGCCGCCGGCCTCCTTCTGGCCGGCTGCTCAGAACAGCCCGCGCCGCCGGCGGCCAAGACAGAAGAAGCGAAGCCCGAGCTGATCGGCGGCCAGAGCGCTTTATTCAAAATGTTCCAGGTGGCGCGTACCTGGGCGCCCGATGCGGCGGTGCTGAAACTGAATAGCGTGCGCGTGGAGGGCGTGCCCGACCAACCCGGCAAATCCGCCGGATGGGAGGCTGTGTTCACATCCGAGCAGAAGGGTACTGCCCGTTCGTTCACCTGGTACGCGGTCGACCAGGGATCCACCATCCACAAGGGAGTGTTCCCCGGCGCAGAAGAGAGCTACTCCGGCGCGCCTTTCGCGATTGGCGACGTCAAGATCGACACCGAAGCCGCATTAACCACGGCAAAAGGCAAAGCGGAAGCCGAAGCGTACGAGAAGAAGAGCCCGGGCCAGCCGATCCTCTTCCTGCTGGAGAAATCCAGCAGGTTCGCCAATCCGGCGTGGCGCGTGATCTGGGGAGAATCGGTGAGCACCTCCAGCTTTTCGGTCTTCGTGGACGCGGCCACGGGAAAATTTCTCGAGATCATGCACTAATCCGGGTTCGCCTGCGCAAGGCGGGCGCGGTTGTGAGGCGCGTTGGATTCCAGTGCCAGCCGCATTTTCACCGGGATGCGGTTGACCAGCGCTACCACCAACTTGTATCTCCAGCCGGGCACGACGAACAGCTTGCGCTGGCGCAGGCCGGCCAGCGAGGCATTGACCACGTCTTCGGCGCTCAGCCAAAATGATTTGGGGATGGCCGCGCGGTCGACCCCCGCCACGTCGTGAAACTCGCTGTAAGTGAAGCCGGGGCACAGCGCCTGCACCACCACCGGCGAGCGCGCGGATTTCAAGTCCAGGTAAATCCCCTCGGTGAACGCGTTCACCCAGGCCTTGGTGGCGCAGTAACTGACGCTGCCGGGGCTGCGCGTGAAGCCGGCCACGGATGCTACGTTGATGATGCTGCCGCGGCCGCGCCCGACCATCGGTCCCAACGCGGCATGGGTGAGCCGCAGAATGGCGCCGATGTGCAGGCGGTGCATTTTGAGTTGCGCATCGAGAGGCGCTTCGTAGAAAAGGCCCTTCACGCCGAAACCAGCGTTGTTGATCAGCAGGTCGAGGCGCGGTTCGGCGGCCAGGCGCGCGGCGATGCGGTCCATCTCCTCGTTCACCGACAGGTCCGCGGTGCAGGCTTCCACATGAATCTGGTGGGCCCGTTCGAGTTCCGCCGCAAGTTGCTCGAGGCGGTCGCCGCGGCGCGCGATCAGCAGAAGATCGTGACCTTTCGCGGCCAGCTTGCGCGCGAACACCGTTCCGATGCCGGCCGAAGCGCCGGTGATAGCTGCGAGAGAGTTAGTCATGGTATTTGGCGGGACACGCGGGATGATCGAGTTACGGTTCGGCTTTCGCGGCAGCGCTGCGGCGCGGGGTGCGCGGCTTCTTGGGAGCGCCGACATAAGCGTAAGGGTCCTCCGGCGTTTCCGGTTCCGCGCGCCGGAACCAGCGCTTCAGCGCCGTCCAGGTGTCGCGAATGCGGCGGCGAACCGGTCGATAAGCCACAGCAGCCCTCCTGCCACGATCATACAACGGAGAGCGGGTACTTATGAGCGCGGGCTGACGGTTGCGGAAACGACGTGGAGATCGTGGACTATCATTAGTGGAGAGCGCTATGCCGAGAATCTGAGACGGCAGTGAAGCATTAGGATCTAAGCCATGAGCTGGTATCTCGCAAACGAAGACACGATTATCGATCAGTTCGCTTCAGGACAAGGGCTCAGTGATCTAAGGAGAGAGATTGAGGCCAACGGATTCCCCGCTCTTCAAGACTTTATCGACGAGGGTGTGACGGCGAACATCCTGCTCTGCATCGACCAATTGGACCAACTTGCCCAAAAGACCTGCGATGCGGGCGTGAAGGTGACGGCACGGGAACTCGCCAAGCTGATGCACGGGCAGGCGGTGGTATTGATCACGCAGGGATTCGAATACGAAGACAAAGACGAACTCGAAGACGAAACGGGCGATTCACTCAAGCACCCGAAGCCCGCAAAGCCCATCAAGCCAACCGTGCGCAAGGCGAAGAGGAAGGCCGCGCGGAAGAAAGAGCCAATCGCGGGCAAGGCGAAGAAGACGGGACCGAAGAAGGATCGCGGGCGCAGGCGGACCGCCTGAACTGCGTGATTTGCAGACGGCGGCCACCTCGAATTTCGGTGCGCTGTTCGATCATGAAGTAGCGCATGCCGATTTTTGCTTGGTGCCGGCTGGGTCCTCCTCCTCCGGGCTCATTTAAGCGTCGCGGACTTCGACAATCATCTGCTTGCCGAGAGCGGCGAGGGCGGCCTGGATTTTGACGGCTTTTGTGGCGTGCGCGGGATCGAGCATGCGGCGGATCACTCGCTCGTGGACACCAAGGCGGCGGGCCAGGCCGGAGTTGTTGACTTGGCCTTCGCGCATCGCGAGATACAGCGCCAGCTTCGGCGCCAGCCAAAGCGGCACGGGTACCAGTCGCCGACCACGCTTGGCAGGTGAAGGTGGCGGAATCTCTTCCCGGCGGGAGAGGCGAATCGAGAGATCGGATCCAAGCGCGTCCATGGCCTCTTCCATGGCCTCGCGGTCGTCTTTGCCGTCGGTCGAGACGCGGGGCAGATCGGCAAACTCGACCAGCACGCGGCCATCGCTGCCGGTCGTGAACTTCGCGGGATACGTAAAGGCGGACATAGGTACAGCTCCTACAAGTCGTGAGGATCGATCCGGAGATCCCTGCACATCTTGGCCAGCAAGTCCTGGCCGATTTCCTTCTTCCGATCCTTGAGGGTCGTGAATTCGTTGCCGAAGTACAGGCGGCCGTGGCTTCCCTTTCCCTTGTCGGCGAGAAACGTGCAGGCGACTTTCCTGCTCCGCGCCAACTTCTGCACTCGCGCTCGAATTCCGAGCCCTTCATAAACTCAGTCTCGGACAGTTCTGTCCGAGTGTCAAGTGCGCGGCAGCAGCAACGCTCTGGCTTCGGCAACCAGGAAGAGGGAGCCGGTGATGAAGATGACGTCGTCGGGGGTGGCATCTTCGATCAAGCGGAGGGCGGCCTCTAGGGTGGGAGCGATTTTCAGGTTGGGGTGATCGGCGACGGCGCGGAGGGATTCGGGGGCTAGGGCGCGCGACTGGCGCGGCGCGGTGACGCTGACCTGCCAGGCTAGGGGAAACAGGATGGCGGCGATTTCGGCGGCGGACTTGTCGCGCATGATGCCGAAGATGAGGCGCAGGCGCGCGTGTGCGTAAAAGCGGGTGATGTAGGCGGCCAGCGCGCGGGCGGCGGCGGGGTTATGAGCGCCATCGAGGATAACGGCGGGGCGCTCGCGGACCTGCTCCAGACGGCCGGGCCATTGGGCTGCGGCGATGCCGGCTTCAATCGACGGGCGGTCAACTCGACAGGCGAGCAGCGACAGCGCGGCGGTGACGGCATTCTCGGCCTGGTGCTCACCGGCGAGCGGGCAGCGGACGGAAAGCGGGATCACGCCGGGAAGCTCGAAGCGGCTGCCGCGCGCGTCGAGCGAAAGATTCTGGACGGAATACGACGCCGCGCGCGTCACCGATATATCCAATTCGGCGGCGCGGTGGTCGAGCACGCGGGCGGCTTCCGGGCGTTGGCGCGCGAAAACGGCGGGGACGCCGGGTTTCAGAATGCCGGCCTTCTCGGCGGCGATGGATTCGATGCCGCGGCCGAGGAACGATTCGTGATCGAAATCGATGGGCGTGATGACGGCGAGCGACGGCCGCACCACGTTGGTGGCATCCAGGCGGCCACCCAAGCCGACTTCCAGCACCACGCGCTCGACGCCTTCTTCGGCGAAGATCAGGAACGCCATGGCGGTAACGGTTTCGAAATAGGTGGTGTGCAGGTCGATGGTCTCGCGAGCGAGCAGTTGTTCAACCACGGCGTGGACGCGGTTGAAGGCGGCGGCGAACCGCTCGGCGGAGACGACGTTCCCGGCGATGCGAATGCGCTCGGTGGGCTCGGCGAGGTGCGGCGAAGTGTACAGGCCGGTGCGCAGGCCGGCGGCGCGGAAGCCGGATTCGATCATGGCGCACGTGGAGCCTTTGCCATTGGTGCCGGCTACGTGGACGATCGAGAGGCGGTCCTGCGGATTGCCGAGCGCCTCGAGCACGGCGCGGATGCGCTCCAGACCGAGCTTGGCAGTCTTGATTTCGTTGCCCAGCGCGTAGAGGAAGTGAACCGAATCGGGGTAATTCACTGCTGGCAGAAAAAGTCGAGCGCCCGGGCGATGTAGGCCTTCAGCTCCAGGCGCGGCACCACGGCGTCCAGCATGCCGTGCTTGACCAGAAACTCGCTGCGCTGGAAACCTTCGGGGAGTTTCTGGCGGATGGTCTGCTCGATGACGCGCGGGCCGGCGAAACCGATCAGGGCGCCGGGTTCGGCGATGTTGAGGTCGCCCAGCATGGCGTAGCTGGCAGTGACGCCGCCGGTGGTGGGGTCGGTGAGCACGCTGATGAAGGGCACGCGGGCCTGGTCGAGCCGCATCAGGGCGGAGCAGATCTTGCACATCTGCATCAGGCTGACGGCGCCTTCCTGCATGCGCGCGCCGCCGGAGGCGGAAACGATCACCAGCGGCGAGCGGGAGGCGAGACAACGTTCGATGGCGCGGGTGATTTTTTCGCCCACCACCGCGCCCATGCTGCCGCCGATGAAGCGCATCTCCATGGAGCAGATTTCGACCTGGCGCCCGGCCAGCTTGCCGCGGGCGGCAACCAGGGCATCGCAAAGCCCGGTTTCCAGGCGGGCGGCCTCCAGGCGCTTGACGTAGGGCTTACTATCGACGAAACCGAGCGGGTCGGTGGAGTGCAGCCCGGCATCGAAAATCTCGTATTCGCCGGCATCGAACAGCATGCGGATACGGGAGACGGCGTCCAACCGGAAATGGTGGCCGCACTTGGGGCAAGTGTTCCAATTGGCCGCCAGGTCCTTCTTCCAGACGATCTGGCGGCAGCCGTCGCACTTCTGCCAGAGGCCTTCCGTCTTGACGTGCTTCGATTGTTCGTCGATGGCCTGCGGCTTCGTGTCGTCCGGCCTGTCGCGCTTAAACCAAGACATGCAATCAACCAACTTACCGCGGGTAGGGATGGCCCCGCAAGGTTGCGAAAGCCCGATAGATCTGTTCGGCGAGCATGGCGCGGGCCAGCTCGTGCGGAAACGTCATGGCGGAGAGCGAGAGCAGCAGGTCCGCCCGGCCGGCCCAGGAAGGCGGCAGGCCGGCGTGGCCGCCCACCAGGAACAGCAGATCGCGCGCTTCCATTTCAGCTTTGGCGACGAGCGCGGTGAAGGCGGCGGAATCGATCGGCTTGGCGGCCGGATCGAGAAAGATTTTGCGCGCGGCGGGATGGCGGGCCCAAAGATCGGTGCGCTCCGGGCGGATCTCGCGCATCTCGACGGTGGCGTAGCGGGCGGCGCGGCCGAGAAAATCCTGCGCCACGGCATTGATATGCTCGTTCTTGGGTTTGCCGATGAAGTAGACGAAGATCTTCACTCGGACGGAATCCCGACCGGCTTGGCATTGCGCCAGAGCCGTTCCAGGTCGTAATAGGCGCGGGCCTTGGTGGAAAAAACGTGCACCAGCATGTCGCCGTAGTCGGCCAACACCCATTCGCCCTGCTCGTAGCCTTCCAGACTCGTCGGCAGCTCAGCCGCCTGGCGTTTGAGCTGCAAAGTGACTTCGTCGGCGATGGCCTGAATCTGCCGCTGGTTGGAGCCGCTGCAGAGGACGAAATAGTCGGCGAAGGAAGTGATGCCGGTCAAATCCAGAACCTTGATGTCTGTGGCTTTCTTGGATTCGGCGGCGCGGACGGCGATCAGCCAGGTTGGGGCGACGGCCGGAAGGGCGGTGGTTGCTTCATGATGTGCCTTGTTCAGAACACGCTCCTGTTGGTATCGTACTACGCCGGGTTGGCGGACGGGGCCGAAACAGGAACTGGTGCCCGATACGGAAATGGAGTTATATGGAATATGCGGGCAAGCTAAAGCATGCCCCACCGGGAGAATATGAACGAACTCACGACTTATTCCGCCACCCAACAGGCGCGGCTGATCCGCGAGCGGCGCGTCTCGTCGCGCGAACTGGTGGCGGCTCATCTGGAGCGGATCGCCGCCATCAATCCAAGCATCAATGCCGCCGTGGAAGTACTCGCGGAAAGCGCGCTGGCAAAGGCCGCGTCCGCCGATTTGAGCGAACCGCGCGGGCCGCTCCACGGCGTGCCGTTCAGCATCAAGGACTCGCTCGAACTGGCTGGCGCGGTGGTGACGGCGGGAACGCTGGGCCGGAAGAATGCGCCGCCATCCACCGAAGATGCGACGCTGGTGAGACGGTTGCGGCGGGCGGGCGCCATCCCGATCGCCAGAACCAACCTGCCGGATCTGCTGTTCGCCTTCGAGAGCGACAACCTGATTTTCGGCGCCACCCGCAACCCGTACGACACGGCGCGCACGCCGGGAGGCTCGAGCGGCGGAGAGGCCGCCCTGATTGCCGCTTGCGGATCGCCGCTTGGTTTGGGCAGCGACTGCGCCGGCAGCGTGCGCCTGCCCGCGGCCTTTTGCGGATGCGCCGCCATCAAGCCGACCTCCGGCCGCCTGCCGCGCACCGGGCACGTCCCGCCGGCTGGAGGCTGGATCGAAGCCCTGTGGCAGGTGGGGCCGCTGGCGCGACGGGTGGAGGACCTGGTCACCGTGATGCCTTTGCTGGCTGGTCCGGATGGCCGCGACCACACCGTGGTGGATATGCCGATCGAGAACCCGCGCACAGTGCGGGTGAGCGACCTGCGCCTCGCGTTCTACACCGACAACGGTCTCGCCGCGGCCGACCAGGAAGTGGCGGGCGTGGTGCGCGCGGCGGCGGCTGCACTCGCCGCAGAAGGCAGCCGCGTGGAAGAGGCCCGGCCGGCCTGCCTGGATGCCGCTTACGAGATCGAGATGAAGCTGATCGGCCCGGATGGCGGCGACGGCCTAAGAAGCTATCTGCGGGACATCGGCTCGACCAGCGTCCATCCGCTGCTGACCGGCTGGCTGGATAAGTTGGAACGCTACCGCACCGGCATCGACGGATTCGCGGGCTACTGGGCCGAGTGGTTCGGCTACTGCGCCGAAATGACCGCGTTTCTCGCCCGCGGATACGACGCGATCTTGTGCCCGGCCTATATCCACACGGCGTTGCCGCTCGGCGCCTCGACTCTGGATGAGAATTTCATCGGCTTCAGCCATACCATGGCCTACAACGTCGCCGGATGGCCGGCCGCGGTTGTGCGCTGCGGCGAATCGGGTGCGGGCTTGCCCATCGCCGTTCAAATCGCCGCTGCGCCATGGCGTGAAGATGTGGCGCTGGCCGTGGCGTTGTGGCTGGAGCAGGCATTTGGCGGATGGAAGGCTCCCGAGCCGCCGGCGGAGTAGTGTCAAGGCAAAATAGAAAGTTCCGCCCCTGGAGACCTTCGCAGCGGGCTTTGGGTGGTGAAATGTTTTAGACTGCCGTGGGTTGGACAGTAAAGTGGTAGATTCCCCTTATTTTTCTGTATCTTATAAGCCGCGTTGCAGTAAACCTCACCCGCACGCAAATTGCCCTCCCGCCTCACTGATACAGCAGATACTTCTCCCGCAACTGGACGAAGCCTCCGACGGCGTCGGAGAAGCTTTGCTGGATAGTGCGCGCGTCCTCGCCTGCGGCCAGGCGACGGATGACATCGTCGCTGCCGATCAGGTTCTTGCAGGCGCTGAAGTCGATCTTGCCGGGATAGAATTTCTCGAGCGCGGCGGCCAGTTCCAGGCCCAGCCGCGTGGAATCGAACCGCTCGCGATTGGTCACCTGGAAGCGCACGCCCTCAATCCGCACGCCGCGAAAGTTCGATTCGGCGGGCGTGAAGCTGGTGGGATACGCGCGCACGCCCGGTATCTGGCGCGAGTTCAGCCAGCCGGCGAGCTCGCGGCCGCCGATGAAATCCGCGCCCACCTGCTCAAACGGCGTGTCAGTGCCGCGGCCCACCGAAAAGTTCCTGGCGGCTTCCAGCAGACACAACCCGGGATAGAGCAGGGCCGCATTCAAGCTGCGCATATTGGGCGACGGGTTGACCCAGGGCAGGTTGGTGGAATCGAACCAGTCGCCGCGCCGCCAGTCTTCGACGGGAATCACGATCAGCTCGGCGCCGATTTTCTTTTCGCCGTTCACAAAGCGCGCCAGCTCGCCGATGGTCATCCCGTGGCGCACCGGCAGGCCGGGCATGTACCCCACGAAAGAAGTGCGAGCGGCGTCGAGCAGCGGCCCCTCCACATGCGTTCCCGTGATGGGATTGGGCCGGTCCAGCACGTAAAACGGAATGCCCGCCTGTGCCGCGGCTTCCATCGCGTAGGCGAGCGTGGTTTCGTAAGTGTAGAAGCGCGCGCCGACATCCTGGATGTCGAACACCAGCGCATCGACTCCGCGCAGCATCTCCGGCGTGGGCCGCGGCGTGGCGCCGTAGAGGCTGTAGATGCGGATGCCCGTGGCCACGTCCGTCGCATCATGGACCTCCGGCTGATCTTCGCGCCCGGCGAAACCGTGCTCGGGTGAAAACAGCGCGGTGATCGTAATGTCGGCGCGGCGCATCAGATCCACATTGCGGCGTCCCAGGCGGTCCACCCCGGTCTGGTTGGTGATGAGGCCCACGCGCTTGCCCACCAGCGGCTGAAAATCCCGCTCAACCAGCACGTCGAGGCCGGTGCGCGTGGCGGCGTTGCGGCCCACCTCGCGATGCACGCCGGCGGCGGTGAAGGTTTCGCTGTAGCCGGTCAACGTCAACCCGCGCGTCTCAACCCCCAACGCCGCGGCGGCAATCGTGGCGACCTTCCCGCGCAGCGCGGTGAGCGACGGATGCCCCGTGGGGTGAACGCTGTTGGCCAGCAGAATGACGTACGTCTGGGTCTGCGGATCGATCCAAAGCGAAGTGCCGGTGAAGCCGGTGTGACCGAACGAGCCGATGGGGAACAGCTCGCCGCGGTTACCCGAGTACGGCGAATCGATATCCCAGCCGAACCCGCGCAGAATCGGCTGATCGGGCGGCGTTTGCGGTTCGGTGAATTTCTGAATGGTGGCCGCGCTCACGATGCGCACCCCGTCCAGTTCGCCGCCGTTGAGCATCATCTGCGCGAAACGGGCCAGGTCCTGAGCGGTGGAGAACACACCGGCATGCCCGGCCACGCCGCCCATGTTGCGCGCCGTCGGATCATGCACCACGCCGCGCAGCGGAGGGCTTTCGCTGGTCACACGCTCGGTGGGCGCGATCCGCGGCGCAAGCGCCGGCGGCGGCTGGAACATCGTATCGGTCATTCCCAGCGGAAGGAAGATGTGGTCGCGCGCGTAACCGGAAAGCGTCTGCCCGCTCAAACGGTGCACCAGCTCGCCGAGCAGGATGAAGTTGATGTCGCTATAGACGAAGCGCGCGCCAGGCGGCCCGTCGGGCGGGTTCGAGCAGGCGAGTTTAATGCCGGTCTGGTAGCCGCTCCACGGTTGGACCAGCGGCACATCCGGCTTCAGACCGGAAAAATGCGTGAACAGGTTGCGGAGCGTGATCGCGCTCTTGCCGCCTTGAAACTCCGGGATGTAGTCGGTGACCTTGTCGTTGAGCCGGAACTTACCCTGCTCGAATAACTGCATCAGCGCGGTGGTGGTGGCGACCACCTTGGTGAGCGAGGCAAGATCGAAGATGGTGTCGGCCGTCATCGCCTCGGGCGTGGGAACAATGGCGCGCCTGCCGTACGCCTTCTCGTAAACGATCTTTCCGTCGTGGCCAATGACGACCACCGCGCCCGGCAGGCTATGCTGCCCGATGGCTTCGTCGATCAACCGGTCGATCGCCGGCCCTCCGGAAAACGTCTGCGCCGCCAGGCCCGTAGCCGCCAGCGCCACCGAGAAGAGTAGCCTCATCAGCCACCATTGTATTGCCTGGGCGATACCGGGTTGGCAGGCGAAAGCGCCTGCCCCACATCTCCTTACCATGTATAGTGCGCCGTGTAAGTAATGACCTTCTCCTGGTCGGGCGCGAGCGTCACTTCGTACTCGATGGTCCGGCCGTCTTTCTGGTGATGCGAGTCCGATTCCTGTATGATCGCCCAGTTGTACCAGCGATACAGATGCTCGACCACGCGCACCGTGACCGCCTCTTTCTTGTGGTTGCGCAGCTTGATCTCGAAACTCTCGTCCGCCCATCCAGTCGGATACGGCCCCTGCATCTGGTAGTGGGTCTGCCTGCGTTCGCCGGTGATATCGAAAGCGTTGCCTGTGTATATGCGAATGGTTTCGTCCCTGGGCGTATGGTCGATCTCGTTCTCGCCGGTGAATTCCAGTTGCCCGTCCTGGTCGCGGCGGTAGAAACGCACGCGGCCTTTGGGCAGCGGCATCCCCAGGTGATTGGCTTCGGAGTTGACAAACTCGCGCATCACCCAAACGTGAGGATTGGATTCGGTGCCGTATTGCGGCTGTTGGCGCAAATCCTGGTTGCCGTACTGGTTCCGGTTGACCATCACGCCATCGTAAACATAAAGCCGTTTCGATGAAATCCCGTTCCCGCGCAGAAACTCCACCTGCTTGGTCTCCCGGTCGTGCAGCGTGGTGGCGAGCGGCAGGGTGTACAGATGATAGTCTTCGAACGATCGCTCGGTAACCTGAGGGTCCAAGTTGTTCCTGCCATCGCTGGTCTCAGCCTTGGCGAAAGGCATCATTTCCGGCTGGCGCACCTTGTTCACATCCCCGGCCATCAGCTTGATGCGCGCGTGGTCGAACTGTTTGCCGCTCTGATTGTCGAGCGTCACCCAGCCGACCAGGTCGAGTAAGTCGCCCGTCTCCGGCGCCACCACGTTGTAATCGGCGTTCCAGGTCATGCCGCCGGTCACATAGCTCAGCTCCGCATCGAACTTCGCGGCCACGCTGGAATGGATGACCCAATCGAGCACCGGCTTGAGAATCGTATCGGCGCCCAGCGCGGGAAAGATGGGCTGCCCGGGAAGAGTGAATTGCAGTTTGCCGTTGACCTCGATAATCGGCTGGCCGTTGCCACCGCCGGCCATGGCCATCTGACTGTTCTGATACTGCGACCCGTAGCGCTCCATGGCCTGGTAGTGCGGCACGTAACCGCTGCGCACGATTTTGCCGGCGACCGTGCGAGTCGAACCATCCTGCAACTGGACCACGAAGTCAATCGTTTTGCCTTCGTAAAGATTCAGCAGCATCTCTTGCGAAATGGGATCGGCGCGATAGTTCTGCTCGAGAATCACCAGCGCGCGCTTGCCGGTCGGATCGCGTAGAATCACCGAATCGGGCTCCAGGTGCGCGGTGGCGCCGGAAAAGCGGATCGTGTTGGAGCCGGCTTGCAAGTCGAGCGGCAGGGTTTCGCGGACCACGGCGAAGTCCTGGTTGTAAATCGTCAGTGCCGGGTCTGCCGCAAAGGCGACAAGTGTGAAGTAAGTGCACAGTACGGCGGCTTGGATGTTAGTTCGCAGCAGCGTTGGAGTCTTCATGTTACCGTCCTATGGCAACTTGGACTCCAGACAACGGACTCCGGTTCCGGTCCGGCCGGCGTAGTCAAGGTCAGGCTCGCGGTGGGGAGAGCTTGTCGATGCGCTGGGCGTCGGCGGCGGTTTGGAACATGGCGCCGAACACCTCGCCGAGTTTGTCGGTGGCCTGTTTGGAAAACATACCGACCAGCCCGGAGACGCCGGCGATTCCGAACGGGTTGACGGCGCCGGAGTAGCTGCCCGGCGCGAAAAGACCGCCGCGGATGACCACGTAGAACAACAGCGCGAGGGCCATGCCCGCCACCGGTTGCAGCAGGTACCACCACAGCCAGCTCGCCACCAGGGCGCGGTTGCCGGCGAAGGAGGCGAACGATTTCGCCACATGAATGAAGCTGCCCAAAGCGCCGAAGAACAGCACCAGAGCCAGCAGGTTCACTTCGCGCGGCATCGAGCGCGTTCCACAAAGGACCGTCACCGATTGATCCGTTCCGGGGGTGGGCCACATGGCGACTATGGCGACGATGACGGAGAGGGCGGAAGCAAACAGCGCGACCCCAAAGCAGCGTCTCGTGCGATCCGGCATCATGTCCGCCATGGCGCTTTTACGGTATCACGGGCGTCGGCGCAAACCGCCGCTGCCGGGCAGGTTACAGAGAGGCGTTTCATCCGTAAGCCAATGAGCAAAAGCTGCTTGCGCTCACGTCGCCGGCAATCGCGCGCACTTGTGACTGCTGGGAGGCATCCCCTTTCTTGCCGCTCCCGGCGGATCCAAGCAAGGTATTCTGAACCGAGCCGGATCCAGTGTTATAATCGGGTTCGGGATGCAGCCTGAGTTCGCCTCGGGCCTCCCGGAAGCTTTCCTTTTTCCGTACGCGGGCGCGTAGCTCAATTGGCAGAGCAAGTGACTCTTAATCACTAGGTTGTAGGTTCGATTCCTACCGCGCTCACCACAACCTTTAGATAACAAACCGCTTTCCACACGAAGCCCCCGCGAACTACTGCGGCCTCGCCGCAGCGCCCGCCTCCAGTTGAACCAGTTGCTGCCGTACGCCGGCGGCATCGCTCGCGTTGGGAACCAGGTCCAGATACTCGCGGAGGTACCTGGCCGACTCGGCATTTTCGTTCTTCCCCATCAGAATCAGGGCTATCACAACGTTGAGCCGCGGCACCCTGTGATCCTTGTCAAGGCGCAATCCTTCGCGCGTTACGTGCTCGGCGGCGTCCGTCCGGCCCAGCCTGGCGTTGGCAATCGCATTATAAAGGTAGGCTGCCGGAAAGTCCTCGGCATCGAGCTGGATCCACGCCTGGGAATAAGCCTCTGCAGCCACCCAGTCCTGTTTGCGGTCGGCCAGCATAGTCAGACTTTCATAGGGTCGGACGTACCGCGAATCGCTCGCCAGTGCGTGCTTCCAGGCATCGCCGGCCCCTGTGGCATCGTTGCCTTTTTGGCGCAACAAGCCGAGTTGATACCAGGCAATTGCAAACTTCGGGTAAGCCGCCACCGCTTTGGTGAGCTCCTCCGACGCGGCCTGCCATTTCGCTTTCGCCAGCGCGTCAACGCCCCTGTCGTAGGCCTTCCGGGCGTTTGCCGGGGCCTGCAGCGTGGTCGCGCTGACAGTTAAGGAGGCAGCCCGAGACAGTGGATGGAGAGTAATGACGCCGAGGCGGCCATCGTCCGTGCGGCTCTTCACGGCGATATTGACGAGTTCCGACCGATAGCCGGCCAGCGAAGCCTGCAACTCGCAGTTGCGCAGCGCAGCGATCACCGGCATCGTCTCCTGGGTCGTTCCGGTGGTAACCCGCCTGAGAACGCCTGGAGGCCCGCCGATTTGCGTCGCATCGCCCTGCACCCGGTCGCCGCCGGCGCTCACCTGGAAACCGAAGCGGCCCTTGGCGTCGGTCGAGGTTTCAAAACGCGATTGGCCGTTGCAAACGCGGTTGATGGCGACCGGCTCGGAAGGCGCAGACCCGTCATCGAGCCTCACCTCGCCGGAGAAAGAAATCATGTTCTCGTAACTCAGGTTGGTCTGTAGCTGGCTTTGCGGCGGAACTCCCTGTTCCTGCGCGCACGCCATGCCGGCCAACATCACGGCCACTACCGCGCCTCTTCGATCAGCCATAGCCACTCCAAGTGCGATGCCCACAATTATGCGCTTGCCGGCCGGCAAAAGGAATGGGGTAGATGTAACCTTGCCGGGCGCCGGCTCTCTCGCCGTTCGACGATCGATCAGCTCTTGCCAAGCAGGCGCCGGAGCCGGTCGCGCCAGGAATAGCGCAGGATCGTGTGTCGATTCATTCCTTGCAGCACCCAGCCGTCCGCCGAATGTTCAGCCACGCCGACCCGCCGGAAGAATGCGGTGCGAACGGTCACTTCATCCAATACCACTGACGATTCCTTTTTGAGAAAACGAAACAGTTCGTAAACCGAGGGAATCTGGATGTCGTCCAAGACCAGCCATCCTCCCAGCCGGATCCGCGGAAAGAGATACGCGAACTCGATTTGCGGCAGCGGATAGGCATGCGGCCCGTCCATCAGCGCTAGATCCACCTCGCCTTCAAACGCGTACCCAGGCAGGGTGTGCTTAGTCTCACCCTCGATGAAGATCGCGTTTTCGTGTCGAAGATCGCTGTGCTTACATAGCTCGGTGATGGTATGGTCCTTACCTTCGAGCGCAAAAGCGATGTGGCGGGCGCTCGACTGAGATAGGACGATGGTGCTGCCGCCGCACCCGGTCTCCACAGTGGACCGGAAAGGACCGCGCTGCAGGATGGCGGAAAGCGCGGCCGGGGCCATCGCATCCCATGGATGAAAGCTGCTGGCGCGCGCTATAAGGTTGGGATCGTTCATTCACTCCCAGTATCCGCGAGCGCTGATGGCCTCCGCGACCGACTTGCCAATACTGTGTAACACAGATCATGTGCTACACTGATTATGTGAGAAAGACCAAACAGAATGTGACTCTGGTCATCGAAGAGGACCTGCTTCTGGCGGCAAGAAAAGTCGCACTCGATCAGCGGACTAGCGTGAATCAACTGGTGCGAGACTACCTGGCGGCGCTGGTGGAAGAGCACAGCCGCAGGCGGCTTGCCCGGGCGAGGCTGAGAGCGGCGTTTGAGACGGGCCTCGTCGCTGTCGGCGACCGGAACTGGAGCCGTGACGATCTCTATGAGCGATGAGAGGGCTCTCGCCTTCGTCGACACCAACGTGCTGGTGTATGCATTCGACAAGAGTGGTTCGCCAAAGAAGCAGGCTGCGCAGCGGCTGATGAACGAGTTGATGGACGAGGACCTCCTTCGGCTGAGCACGCAGGTATTGCAGGAGCTTTTCGTAACGCTGACCAGAAAAGTCAGCCAGCGCTGCTCGATCGGTGAAGCGCTGGCGGTACTGGAAGATCTGGCGGCCTGGCCTCCGATGGTGGTCGATTATCCCGCGATTCGAGCGGCCGTTGGCCTGGCGGACCAGGCCAAGCTCTCATTCTGGGATGCACTGGTTGTTGTCGCGGCGGCGCGGACCGGTGCGGCAGTGCTATACACCGAGGACATGAACGACGGGCAGGAGATTCTCGGCGTTCGCATCCGCAATCCGTTCGCAGCGTGATTGAGAATGCACGCCGCAGCGGGAAACGGTCCAGAATGGAATCATGATCAAAACCAGAGGTTATGCGGCGGCGGCCGTGAAGGCTCCGCTGGCGGCCTATTCGTTTGAAAAGTGATCCCGATTCAAATGATCAACCTATTCCACGACGGCACCATTGACTCTGGACTCGCGGCGCGTTAGCGTTTCTAACGCATGCCAAATTCGCCGTTTACTCGCCCGTACCAATCGACGCGCCGAGGTTTTCTGCTGGAAACCGGGGCCGCTTCGCTGATCGCATCCGCACCGCTTTCCGGCGCGCCGCCGCAAGAGAAGGCCGTCGCCGCGACTGTCCGCCCGGACCGGATCGGGCGCCGGTGGCTCGGCAGGTGGATCACCGTGCCGGGCGCTCCGCCCGCCGAATACGGGGTGTACCATTTCCGCCGGACCTTCGAACTGCCGGCCAAGCCGGAGCGGTTCGTGGTCCATGTGAGCGGCGACAACCGGTATCAGCTCTTCGTGAACGGACATCGGGTGGCTTGGGGACCGGCGCGCGGCGACCTGTTCCACTGGCGGTACGAAACGGTGGATGCGGCGCCCTACCTGGAGCCCGGCAGGAACGTGTTTGCCGCGGTGGTGTGGAACTTCGGCGAATTGGCTCCGGAAGCGCAAGTGACTTTCCAAACCGGATTCCTGGTGGACGGAGACACTCCGGCCGAGGGCATGGTGAACACGGGCCCGCAATGGAAATGCGCGCGCGACGAATCCTATTCGCCGGCGCCGGCTCGCGAGGTGCAAGCCTATTTCGTGGTGGGGCCGGGCGACCGGGTGATGGGCTCGCAGCATCCCTGGGGTTGGGAAAGCAGGGAGTTTGACGACTCGCACTGGCCGGCGGCGATGGTAGTTGCCCCGGCGGCGGGACGCGAAGCCCGCGATGTCCACTCGCGGTGGATGATGGTGGAGCGGCCCATTCCGGCCATGGAAGAACGGCCGGAGCGATTACAAAGAATTCGGCGGGTGGCAGGCATTCCGCAGCCGGCGGCCTTCCCCGCCCAGCCGGGACCGTTCGAGATTCCCGCCCATACGCACGCGACCCTGCTGCTGGACCAGACCTGGCTCACCACGGCGTATCCCGAGCTGACAGTCAGCGGCGGAAAGGACGCGGTAGTCACCATCGGGTACGCGGAATCGCTCTACCTGCCGGCCGCACCGGGAAGTATCAGCCGCGAAAAGGGGAATCGGAACGAGGTCGAAGGCAAACAGTTCATCGGCGCCCGGGATCAGTTCATCCCCGACGGCGGAAGCCGCCGCACCTTCCGCCCGCTGTGGTGGCGCGCGTATCGTTACGTGGAACTGGACGTGGAGACGAAAGACGCGCCGCTCGCCATCGAAGATCTGCATGCGACCTACGTGGGCTACCCGTTCGAGAGGCGCGCGCAGTTCGACGGCGGGAGAGTGGAGGTCAACCGGATGCTGGACGTGGGCTGGCGTACGGCGCGCCTGTGCGCCCACGAAACTTACATGGACTGCCCGTATTACGAACAGCTCCAATACGTGGGCGACACGCGCGTGCAATGCCTGATTTCGATTTTCAATTCCGGCGACACGCGCCTGATGCGCAATGCCATTGACCAGATCAACGACTCGCGGCTGGGCGATGCCTGCACCATGAGCCGCTATCCGACGCGGCTGGAGCAATACATACCGGGCTTCTCGCTATGGTGGATCGGGATGGTGCGGGATTACTGGTGGTATGTGGACGACCCCGCCTTCGTCCGCCGCGTGTTGCCGGGGGTGCGCGCCGTGTTGAGCTTTTTCGAAAGGTACCAGAAGGAAGACGGCTCGCTCGGCCCGCTGCCGTGGTGGCGCTACTTCGACTGGGTGGCGGGATGGCCCTCGGGTGAGCCGCCGCAGGAAGCCGACGGATCGTCGGCGCCTCACGACTTGTTGCTGCTGCTGGGGTACGGCTGGGCAGCCGAGTTGGAAGCCGCCGTGGGACTGCGCGGGCTCTCCGAGGTTTATCGGGCGCGCGAGAAGCAGCTTCGCGAAACGGCGCAGTGGCTTTACTGGGATGCCGGCACCAGTCTGTACGCCGATACACCGGCCAAGCGGCAGTTCTCGCAACACACTAATACGATGGCGGTCCTGGGCGAGGTGATTACGGGAGCGCCGGCGCGCGACCTGATGCTGCGCACCTTGACGGCGCCGGGACTGGCGCAGGGAGCCCTGTTTTTCAAGTTCTACATGAACCTGGCGCTCGAGAAAGTGGGCCAGGGCGACGGCTACCTGGACCGGTTGGGCGACTGGCGTTACATGCTGGCCCGCGGGCTGACCACGTTTGCCGAGACCATCGACCTGCCCAACAACCCGGCGCGTTCCGATTGCCACGCGTGGAGCGCGAGCCCGAATATCGAAATCTTCCGCACGCTGCTGGGGGTGGACTCGGCGGCGCCCGGATTCAGCCGTGTTGTGGTGCGGCCCCACCTGAACAATTTGCAGTTCGTTTCCGGCTCGGTGCCGCATCCCAAGGGAAAAGTGGAAGTGCGGCTGGAACCGCGGGGAGCGGGGATGGCCGCCACCATCACGCTGCCGCCCGACACGCCGGGAGAGTTCGTATGGCGGGGTGCTCGCCGGGATCTGGCACCGGGTGTCAACCGGTTTTCAATTTGAGATTTCGCCTGACGCGGACTCTCACTGCCGAACCCACAGCGTCAGAAGCCGGGGAGGAAACAGTTGGCAGGCGAAAGCGCCTGCCCCACATAATCCTTCGACAGCAAAGTGGGACAGACGCTTTCGTCTGTCAACCTGCTTGTTAGGGAGCGGTTTTGCGTTAGCACCGAACCCAGCAGTCGTGGACCTAGCGCCACCAGGGGCTGACGGGCTGGCCGGGTTCCGGTTTGCGGCGCGCCGGACCGCTGCGTCGTGCCTCGGCTTTGCGCTCCGCGGCCACGGCCCGATCGGTGGCATAGGCGAGGAGATCTTCGTTGGTCAACTCGTGGTCACCTTGACGATCGGCCTCCAGGTCGGCGGTTATTTTCTGCGCGCACAGCGCCGGGCCTTCCTGGATGCCGACGTGGTGCCTGAGGAACAGCTCCATGTCCACGCTCACCACATGCGGGATGGAGGACTTCGTCCCGGCATCGTTCATGTCGAACCGGTACAAACGCCGGTTCTGTTTCTGCTGAAACCCCATGTATCGCAGTTCCACCGCTCGCTCCCCCGGCCGTACTGCGCCCCGCCTGAGTTCCGGAGTCATTCGGCCGCTCCCGTGTTTTCGTCCGCCGGCGCCGCAGCCTCGCCGGTTTCGATATCGGCGGCGGCGGGAGGTCCTTCCAGACGTTCCAGTTTGCGTTGCACGCGCCTTGCGGCCTTTTCCTTTTCCATCCGGGCGATCTCCTTATTGACGTTTCTTGAATGAGGTGTGCGATCGAGTAGGGATGGTTTATTCCTCCAATAAACGATCAAAGCCGGCGCCGGACGCGGGCCGGCCTCGCTCACTCAATTTACCAGCGCGGTTCGCGCCGCTGCCGCGGTCCGCTGCCGCCGCCGCTGCCGCCACGCGGACCGCCGCGGAACGAGCGGCCGCTGTCGGACTTGGGCCGGGCCTCGTTGATGTTGAGGGCGCGCCCGTTCAACTCGGTGCCATTCAGGGCGGCGATAGCGCGATCAGCCTCGGCGCTGTCCGTCATTTCGACAAACGCGAAGCCGCGCGAACGGCCCGTATCGCGGTCGGTGACCAGGTTGACCCTCTCCACGTTCCCGTGCGGCTCAAAAAGCGCACGGATGGAAGACTCGGTTGCGGCAAAATCCAAATTGCCTACAAAAATGTTTTTCATCTTAGAGGTTCCTTCGTATTTGACGGTTCGGGCAAGAGACGAGGCAGATGGACTCCGGCCAAGACTGTAGCGGGACGATCAAAGACACATCCAGTGTATCAGATCCTGCCCCCGCGCGCTCGCCGCGGCGCGCCAAGCGTGCGAAACGGTACCTTTCGCTCACACTCTTCGTCCATTTTGCACCGAAACCGCGTGGCGCCGGCGTTACCAAGAGAACCTACGCGCGTAGCCGTAGCGCCGGCGGTCTCTGCCGCCGGTGATTTTCCACTTGCCGAAAACTAGTTGCTCGGGATCGGATCCCCGCGGTTAATCACGTAGGGGTTGCCGTAGGCCGGCAGGATGCGGTCGTTAGCCATGCCGGCCCAGACCATGAACCAGGCCCACCTGGGTTGAGCCTTCAACACATCCGCGGACGGTGGAGCGCCGACTTCGCCGATCGCGATCGGCTTGCCTTCGGCCAGTGCCAGCATCTCATAGTAATACCGGTCGTTCAATTCGCGATAGTTGTCATAGCTGACTACATCGACATACTGTTGGCCGGGAAAGAAATTGAAGAACTCGCCCATCGGGGCGGGGCCGTTCTGATTCCACACCCAGATCAGGTTATCCAGGTGATGGACGTAAACCATGCGGGCATAGACCTCGCGGTAAAGCTGCGCCGTGCCACCCATGCCCGGCCGGCCGCCCCACCAGAAAAAGCCGCCGTTGTTTTCGTGCATGGGCCGCCACAGGACCGGGATATGCGCATCCTGCAACTGCTTGAGATAGCCGGCCGCGGTGTCCATGTATTTTTCCCAGCGCTTGTGCAGCGGCGTGTCGGGCGTGATCAGTTCCGCCCACTGGTCGTCGGTGAGGCGGGCCTGCACGCTGCCCCTCCAGCTTGCGCCCGGCTTGCCCGGCTCATCCTCGGTGGGCCGCAGCATGTGCCAGCACAGGTAAATGATGGAGCCGGCCGCGGCCTGCTTCTTGGCCTCCGCGATCATCAGGTCGCGATGGACGATGGAATCCTTATCCTCTTCGTCGGTGAAGCCGAAATCCGAACCCCAGATGGCGGGGTACTTGCCGGTGACGGCGTGGACCTTTTCCGTATCCAGATCGCGGTGGTTGGGAAAGTTGTGCTGGCCGGACAGGATGCCCTTGCCGGAAACCGCGCACAGTGTCTTCAGCAGCGCGCGAGCCTCCGGCGTGGCGTTGGGATTCACCGGCTCGCAGTTATAGGCCGGCGCAGCCGCGGCGCGCGGCTGAGCGGGCGCGGGCGGAGTCTGCGCCACGGCGGCCGGCGGCGCGGCCTGCGCGTGCAGAAGTGCCGTCGCGCCGATCAGGATCACGAAGGGAGTTATCAGTTTCCGCATATGGTTGTTCCCGGGAACCAAAGGTTATCACGTTTCCCGCGGTCGGGTGACGCCGGTGGTGGTGCTTTTCAGCCGGTTGGCTGAGTGCGCCGTGGCGGGCCGGCCATGCCGCGACCCCTACAGCCGGCGGATCGGCGAGCGCTAGTCGAGGTCGATGTCGCGCACCGGCGGTGGGGCGTCGGGGTCTTCCTTGACGCGCTTGAAAAGCTCGTCGAATTTCTTCTCGAGCACCTTGCCATGCGACTTTTGCGCATCAACCTGTTTGCGGAAGACTTCGTCGCGCCGCGCCTCTTCGCCTTTCAGCTTGACCACCTCGGCCGCCAGGTCCTCAATCAGCCTGGGCCTCTCGGGAATGGTGTGGGCAATGATGGCGCGCGTTTCGGAGTCGATCCTGAGAGTCGCCTGGCAGCAGGGACATTGCACGTCGAACATTCCTTTGACCATGCAACTATGGTACGCGATAACGCCCGGCTTGAGGTTGCCAGGCTCCGAGGAGAGACGCTTGTGAAGGTATGTGGGGTCTAATGGTGGGTTCGTTGGTGAGGTGACTCGTTCGGCAGGTCGGCTAAGGTGGGATCAACCGTCTCTCTTCGGGCCCGTGTAATCCTAGTCACGAGACTTCGGTGAGCAATTAGCGCGCCAAACATTAACTGGCGTGGAATCAACCCAACGATCCAAAACCGATGTTCCAGCTTATGCCGATTTGATACCGATGTGTCAGGCAAATGTACCATCCTGTCGCCCGCTGGCCGGGTCCGGCAGTAACTCGCCGGTCAGACGGATGATATAGTGGCGAATGTGATGCCGGCCACAGAATCCGTCGTGGAGCTGTTCCGCTTTACGGGGGCGTACCTGGAGGGCCATTTCCGCCTGACCAGCGGCCTGCACAGCGACCGCTATCTGCAATGCGCGCTGGTACTGGAGCACCCGCTGGCGGCGGAGAAACTGGGCAAGATGCTCGCCGGCGCGCTGCATCGCCTGGCGGCAGGCGTGGGCGTAGTGGTCTCGCCGGCGCTGGGCGGCTTAATCATTGGCCACGAAGTGGCGCGCGCCCTGGGCTGCCGGCACATCTTTACCGAGCGCGATCCGGAATCCCAAAAAATGGTTTTGCGGCGCGGATTTTCGGTCGAGCCCGGTGAAATAGCGTGCGTGGTGGAGGACGTCATCACCACCGGAGGCAGTACGGCAAATGTGATCGCCGTCCTCCAGGCGGCGGGCGCCCAGGTGGCGGCTGCCGGCTCCATCATCGACCGCAGCGGCGGAACGGCGGACGTGGGTGTGCCGCGGGTGGCGCTGGCCACGCTCACCGTGGCGGCTTATAAGCCCGAGGAATGCCCACTGTGCCGGCAGGGGATTCGGATTGTGAAGCCGGGCTCGCGCCGCACCTGATGCGCCGCATCCGCATCACCGTGGCGTACGACGGCGGCCCGTTCCATGGCTGGCAGGTGCAGCCCGGCCTGGCGACCATTCAAGGGACGCTCGAAGAAATCGTTTCCGGCATGGAAGGCAAGCCGGTGCACGTGGCCGGCTCGGGCCGCACTGATGCCGGCGTGCACGCGCTCCGGCAGGTGGCCGCTTTCAGCCTCGAGAACCCGATTCCGCTCGCCAACCTGCGCCGCGCCATGAACCGCCTGCTGCCGCCCGCCATTCGCGTCTGTTCGGTCGAAGAGGTGGACGCCGCCTTTCACCCCCGCTTCGACGCCAAAGCCAAGACCTACGAATACCGCATCGCCCGCACGGAGGTTTGCAGCCCCTTCGATTGGCCCTTCGTGCATCATTACCCTTATCCGCTGGATGAAGACCGCATGACGCGGCTGGCGCGCGTTTTCGAGGGCGAGCGCGATTTCAGCGCGTTTGCCGCCTCCGACGACCGCGACGCCGAGGGCCAGTCCAAGGTGCGGACGATTTTTGCCTCCGTGCTCACCCGCGGCCAGGACCGCCTGATCTACCGCGTGCGCGGCAGCGGCTTCTTAAAACACATGGTGCGAAACCTGGTGGGGACACTGATCGAAGCCGGCCGCGGCAACCTCGGCGATGTCTCCGCATTCCCGCTGGAGTCCGGCGCCACCGCCCCGGCCAAGGGCCTCTTCCTGGTTGACGTGGAATACTGAGTGCGCCCCGGCCTCAGCCGTAGCGCCGCTACGTTGCCGGGGATGCTCTCCACGGCAGGGCATGGTGACCAATCGAGATTCGCCATAATCCGGCTCCTTCTTTGAAAATACCCAGTTACGCTACCGCGCAAAGGGGGCAGACATGCTTACTCAAGATCCCGCAAAGCCAAATCGGGCGTGCCCCGCCGCGACTTGTCCGATACCTCACAAATGGCTGTAATCCAGTGAGTTGCGGCCACTGGCGGCGGCGTTCCGCTCACCCCTTCAATTCCCCCATTCCGATTCGAAACTCGCCGTTCGATGGATAGCTGTTCCTTTTCAATTGGTTATCGGCGCAAGATGTCCTCAATTGGGATAGCTATGAGCACTCAGACTGCAGAACCACACGTGTCGCCGTCTGCCAATCTCGTGCAGATCGGTTCCATTGAGGACGTAATCCAGCAACGGCTGGCCGAAGAGCGCGCGCGACTGGAGCGCGAAGCCGGCGTGCCCAAGCAGAACGCTCATCACTTCAAACGGCCGGCAGAGCGTCCGTTCACCAAGCAGGAGCGCGCCTTCACCACGCTGCTGTTCGGAGGGCTGACCTGGAAACACGAGAAGCTGGTGCACGGCGCGCTGGAAGGGCTGGGTTACAAGGCCCGGCCGGTGCCCACGCCCAACGTGCGCGCGTTTCAGCTTGGCAAAGAGTACGGCAACAACGGCCAGTGCAACCCCACTTATTTCACCGTCGGCAACCTGGTGCAGTATTTGCAAACCCTCGAAGAGCAGGGGATGAGCAAGCGGGACATCATCGATAACCACGTGTTCTTCACCGCCGGCGCCTGCGGCCCGTGCCGCTTCGGCATGTATGAAGCCGAATACCGGCTGGCGCTGCGCAACGCCGGATTCGACGGTTTCCGCGTGCTGCTGTTCCAGCAGTCCGGCGGGCTGAGCCAGTCCGACGCCGAAGCCGGCCTGGAGATGAACCTGGATTTCTTCCTGGGCATCCTCAACGCGCTGAACTGCGGCGACGTGATGAATGAGGTCGCCTACGCGATCCGTCCGTACGAGATCGAGGCGGGCGCGACCGACAAGATGCTCGACGAAGGCATGGAGTATCTGCACCAGGTCTTCAAGACCAAGCGTCCGTGGCGGCTCAACGGGAACCTGGCGCGCTATCTCGGCGGCTTCTCCGACACCGCGCAGTACATCGGCAAATTCGCGAGCCAGATCAAGGGCGACGATTACCTGCCCGCGCTCAAGCACTGCCGCGACCGGTTCGACTCGATCGAAATCGACCGCCTGCGCGTGAAGCCGATCGTCAAAATCACCGGTGAGTTCTGGGCGCAGACCACCGAAGGCGACGGCAACTTCAACATGTTCCGGTTCCTGCAACGCGAGGGCGCGCAGGTGCTGGTGGAACCGATCGGCACCTGGATCATGTACATGATCCACCAGGTGATTCAGAAATACAAAGACCTCAAAGGGCTGGAGGAAGGCGCGGTGCTGCCGCCGCTGTGGCGCCTGGGAACGCGCGCCAAGATCGAGATCGGCTTCCGCCAGAAGGTGGCCAAGCTCAAGCTGGCGGAGGCCATTTTCAAGAACGAATACCACAAGATTGTCGAGGCGCTGGGCGGCATTGCGCACCACCTGGCCGATCAATACGAACTGCAGCGCATCGGCCATCCGTTTTACAACTCGCGCGCCGGCGGCGGCGAAGGCCACCTGGAAGTCGCCAAGAATATTTATTACTCGAACAAGGACCTGGCCCACATGGTGCTCTCCTTGAAGCCCTTCGGCTGCATGCCGTCGACGCAATCCGATGGCGCGCAATCGGCCGTGGTCTCGAATTTCAAGGACATGATCTACCTGCCGGTCGAAACCTCGGGCGAAGGCGAGATCAACGCCCACAGCCGCGTGCAGATGGCGTTGGGCGAAGCCAAGAGCAAGGCCAAGAAGGAATTCGCCGAGGCGCTGGAGCGCACCGGCCTGACGCTGGACGCCTGCCGCGCCTGGGTCGACCAACATCCGGAAACCAGGCGGCCGACTTATCGCGTGCCGCACACCAAGGGCGTGGTCGGCCAGGCCGCCAACTTCGTCCATCACATCGCGCAAAGACAGCACTCGTAGGGGTCGGGCATGCCCGCCCCGCGCCGGACGAGACTACGGGGCTCATCGAACGGGAATCGCACATGGACAAACACTTCCTCATCGGCATGGACGTCGGCTCGACCACGGTGAAAGCGGTGGTGATCGACGCCGCCACCGACCAGATTCTGTGGCAGGACTACCAGCGGCACGACACCAGGCAGCCGGAAAAGGTGCTCGAATTCTGCCGGCGTTTTGACGCCGAGATCGATGCCTTCCAAGCCGCCAACTCGCGCATCTTCGTCACCGGATCGGGCGGCAACGGACTCGGCGGATATCTGGGCGCGAAGTTCGTGCAGGAAGTCAACGCGGTTTCGCTCGCCGTCGAGCGCCTCTATCCCGAGTGCGGATCGGTGATCGAATTGGGCGGGCAGGACGCCAAGATCATCATCTTTAAAAAGGACCCCGAGACCGGCCGCAAGAAGAAAATGCCGTCGATGAACGATAAGTGCGCCGGCGGCACCGGCGCGGTGATCGACAAGATCAACGCCAAGCTGCGCATCCCCGCCGAGCAGCTTTGCCAGATGGGCTACCAGGGGATGAAGCTGCATCCGGTGGCCGGCAAGTGCGGCGTGTTCGCGGAGACCGACATCAACGGCTTGCAGAAGATGGGCGTGCCGCCCAATGAGCTGATGGCATCGCTGTTCGAAGCCATCGTGATGCAGAACCTTTCCGTTCTGACGCGCGGCAACACGCTGCAGCCGGTGGTGCTGCTGCTGGGTGGGCCGAACTGCTACATCCAGGGCATGCGCGACTGTTGGAAGCACAACATCCCGAAGATCTGGGAAGAGCGAGGCACTCCGCTGCCGGAAGGCGTGCCGCCGGAAGACCTGGTCAAAACGCCGGACAACGCGCAGTATTTCGCCGCCATTGGTTCGGTGGAATTCGGCAAGACCGAAGACGATAGCGTCGGCCAATACCTGGGCTGGGAGAAGCTGGCGTGGTATGTCGCCATCGGCCGCGAAGAGGAGAAATCGAAGCGCGGCGGCGGGGGCGGTCTGGCCAAGGACGACGCCGATCTGGAGGCTTTCAAGCGCAAGTACCGGCCCAAGAAGTTCGTCCCAACCACGTTCCAGCCGGGCGAAATGGTGGAAGGCTTTGTCGGCATCGATGGCGGCTCCACATCCACCAAGGCCGTGCTGATTTCGCTCGATCACAAGCGCCGCATCCTGGCCAAGACCTATCAGCTTTCGAAAGGCAACCCGATCGAGGACACCGTCGAGGTGCTCGAAAAACTCAATCGGCAGATTCTCGACCAGGGCGCGGAGCTGAAGATTCTGGGCGTGGGCACCACCGGCTACGCCAAAGATATTCTCAAGGACGTGGTGGGCGCCGATGCGGCGCTGGTCGAAACGGTGGCCCACACCGAAGCCGGCCTGCATTTCTACGATGACGTGGATGTGATTTGCGACGTGGGCGGCCAGGATATCAAGATCATCATCCTCAAGCATGGCCGCGTGAAGGATTTCAAACTCAACACGCAGTGCTCGGCCGGCAATGGCTACTTCCTGCAATCCACCGCGCAGGGCTTCAACGTGCCGGTCGAGGAATACGCGGACACGGCTTTCAGGGCCAAGGGATTTCCGTCGTTCGGTTATGGCTGCGCGGTGTTCATGCAGTCCGACATCGTCGATTTCCAGCGCCAGGGATGGAAGCCGGAAGAAATCATGGCCGGCCTGTGCAACGTGCTGCCCAAGAACATCTGGCTCTACGTTTCGCAGATTCCGAACCTCTCCGCCATCGGCCGCCGCTTCCTGTTGCAGGGCGGCACGCAGTACAACCTGGCGGCGGTCAAGGCGCAGGTGGATTTCATCGAGTCGCGCTTCAAGGGCAAGGACGTGCAGGCCGACGTGATCGTCCACGAACATTGCGGCGAAGCCGGCGCCATCGGGGCCGCGCTGGAAGCTGGACGGCTTTTTGACAACGGCCGCAAGACCACCTTCATCGGACTGGAGGCGGCCCGCGGCATCCAGTACAAGACCACGCGCAACGAGAGCACCCGCTGCTATTTCTGCAAGAACAAGTGCCTGCGCACATTCATCGACGTCAAGACTTCGATTGTGAACCTGGAGATCAAGCCGCCGGTGAAGACCAAGGTGCCGCTCGAAGCCGGGGCGCAGCGGCTGATCATCGCCACCTGCGAAAAAGGCACGGTCGAGAACATCGAGGAGATGCGCCACATCAAGGGCGATCTCGACAAGGTGAAAAAGGCCAATCCGAACTTCGTGGAAATGGCCGCCAAGGCGGTCTTCCGCGTGCCCGATCCGCCGCTGGTGGCCGACGCGCCGCCCAAGCTGCAGATCACGGCGGCGCAAAAGAAGCGGGCCGCGCTGATAAAAAAGCGCGCCGAGCTGCGCATCGGCATGCCGCGCGTGCTGAACATGTATTCGCAGACGCCCGTGTTCACCGGCTATTTCGCGTCGCTCGGCATCAAAGCGGAGAACATCGTCTACTCCGACTTCACCAGCGAGGAGTTGTATAAGGAGGGCGCCAAGCGCGGCGCCATCGACCCGTGCTTCCCCTCCAAGCTGGGCATTCCGCACATCCACAACCTGCTCTATCGCGTGCACGCCAAGAAGCCGCTCGACATCATCTTCTTCCCGATGATCGATTGCCTGACCAGCGATCTGCATTCGGTGCAGGCCAGCCGCTCCTGCCCCACCGTGGCGGCGACGCCGGAAGCGGTGAAGGCGGCGTTTACCAAGGAAGGCGACCTGTTCGCCGAAAAGGGCGTGACGTACCTGGATACGTTCGTCAACATCTCGAAGCCGGATATTTTCGAGCGGCAGATGTACGAACAGTTCCGCGACGTTCTGGGTCTGTCACCGGAAGAGAATCATCGCGCGATCGAGCAAGGCTACCGCGCGCTCGACCTGTTCAACAACGTCACCATGCGCGGCGCCGCGCGCGAGGCGCTCGAGGAACTGGAGCGCCAGGACAAGCTGGGCGTGGTGCTGCTGGGCCGGCCCTATCACAACGATCCCGGCATCAATCACGAAATCCTCGAGGAGTTCCAGAAGCTGGGCTACCCGGTGTTCACCGAGGACTGCCTGCCGATCGACGACGACATCGTCTGGCGGCTGTTCGGCGATGACGTGCTGGCCGGCGAGATCCCGCACCCCATGGCCATCACCGACGTGTGGAAGAATTCCTACAGCGAAAACACCAGCCGCAAAGTGTGGGCGGCCAAGTACGTGGCGCGCCATCCCAACCTGGTGGCGCTCGAGCTATCCAGCTTTAAGTGCGGCCACGACGCGCCCATCTACTCCGTGGTCGAGGAGATCGTCGAGCATTCCGGCACGCCGTATTTCTGCTTCAAGGACATCGACGAGAACAAGCCCACCGGCTCGATCAGGATCCGCGTCGAAACCATCGGCTACTTCTTGAAACGCTACCGCGAGGATATGATCCGCAACAAGAGCAAAGCCGGCCGCATCGAAGAGCAGCTTCGCGAGTTCGAAGCCAGGCTGCGGCGGCAGATGTTGCGCGAGAAACTGGACGGCATGGCGGACGCCTTCGAAACCGGCGCCATGCCGCAGATCCATGTGAGCGTCGGCGCGCTGGCCGCGTCGAACCCGCCCGCGCGCGAGTTGGAGCGTGTCTCCGGAGATTGAGTGGTGGTGCCGGCCCCCGCCCTGCGCCTGGCGAAGCCCCTTCTTAATTCTCTTCTCTGGAGTCGAGTGGTTGTGGGCCTACTGCTCCGGCTCGGGCAGCAGCTCCGCTGGCTTGCCTGCGGCTTCTTGCAAACGCTGGAACGTGGCGCGCGCCCGCGCTGCGTCCTGTTCGCGCCCCGCCCGTGCATAAGCCGCCCCCAAGGCGAGATACGCTTTGGCGAATTCCGGCTGCGCTTTCTGCACCGTCTCCAGTTCCGGAATTGCCCGCAGATAGTCGTCCGTGTCCAGCAGCAACAGTCCCAGCAGGTAGTGCCCCAACATCGATTGCGGATCCAGTTTCACCGCTTCTTCGGCGTAGGGCAGCCCGGCCGCGGAATCCACCTTGTATCGCGTCGCCGCAATCTGCAGCCGCGCCATCACGTGCCCGGGATTGTTCTTGATTTCCCGTTCCAGTTCCGCATAGCCAGCCGGCATGTCCTCGGCGCCCAGCAGAAACCAGCCGTATGCATAGTGGATGTTCGGGTAAGTGGGGTAATCGCGCGCCGCGGCGGCGTATTCCCGGCGCGCTTCGTCGAACTTTTTCTGCCCGGCCAGACACTCCGCCCGGCCCACCCGCGCTACAACTCCCACGTCCCGATCGCCCGTCGCTTCCGGCTCGCTCCGCCACAGCGCCACCATGCCGAGCGCCTGCAGCAGGTCCGGATTCTGAACCCCGCTGAAACAAAGCGTGTGCAGCCGCTGCAACGCTTCCTTGAACATTCCCGCCCGGCGCAGCAGCACGCCCTCATGATAGAGGACCACGTTCCGCAACTGCGGATCGTCCGGCAATCCAAGGTCCTTGCCCTCCTGAATGTGCTTGAGCGCGCTCGCATCCTCCCCCAGTTCGAATTCCGAAAGTCCCAGCATCGCCCGCGCGGTCCCATTCTTAGAGTTGAGCGCGGCCGCCTTCCGGAACGCCTCCGCCGACCTGCCGAACGCCCTCCCTTCGTACTCGAGCATGCCCAGCCACCACCAGCCTTCTCCCCAACCGGGCCGCAACTCGACGGCTTTCTGGTAGAGGACGATGGCCTCGTCCGGCCGGTCCGCTTCGCGCGCCGCCTCAGCCCGCGCCGCGAGCGCCGCGAAATCGGCATTCGATCCGTTGCTGGTCGGTGCCTGCGCCGGAGCGCCTCCAGCCAGGCAGAGCACCAGCAGCAGTAACGATGGAATTGCGTGCGAAGCCGTATCCGCGCACCCCCGGACGGAATTCTACCATGGCGGGATCAAACCAAGCGCCGTGGCGCCGGCTGTCAAGCCGGCTGAGCCGAGAGTCGTCCCGGCTTTTCTTCCCGTTTGTGCAAGTCTTCGAAGCGCGGCCCTACTTGACGACCGTATACTCCAGCGCTTGCGTCGTCGGCGGCAAACTGCCCTGGGTTGCGGTGACCTTGATTTGAAAACTGCCCACCTGCGCCGGCGCTCCCGCCAGTGCCCTCCACACGGGACCATCCTGCAGGAGTTTTGCCGGAACGGTTGCCAGAACCTTGCCGCCGGAGGAAACCTCGATTTGTGCCGTCGGCTGCTCGGTGTTCGATGTATCCGGATAAATCGCGAAGTACAACATGTAGGGCTTGCCCGCGTGCAGCGTGTTGTCCAGCAGCGGAACCAGGCGCTTGCCCATGAACACCAGGGGATCGGCCGGATCCGGCTTGTCGGCAGCTTCCAGCCGCTGAATCACCATAATGCTGCTCAGGCCGACTCCCTTCATCTCCGGGCTGTCGAACTGCGCAACGCTGGTGCTCGGCTTCCCCGCTTCGCGGTCCACCACCGCCGCCTCGACGGTGTAGTGGCCGGGGGGAAGGGTCACCGGATGAGTGTACTCGATCGGCGTCGTCAGCGCCGCCTGCAGCTTGTCGTCCGGAATGTAGTAAGTCTGGTCGTTGCTGAACTTGTCCACCACCTGCCCGGTCGAATCCTTCACCAACGCCAGCAGCGAGGCGTGCAATTCATGCGTCCCCTGCGCTCCCGGCAACGCCCTCAGCGCCCCGCCCGGCAACTCGAAGTACAGCGTGCTGCGGGAATTCGCGCCTTCGTTTTGAAAATGGTAAGCGGCGGTGTGAAAATCGAAGGCGTGCGGCATCGGAGTCGTGCTCAGCGCGCTCAGCCCCATCACCTCAAACGGCTGCAGCGCCGCCGATCCTTTGAGGTCCGGCATGGCAAAATAGCCCGTCCGGTTTTCCGCGCGATATTCGGCTGCGTGCCCCAGCAGTTTCACTTCGATCTTGCGCAGGTGCCCGTCGTATTTGTCGGCGGTCGGGCGATAACTCAGTTCATAGTGCGCCTCCACGTTGTCGAGGATGCGCCCAAACGGTTTCTTGTATTCTCCCGTGTTGGCGATCATGAAACCGCCGGTGCCTTCCGCCAGCGCGCGCAAGCTCGCCTGCGTGTCCGACGAGCGGATGCCCTGCATCATCGTGTCGCCCTGCCGGCTCTTTTCCTTCTCATCGTCCAGGTTAACCTGGGTGCCGGCGGTTCCCTGCTTCGCGGAAACCTGCTGGGTCTGGCTCTGGCCCGCCACCTGGTTCAACTTCAGGTTCGCGGCCGACGCCGACGAGTTCTCCGTCAAACCCGTTATGTCGAGAGGGTAAAACGTCACGCCACTGGCAATGGCTGTGGCCAGCATCTTCTGCTGCTTATCGGGATCGCCCGTCGTCAGGCTGCCGGTGGTGACCATCAGCACCGTTTTGCGCCCCGGCAGCGCACCCAACATCTTGATCATGTTGTTGATTTCGTCCTCCGCGCGCGCCCCGGTCAGTTCGGCGAAGTCGCGGTCCGCGGTCACCTGGTCCCCGCGCATCGCGCTGGCGCCCGGAGCGTTCGTCACGTCCGCCCCGGTAATCACCGTATTCGCGATCTCGCCTCCCGAGACAGTCATCGTCGCCGACCCTTGGGTGCTGGCTCCGGTGCCCGTTACGGATGAGGTAATCGCTACCCGAAGCGGGTTTGCCGTCACCAGGCCCGCCGACGCGTCGTTGAAATTGAGCGGGCGCAGATTGAACGCGTTCTCCGCCATCTGGGTCACCTTCTGGCGATCGGTCGTGAAGGCTAAGATCGGAATCAAACGGTCGGACAGCGTGAACATCCCGATGTAGGTGTCCGGCGGCATCTCGCTTTTCAGAAACTCCTCCACCGCCTGAGTCGCGTTCCGCCGCGAAACCGGATCGATGTTGTGAAAAACAATACAAACCAGGTTGACCGCCCGCAGCGGACGCGAGGTCTGGGAAGTCCCCGGCGCCGTGCCGCCGGCCGCGGTTTGCTGCGACTGCGCTTCCCGCGCCCCTGACATGCGGAAGCTGGTGACCGACTGTTTCACGCCGTCCTCGTAAACCTCCAGGTCGCTCTCCTTCAGGTTCTTCACGTTCTTTCCATGTTTATCGACTACCACCACGTCCAACATCACCTCGGTCGTGGTCGCGCGAATGGTGGCGGCGGGTTCGCTGGCTGGCGCGGTCTGCGCAACGGCAAGACCGGCAAAAAGCGCGATTGCGCATACGGGGAGCAGCAAAACGGACTTTGTCATCTTAGTATTGATTTTACCTCCATTGCCGCTTCCAGCCAACTCTCATGCCGATCGTCGGAACCGGGTAGCCCTAAAGAGCTACCCGCGTCGCTGCGCTGTTTTGTTCGTTTCCGCACAGAGCAGTGCCGCCAGTCCGCGGGCCGTGGTTTAATGGAGTTTAAACTCTGGAATCGGCCGGTTCGCTGAAACTTGGCGGCCCGCCATTACGTATGGATCGCTCAGGAGGAATCATGTTCCGCCGTCTAGCTCTTTTGCCGATCGTTGCTTTGATCCCCGGCGCGTCGTTCGCCCAGCCTGCCGTCCAGGCGGTCTATAATGCCGCCAATTACCGCACCGCCGGTTTGCCGGCGTCCGGCATCGCGCAAGGCTCCATCTTCAGTGTCTACTCGGGCAATCTGCCGTACAATTGCAACCAGGCTTTCTCGTTCCCGGTCCCTTCACAAATGTGCGGCGTTTCGCTCACAGTGACTGTGAACGGCACATCCGTCGCTCCGCTCCTTTTAGGCGTGTACTACGGTTACTGGATCAACGCCATCCTGCCATCCCTTACGCCCGCCGGCAACGGGACCATCACCGTCACCTACAACAACCAGACCAGCGCCCCGTTCCCGATCCAGGTGGTCAGCGCCGCTTTCGGCGCGTTTACGGCTACCTCCGCCGGCATAGGGCAGGCCTCGGTGACCGATGCGAACTATAACCTCAACACGATTATCCACCCGCTGCATCCCGGCGATATCGGCATCCTGTGGGGCACCGGCCTGGGACCCGTCACATCGAGCGACGCCGCACTGCCCCCGTTTGGCAACATCGGGTCACCCACCTTATATGTCGGTAATACCGCTCTCACGACCACTCCCGGTCTGCTCTACGCCGGCCGCTCCGGCTCCTGGCCCGGGCTCGACCAGATTAACTTCACTGTGCCGCAGGGAGTGTCGGGCTGTGCCGTGCCTATCGCTGTCGAAGTCGGCGGCGCCGTGGGCAACGTCGCAACCATCGCCGTAGCACCCGTTGGGCAGAACACCTGCACCGACTCGGTGATGGGGCAGACCCTGGTCAACAAGCTCGCCGCGGGCGACAACGTCAATTTCGGCTATATCCGCCTGGAAAGCCGCGTTGCGACGATTGCCGGCCAATCGGGCGCCGGCACCTCCAACAACGGGGACTTTGCATACGCCACCTTCAGCCAGTACACTCCCCAAACTGCCTTTTCGGTGAATTATGGCGTCTCCGCCGGCTACTGCGTCGCGATCCCTTATTCGATCGGTCTCATTTCCGATTTCAGCCCCGCTCAGCTCGATGCCGGCGGCGGACTGTCCATCCAGGGCCCGCTGAATTCCCCCGGACCATTGGTCCCTACATTCGGCCTTCCAGATTACTACTATCTCTTTCTGGGCAACGCCGGAAAATTCCTCTATAGCGACTTTCACTATACGGTTGCCGGCACCGGAGGGGCAAATATCGACCCCTTTTCCGCCACCGAGCTCACCAGCAATATCACTGCCCAGTTCAGCGGAATCCTCCCCAATACGCAGATCCCCCGAACCAGCGACCTCACGGTCCAGTGGACTTACCCCCTAAGGCCTTCTTTGCCGAATGCCCTTGTGACCATCGGCGGCTTCTCGTACAGCAGCGACTTGACCCTGTCTGCTTCGTTCCAGTGCACCGCACCAGCGGGCGCGCAAGAGTTCACTATCCCTGCCTGGATACTCTCCACAATGCCGCCAACCGGAACGCAGACATCGGGATCTCTAACGTATCCCGTGGGCGAGATCTGGATTGGCGAATACAACGCTCCGACGCCGTTCACGGCGACGGGCCTTGACGGCGGAGTCATCACCGACGTGTTCTTCCAGGGCGCCTTCGTTTATTATCAATAGTCCGGTTTGACGGTCTTCCGCGGCGCCGGCGGCCATTCCCGCCGGCGCCGATTTTCACATGCTACCCTGAACAATTGATGCTGCGCCGTGCCCTCCTGTTTTCCGCGCCGGTCCTCGCCCTGGCCGCCGGCGCGGTAGTCGGTCCCATCACGTTCGAAGAGATAGCCGATCGCGCCGGTGTCCACTTCGTCAGCCGCAACAGCGCCAGCGCGGCCAAGGAGCAGCCCGAAAGCATGGTCGCCGGCGTGGCCCTTTTCGATTACGACGGCGATGGTCTGCTCGACATCTACCTCGTCAACGGCGCCACCATGCCAGGGCTCGTCAAGAACGGCCCGCAGTTCAGCAACCGCCTGTTTCGCAACAACGGCAATCTGACGTTTACCGATGTCACCGAAAAGGCCGGCCTGGCCGGCGCCGGTTACAACATGGGGGTCGCCATCGGCGACTACGACAACGACGGCCGGCCCGACATCTTCGTCGCCAGTCTGAACGGCAACCAGCTCTTCCACAACAACGGCGATGGCACTTTTACCGATGTCACGGCGAAGGCCGGCGTCGGCGGCGGCAAATACGCCGGGAAGAAAATGTGGTCGGTGGCCGCCGCCTGGGTCGATTACAACAACGACGGCCTGCTGGATCTGTTCGTCTCCAATTACTGCCAGTGGGAACCGGTCGGCTTCGCCGAGTGCAAAGACCGCGGCCAGCCGATGTATTGCACTCCCCGCCACTACAAGCCGCTCCCCAACACGCTCTATCGCAATAACGGCGATGGCACCTTCACCGACGTCTCGGTGGAGACCGGCATCGCCGACCACTTAGGCCGCGGCATGGGCGTCGCCGTCGCCGATTACGATGGCGACGGTTACCCGGATATCTTCGTCGCCAACGACGATGCTCCCATGCAACTGTTCCACAACATCGGCGGCAAGCGATTCGAGGAGGTCGCCCTCGATGCCGGCGTCGCGTTTCCGGAAAACGGCAACGTCATCTCCGGCATGGGCGTCGATTTCCGCGACCTTTTCAACAAAGGCTTTCCCAGCTTGTGGGTCTCCGCCATCGAAAAGGAGACCTTCCCCCTGTTCGTCAACCTCGGTCACGGCCAGTTCGACGACCGCACCGCCTCCTCCAGGATCGCCATGGACAGCTACGAAATGTCCGGCTGGTCGAACGCCATTGTCGATCTCGATAACGACGGCTGGAAGGACCTGCTGGTGGCGCGGGGCAACGTGCAGAACGACATGTCACTCTATTCGCCGCGCCACTCCGAGGAGCCCGTCGCGGTGTTCCGCAATCTCGCCAATGGGAAATTCGAGAATGTCAGCGGCGGCGCCGGAGCGGATTTTCAGATTCCGGCGATTCACCGCGGCATGGCCGTCGGCGACCTGGATAACGACGGCCGCATGGATGCCGTGATCACCGTGCTGAACGGGCAGGCCAAGATATTCCATAACACCACCCGCAACTCCAATCACTGGATCCTGCTCAAGCTCACCGGCACGAAAAGCAACCGCATGGCCATCGGCGCCAAGGTGCGGCTTACCACGGCCAGCGGCCTGGTCCAGTACAATCACGTTACCACCAGCACCGGCTTCGCCTCTTCCAGCGACTCGCGCGTCCATTTCGGTCTGGGCGCTTCCGCCGTCGCCAAGGAAATCGAGATCACCTGGCCCAGCGGCATTCACCAGATCCTCCGCGACGTCCCCGCCGACCGCATCGTCCCCATCACAGAACCGGCGCGCTAGTCGTGGCGCAGGCTATCACACCGTCTGAACCAGCCGAGCCCCATCAGCCCGAACGCGAGCAGGACCCATGTGGACGGCTCCGGCAGGATGTATTCCAGGCTGAGGCTGTCGGTGGTCCGGATTTCCAGCCAGTTCCCAGCCGGGTTCATGCTGGTGAAATCGCCGCTGACGGAGCGGAAAGTCATGATCGTGAACGTCTCCAGGTTCTGCGGCCCAAATCCCCCGCCAAAGGTGACGTTCAGCGTACCGTCGAGTTCGGCATCCCCCGAGATGGCCAACCGGTCAAAATCGCTGGCACCGTCGATCTCGATGTTCAGCACGCCGCTGCTGCTCTGCGTGTAGTCGCCGTCGATGATCAGCGTGCCCGGAGCGTCGCCCGGATCCACGTCGCCCTGGTTGTCCAGGTTGCCCTCCAGCGTGCCGGTGCCGGAGATGTCGCCCCCGTTCAGATCTATGGTTGCGGCCAGCAAGGTGCCATCCACGATCGTGCTGCCGCCAGTCTGGGTGTAGGTGTTGGCGCCCGCGTTAAAGTCGCTGCCCGCGTCGATCGTCACCGCACCGGAGTTCGCGAAGTCGCCCCCGGACGTGAAGGTGGCGCCATTAAGCAGCGAGAACTGCCCCTGGTCCCCATTGTCGGAGAAATCGCGCAGGCCGTTGGCTAAGGACCCATCCTCCACCACGCCGCTGCCGGCGAGTGCCAGGTCCGCCTGGTTGGTCACGATGTCGGCGCCGGCGAACTGGAACATGCCCGCGATATTATAGGTGCCGCCGGTGAGGGTCTGGACCTGGTATTGGGCGAAATCTCCGGCGCTGTCTATGATGAGCGCGCCCGTCGCAGCCACATTGATGGTGCCTGGGTTGGCAAAGGAATCCGCGGCGCCGGCCTCGAACTCCAGGGCAGAGCCGCTGCCGATATTCATGGTGCCCGCGGCTTCGTTGACCAGCGTCCCGCTCATGGTGTTCAGGCCGCCCGACACATTGACGATCCCGTAATTGGCCAGGACCGTGTCGCTGATCGTTGCGCCGTTCAGCGTCAGCGTGCCGCCAACGCCTATCGTGCTGCCCGTGATGGTGCCGCCGATCGAGGCGCTGGAGAGCGAATCGTTGACGATCAGGTTCACGTCGTTCAGAATCGTCGACGAGGAAGCCGTCAGCGTGCCGCCGTCGGCCGCGATCACATTTCCGCCGGTGACTGTGCCCCCCGTGAGCGCTACCGCGCCGCCGTTGGCTAGAATCGTACCGTTGTTCGCGACGGTGCTGGAGATTA
>JBEKKO010000012.1:0-70763 GCA_050010695.1 Bryobacteraceae bacterium
CGCTCTTCCTGAAAACACATCGGATCGGTAGACCCCGATGCCTTGAAAATCCCCGCCCCGAAGGGGCGGAATACTCACTAACCGAGAGCGCTCCCGCTCCATTTCACGCTGAACCGGAACAACCTGGCTTATGACACGCTGGCGGGGCGGATCATGCGGATCGACATCGAGTCGGGTATGATTCTCGGCTCCATGGAAAGTCCCGGGCACTGGCTGTCGCTGGGCCGCAACGGCGATATCTTCATCGCCAGCCTGACTGGCAATGTTTTTCGGTGGTATCCGGGATGGGTCCAGGGCGTGCGCGAGGAGGCGCCCGGCGTTGTGAAGTAGTGGACCGCGGCAAGCCTTCCGGCGATGTAACAAGTTTCCGAAAAACGGACCGGCAATCGAGCGGGATTGGGGTTATACTGGCAATCGTCAGTCCCGTTGTACCGGGAGAGGAGGTCACTGGCCATGTCGGTGTCTCGCAGATCTTTCTTTGCCCGCGCCGGGGCGATCGCCGCCGCTCAAGGGCTGGCCTTGCAGGCGCAGCAGAAGCCGCCGGTGGATCCGGGGGCGACCCCGCAGGACCCTCGCATGGGCACTGCCGATGTCGCCAAGGTCTTTCAGTATTCCAATCGGCGCTCCAGAGTATCCCTCGTCAAGGGCGACAACCGGCGCAAGAACATCTTTGACGCGCTGCTCGCCATTGACGACCAGATCCGGCCCTCTCTCAAGACCAGGAAGTACGTCCTCATCAAGCCCAACGGTCTCGACCCGTCGCGGCAACTGATTTCCACTCAAGCCGATACCGTGCATGGAATCCTGGACTACCTGGCGCCGCGGTTCAAGGGCCCGGTGGTGATCGCCGAATGCGGCGGAACGCCCGCCAGGCAGGCCACCAGCGAGTTCGGCTGGAGCGAGATTTTCGCCGAGCATAAGCCTCTCGACATCAAACTGGAAGTTCCCAACGAAGAAGGCCGCTACGAGCTCATGCTGGGGATCGACTACGACATGCACCTGATCCCGATCCGCCTGGGAGCTCGATTCCTGGACCCCGATGCGTTCCTGATTTCCTCGGCGGTGCTCAAGACGCACAACATGGTTGTGGCAACCATGTCGATCAAGAACGTAGTTTTGGGAGCGCCGCTGTCTCCGCCTCCCGGACAGAACCGGCCATGGGGAGAGAGCGAGAAGCGCAAGTTTCACGTTGGCATACGGGCGGGTAACTACAACATGTACCTCGCCGTCCAACGCATGATTCACAACTGGGGATTGGGGATCGTGGACGGGTACGAAGGCATGGAGGGGAACGGTCCCGTTTCGGGAACGCCGGTGCCCCATCGCATCGCCTTGGCCTCGACCGATTTTCTGGCGGTGGATCGGGTGGGCCTGGAGTGCATGGGCATCGACGCCAGTTGGCCCGGCTATCTCAATTACTCCTATCAAGGTGGCCTTGGCCAATACGATCTTTCTAAGATCGACGTAGTTGGCGCTAAGATCGCCGACGTGCAACGTAAGTACCGGCTTCACGCCGACGTGGACCGGATGCTCGAGTGGCGAGGCCCGATGCTGGATCTTCCGCCAAACCTGGGCCGCAATCGGCCGCGGCTGGAAGAGGATCTCTCCGCCTACGCGTGAGAGTCCCGAAAGGAGTGTATGTCAATGATCGTAACATCGTCAAAGAGATGGGCAATCGGTTCGCTATTGGCCGTCGCGCTGTTGAGCGTACTGGCGGCGCAACAGCCGGGTCCAGCGCAGAGCGCCGCCAAACCCAAGCTGTATAACACCGCCAAGCAGAAGCTGCTGGATGGCAAACAGATCTTCAGCTTCACGCAATCGACGATGGATATCAAAGGCTACTGCGAGGCGGCCAAGCATTACGATTACACCTGGTTCGAAATGCAGCACAGCACTCTCGAGTTCAAAGACATAGAGGCGATGATCGCGGCGTGCCCGCACGTTGCCGCTGTTCCCATGATCCGGCTGCCGGACGCCCAGGAATGGCACATCCAGCATGCCACCGATATCGGCGTGCTGGGCGTCATCGTTCCCACGGTGGATGACGTGGATCGGGCGCGCGAGGGCGCTAAGTGGGCGCGGTATCCGCCGTTCGGAAGGCGCAGCACGGGGCAGGGCCAGGCAGCTTCGCTTTGGGGCGTCAACCGCGATGACTACCATCGGACCATCGATGACAACATGCTGGTGGTAATCATGATCGAGACACCGACGGGCGTTGCGAATGCCTATGACATCGCCTCGGTGCCCGGGGTGGATGTCATCATCGTCGGTAACAACGATCTCAGCTATTTCTCGGGATACGCGCAAACCGACGCACGGTATCAGCAGATGATCGCCAAGATACACGACGACACGCTGCGGGCGGGAAAAATCTTCGGCCAGGCCAACGCGAAGTATGCGACCGGACATCCGCTCAGCAACGATGCCAAGTTTTTCCAGAACGGTCCATCCAACGATGGCTGGAAGCCGCCCGCTTCCGGTGCTAACGCGAGCGCCCCACCGCCGGGAGAGCGCTAAGCGGCGTTGGTGGGGCATGCTGTTAAGCTTGCCCGCGAAAATGTTTTACGGCTTCGGATTCAAATCCAACACCTTCACCAGGAATGCCCAACGGTCGGCGTATTCGTCGATGGTCTTTGACGTCGGAGTGCCGGCGCCGTGGCCGGCGCGCGTCTCGATGCGGATCAGGATCGGGGCCGGGCCTTGCTGCGACTCCTGCAAGGTGGCAGCGTATTTGAAGCTGTGGCCGGGCACTACGCGGTCGTCGTGATCGGAAGTGGTGATCAGCGTGGCCGGATACCAAGTCTTGCGGATGTTGTGCAGCGGCGAGTAGGCCAGCAGCGCTTTGAGATCTTCCGCGTCGTCCGGCGACCCGTACTCGCCCGTCCATCCGACGCCATCGGTGAACTTGTGAAAGCGCAGCATGTCCATCACGCCGACGGCGGGCATGGCCGCGCCAAACAAGTCGGGCCGCTGGTTCAGGCAGGCGCCCACCAGCAGGCCTCCGTTGCTGCCGCCGAAAATCGCCAGCTTGGGCGTCGACGTATACCGGTTGTGGATCAGCCATTCGGCGGCCGCGATGAAATCGTCGAACACGTTCTGCTTGTTGTTCCGCGCGCCGGCCAGGTGCCAGGCTTCGCCGTATTCGGAGCCGCCGCGCAGGTTGGCCTCCGCCCATACGCCACCCATTTCCAGCCATGCGATCATGGCGGGGCTGAAGGACGGCGTGATCGCCAGGTTGAACCCTCCGTAGCCATACAGGATGGTCGGGTTCCGGCCGTCGAGCGGCATGCCCTTACGGTGCACCAGGAACATGGGAATCCGGGTGCCGTCTTTCGATGGATAGAAAACCTGGTCGGTTTGATACTGGCCGGCATCGAAGCTGAGCTTGCTTTGCCGCAGCAGCGTGCTGCGTCCGGTGCGCAAATCGAGACGGTAGAGCGCGGCCGGCGAGGTGAAGGTGACGAAGCTGTAGAACAGCTCGTTCGAATCGGGCTCGGCGGGCGAGAAGTTGGCGGCGCCGATGCCGTCGAAGGCGACGTCGCTGGTGGTCTTGCCGGCGAGCGAATAGAGGACTGCCCGCGCGTGCGCGTCGTGCAAATAGGAAAGCAGCAAGCGGCCGCTGGCGAGACCGGCGTGGTCGAGGCTGTCCGGCTGCTCGGGCACCACTTCGTCCCAATGCTCGCGGCCGGGCCGGCTGAGATCGATGGCGATGATGCGGCCCTTCGGCGCTCCCTCCGTGGTGCGCAGGTAGATGCGGCTGCCCTGGCTGCCAAGATAATCGTAGAGGCCCTTGGGGTCCGGCGTGAGCACCGCCATCCGCGGGCTGGCGGCGGAGAGATCCTCGAAGTACAGCATGTTGCGGGAGCTTTCCTGCGGCAGATCCATGTGGACGACCAGCCAGCGCCCATCCGCGGTGAGCATGGGGCCAAATCCGCTGTCGGCGTGCGACGGGTCCTCGTAAATCAGCCGGTCGCGGTCGACCGCCTCGCCCACGCGGTGCAGCATCACTTGCGCATTACGGTTGATCGCGGTGAGCGCCTGGCCCTCCGGCGGCTTGGGATAGCGGGCGTAATAGAAGGCGCGGTTATCCGGGGTCCAATTGGGCGCGGCATCCTTGGTCCATTGCAACACCTCGGGCAGATCCTGGCCCGTGTCGACGTTGCGGACGCGCCACTCGCACCAGTCCGAGCCGGCCTGCGCGGTGCCGAATGCGAGCAGGCTGCCATCGTGGCTGGGAGACAACCCGCACAGCGCCGCGGTGCCATCGCTGCGGAACGTATTCGGATCGAGGAGCACCTTCGGCTGATTGCCCTGTGCGTCGACCGTGTACAGCACGGCTTGATTCTGCAGGCCGCTGTTGCGCATCAGGAAGTAATGGGAGCCGGCCGAGAACGCCCCGGCATAGCCCCAGATGAAGCCGCGCGAAAAATTGGCCAGCATGGCGGAGGGATAGCGCTCGTAGTCGAACAACTGCGTGAGGCGCCGCTTGATGGAATCCCGCTGCGGAATGGCGGCCAGCCATTGGCCAGTCAACTTCACTTCGGCTTCGATCCACGAGCGTGTCGCGGGATTGTCCGGATCTTCCAGCGTGCGGAAAGGATCGGCGATCCGGCGGCCGTGGTAGTCGTCAACCTGGTTGGTGCGCGGGGCAGGCGGGTACACCAGCTTCGAGGAGCTTTCGGCCAGCGCCAGGCACAAACTCGCCATGGCGGCCAGCGCGGTGAAAGGCTTTCGGATAAAACGGGCTCTGCGCATTGGTATATTATGGCGCAGTATCGGCCTCAGGACCGACAACCAGCCAGTGATGCGATGGTACACGAAGCCGTCCATTTTGAGAAACTCCCGCGAACAGGTACCTGGCCGAAAGTAGTTCCCCCAACCACGAAGCACGGGATTCAGTTCGGCGATGATCTGCTTCCCATCCTTCCCGCTTGCCCGCGAATTGGTGATCTCCCCTCCATTGCTGCGCACCCGCACCCATGCTTTCCCCAAGACGTCACTCCTGACGCACCATTTTCCCTCAATATACTGCAAGACGGGATTACCTGCTCAACAGTTTCTTGGCGATGGTGAGCAACTGGATGTTGCCGGTGCCCTCGTAGATCCGGCCGATCTTGGCGTCCCGGTACAGCTTCTCGACCGGGTAATCCCTGGTAACTCCCACGCCGCCATGGATTTCGATGGCCTTCGACGCGGCGCGTTCGGCCACCTCGGAGGCGTAATATTTAGCCATCGCGGCTTCCGCCAAGAAAGGCATCCCGGCGTCGCGCAGGCGTGCTGCGTTGTACACCAGCAGCCGCGCGGCCTCGATTTCGGTGGCCATTTTGGCCAGCTCGAACTGCACGCCCTGAAATTCCGCAATCACTTTCCCGAATTGCTTGCGCTGTCTGGCGTAAGCCGTCGAGTGTTCGAGCGCGGCGCGGGCGAGACCGATCATCTGCGCGCCGATGGCGATGCGCCCTTCGTTCAGCGATTCGATGGCGATCCTATATCCCTGGCCGACTTCGCCCACCACGTTCTCGCGCGGCACTCGGCAGTTAACGAGGATCAGCTCACAGGTAGACGACGCGCGCAGGCCGAGCTTGTCTTCCTTCTTGCCCACCTGGAAGCCGGCGAAATCGCGCTCCACAAGGAATGCCGTGATGCCCTTGTAACCGGCCGCCGGATTGGCATTGGCGAACAGCAGAAACAGGCCGGCCTCGGCGGCGTTGGTGATCCACAGTTTGCGGCCGTTGAGCAGAAAATGGCCGCCCTGGTCCTCCGCCCGCGTAGCCAGGGCGAAGGCGTCCGAGCCGGCGCCGGCTTCCGAAAGCGCATAGGACGCCACCGTGTTTTCCGCCAGCCGCGGAAGATAGCGGGCCTTCTGCCCGGCGTCTCCCCAGCGCAGCACGGCGTTGTTGCAGATAGTGTTCTGCACGTCCACAATCACACCGGCCGAAGGGTCCACCGCGGAAAGCTCTTCCACCGCCAGAATGGCCTGAAAGAAAGTGCCGCCCTGCCCGCCATATTCTTCCGGGATCTCGATGCCCATCAGGCCGATGGCAAAAAGCTGCCGCAAAATGTCCTTGCGGAAAACGCCCGCTTCGTCCATCTCACGCACGTACGGGCGGATTTCCTCGCGGGCGAACTTGCGCACGGTGGACTGGAAGAGCTTCTCGTCCTCGGTCAACGCGGTCAGCGGCCGCGGGGCCTCTGACTTTTCCGGCGACGCCATCTCCCGAGCTTACTCCACCGCGGCCAACGCGCACCACTGGCGGCCCTGCGATCCGGCCACGCCGCGGTGGGTGACAAAGCCCTTATAGGTGTTGACGCCCTCGCGCAGCGCGGCGTGCCGTTCGCAGGCGGCTTCCAGCCCATGGTTGGCCAACTCCAGCAGGTACGGAAAAGTGGCGTTGGTGAGAGCGAAAGTGGAAGTGTGCGGCACCGCGGCGGGCATGTTGGAGACGCAATAGTGCACCACGCCATCCACCACGTAGGTCGGGTCGCTATGCGTGGTCGCGTGCGCCGTCTCCAGGCACCCGCCTTGATCGATGGCCACATCCACCACCACCGCCCCGCGCTTCATTCCGGCGATCATTTCGCGCTTCACCAGCTTGGGCGCCGATGCGCCGGGAATCAGCACCGCGCCCACCACCAGGTCCGCCGTTTTCAGGTTCTCGCGAATGGTCAACGCATTCGAAGCCAGCGTCACCACCTGCCCGTTGAAGATGTCGTCAAGATCGCGCAGCCGGTTCAGATTGCGGTCGATGATGGTGACGTTCGCGCCCAGTCCCAGCGCCATCTTGGCGGCGTTAGTTCCCACCACGCCGCCGCCCAATATCACCGCGTTCGCCGGCGCCACGCCGGGCACGCCGCCCAGTAGAATGCCGCGGCCGCCGTTGGGCTTTTCGAGATACTGCGCGCCCACCTGCACGCTCATCCGGCCGGCCACTTCGCTCATCGGCGTCAACAGCGGCAGCGAGCCATCGGCTTCGCGAATGGTCTCATAGGCCACACCGCTGACCTTCGATTCCAGCAGACGGTTCGTCAGTTCCGGCAGCGGCGCCAGGTGCAGATAGGTGAACAGCACGAGGCCAGGCCGGAAGAACGCATACTCCGCCGGCTGCGGCTCTTTCACCTTGGCAACCAGATCGGCCTTGGTCCACACCTCCGCCGCCGTTTCGACAATCCGCGCGCCGGCGCGGGCGTATTCCTCGTCGGAGATGGAGCTGCCTTCGCCAGCCCGCGCCTCGACCAGCACCTCATGCCCGGCTTCGCGCAGAGCGATGACGCCGCTCGGCACCAGCCCCACCCGCGCCTCGTGGTCCTTAATCTCCCTGGCAACCCCGACGACCATAGAATACCCTCCGATTCAGTCTAACACCACGCCTCGGTGGGGCATGCTTTAGCTCGCCCTGCACGCTGTCATGCGGGAGATCTGCGCACGCCGCGGCCACGGACCGCGCGGTGGTTGGCAACCACCGCGCAGATACTATCCTGCCCCACATGCAAAGGAGATTGTTTACATGGTCGCGGACTCAGGCTGACTTCTGTGTTCCGCGATTTCCTCCTCAGAACATCAGCTTAAATGCCACCTGCATGCGGCGCGCGTTGGTGCCGTCCATCGGGCCCCAGCTCGCGTTGCCCACGCCGACGCCGGGTACTGGTCTCAATGTGCCCGACTGAGCGATGTAGGCGACGTTGTTCACGCTGGTATTGAACTGCGAGTTGAGCGCGTTGAACGCTTCGAAAATCAGCTCGCCGCGGAAGCGGTCGGTGAAAGGCAGGCTGCGGCTGAGACGGGCATTCACCGGGTGCATGCCGCCCGTCGATAGGCTGTTGATCTGATCCAGCGGCATGCGATTCCATCCGCCGGTGCCGGTCATCGAATTGGTGTACACCATCGTGAGGCCGGTGAACTGCTGGCCATAAACCTGCACCAGCGCGGTCTCCGGCAGTCCCGTGGCAATCGTCGCAATGGCCGAGAACTGCCAGCCATTCAGCAAGAAGCGCGCCAGCGAAGACGTGCTTCGGGTGAGCCTCGGTTGCCACACCAGCTCCACCACACCGCGCTGCTTCTGGTCGAGATTCGATTTGCCCTTGTCGGAAATGTAGGTGCCGTTGTAGGAACTCAGCGGCACGGAGCCGAACACGAGCGGCCCGCTCTGGGTGTCGAGATTTTGCGACCACGTGTAAGAACCGTCCAGCGTCAGCCCGTGCCACATCCGCTTGCGGAATTGCGCCACTCCGGCGGTGTACCACGAAGCTCCATCGTTTATGATGTTATACACCTGGCCGTAAAACGAGCTGGTCTTGCTGTTCCACATCGGCAAGATCACCGTATTGACGGCGGCGCCGGCGGCGTTGTCTACCGTATACGTTTTATTTATGCTCGAGATATTCAGATTCAGATCCTCGGCCGTCCACAAGTGCAGCCCACGGCCGTTGATATAGCTGATGGTGACCGTCGTGTTTTTTCCCAGGCTGCGCTCGATCGAAAACGTTCCGATCTGCTGATTCTCATTGCGAAACTTGGAATTGGCGAAGGCGATGTCGCTGGTGGCGTTGGGGATGGTTGTGGCGCTCGAGGCCACCTTGGAAAAGATTGGCGCGCCGCTCTGATACGGGTTCACGCTGATGCTGGTCTGGTACAGGCCGTTGCCGAGGAACAAGGCGTCGATCAGTTGCATCGGAAACGGCGTGTAGTACATGCCGAAGCCGGCGCGAATCACCGTCCGGTCGTTCCATAGATAAGAAAACCCGCCGCGCGGCTGCAGCGTCATGTTGGGCGAAGAGATGAACTGGGTTTCGAAGAAAGTGGTGCTGTAGTCGTCGGGCTGCGGCAATTTCACCTTGTCCCAGCGCACGCCGAACTCGATCTGAAGCCGGCGCGAAATCTTCCAATCGTCCTGCCCGTACACGCCGACCCATGTCGACCCCAGGCTTCGCGTCGGATTGCCGAACTGCTGCGTAAACAGAGTGTAGTCCTTAGAGTTGGTCTTGTTGGAGCTGAAGTCCTGCGCGAAGGCCGTCAGCGAGGGGTAAGTATAGGTGCCGTCCTGGTTATACACCTGGTACATCTTATCCTCGCCGCGCCCGGCGTCCGCGCCGAGACGCAGGATATTGGCGCCGGATGCCACGGTGAAATTCTCGGCGAGCTGATAGCGCTGCTCGCTGGGGACGACACCGGGCGAGTCGGGATTCCCGCCCAGACTTACCCCGGCTACCGTGATCCCGAGCCCGCCGGTGGAAGGCCACTGTTTGGTTTCGGGCAGCACCGAGATGCGGTCCTTATACCACCCGAGGCGCAGCTCGTTGACCATATTGGATCCCAATTGCGAGGTCCAGCCGGCATCCGCGAACCGGGTCTCTTCGCCCAGGTTGCCGTTGCCTCCCAACAGGCCGCCGTCCGGCGAAACGGCCAGTTGCTGCGCACCGTTTGGTGCGCGGTAATGCTGCGCGTCCGCCGCCAGGCTGAAGCTGTTGCGCTCGGTCCAATGGTAGTCGGCGCGGGCCAGACCGGTGAAGGTTTTTTCGGAGCGCGCCACGATCGCGTTCATCTGCGACTGAATGAACTTGTCGGCCGCCGTGCATTGCACCGAGGTCGCCGGCGCGCCGCAGCGCGAGGGCAGCACCGCGACGCTATTGGGATCGGCGATCAGCGGGTTGGTGATGCGATTGATGCCTTCCGAACTGCCGCTCGACGCCTCCAGGCTGACGAAGAAATACAGCCGGTCCATCGCCTGGCCGCCAACGCTCGCTCCCTCGGTCTCCTGTTTGTCGGGAGGCCGGAAAGCCGGATCGTACCGGTCGGGCGAAGCAAAACTGCCATTGCGGTAGTACGCGTGCACCTCGCCGTGAAAATCTTCCGTGCCGGTGCGGGTGGCCGCGTTGGCAATGCCGCCGGTGGCCTTGTACTCGAGCGGCGCCGTGGAAACAATCACCTGGACGCTATCCACCGCCTCGGCCGGAAACGCACGCAGCGGATCCGCCTTATTGAGAAAGTAGCCGTCGCTCGCGTTCAATCCGTCCACCACGGCGATGTCCGAGGAAGGGTTGCCGCGGAAGCCGATGGTGTCGGGCGTTCCACCCAGCGCCGCCAGCGGCGCCTCCGCCACCAGGGATTCCAGGCGCCGCGCGTTCAGCGGCAAGTCCTCAATCGCATCGCGGCTGATCAGATCGGTGACGCCGCTCTTGGTATCCTCCACCCCCGGCGCTTCGGCGGTCTGCGCCTTCGTCCCCGCGGTGGTCTGCTGCAGCGTGATGTGGAAGTTGACGGTCTCGCCGACCGGTACCTTCAGGTCGGCTGCGCTCCAGCCGATAAACCCCTTGCGTGTCACTTTCACCGCGTAACCGGCGGCTGGCGCCAGCGCGGGCGCGTAGAAGACGCCATCGTCGGTCGTCGTCAAAACCAGCCGCAAGCCCAGCGCCCGGTTCGTGATGGTCACCGCCGTATCCGGGATGCCATCTCCGTATATGTCACGCACCTTTCCCGTAATCGCGCCAAATCCGGCAATGGCCTGCGCGTAAGCTCCTTCGGAGCACATCAGAACGAATAGACATAGAGCGGCTGGAATTCGCATTCAACAAAACCTCGGCAAGATAAGTACCTATTGTAAAGGGTTTTTGCCTTCAACAGGTTACGCCATCGGCGGCGCGCGTTTCCGTGTGGGCTTGCGGGTCACATCTGGCCTTGCCCGGCACACCTGTTCGAACTCGCGGTTTTCGGCCGATAGCTGGAGCAGAGTCTCGATCCCAAATTGCTCCGTGCGGTGATTTGCCATCTGATGTCTCGCCATCCGGTGTTCTGCCTGCCCGTCTTGGCTTATCATGTATCTCAATGGCTATCATCGCCGTGGCTGGACGTAAGGGCGGAGTAGGCAAGTCTACCATTGTGGGCAATCTGGCGGCTGAGTTCGCCGCCATGGGCCGTAGCGTCGCCGTCCTCGATGCGGATCCGCAACACAGCCTGGTGGCGTGGGCCGAGCAGGGCGACGGCATGCTGTCCCGGTCCGTCGAGAAGGTGACTGCTCCCGGCACATTGCGTGCACGCGCGCGCAAGGCTGAGGAGGACACCGATATTGTGCTCATCGATACGCCGCCAGGCATGCCGGAAGTGGCTTACCAGGCAGCGCTGGCCGCCGACCTCATGCTGCTTCCCTGCGGCCCGTCCCCGCTCGACCTGTTCGCTGTCAAAGAAGCTCTGTCACTGGCGCTGAAGGCGCGCGCCGAACGCCGCTCGAAAAAGCCGCGCATCCGCTTCGTGCCGACCAAGGTTCTAATGTCCACCAACCTCAGCCGCGGCCTGGCCTCCTCGCTCAGCGGCATGGGGAAAAAGGTGCTGCCCGCCATCGGCCAGCGGGTGGTGGTGGCCGAGGCGGTATCGCAAGGCTTGACGGTGGCCGAGTACGCCCCCGATTCCCCGGCCCGCGCCGAATTCTCCACCCTCGCTAAAGCCGTCGACAAGATTCTGCGCAAGTAAGCGCACCGGGTAGGTCGATCTGTCGGCAAGCCGGTGATTTTCCAGTTGAACAAAACGTCTTCCATCCTGGGACCTTGCCCTATGTTATGGACAATCATGTAACGTCCGCTTGCCACGGATTTGCGGTCCACCACAATCCCGATGTGCGGCACGTTCCCGCCAAGGTCCCAAGTGACTAAGTCGCCGGGCGCGTAATCTGCCGCCCGGCTTGTAATCGCGAGCGTTTCTCCTTTGCGCGAGAAGAATACATGAGGTTCGGCACGCGCCGGTGATCGATGTTCGTATCCGGACTCGATAAGTGCCGAGTCCACCTGGGCAGATACGCCGCAAAGCTCTGCGCCATAAGTCTTGTTCTTAGGGGCAGCGCAAAAACCTCAGATTGTCCGACGGGCGAATCCGCAATCGCGCGGCCAGTGTCTTATGCGTCCGATAGCATTGCAATGCTGCCGACTGGTCATACTAGTACTAGGTACGTACCTGGATTGATACGTAAAGCTTGTTTCTGCGATTCTATTAGGGAGAGTCCTTTGGCTTTAGGAGCCCTCTGGTCGAACGTGGCAGCGACATACGCCCGGCTGGGAGGGCACCTTCATTTCCAATGCTGATCAAGTGCAGCGAAGCCGGTCAAGTGCTCTGGATGAGCCCAACGGCGCGCGCTGCGCTCGGAGAAGCGCGGAATCTCGCGGACACAGTTGTTTCAGCCTCGGGCAAACCCTTGGGGCAGCCCGCCGGAAATGCCCGCGGCATTTGTCTGTCGCTGATTTCCGGTGCGGCGGATGGATTACTGCTCAGCGCGCATCTACTCGGCCAGGAGGTGGACCCAGGCGAAGCATCCGGTCCGCGAGGCCTGGAAGGCGACGATCTGCGCCGCTTCTCCCGCCTGGAACAGACCGCGCGCAAGCTGGTGGCGAACGCCCGCCGGCGGCAGACCGGCGGCGCACGCGCGGTTATCGAACTGATCGAGGAAGAGCGGGCCCGGCTGGGACGCGAGTTGCACACCGGAGTGGGGCAATTGCTGGTAAGCATCCTGCGCCAGGCCGAAAGCGCGGAAGCGCAGTTGCCGGCGGGCGAATCCGCGGTCAGCCAGACGCTCGGCCGTATCTCCGCCGCCGCCGCCGAAGCCCTGTCCCTGGTGCGGGCCGTGAGTGCGCGGCTTCATCCTCCCGAATGGCAGCGGCTTAGTCTGGAAGCCGCGCTGGAGCAACTGTGGCGGATCAGCGGCATTCCGCAACGGTACCAGGCCGAACTCTCGCTCGACGCCCTGCCCGTCGAAACCGAACCGGTAATCAAGGCGCTGTTCTATCGGGCGGCGCAGGAGGCTCTTTCCAACATCGACCAGCATGCCCACGCTTCCCGCGTTCGCCTGACGCTGGCCGCCGGCGCCGAACGGATCGAACTCACTGTGTGGGACAACGGCCCCGGGATCGATACTGCCGCCCTGGCCGCCGCCCCCGCCCTGATCGGGGCCGGACTTGGACTGCGATCCATCCGGGAACAAGCCGCGGCAGTAGGTGGGAAAACGATTCTCGAAAGCGGGCCGCTCGGCACCAAGCTGGTGGTTTCCGCGCCTTTTGCAGTTCCGGCTTAGGCCACTCGGGCCTGGAGAGAAAGATGGACCAATTGCGCCCGGCGACTGTCGTACTGGCGGACGATCATGCCATCGTTCGCGAGGGATTCGCCGCCCTCTGCGCCGCACAGGGCATGCGGGTCCTGGGGCAATGCTCGGATGGCCAGACTGCGCTCGAAATGGTCCAGACGTTGCAGCCCGATTTCGCCATCCTCGACCTGCATATGCCGGGTATGGATGGAACTGAAGTAGTGCGCCAGTTGCGAACCGGAGGCTGCCCCGCCAAGCTCATCATCCTCTCCATCAGCCGCGAAGAGAACACCGTCCGCAGGGCCCTGCGCGCCGGCGCCGACGCTTACCTCTTGAAAGACGGTCCGGCTCGGCACCTGCATGATGCAGTCACCTTCGTCTGCGAGGGCGGCGTCTACGTTTCTCCTCTGCTGCGCGGCGCCGGACTCTTCACCGAACCGCAGGAGAGGCCGGCCGGCAATCCACTGGCGGCGCTCAGCCCCCGCGAACTCGAGGTCTTCCATCAGCTCGTGAATGGCTTGCGCGCGAAGGATATCGCCAGACTGCTCGACATCAGCCCCAAGACCGTGGACACGTACCGCGCCAGTCTGTTTCGGAAGCTGAACGTCCATGACCTGGTGGGCCTGGTCAAGTTTGCGATCGACCGCGGCCTCACGACCACATAGGCGCGGTTCGCAGGCTGATGCATTCGCCCGGCACATTCTCTTGCGCATGCTGATACTCCTCCAGGGAGTGAATCAGGCCTTCCACCGCAAACCGGCGGCGATACAGGCGCTCGAGCGCCCTCCGCCGGATCAGATCCACCGACAGTAGACGGCTGCGCTCGGGTGACGACGGATGTGGGAGAACGATTGCGTTCGTCATGATCTGCTAGTTTCTTAGTATTGTACGAAACTATACCTGGCTAAAAACCCAGAATAATCCGAATAACTATTGGAAAGCAAGCCGACATCAGTGAATTAAGACAAAAATATCTCCTCTACTTTTGCAGAGGCCGGGGGCAAGTCCGGCCAGGCATGACTCAGAAAATCCGCATTCCTCCACCACGTATCCGTGGGTGATCCGCTGCCTCGATGGCGCACCCAGCCGAGAGATTTCACCCAACTCAATGCCGCTTTTCACCCAGTGGCCCAGCTTTTTCACCCAGGCGGGTGTTCAGTGGAATTTCCGACATGATGATGGAATATCCGGCAGGACAGATAATAAAAGACTTTGGGGTCGCCAATTCGCGCAAACTGTTTGGATGGGTAGGTGCTTGGCTCTAACACGGTATTCCTTAGTGCATACTGGTCCGGCGGGTCGTTTCCCGTCCGGAAACGGATGTTGACAAACTGAGAGCTTTAATTGGGAGAACTAGCATGCGGATTCCTCCGTCGGTGTTCGCGATAGGCCGTTACGCACTGATCCTGGCGGTCCTGGCCACTTCGATCATGCTGTTAAACGGAGACGTTAATAGGAATGTATTCGGCGCGCATGATGTTGCGCATTATGCAAACCCGAGGGTGATCGAGTACATTCAACCGGGTCTGACGTTCAAGGTAGTGTCGGCCCAAATAGCCGCCGATGGCACCATCAGCGTCGATTACAAGATCGCCGATCCCACCGGCTCGCCGCTGGATTCGGCGGGCGTGCAGACGCCAGGCACGGTATCCGCCAGTTTCCTGGCCGCCTACATTCCCGCCGGGCAAGCGCAATTCGCGTCGTACATCACCCGGACTACCGCGGCGGCTACCGGCACTGCCACGGCCACGCAAGCCGCCGGGGACTCGGGCGGCACCACGCAGACAGTGGCGCTTGGCGAGTACATCTATACGTTTAAGAACAAGGCGCCGGCGGGATTCAGTACGACCGCCACGAATCGGATCGGCATCTACGGTTCCCGCAACCTGACCCAATGGAGCCTGGGCACGGACTACGCGGATACGACCTTCGATTTTGTGCCGGCCGGCGGCACGCCGGCGCCGCGTGATGTGGTGCGCAACGCGGACTGCAACAGTTGCCACGGCAGCGCCGCCACAGCCACCGGCGCCAACGGTCTGGCGGCCCACGGCGGGACGCGGCGGTCGGTTGGCCTTTGCATCATCTGCCACCAGCCGCAGACATCCGACCCGAATACCGGAAATTCGCTGGACATGAAGGTCTTCATCCACAAGATCCATATGGGGAGTTCGCTTCCCAGCGTGCAGGCCGGCACGCCGTACCAGGTGGTTGGCCACGCAAACGCGGTGAGCGACTGGTCGACGGTGGTATACCCCGCCGACGTACGGCGCTGCCAGACTTGCCACAACCCCAAGAACGGAGCGGCGCAGACCAATATATGGCTCACCACCCCGGGCGCCGCGGCATGCGGTTCCTGCCACGACGGTGACAATTTCGCAACCGGCGTTAACCACGCCGGCGGACCGCAGCCGGACGACAGCGAGTGCGCCAACTGCCACATTCAGCAGGGCGAGCTGCCGTTCGATGCGTCCATCATTGGCGGCCACACCATTCCGGCATATGCGCCGGGCGTTCCGGGCATCAACTTCACGATGGTCAGCGTGGCTAACGGCGCCGCTGGACAGAAGCCGACCGTCACCTTCACGGTCAAGGACAACAGCGGCAATCCGATTCCGATGAGCACCTTCTCGGCGAACTCCGGTTCGCTGTCGCTGACCATGGCGGGGCCGACCTCCGATTACGGCTATACCAACTTCGGCGTCTCGACCACTCCCGGGTACGTTACGGAGAGTGTCATGACGGCGGCCCAGTGCGACAGCACAGGCACCTGCACCTACACCTTCACCCATGCGGTTCCCACCGGGGCCACCGGCACTTACGCGGTTGGCATCGAGGGGCGCATGAGCATCACCCTCCTCAAGGGCGACACCACCCAGACGACCGCCACTTACAGCGGCCACAACCAGGTGATTTACTTCTCGGTGGATGGCTCGCCGGTGACGCCACGCCGCACGGTGGTGGCGATGGCCAACTGCAACGCGTGCCACGCCGACCTGGAACTGCACGGCTCCTTGCGCAACAACGTCGAGTACTGCGTGATCTGCCACAATCCCAGCAACACCGATTTCACCACCCGGCCCACCTCCACGGTGGCGGCATACCAGACCCTGCCCAATCAGGCGATTAACTTCGCGCTAATGGTGCACAAGCTCCATACGGGCGTCAATCTGGCGCAGTTCAACCAGGACTACATCGTGATCGGGCACAGCGGCTCGGTCAGCGATTTTGGCGCTGCATTCGCATCGGTGCCGGCTTCGATTCCCAACACCGGCGTCCGCTTCCCGGTGATGGGTCCCTCGGGGTCCGTTCAGGATTTGACGCAATGCTACATGTGCCACACGGGCGGTTCGGAAGGCGTCTTCCCCGAGGGCAAGAACGCGGTCACCGATCCGGAGGGCTTGCTCAATCCGGCGCCCGCTACCACCTCGGCCTGCACCGCTTGCCACTTAAACACTTCCGCCTTTGCGCATGCCGTGTCGCAGACCGATCCCAAGTTCGGCGAGACCTGCGACATTTGTCATGCGACTGGCCAAGCCTTCGACGTCGACGTCGTCCACGCCGGGAAGTAAGCGTTTGATTTGCGGCATCTCCGCGGCCGGGCGGTTTCCGGCCGCGGCAGATTCCGCTGAAACAAGGGACTCATTTTTTGGAGAACAGCATGCGGATTCCTAAGCCGGTTTTCGCCAGAGGGCGTTACATCGTGGCGCTGGGACTGATCGCCGGATCGGTCGCTTTCCTGGGCGCGGAGAGAAAGACCATCTTCCCGCGGAATGACAAAGCCAACGTCGCCAGCCCGCAGTTGGTGGCATGGGTCCAACCGGGCCTCCTATATAAGGTCGTTTCCGCCACGATTGCGTCGGACGGCACGGTGAGTGTCGATTTCAAGACCACCGATCCCAATGGAGCGGCTCTCGACGCGACCGGCGCGGTGACGCCCGGCACGATTTCGACCAGCTTCCTGCTGGCCAGCATTCCGCAGGGACAAGCTCAGTTCGTTTCCTACATCACCCGCACCGCGACCGCCGCCACGGGCGGCGCCACGGCCACGCAAGCCAGCGGCGAATCCAGTACCACCGGCACGCTGAGCACGGTCGCCATGGGCGAGTACCTGTATACCTTCAAGACCAAGGTGCCCTCCGGAGACGATCCCACCACCACTCATCGCGTGGGACTGTACGGCTCCCGCAACCTGACCCAATTCGGCCTGGGCACCAACTACGCTTCAGTGACTTTCGATTGGGTTCCCAACGGCACCGCCGCCGCGCCGCGCGACGTGGTGCGCACCGCCGACTGCAACAGTTGCCACGATCTGCTGGCCTTTCATGGCGGATCGCGCCAGGGCGTGGACCTCTGCATCATGTGTCATACCCCGCAGACCACCGATCCCAACACCGGCAACACGCTCGACATGAAGGTATTCATCCACAAGATTCACATGGGCGCCTCCTTGCCCAGCGTGGTGGCGGGCGGAAAATATCAGATAGATAACTACCAGAACGCGCCGGTAGACTTTTCCACGGTGGTGTATCCCTCCAACCCCGGCGATCCGCGCAATTGCGCTGGAAGCTGTCACAATCCGAAGAACGGCGCAGCGCAAACCAATAACTGGATGACCCAGCCATCGCAGGCGGCTTGCGGCTCCTGCCATGACGACGTCAACTTCGCAACCGGCGCCAATCACAGCGGCATCATCCAGGCCGACGACAGCAAGTGCGCCACCTGCCACGTCCCGAGCTCCGGCCAGGAGTTCGACCTTTCGATCACCGGGGCGCACGCCAATCCCACCGAATCCATCAGCGCGCCCGGCATTAACCTGGCGATTACCAACGTCGCCAACGGAGTCGCCGGCAAGGCGCCGACGGTCAGCTTCACTATCACGGACAATTCCGGCAACGGCATTGCGATGACCGCCATGACGGGCGGCGAGAACCGCCTGGCGCTGGTGCTGGCCGGGCCGGCCTCGGATTACGGACTGGCCAATATCGGCACCACCGCCACGCCCGGTTACGTTTCCGAGAACCCGGTGCCCACCGCGCAATGCGATTCCGGCGGCAACTGCACGTACACGTTTAGCACTTCCATTCCGGCCAACGCCACGGGCACTTACGCCATCGGGATCGAAGGCCGCCGCGGGCTGAGCTTGCCCAACGCTCCGGCGTCCGAGCAAAGCACCGAGTATGGCGCCGTCAACAAGGTGTCTTACTTCTCGGTGGATGGCTCGCCGGTGACGCCGCGCCGCACCGTGGTCGCCATCGCCAACTGCGACAACTGCCACACCAAGCTTTCGGTGCACGGCGAGAATCGCAACCAGATCGAAATGTGCGTGCTGTGTCACAACTCCAACGCTACCGATTCGCCGACCCGGCCCAGCGCCGTGGTTGCCGCCGATAAAGCGCTGCCGCCGCAAGGCATCAACTTCGCCATGATGATCCACAAGATTCACACCGGCCAGACCATGGGCACGGCCGGTTTGAGCTACGTCATCGTGGGCTTCGGCGGAAGTCACAACGACTTCAGCCATGTGCTGTATCCCGCCATGACTCCCACCGGCGGCGTGGCCGATACCGCCAAGTGTTACATGTGCCATGTGAAATCCTCCGAAGGCGTGTTCCCCATCGGCAAGAATGCGGTGACGGATCCGCAAGGCCTGCTGAACCCGTCGCCAGCCACCACCTCGGCTTGCACGGCGTGCCACTTCGATACCAGCTCGCTGGCGCACGCTCTTCAGAACTCCGACCCGAAGTTCGGCGAGGCGTGCGACGTGTGCCACGCTACCGGCGCGACGTATGATGTAGATGTAGTTCACGCCGGCAAGTAGGAGATGATCGTTATGTTGCGACCGCCCTCGAAGGCGCGGTTGGCCTTACTGGGGGCGGCGCTGGTCGCAATTGCTGCCAGGGGCGCGCAGGACAAGCCTGCCGCCCCCGCGCCCCAGACCACAGCCCAGGACGCGAAAGCGGCCGACAGCAAGCCAGCCACCTATGTCGGCTCGGAAACTTGCCAGACCTGCCACGAGGATATCTTCAAGGCGTTTCAGAAGAATCCGCACGCCCTGGTGGAGACCGATAAGAAGTACGGGCACACCACGCAAGCCTGCGAAGCGTGCCATGGCCCGGGCAGCAAGCACGCCGACTCGCTGAACGCAGCCGACATCCGCCAGCCGGCCAAGCTGACGGCGGCGGCGGCCGATCACATCTGCCTGACCTGCCACCTCAATCAGCCCACCCATATCGGCCGCATCAACGGCAGCCACGCCAAGAACCAGGTGAGTTGCGTAGGCTGCCACGCCATCCATAAGAATGGGCCGGATGGCCTGGTGGCGCGCAAACCAGCCGACATCAACCGCCAGTGCGCCGCCTGTCACACCGACGTGTGGGCCAGCTTTATGCGCCCTTACAGACACCGGCTGCCGGAAGGCGCTATGTCGTGCGTGGATTGCCACAATCCCCACGGCAGCGTGCTCCCGCACGGGATGCAAACGGTGGATGCGAACGAGCCGGGCTGCTTCAAATGCCACGGCGATAAGCGCGGGCCGTTCACGTACGAACACGCTCCGGTGCGCCTGGAGGGCTGCCCGGCCTGCCACCAGCCGCATGGCTCCGCCAACCCGCGCATGTTGGCGCGGGCGCAGATCGGCTTCCTCTGCCTGGAGTGCCATGCCAACCTGCCGCAGCCGACGCTCCCCGCCAACGGGACGATGGGGACGGTTGCGCCGGCCTTCCACGACATGCGCCAGCCACGCTTCCAGAACTGCACCATCTGCCACCAGAAGGTGCATGGTTCCTATGTGAACCGGGACTTTCTCAAATGAGATTCCTACTGGCCTTAGTCTTACTAGTCCCGGTCCTGGCGCAGACGGCGCCGCAAACAACGCCGGCTCCGGCGCAGGATCAGCCGCCGGCCAGCGCCGCGCCCGCGCCTGCCCAGCCTGCGGCGCCTGCCGCCGAGGCTCAGGCCACGCCTCAAGCGTCGGCCGACAACCCGGCTCCCACCTCCGCCGAAGATTTTCACGGCAGCATCGATTTCGGCTATCGCTGGCTGACCGGTGTGAACGGCAGCATGGACGAGTACCGCAGCGTGGTCAACCTGGGCCAGGGTCCCAAGCTGTTCGGCCTGGAGTTCAGCCTGCGCGATCCCGGCACGCACCTTTTCGACGAACTGGACGTGCGCGCTTACGGTTGGGGTGGCGATCCGTACAGCACGGCCCACGCCGACCTGCGCAAGAAGCGCGTCTACGATTTGAGTTTCGATTACCGCAACATCGCGTACTTCAACGCCGTGCCGTCGTTCGCCAACACCGGCGCGCCGGGCGGTTTCGACGAGCAGTCGTTCGATATCCACCGCCGCGCGCTCAGCGCCGGCCTGGACCTGTTCCCCGGTGGGCACTTCGTCCCCTACCTGGCCTTCGACCACAATTCCGGTTCCGGGCAAGGTATCGAGACCTGGGTGCAGGACTCGAACAACGATTACGCCGTCCCCACCTTGCTCTCCGACAGCACCGAAAACTATCGCGGTGGCATACGCATCGAGTATTCCCGCTTCCATCTAACCCTGGAGCAGGGCGGCACCACGTACAAGGACGACGATCAGGCCTCCGACGCCACGCTCCTGAAGGGTGACAACACGGCGCCCATCTTTGGCCAGACGCTCAGCCTGAGCAATCTCGAGCAAGCCTACGGAATTCGCGGCCACAGCATTTACAGCAAGGTGCTGTTCACCTCTCACCTGGCCCCCTGGTTCGACGTTTACGGGCAGTTCCTGTACAGCGAGCCCAAAACGGACATCCATTTTTCCGAAGTCGCCAGTGGGAATTTTCTCGACGTCAGCCAGTTGCTTTTCTATAGCGGCCTGGTGACGATGGGCACCGGCACCGACAACCAGCCGCACACCACGGGCAATATCGGTTTCGAACTGCGCCCGCTCCGCCGCCTGCGAGTGATCGAATCGTTGATGACCGACCGTTACCACGATGCGGCCGCGCCGGCCATTGCGATCACGGGCATCGTGGCTCCCGGCACCATCTTCACGCCGCTGACCGAACCCACCGCCTTCACCGAGTACGTCAATTACAACCAGCAGCAAATCGATGTGCTGTACGATGTCACGAACCGGATCACGCTGCACGGCGGCTGGCGGTACGTTTGGGGCGATGCGGAGACGCTGGCCGGCCAGCTCAGCCAGACCGGGCCGCTGGCTACGGGCAAGTTGAGCCGCAACACCGGCATCGGCGGACTGACCTATCGCGCAATCGAGAAGCTGACCTTCAACCTCGATTTCGAGGGCACCTCGAGCGACGACATCTACTTCCGCACCAGCCTGAACGACTACGAAAAGGGCCGCGCGCGGGCGCGCTACCAGGTAGCCAAGGCGCTTTCGTTGCAGGCCAACTTCCAGGTGCTGAACAACCGGAACCCCGCCCAGGGAATCAACTACAGTTTCCAAAGCCGCGACAACGCGCTCTCGATTTTCTGGACGCCGGATGCGGGCAAGCGCATCAGCCTGATGGGCGAGTACGACCGTTCCACGCTCAGTTCCAACATCGACTATCTCACGCTGCCGTTCCTGACGTCGGCGGTTTCCCGGTATCGCGACAACGCGCACACGGCCACCTCGGCCCTCAACCTGGCGGTGCCGGGAATCAAGGATGGCAAGCTGACCCTGGGCGGATCGATGTTCGTTTCTTCCGGCAGCGCCCCTTCGCGCTACTACGAGCCTTTGGCGCGCCTGTCGCTGCCCGTGTCGAAGCACGTGGCCTGGAACGCCGAATGGCAGTATTATGGTTTCGGCCAATCGTTCTATCTGTATGAAGGGTTCCGGACGAATGCCTTCATCACCGGCCTGCGGTTGACACAATAGGAGACCAGCCATGTCCATGGTACGAGCGCTAGCCGCCAGTGTTGTTCTGGCGTCAGTCCTGCCGGCAGCCGATATCGTGTTGGGCGATGCCCGGCGCGGGGAGCAGCTTTTCGAAACTGAGCAGTGCATCCGCTGCCACAACGTGAAGGGCCGCGGCGCGAACCTGGCGCCGGACCTGGGGCGGCGCATCGACCGCGACTACACGCCCACCGCGATGGCGAGTCTGATGTGGAACCACGCGCCCGACATGTGGGCCGGCATGAAGCAGCGGGGCATCGTCAAAGCCGAGCTGAGCCGGGAATCGGCCGCCGACCTGTTCGCTTACTTCGTGTCCACGCGCTACTTCGAAAAGCCGGGCGATGCCGGTCGCGGCAAGCTGGACTTCGCCCAAAAGCATTGCGCCTCCTGCCACGGCATCGACAGGTCGCCCAACCCGGTGGCGCCGCCGGTGATCCAGTGGGAATCGCTCGCCGACCCGGTGGTGCTGGCCCAACAGATGTGGAACCACGGCCCCGCCATGCGCGAAGCCTTCGCCAAACGCAAGCTGGCCTGGGGCGAACTCACCGCGCAGGAGCTCACCGACATCCTGGTCTACCTGCAAAACCTGCCGGAGACCAAGGCTCTGGCGCACAATTTTCTGTTCGCGCCCACCGATGCCGGCCCGGCGTTGTTCCAGTCCAAGGGTTGCGCCGGCTGCCATGTCGGCAAACTGGCGCTGGAGACCCGCCTCCACAACCAGACACTGACCGAAATCGCGGTCGACATGTGGAACCACCAGCCCAGCATGAAGAATCCGCCGCCCCAACTCTCCCAGGAGGAAATGCGTCAGATCACCGGCTACATCTGGGCCAAGCAGTATTTCCGTGGCGATGGCAACGCGGAGCGCGGCAAGAAGGTTTTTGCGGAAAAGAACTGCGCCACCTGCCACAATGACCCCGCCTCCGGCGCGCCGCCACTGAGCAAAGACAAGGACAAGGGCGCCTATTCCGACATCACCATGCTGTCCGCCTTGTGGGAGCACGGCCCGCGCATGCTCGAAAGCATGAACCAGCGCAACCTCGCCTGGCCCCGCTTCACCAACCAGCAAATGGCGGATCTGATCGCGTATCTGAATTCGCTGTAAGGGCCTTGATATACTGGCCCCGCGAATATGTTCGAGTACGGGACCAGGCCCGACGCCGGGGAGACTCAAAGCGCCCGAGCGTATCTGCGCGGATTTGCGGTGCTCTTGGTTCTTAGCGGGATCTTATGTCTTTCCGGCGGCCTCACTGTGCTTGGCCTTTCGAACCTCGGTATGGGCATAGGACTGGGCATCGGCGCGTTGCGCATAAACAAGACGCGTCGCTACTGATCGCCAGGTTTCAGCTAAGCTGCAATCGAGGAACGCTGCATGGACTCTTCCTGGAGCCAGAAGCCGCCGCTCTTACCCCACCACCCGCGGCAATTCTTCCATCGGGCCCATCCACTCGAGCTCGCGCTCGATGTCAACGTGCAGGCGGAATTTCCTGCGCACCGCTTCCAGTTTCGCGCCGCGAATATCGATCTTGCTCAGGTCGTACTGGCCGATGCCGAAATCGCCGCAGAAATTCAGATAGCCGGGCCACTTCGGATTGATGCCCATCACCTCGAGGCCCACCCGGTCGGCCGCGATGTAGTCGCACGACGCAATCGCCACGCGCGAAGGCACTGGCGTGCCGGACGCGGGGCCATTTCCTTCCATGCCCTCGTAGCCGTCGATCACCGTGGCGCCCCAGAACGGCTTCATCGCCTGCGCGGTCAGGAAAATGTTGTAGTGCGTCTGGCGCAGCCCGTTGTGGGTCACGCGCTTGTCGTTCCATGCCGGTGTCACGCCCGGCGCGCTGTGCAGCGGCGCGCCCAGCGACATGTTCTTCACCGAAAGAGTGGCCACCACGGTGTTATGCGTTTTCATCAGCGCGGCGCAGATGACGAAGGCGTCCGGGTCCATCAGCCGCGCGCCCAGCCGAGCCGGTTTAGGGTGCAGGTCGTAATCGATCAGCGGAACGGTGACGTAGCGGGCCTCGCGGTTCAAATCCACCAGCTCGACGCGCAGCGGCTTGTGCTGGCCGGCGATGGCCCGGAAGCGGAACTCCTCGAAGGCCTCCATGGTGTCGCCCGCCGAAGCCTCCGCGACCATCACCGGCCCTTTGAAACGCGGCTCCAGATAATCCAGAATGCCGTGAATCGCATCGGCGTGCGTGGCGGCAAGCTGGTTCGTCGTCGAAACGAAATTGGGCTTGATGACCACGTACTTCCTGGCTCGCAGCGCCGGGCCGATCCGATCGTCGATGGCCTCCAGCGCCGCGGCGACATTCTTGCGCCGGTCGTTGCCCTGGACCAACCCAACCGTCGACCGCGGTTGGGGCGGCGTCTGCCCAAGCAAAGGCCGTAAGGCCGGGGCAAAAGCGGTGAGTTGCAGCATGGTTCGGCGGGTGAAACGCATGGGGGTAGACCTCTACTCTGAAATACAATAGGATATTAGCATCTAGTCCTACCGATTAGGAGTCGCCCATGAATCGAACCGCTTCACGCCGCAGCTTTCTCGCCGCCGCCGGGCTAGCTTTGCCCGCCGCCGCATCCGCCGCCCGCTCGGCCGACCCGCCGCCGGCGCCGCCCCACGCCAGTCCCGCCAAGCCGGCCCTGGAGTACCGCGTCCTCGGGAAAACCGGGCTCAAGGTGACCACCGTCGGTTTCGGCTGCATGATCACCTCCGACGGCAGCGTGATCGAGCGCGCCGCCGACATGGGCATCACTTACTTCGACACTGCCCGCGTCTATCAGAACGGCAACAACGAGCGCATGGTCGGGGCCGCGCTCAAGAACAGGCGCAAGAATATCGTGCTATCGAGCAAGACCCCCGGCCGCAACCGCGCCGACGCGCTTGCCACCCTCGATACCAGCCTCAAGGAACTCGGCACCGATTATCTCGACATCTGGTATCTGCACGCGAAAGAGAAGCCCGAAGACGTCACCGACGAGCTGATCGATGCGCAGCAAACCGCCATCAAGGCGGGCAAGATCCGCTTCGCCGGCGTCAGCACTCACAAGGGCCAGCCCACGCTCATCCCCTTCCTCGCCGCGCATCCCAAGATCGACGTGATCCTTTCGGCCTACAACTTCACCCTGGATCCGGCCGTCGGCGCGGTGTTGGAACAGGCGGCCAAGGCGGGCAAGGGCACCGTGGCCATGAAGGTGATGGCAGGCGGCTTTAAGTCCGTGAAACCGGACAACCCAAACTACGAAAAGCTGAAACGGGACGGCGCCATGTTGTCGGCGCTGAAGTGGGTCACCCGCAATTCCAGCGTCCACACCACGGTCCCCAGCATGACCGACAACGACCAGCTCGAAGAGAACTTCAAGGCCATGTCCGCGCCGTTCGGCGCCGACGACGAAAAAAGGCTGACCGCCCACTTGGAGCGGATCGGCCCGCTGTATTGCCGCATGTGCGGCGCCTGCGAGGGCCAGTGCCGCCAGGGGCTGCCGGTCCAGGACATGCTGCGCTTCCTCACCTACGCCGATGGCTACGGCCAATTCGCGCTCGGCCGCGAGCACTTCCTTTCGCTCGCCCCCGGACACATCGCGGCGAGCTGCGGCGATTGCGACTCATGCACGGTGGAATGCCCGCATGGCGTCAAGGTGCCCGAGCGGCTGCTTCGCGCGCAGGAGCTGTTCCGTTGTTAAAGCTGTGGATGGCGCTTTCGCTGGCGGCGCTGGCCTGGGCGGACGACCCGCCCAAGCCGGCGTGGGCTCTATCCTGCGCACTGGTGCCCGGCTGGGCGCAAAGCGGCCCGGCCCGCGCCTATGAAGCCGGCAACCTCTTCGAGTACATGGATGGCAACGCCGAGGGCTACCTCATTTACGGCTTCCGCAACATGAAGGGCGTCACCTGCCGGCAGGGCGAAATCAGCTTCGTCATCGATCTTTCCGATATGGGCGACGTCGATGGCTCCTATGGTATGTTCTCCGCCAATCGCGATCCGGCCCTGCCCACGGACAAGATCGGGATGGCGGGACAGGTGGCGCCGCGGCGGGCGATGTTCGTCAAGGGGAGATGGTACGTCGAGATCGCCGCCAATCCGGAGGGCGATCACACGGCGGCGTTGCGGGCGTGGCTGGCGGCTATCGACGGCATCCTCACCGGGAGCACCACTTTGCCGGAAGCGCTCGGCTGGTTTCCCGCCGAGGGCCGGCAGTCGCTGCGCCTGGTGCCCGAAAGCGTCCTCGGCCTGCATGCGCTCAAGCGAGGCTACGTAGCGCAATACGATTTCGGCAAGGCCTTCGTGGCATACGAAACATCGCCCGATTCGGCCAGCGCCATCATGCAGAAACTGCGCATCCGCTTCGGCCAGGTCATCGCCGCGAATCTGGCCGACGAAGCGTTCCAGACCACCGACCAGTATCTCGGCCGCCTGTTCATTTTCCGCAAGGGCCGCCTGATCGGCGGCTACTCGATCAAAGCCGAAGGCCACGACCCCGCCGCCTTGGCAGCCGCCCTGGCCGGGCAGCTCCGCTAGCCGCGAGCACAGTAGCCCCGTTGCCTAGAGGGCTGGGCGCATGCCCAGGCCGCCCGCATCGACTTTCGCCTCTCCTCAAAAAACGCAAAATCGATCAAGCAGTTCCCCGCCCGCTGACTTACACTCTGGATTTGGAGGTAGCGCGGCGATGAAGGCATCCACCGAGCGGGACTACTACGAGCGCATCGTCCGCACGCTGGTGTTCATCCAGGGGCATCTGGACGATGAACTGGAGCTGGACCAGGTCGCCGCCGTGGCGGCCTTTTCGCAATTCCACTTTGCCCGTATTTTTCGGGGCCTGGTCGGCGAAACGCTGAAGGAGTACATCCGGCGGCTGCGGTTGGAGCGCGCCGCACGGAATCTCAAGCAGCGCGACTGGCCCATCACTCAACTTGCATTTGAAGCCGGATTCGAAACCCACGAATCCTTCACGAGGGCATTTGGAGCCATGTTTGGAATACCACCTTCCGCATACCGTGCCGCGCACAAGCCCGCGCCAGAGGCGGCTTCCGGCACTCACATCGACGATGTGGCGGGTTACCATCCGCCGGATTACGGGGACGTTCCGCCGCCGGAGGTTAAGGAACTGGCGCCGGTGCGAGTGGTTTTCCTGCGCCACGTGGGCCCGTACAGCCAGGTCGGCGCCACCTGGGGCCGCTTGATGGCCTGGGCCGGAATGCACGGGCTGCTGGGGCCCGGCATGAAGATGTTCGGCATCGTTCACGACGATCCCGACGTGACGCCGGAAGACAAAGTCCGCTATGACGCCGCGGTGACGGTGACCCGCCCGGTCTCTCCCGAAGGCGAATTCGGCGTGATGGAATTGCCCGGCGGCCGTTACGCCGTGGCCACCCATCGCGGACCGTATACGGAACTGGGGAAAGCCTACCAGCGCATCTACGGCGCCTGGCTGCCCAAGAGCGGATATGAACTGCGCGACGCTCCGGCCTTCGAGCAATACCTCAACTCACCGCAAACCGCCAAGCCCGAAGACCTGCTGACCCTGATTCACGTGCCGGTTGTGGGCTGATCGAGCAAGTCTACTGTGACTGCGGCTGACGTTCGCGCGCCAAGCGCTCGGCCAGGAACACCTTGAGCAACGACTGATACGGAACGTCGCGCCGATTCGCGAGTACTTTGAGATCCTCGATCATGAAGACAGGCAGCCGCAGCGATATCGTCTTTAGAGACGGTTTGAGGCGAGGGAGTCTCTTGCGTTCTCCCGATTGCCAGTCCACGTATTCCGCCGAATCTGCAGTGGCCCAAAATTTTCTTTCGTCGTTTTCGTTTTTGAACTCAGGAAGTTTCTTCTTCATATCCTTGGTAGGCCCCCATTTCGTTCCGGTTCATGTCCCTGGCCGAAATCACTCGGATGAGCCTCCGCCGGACGGTGAACACTATAAACAGCCGCCTGCCGACGTCAGTCTGCCCGAGCGCGTAATATCGCTTTTCAGTTCTCGAATGGCGAACGTCACTTCGTACCACAAGCGGCTCACCAAAAAAGACGCCCTCGGCTTCCTCCGGCGTCACATGGTGCCGTTCCCGGTTCTTGTGGGCATTCGCGTCGTCCCATTCAAACCCGGCGCAATTCTCCAACGGATCCATTGCCGTCACAACTTCAGTATACGACTATCGTATACATGTCTGCCAAGCGCTACAAGCCCCGAACTTACGAGCGGGGCGCCATGGCCAGGCCGGCGGCGCCGACGATGCCGGACTTATCGGGCACCTGCTGTTCGACCAGCGGCACATCGCGGCCTAACAAGCCGCGCGAGCGCTCCCAGACGGCGTCCCGCAAGGGGGCCAGCAGATCCGCGCCGGCATTGGCGACGTGGCCGCCGATGATGACGAGCTCGGGGTCGAAGGCGTGCAACAGGCCGGCCAGCGCGGCGGCGAGTTTGCCGATGGCATCGAGGACGATGGTGGAGGCGAGCTCATCGCCTTCGCGCGCGGCCTGAAAAATGGTGCGGCAGTTGACCAGTTGCGGCTGCTGGCGAAACAGGCTCGTGAGGGTGGAAGGGCAACCGCGGTGCACGGCGCTCCAGGCCTGGGCCTCGATGGCGCGGGCGGAGAACACGGTTTCCAGGCAGCCGCGATTGCCGCAGGAGCATTGCGCTCCGTTCGGTTCCACCGTGAGATGGCCCAGGTTGCCGGCCAGGCCGGTGTGGCCGCGCAGCAGCCGGCCTCCGGCGAGCACGGCGCCGCCAACTCCCCGGCCGAGCGTGAGCATGACCACGTTCTCGCGGCCGCGCGCGGCGCCCCACACCATCTCGCCGGCCAGCGCCACGCGGGCGTCGTTATCGGCGAACACCGGCACGTCGGGCGGCAGGCCCACCAGGTCGCTGAGGCGCAGGCCTTCAAGGAAATGCAAGGCTCCAGGCAGCAGTTCGACACGCGTCGAATCCGGATCGATGACGCCCTTGCAGCCGACGCCGACCGCGGCGGGGATCGCGGTTGCCTCCTGCAGCCACTCGATGGCATCGTGCAGCCAGGGGAGCAGCGAATCCAGGTCGCCCGGCGTCTCCATGGTGCGCGAGGCCAGGATGGCGCCCGCTTCGTCGACCATTCCAGCCTTGATCTGCGCGCCGCCGATATCGATTCCCAGTACCACCATGCGTGCTATTCACTATACGCCAGCCGGCGCCGGCTCGGGAAAAACCGGCAAATTAAAGCTTGCCGTTCCACTCGGCTTATCCTGGAATGTGACGGTCAAACGTTCCCCATCCGGACAACCTATGCGCAAAGGCATCGTCCGGCGGCTGCTTCGATGGTGCCTCATCGCCGGGCTTGCCGGGTGGTTGCTGTTCGCTCTCGCCCTTTTATCCGTTCGTTGGATCAACCCGCCGTTCACCGCCGTGCAGATCGAGCGGAGAGTGCAGGCGTGGATGCACAAGAAGCCGTATCACAAGCGCTGCGTGTTTCTCGGCCTCGACCGGATTGCGCCCGACCTCCAGCACGCGGTGATCGCCGCGGAGGACTCGCGATTCTACCAGCACCATGGCTTCGACTGGCACGAGGTGCAGATTGCGGTGAACGACGATTTGGAGAAAGGGCGCGGCCGCGGCGCTTCCACCATCACGCAGCAACTCGTGAAGAACCTGTTCTTCGGAACCGGCCGCTCCTTCCTGCGCAAAGGCGTGGAGTTCACGCTGGTTCCGGTGGCCGAGATAGTTCTGGGCAAGCGGCGCATCCTGGAACTGTATTTGAATGTGGTCGAGTGGGGACCGGGCATTTACGGAGCTGAAGCGGCCTCGCGCTACCATTACGCGACCGCGGCACGGAGCGTCGGCCGGGAGCAGGCGGCACGGCTCGCGGCCATTCTCCCGGCCCCGCTGAGGCGCCGGCCGGAGCGCATGAACGAGTACTCCGCAATCATCCTCGAACGGATGAAGCTGATGGGCTGGTGAGTGGAACCAGCGCCTGGGCAAGCGTAGACAGGCGACAGAAACCGATCGCCTGTCCTACCAAGATGTCCCGCCGGCAGCGGCTCAGAACAGCCCTGGTTGGGCGTCGTGCGGATGCTTGCGTTTGACGTTGAAATAGTCGAACGCCAGCTCGGTGCCGACGCGGCCGCGCGGGGTGCGGTTGAGGAAGCCGAGTTGGATGAGGTAGGGCTCGTAGACTTCCTCGATGGTGTCGGCCTCCTCGGAAATGGAGGCGGCGATGGTGCCGACGCCAACCGGACCGCCGCGGTATTTCTCGAGAATCGTCAACATGATCTTCTGGTCGATTTCATCCAGGCCGAAGCGGTCGACGTCGAGCAGGTTGAGGGCGGTCTGCGCCACCGGCAGCGTGATGCGGCCGTCGGCGCGCACTTGGGCGTAGTCGCGGACGCGGCGGAGCAGGCGGTTGGCGATACGCGGCGTGCCGCGGCAGCGGCGGGCCAACTCCTCGGCGGCGCCGTCCTCGATTTTCACGCTGAGCAGACGCGCCGACCGGTTAACGATGGTCTGGAGCTCTTCGACGGTGTAAGGATCCAGGCGCAGCACCAGCCCGAAACGGCCGCGCAGCGGCGCGCTGACCAAGCCCTGGCGGGTGGTGGCGCCAATGGCGGTGAACTTCGGCATGGGCAGCGAGTGGGTGCGCGCGCCCGGCCCGACCCCGACCAGGATATCGACGCGAAAATCCTCCAGCGCCGAATAGAGCATCTCTTCGACGTCGGGCAGCAGGCGGTGAATCTCGTCGATGAAGAAGACCTGGTGGGCGCGGATGTTGCTGAGGATACCGGTGAGGTCGAGTTTTCTTTGCAGCACCGGCCCGGAGGTGGTGGTGAACTCGGCCTCGAGCTCTTCGGCGATGATGGCGGCGAGGGTGGTCTTGCCCAGCCCGGGCGGGCCATAGAGCAGCACGTGGTCCATCGCTTCGCCGCGTTGGCGGGCGGCCTGGATGGCGATATCCAGGTTCTCCTTGAGCTTGCTCTGTCCGGTGAATTCGGCCAGCCGCCGCGGGCGGAGCCCCGCTTCAAACTGCAAATCCTCGGCCTGGCGATCGCCGGAAACCAGTTTCCGGTCGGGCACTGTTACCAGCTTACCGTACCAGTTCCAGGGCGCGCCGGAAAAGCGGCTCGAAGTCGGCCGGCACGCCGCTGGACTTGGCCTTGCGGACCGCCGCTTCGGCCTGCGGGCGGGCGCAGCCCAGGTTGAGGAGGGCGGAAAGCACGTCCTGATCCACCGCGCTGAGGGCGGGCGTGGGCGCTGACGGCAACTCTCCGCTCACGGCGGGCATTTTGTCGCGCAGTTCGAGCACCATGCGTTCGGCCGTCTTCTTGCCGACGCCGGGGATGCGAACCAGGCGGTCCACTTCGCCGCGGATAATGGCGCCAATCAGGTCGGGCGCAGCCATGCCGGAAAGCACCTTCACGGCTAAGGTGGGGCCGATGCCGCTGACCGAGATCAGCTTTTCGAACAGCGCCTTTTCCTCCCCGGTGAGAAAGCCATAAAGCGAAAGCGCGTCTTCGCGAACGTGGGTGTGGATGCGCAGGCGGACCTCGGCGCCGGGGCTGGGCAGGTGGGTGAAGGTGGAGACCGGAATGGTCACGTCGTAACCGACGCCGCCGGCCTCGACGATGGCCTGGTTGGGATGCTTCTCGATCAGAATGCCGCGCAGCAGAGCAATCATAAGTGAGGCAACGATCAAGTTAGCACAGTGGCCGCATCGTGGCGCACGCACTCGTGCGTGCCGCGTCGGCACTCGTGCCGACGCCCCGTTTCCTATGCGCGGGCAGGTGTCGAGAAGAGTCCCCCGACTCGGCACGCATGCGTGCGCCACGTCATACTGGCAAGGTTATTTCCAGACCCACACTCAGAGCAGGTCTTCCAGCTTTTTTCGTAAATCGGCGGCCAGGCGCGGGTTTTCGCCGCCGGTCGAAATGGCGAGGTGGAAACCGTGGCGCGACACGCGGGCGGGGAGGATGAAATCGCACTCGCGGGCGGAATCGGCGATGTTGGCGAAAATGCCGCGGCCCTTGGCGGCTACCCCGATACGATGGTTGGTGAGCCGGTCGTTGGTGGCGGCAAAGACGAGCACGCAACCGGTCAGGTCGGCCGCGCAGAAAGGACGGCGCATCAGCCGCACCGGGAGCGATTCGAATTCGCTTTCCCATTCGGGCGCGACCACTGTTACGCGGGCGCCCGCCTCGAGCAGACCCTTGGTTTTGCGCAGTGCCACTTTGCCCGCGCCCACCACCAGCACGGGGCGGCCCTGCAGCGAAAGGAAGATCGGATAGTGTTTCAACTCCAAACTGTAACACGGCGGGCGGCGGAATCGTGCCCAGATTCGTGGCCGTTCGGCCTGGCCTGCTATGATTGATGTGCCATGCTGAACGCCATACCCACAGTGGTCATTGTGGGCCGTCCGAACGTAGGTAAATCGACCCTTTTCAATCGTATAACCGGCCAGCGCCGCGCCATCGTGGGCGACGAATCTGGAATTACGCGCGACCGCATGCACGGGCAGGCCGAGCACCGCGGCCGCCGGTTCGAGGTGATCGATACGGGCGGCATCGTGGTGGAAGACCAGGAGTACATCCCGAGCCAGATCCTGCGCCAGGCGCAATTTGTGCTGGAGAGCGCGGCACACATTATTCTGCTGGTGGACGGACGGGCGGAAATCACCGGCGCCGATCGCGACCTGGCGCGCATGCTGCAGCGCCTGGGAAGGCCGCTGACGCTGGCGGTGAACAAAGCCGACACCGCCTCGCATGAGGACCTGGCGAACGAGTTTTACGAGCTCGGCATCGCCGACGTCTACCCGGTTTCCGCGGAGCACGCCACCGGCGTGGACGCGCTGCTCGATCATGTGACGGCGGGGTTCGCGGAAGGCGAAGCGGCCCCGGCGGCGGAGACCGAATCTATCAAAGTGGCCATCATCGGCCGGCCGAACGTGGGCAAGTCGACGCTGCTGAACACGCTCACCGGGCAGGAGCGCGCCATCGTTTCCCCGGTGGCCGGCACCACGCGAGATTCGGTGAACGAAACCGTGGTGCGCGACGGCGTGGAGTACGTTTTCGTCGACACCGCCGGCATCCGGCGCAAGGGCAAGACCAAGCTGATGGCGGAAAAGCTGAGCGTCGTGATGGCGCGGCGTAACATCCGCATGGCGCACGTGGTGCTGCTGGTGCTGGACGCGGTGGAAGGCGTGTCCACCAACGATGCCACCATCGCCGGCTACGCCCACGAAGGCGGACGCGCGCTGATCGTTTGCGTGAACAAGTGGGACGAGCTGAAGAACAGCTCGAAGAACGAGTTCGAGCTCGAAATCCGCGACATGTTCAAGTTCCTCGAATACGCGCCGGTCAAGTTCATTTCGGCCAAGACAGGCGCCGGCGTGGCAGCGCTGTTCCCGCTGATCCACGAGGTGTATGAGGCGGCTTCGAAGCGCATCCCTACCGGCGAATTGAACCGCTGGGTGGAACAACTGCAATTCGAGGAGCGCAAGATTATGTACGCCACGCAGGCGTCCATCCGCCCGCCATCGTTCGTCATTTTCACCGGAGGAAAAGGCGGTGCACTGCATTTTTCTCATGAGCGGTACCTGGTGAACCAACTGCGCCGCAGCTTCGGCTTTCGCGGCACGCCGATTGTGTTGAAGACGAAAGCTAAGAGCGCGAGCCGGAAGAAGTAGCGAGGGCTCGGACGGGCAAGCTAAAAGCATGCCCCACCAGGGTTACCCTGGTAGATTTTTCGATTTGAATCCGCCGCGGAGTGTGATATGCTCAACCCACTCCGGGGAGGGGTGTGGCATGTCCCTTGTGCGCGACATTCTGCAGCATCGCGAACTTTTCCACGTCGAAGAGGGTGACTCCGTAGCGGCGGTGGTGCGGCGCATGGCCGAGCTGAGCGTTGGCGCCATTATGGTGATGGGCGGCGGCGAGCTGCGCGGCGTCTTCAGCGAGCGCGACCTGATGCGGCGGGTGGTGCTCGAAGGCCGCGATCCGGAGCGAACCGCCGTACACGAGGTGATGACCACCAGCCTGGCGACCATCGAGGATTCGGCGACCATGGAGCAGGCCATGGAGGCCATGCAGACGCACGGCTGCCGTCACCTGCCGGTGATGCGCGGCGGGGCGGTGGCCGGGTTTCTATCCATGCGCGACGTGATGCACCACGAGCTGATGCAAAAGACCGACGAGCTGCATCATATGCAAGCGTACATCCACGGAACTTGACCACCGGAATCATCGTTTTCGCCCACGGCTCCCGCCTGGAACCGGCTAATGAAGCGGTGCGCGCCGTCGCTCGACAGCTCGTCCGCGCCGGGCGGTTCGAAGTCGTAGAAGCGGCATTTCTGGAACTGGGTGAACCCAGCCTGGAAGGCGCCGTGGAAGCGCTGGCGGCACGGGGTGTTCATGACATTCTGGTGGTTCCCTATTTCCTTACTCTTGGCATCCATCTGGAGCGAGATTTGCCTCGTATTATCAATCAGATAGAGGGGCGGATCGGGAATGTGAAGATTCGAGCGGCGGCACCGCTGGATGGGCATCCGGCATTGGTGGAAGCGCTGCTGGATCGGATCCAGGCCGGGATGGCGAGTTGAGCGGTACGCACTCAAGAAAAACTTGACAATATCACGCTAAGGTTTGATAATAGGTGTGGACTAAGACGCCGCGCCCTTTCGGCGGCGGAACGCCATTGTTCAAGATTGTTCAAGACAAAAGATCGAATTAGAGTGAGGGAGGTTTAGCAGAGGTATGGGCAAAATCATTGGTATTGATCTGGGCACGACCAACTCGGTGGTGGCGGTGATCGAGGCCGGCCAGCCGACGGTGATCGCGAACCAGGAGGGTCAGCGGACGACGCCCTCGGTAGTTGCATTCACCAAAAGCGGGGAGCGGTTGGTGGGCCAGGTGGCGAAGCGCCAGGCGATCACCAATCCGGAGAACACGGTTTTTTCGATCAAGCGGTTCATGGGGCGCCGCTCGGACGAGGTAAGCGAAGAAATGAAGATGGTCCCCTACAAAGTGGTGCGCGGCGACAACGGGGACGCGCGGGTGGACATCAGCGGCAAGAAATACTCGCCGCCGGAAATCTCGGCGATGATTCTGACCAAGCTGAAGGAAGCGGCCGAATCGTACCTGGGCGAGAAGATCACGCAGGCGGTAATCACGGTGCCGGCGTACTTCAACGACGCGCAGCGGCAAGCCACCAAGGACGCCGGCAAGATTGCCGGTCTCGAGGTGATGCGCATCATCAACGAGCCGACGGCGGCGGCGCTGGCATACGGGCTGGACAAGAAGAAGAACGAAACGATCGCGGTTTACGATTTCGGCGGCGGCACGTTCGACATCTCGATTCTGGAGGTGGGCGAGGGCGTGGTGGAAGTGAAATCGACCAACGGCGACACGCACCTGGGCGGCGACAATATCGACCAGCGGGTGATCGACTGGATCGTGAGCGAGTTCAAGAAGGAAAGCGGGATCGATCTTTCGCGCGACCAGATGGCTCTGCAGCGCCTCAAGGAAGCCTCGGAAAAGGCCAAGATGGAGCTGTCGACGCTGCTCGAGAGCGACATCAACCTGCCCTTCATCACGGCCGACGCCTCCGGCCCGAAGCACCTGCAAATGAAACTGACGCGGGCGCGTTTCGAGCAGATGGTGGAAGACATTGTGCAGCGCTCGGCGGGGCCATGCAAACAGGCGCTGGCCGATGCCGGCGTCACCCCGTCGCAGATCAATGAAGTGGTAATGGTGGGCGGCCAGACGCGCATGCCGCGCATCCAGCAACTGGTGCGCGACCTGTTCGGCAGGGAACCTCACAAGGGGGTCAACCCGGATGAAGTGGTTGCGGTAGGGGCCGCGGTGCAGGGCGGCGTGCTGGCGGGCGAAGTGAAGGACGTGCTGCTGCTGGACGTAACGCCGCTTTCGCTCGGCATCGAGACCATGGGTGGCGTGTTCACCAAGCTGATCGAGCGCAACACCACCATCCCGACGCGCAAGACCGATGTGTTTTCGACGGCCAGCGACAACCAGTCTTCGGTGGAGATCAAGGTGTACCAGGGCGAGCGCGCGATGGCGCACGACAACCGGCTGCTGGGCGTGTTCCAGTTGGGCAACCTGCCGCCGGCGCCGCGCGGCGTGCCGCAGATTGAAGTGACATTCGACATCGACGCCAACGGCATCCTCAACGTCACCGCCAAGGACCGGGCCACCAACAACGAGCAGAAGATCACCATCACCTCTTCTTCCGGCCTGGCCAAGGACGAAGTGGACAAGATGGCGCGGGACGCCGAATCGCATGCAGCCGAGGATCGCAAGCAGCGCGACACGATCGAGGCGCGCAATCGCGCCGATGCGATGGTTTACAACGTCGAAAAAACGCTAAAGGATCACCGCTCGAAGATCGGCGAGGCGGAAGCCAAGGAGATCGAGTCGGCGGTCGAAGAGACCAAGAAGGCGATGGCGGATAACGACCCGGATCGCATCAACTCGGCGGTCGACCGGCTGACCACGGCCAGTCACAAATTGGCCGAGGCCATGTATAAGGCGTCGTCGCAGCCAGGCGGCGGGGCGGCTCCGGGCGGCGATGGCGCGGGCGCGGCGCCCGGCGGCGACCCGAGCGGTAAAGACGGCGGCAAAGGCAAAGACAACGTCGTGGACGCCGAGTTCGTCGACGTCGACGATAAAAAGAAGTAAGCGGTCTGTGGGCCGGACGGTCCTCGATTGGAGCAGGCACGTCCGGCCCGCACGTGAATCGGGCCGGGCGTTCCCGGCTCCAACATTTTGTTTATGTCTCCTCCCAAGCACGAATATTACGAAATGCTGGGCGTACCGCGGACGGCCACCGTAGAGGAGCTGCGCAAGGCCTACCGCAAGCTGGCGCGCAAGCATCATCCGGATTTGAACCCCGGAGACAAAACGGCCGAGGATCGTTTCAAGAACGTTCAGGAAGCCTACGACGTGCTGGGCGACCCCAAGAAGCGCAAGATGTACGACCAGTACGGCTTCTACTCGGAGAGCGGATTCGCGGGCGGTGGGCCGGAGGGTGCGGCGGGAGCGGGGCCGACTCCCAACATGGATTTCTCGGGCTTCGATTTTTCCGATTTCGCCGGCGGCGCGGGCACGGGCGCCGGCGCGGGCGGGCGGCACGGTGGCGAAGGGGGCGGCGGCTTTCGCGACATCTTCTCCCAGTTCTTCTCCGGCCACGGCCAGCCACACGAGCCGGAGGTGGAAAAGGGCGGCGACCTCGAATACGTGATGGACATCGATTTCTGGCAGGCCATCAAGGGGACGCAGACGCGGCTCAGCATCACGCGTTATGACATCTGCGACACCTGCCACGGGTCCGGTGCGACCGGCACGGGCGAGGTGAACTGCCCGCAATGCAAGGGAACCGGCAACGTCAGCCAGATGGCGGGCGCGATGCGGTTCAATTTGACCTGCCCGCGCTGCAACGGGAGCGGGCGCCTGCACAACTCATGCCCCACCTGCGGCGGGGATGGCCGGGTGACGCGCACGGAATTAGTGGAGGTCCGCATTCCGCCGGGCGCGCGCAATGGCTCCCGCCTGCGCGTGCCGGGCAAGGGCAACGCCGGGACCAGGGGCGCGGCTCCAGGCGATCTTTACATCACCACCAAGGTGGCCGAGCACCCGTTCTTCCACCGCGACGGCGACAACATCGAAATCAAGGTGCCGGTGGCCGTGTGGGAGGCTGCGCTGGGCGCCAAAATCGAAGTGCCCACGATCGATGGCCGCACCTTGCTGAAGATTCCGCACGGCACCAGGAACGGACAGCGTTTCCGCCTGCGCGAAAAAGGGGTGCAGGGTTCGCGCTCGGGCGAGCGCGGCGACCAGATTGTGGAAGTGGCCGTGGAAGCGCCCGACCCGCGCGACGAGCGGACCCGCGAGTTGCTGGGCCAGTTGCGGGATCTGCACCACGGCGAGGATCCGCGCGCCGGGCTGTGGAGCAAGGTCTAGCGCATGGCCAAGAAATCCAAAGCGGCTTACATGATCTCGGCGGTGGCGGAGCAATACGCCATCCATCCGCAGACGCTGCGGCTGTATGAGCGCGAAGGCCTGCTCAAGCCGTCGCGGAGCGAAGGCAACACACGACTGTATACGGGCGAGGACCTGGAGCGACTGGAAGTGATCCTTCACCTGACCCGTGACCTGGGCGTCAACCTGGCGGGCGTCGACATCATTCTCAACATGCGGGAAAAGATGGGGCAAATGCACGCACAAATCCAGGAATTCGTCGCCACGTTGAACCGCGAGCTGGTGGCGCGCACGGTGCACTCGCCCGAGTCCGAAGAGCGCAATACGCTGGTTCCGGTGGTCAATGCCCGCCCGTCCGCACCGGCGTCACGCCGCCGGTAAACTTGAGCGACCGCTGCGTAGTAAGTGGTGAAACATGCGCCCGCTGGCGGAGTTGGCAAGCTGAAGCATGCCCCACCCAGACCGGGTTATCCGCAGCGCAGGCGATCACTCAATAAACACCGGCGGCAAAGACCACCGGCGCTACGAAGAAACGCAGGCGTAGCGTAGGCGGTCTTTGCCGCCGGTGTTTTGCGGCCGGCTCGTTGCCGCCTTTGCCACCAGACAATCGTACGGTCGTCTATCGGGGCAGCCAGCCCAAATCGAAAGTACTTTCAGTGCCGTCTGTGATTGTCTCGGGCGTCCCTGGAGTTTTCCCGTGCAGACAAGCCGGTTAGAATGGATAAGTCCTTTGCGATGCAGCCCGAGCCCGAAACCCGGAGCCGCGCCACGGCGGCCTACACCGCGCCCTTCCTGGTTTTCGTGGCCTTATTGGCGCTGGAGCGGGCCTTGGGTCTCAACCCTTTATGGGCCTACCCGCTCCGCTTGACGGCGGTTTTGGCGACCCTCGCCGCGTTTTCGCGCCCGTTGCTCAGGTTCCATTTCGCGCTGCCGGCGGCCAGCATCGGCGTCGGGGTGCTGGTGTTCGCGGTCTGGGTGGCGCCGGATATCCTGTTCCACTACCGGCATCACTGGCTTTTTGAAAACTCACTCACGCATGTTTCGGCAGGTGCGCTACCGGACGGACTGGGGCGCGGCTTCGGGTTTCTGGCGGTGCGGATCGCCGGCTCGGCGCTGGTGGTTCCGGTGGTCGAGGAGTTGTTCTGGCGCGGCTGGCTGATGCGCTGGCTGATGGAACGCGACTGGCAGAAAGTACCGCTGGGAGCCTACCGGGCCGGCTCATTCTGGCTGGTGGCGCTGATGTTCGCTTCCGAGCATGGCCCGTATTGGGAGGTGGGCCTGGTGGCGGGCGTGATCTATAACGGATGGCTGGTACGTACCAAGTCGCTCGGCGATTGCGTACTGGCGCACGCCGTGACCAACCTGGCTTTGGGGATTTACGTAGTTGCCGCCGGCCAGTGGCAGTATTGGTTATAACCGGATTCCCTCCGGCTGCGTCTTACGTTAATGACGGGCTCAGAAGCTATTCCTTCTCCTCGTCGAAAAGCTCCGGTCACCGCGGGTAGTCGGGCCCCGCGGCCGGAGCTTCGACGGCGGCCCGGAAATCGGCACAACGGGACTGCACCACGAATTACTCCTGAGCGAGCGGGCCGGGCATGCCCGGCCCCTACAAGGAAGGCACCATTGGCGCCAGCGAGATGGCACAAATGGCGCACAACCGGCGTGCGGATTACGGCTTGGCGGCTGCCCCCGGCGCGGGGAGCGGCTCATACACGACAAAGGCGAACTGGCGCGAATCCGGCGACCAGGAATTGACGTTGATGGTGCCTTGCCCGCCGAAGAAACGGAGCAGGATTTCGAGCTTCGCGGACGCGAGTTTGTCGCCCGGCGCCGGCATCAGGCGGAGGACCACGCCATCCATGCGGTCGTTATGAGTGGTGGTGCCTTTGGGAAACGAAAACACCAGCATGTGTTTTCCGTCCGGCGAAAAGTGCGGAAACCAATCTTCCCAATCGTCGCTGGTGATTTGCTCCGCCTTGGCGTCGCCGGGGCCTGCGCCTTCGGCGGGCATGCGCCAGACGCGCCAACTGCCGGAGCGGTTGGAGTTGAAGTAGATCCACTTGCCGTCGGGGGTGTACTCGGTGCCGTCGTCGTAAGTGCCCTGGGAGGTGAGCTGCCGCTCGGCGCCGCCGGCCGTGGAGACGCGATAGAGATGGAACGCGCCACCGCGCTGGCCCACGAAAGCCAGCCACTTGCCATCGGGGCTCCAACCGTGGAAGTAACTGGGCGCGTCCGGCGTCATCAGTCGCACGCCCGAGCCATCGGCTTTGGACAGGTAAACCTGCGACTGGTGCGACGTGGGGCTGGAGGCGGAAAAGGCCAGCCAGTTTCCGTCGCGCGACAAGTCATGATCGTTGTTGCACATGTAGCCGCCCGGACCGAGATCGATCTGCTCGGGCTTGGGCTCGCCGGCGCTCTGTAATGGCAGCCGGTACAGGTGGCCCTCGGTATTGATCAACAGAAACTTGCCGTCGCGCGACCAGTTGGGCGCTTCGATCACCTGGTCGGCCTGGTAGACCACGCGGGTGGAATGCGTGGCGAGATCGTAGATGGTGATCTTGCTGCGATAGTGCGGTGCGGGCGGGTGGGGTGGTTGTGGGGCGCCGTGTGCCGTGATCATTATTCCTCCGTGCACGAAACCTACGTGTGTGAAGACGGCGGTCTCGAGGACGCCGGCATCGTGCGAACATACGCCGAGTCCGATGTAGACGCTCTCGGGCAGGTTCACCTCTTGCGCAGCGGTGGCCGTCAGCTCCTCGCCGGGTTTTCCGGCAAAAGCCGTGAAGGAGTTACCGTGGCGCACAATACGGATGCGGGTGGGAGCGTTCACCGTGGACCGGATTTCCTGCGTCTCGGCGCCGGCCGTCGGACGGAATTGCAGTGAAGTGAGGCCGTCGCCGTGCAGCGCAACATCGGCGTAGGCGGAATCAGGCGTGAGATTCTGACGCACCATCAGCACGGCTTTGCGGTGCGCCACGGCTCCGGCGCCAACGAACTGCACGTCGGCGGCGAAGCTGAAATCGCCGGTGACGCGCATCCAGACGAAGTGGAAGGCATCGGTGGCAGCCCAGATATTAGCGCCGCCGCCAGTGACGCGGTACGCGTCGGTCGCGGCATCGTACACCGCAGAGCCGGCCATCGGGTTAACGCCCACGTCCTGTTGGGACTCGAAAATGCCCAGCGCGGGATTGCCGGTCTGGGCTGGAAACGCCGTGACCAGCACGAGCAGGGAAACGGCTGCGAGCGAAAATGGAATGCGCATGACGGAATCAGCATACCACCGCGCGGTGGCGACCGAGGTCGCGAGCCCGAGCGTGTAGTTCGCGCAGGCCACGCGCCCTCAGCCCACGATCTCGAGAAACGCGCGGGCGGCGTGGCTCAGGGCGCGGCGGGTGGGATAGACCAGGCGGATCTTCCGCTCGATGGTCATTTCCTTGACACGCACTTCGCGCAGCAGCTTCTGCTCGATCTCCTGCTCGACGCACATGCGGGGCAGAAACGCCACGCCCTGGTTGTCCTGCACCATTTTGCGAATGCTCTCTATCGTCGGCATGTCGACATCCATGCGGAGCGGCACCTTGCGCGCCTGAAACTCGCGAATCACCACCTCGCGGTATGGCGACATCACGTTGTGGGCGATGAAATTCTCCTCCGCCAGGTCGGCGATGGAGACGCTCGAGCGCCGGGCCAGCCGGTGGCGCGGCGAAACCACCAGGGCGATCGCATCGGTGTAAATCACCTTCGAGCGTAGCCGGTCGTCGCCGGGATCGTAGCTGATCACGCCCAGTTCCAGGTTGCCGTCGAGCAGCTCGTTGGGGATTTTGCTCCCCATGCTGCGCCGCACCGTCACTTTGATCCTGGGATGCAGCGCGCGGTAGTGCTCGATATGGCGCAGCAGATACAAGGTGGTGGATTCGTTAGCGCCGACCGTCAGCCTTCCGGCGGAATTGTCGCGCAACTCGGCCAGCGAGTTCTCGAGCTCCCGCTGCAGGCTCTCGAAACGGCGGGCGAATTCGAGCGCACTGCGGCCCGCGTCGGTCAACAGCAGCTCTTTGCCCGAGCGGTCGATCAGCTTTTCGCCCAGCTCCTGCTCGAGCCTTTGCAGCGCCAACGACACGGCCGGCTGCGTGCGCAGCAGCTTCTCGGCCGCGCGCGAGAAGCTCCCTTCGTTCGCCACCATCAGAAAAACCTGGAGCGGATTCAGTTCCATGGCATTCGATTATAACATCGGCTAATAGATACCCGTAAGATTATAAATTTGCCAAATCGGGTTCGGACGGGCATAATGCAGAGTATCGGTACAAAGCATGAGCGAGCGCGTAATCATTTTCGACACAACGCTGCGCGACGGCGAACAGTCTCCGGGCTGCAGCATGACGGTACCCGAGAAAGTGCGCATGGCGCGCAAACTGGTGGAGCTGGGCGCGGACATTCTGGAGGCCGGCTTCCCGATCGCCTCGGAGGGAGATTTTGAGGCGGTCCAGGCGGTGTGCCGCGAATTCCCCGAAGCGCGCGTGGCGGGCCTGGCGCGCTGCTGCGCGCTGGACGTGGAACGCGCCGTCGCGGCGCTCGATCGCGCGCGCCAGCCCCGCTTGCACACCTTCATCGCCACCAGCGATATCCACCTGAAATACAAATTGCGCAAGACGCGGCAGCAGGTGCTGGAAGAGGCCGTGGCGGCGGTGGAGTTGGCGCGGCGTCACGTGGACGACGTCGAATTCTCGGCCGAAGACGGCGCCCGCACCGACGTCGAATTCCTGATTGAGATTTCGCGAGCGGTAGTGGCCGCCGGTGCGGGCACCGTCAACATCCCCGACACGGTGGGCTATTCGACGCCGAAGGAATACGGCGAGTTGATCGGCAAGGTGGCCCGCGCGCTCGGCTCCAGCGCCATCGTCAGCGTGCATTGCCATGACGACCTGGGTCTGGCGGTGGCCAATTCGCTCACCGCCATCGAGGCCGGCGCGCGCCAGGTGGAATGCACCATCAACGGCATCGGCGAACGCGCCGGCAATTGTTCGCTCGAAGAAGTGGTGATGATCTTGCAGACCCGCGCCGACAGCTATCCCTATTACACCGGCATCCACACCGAGCACCTGTACGCGGCCAGCGAGCTGTTGAGCTCGATCATCACGTTCGGCCCCCAGCCGAACAAGGCCATCGTAGGGGCGAACGCCTTCGCGCACGAAGCCGGCATTCACCAGGACGGCTACCTGAAAGAAAAAACCACCTACGAGATTATCGACCCGCGCACGGTGGGCATCCCGGAAGGCAAGCTGGTGTTAGGCAAGCACAGCGGGCGCCACGCGCTCCACCAGCGAGCCCGCAACCTGGGCTACGAGCTGGACCGCGAGCAGCTGGATGCGCTATACCATCGCTTCACCGCCGTGGCGGACCAGCGAAAGAAAGGCCTCATGGATAAGGAAATCGAAGCGTTGATTCGGGACTGCCAGCTTGCCAAATCGGCGGCGGCGGTCTAAGCGATGGATCTGCATATTCTGGTTTTGCCCGGCGACGGCATCGGCGCGGAAGTCACGCGCGAAGCGGTCCGGGTTCTTGGCCACGTGGCTGGGAAATGGCATCACGACCTCCGGTTGACGGAAGGGTTGCTCGGCGGGGTGGCGATTCATCGCACCGGCACGCCGTTCCCGGCTGAGACGGCGCGCCTCGCGGCGGATGCCGATGCCACCTTGATGGGCGCGGTTGGGCTGCCCGAATTCGATAACGCTCCGCCCGAGAAACGGCCGGAGAAAGGATTGCTGGCAATTCGCCAGGCTCTGGGCGTGTACGCCAATCTGCGCCCGGTGCGCGCGTATCGGTCGCAACTGGATTCTTCGCCCTTGAAGAATCACCTGGTGGAAGGCACCGACATGATCATCGTCCGCGAACTGACGGGCGGGATCTACTACGGAACCCCGCGCGGGATCACCGAGAACGGCGGGGAAACGCGAGCGGTCAATACCATGACCTACACGCGCACGGAAATCGAACGGGTTTCCCGGATGGCCTTCCACCTGGCGCGCGGGCGGCGCAAGAAAGTGACTTCGGTCGATAAGTCGAACGTGCTCGAAAACTCGCAGCTCTGGCGGCGGGTGGTGGTGGAGGTGGCGAAAGAGTATCCCGATGTGGCGCTCGATCACCTGCTGGTGGACAACTGCGCCATGCAACTGATTTTGAATCCGCGGCGCTTCGACATCGTGCTCACCGAGAACATGTTCGGCGACATACTGAGCGATGAAGGCGCGGTGCTGGCCGGATCCATCGGGATGCTGCCATCGGCCTCCATCGGCGGGAGGAAACCATCCGGCGCGTGGGTGGGATTGTACGAGCCGGTGCACGGTTCGGCCCCCGATATCGCCGGCCAGAACAAGGCCAACCCGCTGGGGGCAATCGGCTCGGTGGCGGCCTTGCTGGAGTACAGTTTCGGATTGAAGGAAGAAGCCGGCGCGGTGGAAGCGGCCATTGAAGCCGTCCTCGCGAGCGGCAAAGTTACCGCGGATTTGCGACCTTCCGGCGCGCCCGCCACCACCGAACAGGTGGGGCAAGCGGTGTGCGCCGCGATCGGCTGAGCGCGGGGCTTACCAGCCCCGCCTCAGCCAAATTCAACCCCGGCTCAGCCATAATAGGAGAAGAAGATCCGGAGTCGAACGCCGGGACCGTTCCCGGGTGACCACGGCTTCCGGGCCCCCAATTCATATATGCCTCATACCATCATCGAGAAACTCTGGAATTCGCACCTGGTCGAGGAGCAGCCCGGCGCGCCGGCGCTGTTATTCATCGACCTGCACCTGGTGCACGAAGTCACCTCGCCGCAAGCGTTTCAAGGCCTGCGCGAGCGCGGGCTAAAAGTGCGGCGTCCCGATTTGACCATCGCCACCGCCGATCACAGCATTCCTACCACCGACCGGTCGCTGCCGATCGTGGATCGGATCGCCGCCAAGCAACTGGCACAACTCGAAATCAACTGCGCCGAATTCGGCATCCGCTGCCTGGGTGTGCACAGCGACCGGCAGGGCATCGTCCACGTGATCGGGCCCGAGCTGGGCCTCACCCAACCGGGCATGACGGTGGTCTGCGGCGACAGCCACACGGCCACGCACGGCGCCTTCGGAGCGCTGGCCTTCGGCATCGGCACCAGCGAAGTCGAGAACGTGCTGGCCTCGCAATGTTTGCTGCAGCGCAAGTCGAAGACCTTCGAAGTAAAGGTGGAGGGAACGCTCGGCCGCGGCGTCACTGCCAAGGACATCATCCTGGCGCTGATCGCGAAGATCGGCGTGGGCGGCGGCACGGGGTGCGTGTTCGAATACACCGGCAGCGCCATTCGCGCGCTGGGCATGGACGAACGGATGACGGTCTGCAACATGTCGATCGAAGGCGGCGCGCGCGCCGGCCTGATCGCGCCGGATTCGACCACCTTCGAATACCTTTGTGGGCGGCCCCACGCGCCGCAGGGCGCGGCGTGGGACGCGGCGCTCGAGCGGTGGAAGCAACTGCCGACCGATCCCGGGGCGGCCTACGACCGGCAAGTCACCATCGATGCCGATGCGCTGGAGCCGATGATCACCTACGGCACCAATCCCGGGATGGGCGTGCCGATCAACGCGCCGCTGCCCGAGCCCGCGGACGTGGCCGATCCGATGGCGCGCGACTCCATCGCGAAGGCACTGGCCTACATGGGCCTCGAAGGCGGCAAGCCGCTGGCCGGCCACGCCATCGACGTGGTCTTCATCGGAAGCTGCACCAATTCCCGCATCTCGGATCTGCGCGCCGCCGCCGCCGTGTTGAAGGGCCGCAAAGTGAATCCCAAGCTGCGGGTGCTGGTGGTGCCCGGCTCACAGGATGTGAAGCGCCAAGCCATCGCCGAAGGGTTGCCCGAAGTTTTCCGCGCCGCCGGTTGCGAGTGGCGCGAGCCGGGCTGCTCAATGTGTATCGCCATGAACGGCGACCAGTTGGCGCCGGGCGAGTACAGCGTCTCGACCAGCAATCGCAATTTCGAAGGCCGGCAAGGTAAGGGCGGCCGCACATTTCTGGCCAGCCCTCTAACGGCCGCGGCCAGCGCCATCACTGGCGTGGTCACCGACGTGAGGACATTGCTCTACGGCGACGAACTGGCGGTCCCACACGCGTCGCCAGAGGTCGGGAGGACACGCTCATGAAGCCATTCAGCAATTTCCGCAGCCGCCTGGTTCCGCTCGCCATCAACAACATCGATACCGACCAGATCATTCCGGCGCGTTTCCTGAAGACCACTTCCAAGGAGGGCCTCGACCGGCAGTTGTTCCAGGACTGGCGCTACGATGCGCTGGGCAACGCCCGCCCGGATTTCATTCTCAACCAGCCGCGCGCGGCGGGTGCGCAAGTGCTGCTGGCGGGCGACAATTTCGGCTGCGGCAGCTCGCGCGAGCACGCCCCCTGGGCGCTCACCCAGTTCGGCTTCCGCGCGGTAATCAGCACTTCGTTCGCCGATATCTTCACGGGGAATTCGCTGAAGAACGCGCTGCTGCCGATCGCCGTTCCACCGGACGTGCACGCGGAGCTGTTTCGGGCGGTCGCCGCCAACCCGGACGCCACGGTTGAAATCGACCTTGCGGCTGAGACGCTCACCACGCCAGCCGGCCGCCGAGTCCACTTCCCCATCGACGCCTTCGCCAAGCACTGCCTGCTCGAAGGGGTCGATGAGCTGGGCTACATCCTGAAGCGGGAGGACGCCATCCGCGCCTACGAATCGTCGCACCCGTCGCCGATCGATACCGCAGCGTGATGTTTTTCGCCAAACAGGCGCCGGACGGGCGACATTTTCTGCAACTTTTTGCCGCCTGCCCCATCCAGAATCAAGGAGGCGGGAACATCACGTGAAACGTACGGCGAGCGCGCAATGGCGCGGCGATTTGAAGAACGGGAAGGGTACCGTATCCACGGCCAGCGGAGTGCTGGAGAACTCGCAATACTCCTTCGGCGCGCGCTTTGAAAACGGCAAAGGCACCAACCCCGAAGAGCTTTTGGCGGCGGCTCACGCCGGCTGCTTTACGATGGCGCTCTCCGCCCAACTGGGCCAGGCGAACCTGGTCGCCGCGAGCCTGGAAACCACCTGCACGATCAGCCTGGAGAAGGTGGGGGAAGGCTTCGCAATCACCGAGAGCCACCTGGAGCTCAAGGCGAAAGTGCCCGGCGCCAGCCAGGCGGCATTCGACCAGGCCGTCGCCAATGCCAAATCCGGCTGCCCGGTCTCCAAGCTCTACAACGCCAAGATCACGCTCAACGCCACGCTGGAAGCATAGCGGCGGGGCATGCTGACGGCGGCCTGCCCGGCCACTACGGGCGCGAGTGCGGGAGGCGGCGGCAAGTACATCGGAATCAAGACAAAGAAAACACACCGGCCAGAGACCGCGGCGCTACCGAAAAAACACTGGCGCTAGGCCGCCACGGTGTAGTGTGGAGATATGCGATTTTTCGCGGCGGTTTTGTTGAGCGCGTCGGCCCTGCTCGGCCAGGGGCAGGATTTTTCCGCGGATCTGCTGCAAGCCGCGCTGCGCGGGCGCAATGATCAGGTCAAGGCGTTCCTGGACGACGGCGCCAACCTGGAATCCGTGGACCGGAACGGCCGGACGCCGCTCATGCTGGCGGCGCAGCACGGCTACCCGGCGACCGTCGAACTGCTGCTGGGGCGCGGCGCCGATCCCGCTGCGCGCGACCACGATGGAGCCACCGCCTACGTCCTGGCGCTGTTCTCTCCGGCGGGCCACGGCAATCACGGGGCGGTTTTGAAACTGCTCCCTGCGCCGCCGCGGCCGAAGATGACGCTCGACGTCAAGTGGTCGCCCGTTAAGCTGGCCAGTTCCTGCTTCGGCACCCGCGAGGAAGTGGCGCACGCGGTAGATGGCCTCCAACTCGCCGAGCAGTTTCTCCGCGCATTTGGCGCGTATGCGCAATCGAGCGGTCGCAACCTGGTGGAACTGGTGGGGCAGCCATCGGACTCGGACGCCCTGCTGCGCGTCGAGTTGCAGCCGGCATCCGCCTGCGTCGCCCAGACCGGCGACAAGCTGAGCCTCTTCCTCGAAGTGAGCGTATTGCGCGAGCCGGGCCGGGAGACGATCCTGCAAAAGGTGTTTGGCGTAGGCGTCATCAAGGGTTTGCACGCCGAGACGGCAGCCAACCTGCAGCAGTATGCGCCGATATTCCAGATCTGGATCAAGCCGCAGGCCGGCCCCATTTACTGGGCAGCCGTGGGGGAACTCTACCGCGCCGCCGTGGCCCGCTGAGCGCGGGCCGCATTTCGAGCCACCGGCTAATTCTTTTCTGGCGGCTTGCGGGCGCGAATCAAGGCGCTCATGAACTTGCCGGCCACCTGCGGCGCCAGCGCATCCACGTCGAACCCCTGCCCGGCCAGGAACTGGCGCGCGTCCTCCACGTCATACACACGGGTCGGTTCCACGGCGATGTCCTCGAACCCGGCGTGCGCCAGTTTGGTCGCGTATTCATCGGTCCGCAGGGCGCCGGCGATGCAGCCGATCCACAACTCCACGCTCTTGCGCACTTCGTCCGGCACCTCGCCATCCACCACCACGTCGGAGACCGCAAACCTGCCGCCGGGTTTCAGCACGCGGAAGCTTTCGCGCAGCACGCGGTCCTTGTCGGCGGAGAGGTTCACCACGCAATTCGAGATGACACAATCTACCGAATTGTCCGGCAGCGGAATGTTTTCGATCTCTCCCTTGAGAAACTCGGCATTCGGAATCCCGGCTTTCCGCTGATTCTCCCGCGCCAGCGCCAGCATCTCATCGGTCATGTCGAGGCCGTATGCCTTGCCGGACGGGCCCACACGCCGGGCCGACAGCAGCACGTCGATGCCGCCGCCCGAGCCGAGATCGAGCACGGTCTCGCCTGGAACCAGCCGCGCCAGCGCGGTTGGATTGCCGCAACCGAGCGAAGCCAGCACGGCCTCTTTCGGCACCTGCCCGGTTTGGGTGCCGTCGTACAACGAAGACGTGATGGGATCGCAACAGCCCTCCGCCGATGGCGCCGACCCGCAGCAGGAACTGCCGCCTGCGACCGCTCGCAAAGCCGCTTGCCCGTATTTCTCCTTGACGACTTCCTTGATATCCGATGCGCTCATGATGGCTCCTATTTGCTGAACTGTATGACCTCGTACGGCTTGACGGCCCGGTTGCGGGTGCAGCATTCCGCATAAAGAAAACCGAGCAGCTCCCGCAAGACTTCGGTATTGGCCGTGTACCAGAGAAACGTGCCCTCGCGCCGCACCTTGACCAGACCCTCACTCTTGAGCTTTTCCAGGTGATGCGAAAGGGTCGAATTGGGAATGCCCAACTCGGCCTGGATCTCGCCGGCCACCAGGCCATCCGGGTGAGCCGAAAGCAGCAGCCGCATGATGCGCAGCCGCGGCTCGGTGCCCATCGCCGAAAACATGTCGGCATAGCGGACGATGTCTTCCGCGCCGGCTTTGGCCCTCTTCATATTTCCACAATAGCAGAACTATCGAAATAGTCAAGTACCTTTACGCCCGGATACCGGCGGATTTCCCCGGAATCCAAACCCGCCGTTTGCCTGTTTCCGCCGCGCATCAGAGCGGCGACGGGGCAGGACACGCTATAGTAAGAGTGTCCCCATGCGAGGCCCACGCTGGCTCCTGCTGCTGGCGATCGCCGCGATCATCGGCGGCATCGTTTTCACCTATCGCGCGCAGAAAAGGTCGGCCGCGGCGCACGCGCTGGCCGTGCCCAAGGAACTTCCCGACGATCTGCACGCCAGGGCGGAACTGTGGCACTGGGTGGAAACCGACGCCAAGACAGGCCACGTCCGGGCCGACATTACCGCCGAGGACTTCCGCGAGGTCAAGGATTCCTCGCGCGTCGATCTGAAGGGCATGAAGCTGCGCCTGCCCGGCAAGAAGAACGACACCTACGACCTGGTCGAGGGCGCCAACGCCCAGTTTTACAAGTCCGAGCATCGCCTGTTTTCCGAAGGCGAAGTCAAGATCACGCTGAATCTTCCGATGACCGGCGCGCCGCAGCGGGCCCCGGTGATCGTTCATTCCGCCGGCGTCACCTTCAACACCGAAAGCTACCGCGCCGAAACCGACAGCCCCTCCACCTTCACTTTTCAGAACGGCAGCGGCAAGGCCACCGGCGCTTACTACGATCCCGGCGCGCACGAATTGCGCATGAAGCAGGACGTCGAGATTCATTATCGGGCGCAAGGCCCGGACGCCAAGCCGATGACGATTGAAGCCGGCGGCCTGGTCTTTCACGAGAACGACCAGACCATCGAGCTGCCGCCTTGGGGCAAGCTGACGCGGGAAGGCACGGTGGTGGAAGGCGATGCGCCGCTGATCCGGTTGCAGAACCACGAGATCCACAACGTGCACGCCTTCCACGCGCGCGGCACGGAGGATAACGACAACCGCCAGATCGCGTACTCGGCCAGCGAACTTTTCATGGACTGCAACGATCGCGGCCAGGTGGAGCACATCGGCGCCCAGAACGACGCCCGCCTGGTATCGAACGCGCCCACTTCGCAAACCACCGTCACCGGAGACCGGGTGGATCTGTTTTTCGAGGTGCGCGACAACCGGAGCATCCTCCTCCGCGTAGCCGCCGCAGGCCACGGCGTGGTGACCTCGAAACCGCTGCCGGCGCCCGGCAGCGATCCCGGCGACACCCACGTGCTTTCGAGCGACAAGCTGGAGATGACCATGCGGCCGGGCGGCAAGGAACTCGACCGCGTGATCACCCACGGGCTATCCAGCCTGGAGTTCGTGCCCAACGCGGCCGCCAACCACCACCGCGTTCTGCGCGGCAACGATTTTCTGATCGGGTACGGCAAGGACAACCGCATCGATACCTTCCACGCGACCGATGCCCACACCGCCACCGACCCCAACGCCGAGGAACGCAAGCGCAAACGCGCCCAGTCGGTTACCAGCAGCCGCGAAATCAACGCCCGCTTCGATCCCAAGACCAGCCACCTGGCGGCGATGGAGCAATCCGGCGGCTTCGTCTATACCGAAGGCGACCGGCAGGCGCGCGCCGCCAAGGCCACCCTCGATTCGGATCAGAACGTAATGGTGCTCGAGGGCGCCGCGCGCATGTGGGACGCGACCGGCGCCACCAGCGCCGACCGCATCCGGATGGATCAGCGCAGCGGCGACTTCACCGCCGAAGGCAGCGTCAATTCCAGCCGCATGCCGGAACAGGACGCCAAGAAGAACTCGCAAATGCTGGCCACCGACGAACCGCTGCAGGCCCAGGCGCGCCGCATGGTTTCCAAAGACAAAAGCCGCAACCTCCATTACGAAGGCGGCGTGGTGATGTGGCAGGGCGCCAACCGCATCACCGCGGAGACCGTGGATGTGGACCGCGAAAAGCGCTCCCTGATCGCCGACCGCAACGTGGTCAGCAGCCTGTGGGAAGAGCCCAAGGACGAGGAGAAGAAGAAGACCGCCGTGCCGGTGCTCACCGTGATGCGCGCACCGCGCCTGGTCTACACCGATGCCGACCGGCTGGCCGTGTACTCGGGCGGCGTGGACATGTCAAGGCCCGGGATGCACATCACCAGCCGCGAATTGCACGCCTTCCTGGCCGATTCGAGCGCCGATTCGCGCCTCGAGAAAGCCTTCGCCGATGGCGGCGTGAAGATTGTCGCCACCACGGTAAACGGCGTTCGCACCGCAACCGCCGAACACAGCGAGTACTACACCGACGACGCGAAGGTGATCCTCACCGGCGGCAGGCCGCGCCTGGTGGACGACGGCGGACATTCCACCGAGGGCGAAAAATTGACCTACTACTCTAACGATGATAGGCTGACGGTAGATGGGGCTTCCAGCCGGCCTGTCCAGTCCTTTATCACCCGCCACCGAAAATGACGGCGGTGTGAGCAAACTCGAGACCTCGGAGATCTCCAAGACCTACCGGGGCCGCCGTGTGGTGGATGACGTCACCGTGCACCTGCAGCAGGGCGAAGTGGTCGGCCTGCTGGGGCAGAACGGCGCCGGCAAGACCACCACGTTCTACATGATCGTCGGCCTCATCACGCCGGATTCCGGCCGCATTCTGCTCAACGAGGAAGACATTACGGGCCTGCCCATGTACCAGCGGGCGCGCCGGGGCATCAGCTATCTGCCGCAGGAGGCTTCGGTTTTCCGCAAGCTCACGGTGGAGGAAAACCTGCTGGCGATCCTCGAAACGCTCTCGCTTTCCTCGCGCGAGCGCCGCGAGCGGACGGAGTTGTTGATCGAGCAGTTGGGCCTGGAAAAGGTCCGTCGCAGCCGCGGCTACATGCTGTCCGGCGGCGAGCGGCGGCGGGTGGAAATCGCCCGGTCGCTGGTCATCAGTCCGAAATTCCTGCTGCTCGACGAACCCTTCTCCGGCATCGATCCGATCCAGGTGCTCGAACTCCAGCGCATCATCTTCGATTTGAAGCGCGCCGGCATCGGCATCCTGATCACCGATCACCAGGTGCGCGAAACCTTGATGGTGACCGATCGCGCTTACATCATCGACGAGGGACGCATTTTCCGCGGCGGCAGCCCCGAGGCCCTCGAGCGCGACCCCGAAGTGAAGCGCATCTACCTCGGCGAGTCTTTCAAGCTGCGCCTGTAAACGCTCTGGCCCTGTCCTGCTTCAGTCTGTGGCGCCGCCCAATGCCGATGGATGGGTCGGCTGGTAGAGACCTACTTCGCCTCCGCCGGGAAGGCGGATCCTGGTGATCGACCCCCAACGTTCCTCATGCACTTCCGAACACCGGACGCCCTTGTCCCCGAGAGCCGCTATTTCGGCCTTCAGATCGTCACACATGAGAAACAGTTCGTGCCGGCCATTCGCTTCGGCGGGATGAACCGCCACTTCCGCCGGCGGCAGTGCGAAGATCAGCCATCCATGGCCGGCGTCCACGGATGAAAATCCAAGCACCTCCCGCAAGAAGACGCGATCGGCGGCAGCGTCCTGGCTGTATACGATTACATGGGCACCGAAGATCATGCGCGTGTCTCCCTTTCATCCCGAGAGGAAGCCAGCACATTGGCCACCACCGAATACAGATCCGTCACCTGGAACGGCTTGCCGATGAACGCAGCGCGCTCGGGGAGCGCCTCGGTGGCAATGTGCGCCGACATCATGACAACCGCAGTGGTGGGGCACATTTGCGTGATCCTTCTGATCAGCTCCGGCCCGCACATCCCGGGCATGATGACATCGGACACCACCAAATCGAAGCACGGGGCGGCCCGCGCCATCTCCAAAGCTTGCGTGGGACCGGATGCCGCGTGGACTTCATAGCCCCGGGCCGAGAGCGCCTTGGAGACCAGGCCCAGGACGGCGGGCTCGTCATCGACGACGAGTATCGTTGGCGTTGACATACAACCCCTCCAGCACGCGCGACTGGGAGCCAGTATATACTCGATGCGGCGCGGCTGCGCCATTGCGATAGTACGTACCAGCGCCGAGCGCTGCAGGCCTCAGACCGATCGTTGCGGACCCTGCGGCGATTTACAGCACGCTGGCCAGCAGTTTCGTGCCGTCCGGAACGCCCAGTCCGGAGCAGGCGTCCCAACCGGGGCCGGCGGTGTACAATCCTTTCAGCTTCCCGTAGACGTCATTATTCCCGGTGGTGATGTCACGGAACGCCGGCGCCGCGGAGCCGTACAAGAGCGGGTTCAGGAAACCGGCGGTAGCGCCCGGCGTCTTTTTCGCCAGACTCTGGTTAATCAGCGCGATCAGGCCGGCCATCAGCGGCGCCACCGCGCTGGTGCCTCCAATCACCTGCTGCGATCCCGCCAGGAAAATCTGGTATCCAGTCTCGGGATCTGCATTGCCTGCCAGGTCCGGCAAGCCGCGCCCGGCGCTGCCGTTGGGCGCTTTCGGCACTTTGGCGCCGGCCTGGTAGGAAGGCAGCGCAAACAGATCGCTCACGCCTCCTCCGCCCGCGCCTGCCTTCTGGCCTTCGTTCCAAACCACCTCGCTCGCGATGGCTCCGCCGGCAAGCGACAGTTTGGTGCCGCCGCAGGCCAGCGCGAATGGGCTCGAGGAAGGAAAGTCGGCATGCGGCTTGCCGTCCCACCCCTTCAGCGCCATATCGGGCGAGCCGTCGTCGCCTGCCGCGCAGCAAACCGTTACGCCCAATTGCGCGGCGTCCTGGATGGCCTGGTTCAAACCTTGTGTGAACTGCTGGTCCACTTGACCGCCCGGGTCCTCCGGTCCTCCCCAACTAATCGAAATCACGCTCGGCTTGCGTACCGTGTCGTGGACCGCCTGATTCAGCGCGTCAATGAAGCCGTCCGTCGTGTTGGGCGCAAAGTAGACCGCTATGGTTGCCCCGGGTGCGACGGCTCCGGCGACCTCGATGTCCAGCGTGACTTCGCCGTCCGAGCCGGGGTCCGGCCCGGGCACGTTCGCCCCGCCGTCCACGCTCACCGCCACCACCGTAGGCACGGCGATGCCGAGACCCTTGAAGTAGGCCGCCAGATCGGATGTCTGATACCCAGCGCCGGTCGGTTTACCGGAGTTGTCCACGTCATTCAGTTCGATCAGCGCGATCGACTGGCCCTGGCCGGTTAGCCCCGTGGGAAAGTTGTAGAGTGCCGCCACCTGCGGTGCGGTGACACTCGGGTCCGCTGCCTGCCTGCGCTTCGCGGGCGCTGCCTTCCCCTTGGCCTTGGCTTTGCCTGCCTTTCGCGGCGCGGATGCGACGGCGGCGCGCCAGCGGGAATGCGGCTTCGCCACCGGCCGGTTGTCGAGCCCATGCACGCCGACGATGATATCCTTCAGCTCTTTCGGAATATATATGGAGCCCGTGCGGCCGCGGTATGCCGCCGCGCCGCCCGTTGCGTAGTGGCGCAGTTCCACACCGAAGGCTTCGCTTAAACCGGCAGCGGAGCCTTTCAGGCGCATCGTCCGCTGTCCGGGGTTGACCGCCGATACCGCCAAACCGTGGTCGTGCGCGAACGCCTCTACTTTGGCGAAATCCGCGGGGTCCGCCCCGAATCGTTCGGCGAATTCCTCCCGGCTCACGGGCCGGCGCTCGGCCGGCTTCTGCGCGCCCAACTTCATGAGATCTTCGGAAGACGCCTGCGCGCGGCCCCGGATACGAACCGTCACCTCGATCTGGTCGGCGGGGTCCACGATCTTACCCGCTTTCGCGCCGGCCATTGCTCTGCGCTCGCTGCCGGGCAGCTTAATACGCGACTTTGCCGCCATCTGCGATTCCTCCTACTCCCTAGTAAGCGATCGAGTCAATTCTATATCACTCGGGATGGGCGCCGCGTCAGCCGAATGTACCTTTCATTACGTTGTCGGAATCGCCGCCGGCTTGCCGTGTTTGCTCCGCAGCAGCCGCCGGACTTCGTGGATCGCGTCGCCGATCTCAATCACGGCGGCCGCAATCACCGTGTAGCCGATCAAGCCGTTGAACCACGCCGTTTTGTTGGCCAGGTCCGCAACCGAGAAATTTCCGCCGGCGATCTCGACGAAGTTGCCGGCCTTCAGCAGGACAGCCACTATCGCCAACGCGCAGACATCGACGCCGATGCGCACGCGCGATCGGACTCGCGCCCACCGAGGGTAGAGAGAGCTTAGTAAGTCGAAGAACGCGCTGGTCAGAGTCATCCCGATAACCGGCCAGTAAATCTGTCCCCAGACCGGACCCAGTATAAGTCGCGCTCCGCCGGGAAAGGAGAACTCGCTGCGCTGCCACATCAGGTATACCCAGAAGCCCGTGGCCGCCACGCCAAAGATCGCTCCTGCGAGGTGGTTCCAACGCGTCGTGGTATCTTGCGCGGTGGGTACGCGAGGCAGCTTGCGAGGATCCCAGTTGTCGGCGCGTTTGAACCTGACCTGGTAGCGATCGAGGAGTGCGAAAACAACCGTGACCATGCCCACCGTCATGAATGCGGCGCGCCAGTATTCGACCGCGCAGCGCAGCACCATCTCCCAGGGACGAGCGAACGTCAATACAGGACCCAGGAAGACGAACGCGAACAACGGCACGAACACCCAACACAGGACAATCTTGAGGACCAGGCGGTAAACCGGGAGCATGGCCGGATTGATCAGGCGCTGTTCCGGAAGGTAGCCGCTCGAGACTCTCATCGGCGAGCCGCGTTTCTTGAGGATCGCGGCGAGCTCGTCTTCGTCCAATTTGTGGCCGAGCGCGGCTTCCCGCTCCTCCACCTGCGACAGCAGATCCTCGCCCAGTTCGGCGACGATGTCCTCCTGCTGCGCCTTGGGGAGCCAGAACTTCACGGCGTGTAAGTAACGATCGATAAGGTCGGATTTGGTTGCGGGCATGGCTATTTTTCCTCCTTGCTGTGGCTGCCGGATTGCGGAGCGGCGGCGAATTCCCGGTCACCCAGAATTCGTTCCAGAGCCGAGTTCATCTGGTGCCACTCGCCCAGCAGGTCGGGGAGCACTTCTTCGCCGAGTGGAGATAAACGGTAGAAGCGCTTGTTTCGTTTTTCCTCCTCCCGCCACTGGCTGACCAACAGGCCTTGATTTTCCAGCCGGCGCAGGAGCGGGTACAGCGTGTTCTCGTCGATCACCAGGCCTTGGCCGGCCAAGGCTTTGCGAAGCGCGTAACCGTAATGTTCGGTGTGGAGTTGGGCCAGGATGGCCACCACCAGGCAGCCGCGGCGGAGTTCGAGGCGAAGGTTATCGAAGAGTTCGGAACTTGCTCCATTGGTGTGCATCACATACTGTCCTATACACACTGTATATTACACAGTGTGTGATGTCAAGGATTTCTGAAAAAAACCAAAAAGATGACGGCCACTATCTGGCCGTCACGGGTTGTCACGGGTTCTAACGGTAATCCATGCAACCAGTTGCCGCGCGCGCCAAGGTTCGCGCACCGTCGCCACCCAGCACCAACACGATACCGCGTCAGCCTGCGGCCCCGGCAACCAGCGATTTCGCGGCCTCCGGAAACAGGGATTTCCGCGCCGTCTCGATCCGCTCCAGGTCCGCGCGAAGTTGCGGCGTCCGTTTCTTGTTGCCGCTTCCCACCAGCCGTTCGACGGTGGTCATCAACTCATCCAGGCGCCGATTGGCTTCCTTCTCGACGATCCGCAGCGCGGCATTGACGCTCTCTTCCCACTGCAAACCGAGCCGGCTGAGATTCTGTTCCACCAGAAGCGGGATGGTACGCACGAAATGGCGGCGAACCGCGGCCTCGACCGCAAACGCAGGCAGAATGGGCGATAGCAGTTCCCAGTTTCGATCGAACACCCGGCCGACTCTGACGTTGGGTGTGGTGGGCTCGACGGCGCCGATTTCGGCTTCCGTCGTCCGCAACGGCACGCCGAACCCTCGCATCGCGCTATCCGACAGGCGGTCTCGAAACTGTTGCAGCACGCGAAATGTCTGTTCCCGCACCTGGCGCAAAGGCTCCAGGAGCGAATCGCGATGGCGGTCGGAAAGCGCCGTAAGCTCGTCGCGCAGGGCGCTCGCCAGCCAGTCTTCGAACGAGCGGCGCATGGTGGCAAGACTGCTGGTCCATTGCGGAAACTCGGTCTCGAAGGCTGCGAACAACGCGCGCTCCACTTCGCCCTGGTACCCCTCGAGCCGTCGATCGATGTCGGCCCGCGCTTCCGCCGCGGCATTTTGCATCAGCAACCCGATCACCGCCTTCACATCCTCGAGGGCTTCCTTTTCGCCGAACACTTGCTCATTCAGTTCCTGGCGCCCCGACTGGAGCATTTCAGCCGACTTGAGACTCAGCGCCAGGTAGTCGTTCAATTCGCGCAGGAGAGTGTCCATCTTCCGCATCAGGATGGACTCGCGCTCCGCGGCGAAGTGCTCCAGGGTTTCGCCGGCCAGCTCGGCTTCGAGCGCCTCGCGGAAGCGCTCAAAGCCGGGCTTGGTCGAATACGGGAAGACGTGCGGCTTTCCGGGGAAGTTTCTGGTGAGCTGCGCGCGCACATACCTGATGACATCCTTGAGCTCCTGCTCGCTGAGGAGGTCGGCTTTGGTGAGCAGTACGGCGACCTTCGGCGTGTACCGGTACAGGCTCTTCAGCAGATCGATGTCGCGCTGGGAAAGGGGCGGATCGACGCTGACCGCCACCAGCGCCAGTCCGGCATGCGGCAGCCAGGCCAACGAGGTTAGCGTATTGTGAGACAGCGCGCTGTCCAGACCCGGCGTATCGACGAACTGCAAGCCGCGAAATCGCCGCAATTCCGGGAGTTCCACGGTGACCAGGCTGACTTCCTTGGCGTTCTCCGGGTTTTCCTTCTCGGAAATGAAGCTGCCGATCCGGTCGAGGGGGATTTCGGGATCGCGGCCATCCCGGTGATGCACGCGCGCCTCTTCCCGATCGCCAAAGCGGACTGCGGTGACCACGGTCGTAACCGGCACGACGCCGACGGGCAGGAAGTCGCGGCCCAGAAAATGATTCAGGAAGCTGCTCTTGCCGACCTTGAATCGTCCCAGCACGGCAACGCTGATCTCGGCGCCTCCTGCCAGTGCGCGTGCCTGAGCGAGAAGGCCGGACAGCGCGTCGAGGTCGTAACGCTCCGCCACCTCCTTTGCCAGGTCCAGGGTTGTCGCTAGCGATGAGTTATAAGACATGTTCGTGAATCACTCGCTGGAATCCGGGGTATGGGTCGCGCCCGTTGGTTCGGGATCAATGCCTGGCGTCCACCGAATCACATGCTCCTTACGGGCAGGAGCTACTATTCCCAAGCCAGGATCGGGATGACTGATGGCTCCATCCCCGAAAATTCGGACAAAGTATTATAGCGTCTTTTTGTGCCGTTTTAACTTTTACTTTGGCGCGATGTATGGCGCATCGCCGTCGAAGACCGCTCCTGACCGCGTTGTCCTCCACTTCGGAGAAAACACGGGCGGCGCTACGGCTAGGGCTAAAGCGCGGATTCGTTCCTGGCGGCGGAGGTTTCAGCCGCAGGCAGCCATCGCCTGCCGGCCGCGGGCCCCGGCGGTGCGGAACTCGTGGCTGGCGATGCAGACGAAGATCCAGCCGGGCGCGCGCCAAGCGGGTTTGCCTTTAACCGTCCACTGCAATGGGGTGACGCCACCGAGCGGAACCGGCCAGGCAACCGCGAGGTGCAACTCGGCAACCTGGGCTGGCAGTTCTTTGGGAATCCAAAGCCGCAAGGCGCGCGTGCTGATTTCGATGGTTTCTCCGGCGCCGGTTTCGACCAGGCGGCCGTCCGCGTACGCCCGGTATTGAAACACCAGCTTGACTGGATACCACCTGCTCACGTAAGTCTTTCGGGGAGCCGCAGGCCGGTCACGGAAGCTCATGGTGGATAGTGAGAACCGGGCGCGGGACGTTTCAACAGGCACGCGGCCCTGTCCCCGCGCGGGCGCTAAACTTCTTCTGCCAGGTCCGGCTCGGGCAGCCTGTCTTGCTCCCGCGCCACCCAAACGTACAGAGTCGGGAGCAGGAAGACGTTCATGACCATGGCGACCATGAGCCCACCGACGATCACGATGGCGAAGGGGCGCTGGGAGTCGGAGCCGATGGCGTGGGAAAGCGCGGCTGGCAGCAATCCCAGCGTGGCCGGATCATTCGCCCGTCACCCGCTCATTGCTCCGCGGTGTTCTGGAGCACCAGGGCATTGGAGACCACCCGATCGCCCGGCGCGATGCCGTTCAGCACTTCCTGAAGGTTCGGCGGCAGCATTTTGCCGCCGGTCACTTCCACCCGGCGGAACGTCGTTTCACTCGCCGGGACATATACCCAATCGCGGTCATGCAGGTGCAGAATTGCCGAAGCCGGCACCACCGCGCGCGATTCCTTCCGCTGGCCGTGGAAGGTGGCTGTAACGAACATCCCGAGGCGCATCAGGCCGGGATTGGGAACCTGCAGCCGAACCTTGGCGGTGCGGATATTGGGGTCCATGATAGGGCCGATGTTGTCGATGCGGGCGCGCAGCACCTGCCCCGGATAGGCGCTGAGATGGATGTCGGCGAACTCGCCGAGACGCACGCTCGCCAAGTCGTTCTCATACACGTCGCAAATCACCCAGACGTTGGAGAGATCGGCGACGGTGAACAGGTTGGGCGAGTTGTCGAGCGTCTTGACGCCGCCTGCATTGGTAACGTTTTGTTCCACGATGACGCCGGAAATCGGCGCGAAGATGTCTACCAGGGAGCTGGGGTGGTCGACGTCGACGCCCAGCACCTTGAGCCGCTCCTGCGCGGTCTCCACGTCCACGCGCCCCTTGTCGGCGGCGTCCTGCGCCACCTCGAGGTCCTTTTGCGCCATGGCGCCCTTTTCGAAGAGCAGTTGCGTGCGGGAAAGCTGCGCCCGGACCAGCGTTTGATCGGCCAGGGCATGGCGGTAATCGGAAAAGGCCGAAGAAATATCGGAGCTTTGCACGCGCATCAGCAACTCGCCCTTGGTGACGGTGTCGCCGAGCTTGGCGTGGATCTCGACCACGCGGCCGGAGGCGAGCGAAATCACCGGCACGTTGCGCGAGACATCCACGCTCACCACGCCGGTAACTTTCAGTTCGGGCGCCGTCTCTCGCAGTTCCGCGGTGGCCAGGGGGAACTGCTCGGGATGGTCCACCTTGACCAGATTCACGTCGGTTTCGTTTTCGATCTGCGCCGGCGGCGGCGCTTCGGCCTTGGGATCCGGCTGACCCTTGGCCCGGCAGCCGGCCAGCCCCAGCGCCAGAACCATGCAGCCGGCCATGCCCGGTGCGAGCTTCATTGAATCACCTCGCGGCCGACCGCCAGGTTCAACCGCCCGGCGGCCGTCAGATAACTGCCGATCAGGTTGAGGTAGGCCACGTGGGCGGGAACCAGGCAAGCCGCCATCACGCCGGCGCAGATGCGCCGGGCAGCGCGGGGGAGGCTGCCGGTAAAGACTGGCAAGATTCGTGTCAATTTCAGCTTCATCCGGATGCAGGACGCGGGTCAGGCCCGCGGGCATGGCTTGGCAAGAGTTTCCTCTTTGACTCTAGCGACTCGGGCGTGGGTCCACCACCTATCTTTCGGGCACGGCCAGCCTATCTTTCGGCTCCCGGCCTTGGGTTGTAGCATGATTGCATCTACAATTCGGAGTAGGCACCCATTGCGATTGTCACAACTCCAGGGCAACCTCCGTGTGGCCGTGGCCGCCCTGCTCATCCTGGCTGTGGCCCTGATTGACTGGCAGGTCGATCCGCCGCTGGCGTTCGGCTTCCTGTATCTCGGCCCCATTCTGCTGGTGGGTACCGTCTGGCCGCGCTCGAGGATACTGGCCACGGCGGTGCTGTGTACGCTGCTTTCGCATGTTTTTGCGCCACATTTTCCGCTCAGCCTGTCGTTGCCGGAGGACTTCCTGGTGTTCATCGCGCTGGCCGGCACCGGGCTGTTCGCTTTCGAAATCAGCCGTACCCGGGCTCGGGAATTGGAAAACCTACACCGGGTGGAACGCGAAGTGGCCGCGCGGCGTTCGGCTGAAGAGCAGCTTGAGTTCCTGATCGAAAGCAGCCCCGTGGCCATCCTCACCATGGCGCCCGATTGCGTGGTTCTGCGGGCCAACCAGGCCGCGCACAGGCTATTCGGCGTGACCGACGGCGAATTCACCGGCAAGAGCATCCGGCGCTACGTGCCGGCGCTCGGCCGCGTGCCTTTCGGCGGCGCTGCGCAGTCGACCTTTCGCACCGAAATGCAGTGCCGCGGGCAGCGCAACGGTGGCGATGTGTTTCTGGCCGATGTATTCTTTTCCACCTACCAGACGGCCATCGGCCCGCGCCTGGCGGCCCTGGTGGTGGATGCTTCCGAGCAATTGCGGGAACGCGAGGAATCCGGCCTGGAGCAGTTGCTGGCCGGCTCGCGCATCCTGGTGGGCGCGGTCTCCCACGAGATCCGCAACGTCTGCGGCGCTATCGCCGTGATCTACGAAAACCTGGCCCGCTCCGGTGCGCTGCGGGCCGATCGCGATTTTGAGGCGCTGGGGTCGCTGGTCGAAACGCTCACCCGCATCGCTTCGGTGGAGCTCAAGCACAGCCAGCGGACCGACCCGGTGGCCGGCATCGACCTGTTCGAAACCCTGGATGAGCTGCGCATCGTCCTCGAACCCTACTGCCGGGACGCGGGGATTGACGTTCACTGGAGCGTGCCGGAAGAATTGCCGCCGGTGTGGGCCGACCGTCACAGCCTGTTGCAGGTGTTGCTCAATCTCATCAAGAACAGCCAACGAGCGCTCGACCACGCGGCGGCCAAGCGGATCGATATCGCGGTATCGGCCAACGGCCAGGCGGTGCTCCTCCGCGTCACCGATTCCGGCCCCGGCATCAGCTCCACCGAAAAACTCTTTCAGCCCTTTCAACCCGGCGCGCAGTCCACCGGCCTGGGACTGTTTCTCTCGCGCGCCTTCGTGCGGTCTTTCCACGGCGAACTGCGGCACGATCCAACCGTAGCCGGCTGCTCGTTCGTCATCGAACTGGCCGTAGCCGGCCCCAGCGAACGCGAGTCTTCGCGCATGGCGGAACATGGAACCTATCCGGTTGCTACTGCTTGACGATCACGTGCTGTTCCGCGAGAGCCTCGGCCGGCTGCTGGCCTCCGAGCCGGATTTCGCGATGGCCGGCCATTGCGGCACCGCCGCCGAAGCGCTCGACATCCTCCAGCGGACGCCGGTGGATGTGATTCTGCTCGACTACGACCTGGGCGACGATCACGGCGGGCAGTTTCTCGAAGCCGCCGGCCGCGCCGGCTATCGCGGCAAAACTCTGATGGTGACCGCCGGCATGAGCGCCACCGAAAGCTCGCTCGCCCTGAAACTGGGAGCCTCCGGCATTTTTCTCAAGCACAGTTCTCCCGGCAGCCTGGCGCAGGCTATCCGCCAGGTGGCGGCCGGCGAAATGTGGGTCGACGCAAAAGTGATTCAATCGCTGGCCGACAACGTGAGCTTCCGCGAAGAACACAACCTTCGCCGGCTGCTCACCGAACGCGAACAGGAGGTGTTGCAAGGACTTTTTGAAGGATTAACCAATAAGGAGATCGCCGCGCAGCTCGGCGTCTCGGAAAGCGCCGTCAAAGCCACGCTTCAGCAACTTTTTCAAAAGACTCATGTGCGCACGCGCAGCCAACTGGTGCGAATCGCGCTCGAATCTTCGCTAGGCACCACGCGAAGGTAAACGTCCCGCGGGGCGCCGCCGCGCCGGGGGTTCCACGTGCGGGTGCAGGCGATTGTAGATCGCCCATGCAATCCCGCCGGCCACGCCGAGAACGATCAAAATCTCGGGGATATCCATCACCCACCTGCCTGTACTCGATTGTACGTCGAATTGTGCCCAAATGAAACCGCCAAATGGAGCCCTGTCAAATGGAGCCCTCTACGTTCCCGCCAAAACCGGAGGGAGGAGATCGCCTTCTGTCGTCTGGCAACGTTCCGCGTTTGGCCGAGCGACGCACACCAAAGCTGGGCGTTAGTGCCCGGCTGGCGGCCTCGGTGTGGCATCGCCCGCGGTCAGGCCCAGCGTCCACTTGATGGCTTCGATCCACATTTTCTGGATGTCCGGCATGTCCCAAACCTCGTCGCGGTGGCCGAGCGACGAATAGAAGACGCGCCCCTTGCCATAGTTGTGCACCCAGGTGACGGCGAAATCCTTGTCGGTGCGGTGCACGCGCGGGTTGGTCAGATCCACCGAATCCGGGTCCACGCTCATCAGCACGCGCACTTTGTCGCGCGAGTATGGCTCCTTGAACTGGTAGATCTCGTCGTAGAACGGGAACTTGTCCGGAAAATGCGCGGTGGCGGGGAAGGTTTTGTCCTCGGTGCGAATGACGCAGTGCACCTGCATCCAGGGATGTTCGTTGAAATAGGCGCCGATCAAATCGCCATATTCGGGCCAGTTGTAATAAGTGTCGGTGGCGCTGTGCGCGCCCAAAAAGCCCTTGCCATCGTCGCGCACGAAGGAGAGAAGATCCGCCTTCTGCTGATCGGTGAGGCCGAGGTCGCCCGTGGTGTAGAACCACACGGCATCGAAATAATTCAAGTTCTTCGCATTGTTGCCGAGCTTGGCCTTGGTGAGAAGTTCGGCGTCGGTACGGATGTAGGTGTCCCACAAGCCGGTCTGGCGGCCCAGCTTTTCGATGGTGGCCATGGCGTGCGACACCGAATCGTGCTCGAATCCTTTTACGTCGCCGATGACCAGCAGTTTCTTGGCGGGCGGCTGCACCTGGGCGGAAACGCAGGCGCAAAGCAACGGCAAAACGAATGCGGACAGGGATTTCGTTTTCATGGCACTACGATGATACTCCCTGGCGCGGAGTTGGCGCGCCCGCCTGCGGTACGCTGAAGGTGGATCATGATCGGCATGGCGGTGGCGTTTTTCGCGGCGGCGTTGCCGAACGCAGTGGCGTTGCGGCCGGTGGTGAACATGTATGCCAAACCATCGGAAGACGCCGCTGTCGTTTCGCAAGCAATCTACGGATCGAATGCGGCCGTGCTGGAGCAACGCGAAGGCTGGGCGCGGATTCGCACGGCGGACGAATACACCGGCTGGGCGCCGCTCGACGCACTGAAGATCGGCCCGCCCTACGCCGCGGCGGGGCAAGTGGCAACCGTGTTGAGCCTGTTTGCGCACATCTACCGCGAGCCCGATGTCACTGCGCATGCGCCGCTACTGACAGTGCCGTTCGAAACCAGGCTGGAAATTGCGAGCGGCGAGCGGGGGCGCTGGCTCGAGGTGCGGCTGGCGGATGGGCGCTTGGGCTTTGTGCAGGCGGGCGATGTGACGTTCGATTCGACGCCAATCACCACCGCGGAGATGCTGGCGCTGAGCCGGCGTTTTCTGGGCCTGCCGTACACTTGGGGCGGAACTTCCAGCTTCGGCTACGATTGTTCCGGCTTCATCGAAATGCTCGAGCGGCGCCATGGAGTGACGCTGCCGCGCGATGCGCAGCCGCAGGCGGACTCGAGCGGCCTCAAGCCGGTGAGCCGGACGGATCTCGAACCCGGCGACCTGCTGTACTTCGGCGCGTCGCCTCACAACATCACGCACACGGGTATGTATCTCGGAGACGGCCAATTCATCGGCGCGACCACTTACCAGGCGCCCATGGTGCGCATCGACAGCCTGGAGAATCCGCACTGGTCGCATCTGCTGGTGGCGATGAGGAGAGTGAAATGAACCGGAGAAATTTCGTGACGATCGCGGCGGCGGCCAGTCCGCTGAGCCGGATGGCGGCGGCAACCGGGGGCGTATCGCTCGAAGCCAAAATCATCCGCCTCAACCTGCGGCACACCTGGACCACCACCATGTCGTCGAGCCAGTACCGCGACACGCTGCACTTGAGCTACACGCGCGACGGCATTACCGGCCACGGGGAAGGCGCGCCGATTGTCCGCTATCATGAGGACGCCGAGGGCGCGCGGCAGGCGGTGGAATCGGTGCGCGGGTTGTTGCTGGCGGCCAACCCGATGCAGTTTTCGAAGGTGATGGCCGCCGTCTTCGGGGGCGTGGAGGGCGCCTGGGCGGGCAAGGCCGCCATCGATATCGCGCTGATGGACTGGGTCGGCCAGAAGCTGGGAATCCCGCTCTACTCGTATTTCGGACTGGATCGCGGGGACGCGCCGGTGACCACGTTTTCGATCGGCATCGACACACCCGAGATCACGCGGCAGAAGACGCGGGAGGCGGCGGAGTTTCCAATACTCAAGGTGAAGGTTGGCCTGGCCACCGACGAGCCGACCATCGAAGCCGTGCGCAGCGTGACTTCCAAACCGCTCCGCGTGGACGCCAACGAAGGCTGGAAAGACAAGCAAGAGGCGGTGCGCAAGATCAATTGGCTGGAGACGCAGGGGGTCGAGTTCATCGAGCAGCCGATGCCGGCGGAAATGGTGGAAGAGACCCGCTGGGTGCGCGCGCGCGTGCACATCCCGATCATCGCCGACGAAGCCTGCCAGCGCGCCTCCGACATCCCGAGAATCAAAGACGCTTACGACGGCGTCAACATCAAGCTGGATAAGTGCGGCGGATTGCTGGAAGCCTGGCGCATGATCGCGGTGGCGAAATCGCTGCGCATGAAAACGATGTTGGGCTGCATGGTGTCGAGCTCGGTTACGGTAACCGCCGCCGCGCACCTGTCGCCGCTGGTGGACTATGCCGATCTCGACGGCAACCTCTTAATCGCCAACGACCCCTTCGTCGGAGTGCGCGTGGACAAAGGCAAGTTGATTTTGCCCGAGCGGCCCGGACTGGGATTGACGCCGGCTTAGCTCTTGATGCTGTGCGAGGCTGCGTCCCAGACGACCGGCTTCTGGCGGAAAAAGCTCTCGTTGGCCATATGGCAGGCGATGGCGGCGTGGTTGCCGAAGACGGCATCCTCAGTCACCGGCTGGCGCGACTTCACGGCCTGGAAGAAATTCCACAGGTGCGGCTTGATGTCATCCCAGTCGCGGCCTTGATAGGTGGTCTCGGAAGGCAGCTCCTTCCCCAATTGCGGATCGTGCTCGGCGTGCCACTGCTTCACATATTCGGCGCGCATCTTGGCCGGGAACGAAGCGGAGTAATAACTGGGCGAATTATCGACGCCGGTCTGCGGCGCAAAGCGCAGCTCGCCGCCGCCGGCCTCCAGGACGCCCTTAGGCCCCATGAAGCGGCTCTGCTCCGGGGTATCGGTGCCCAGACCCAGGCGGACGTATACCGGAGTGCCGTGGTAATCGAACAGCACCGCGTGCAGGTCCGGCATGTTGCGGCCATCCTTCCAGCGGAAAATGCCGCCCAGCGCGGATGCCGACCGCGGCGGCTCGTTCCAGCCCAGCGTGAACAGCATTCCGCTCAGCAGATGGACCATCAAATCGCCACCCACGCCAGTGCCGTATTCCCGCCAGCAGCGCCAGCGCGCGAAGCGGGTTGCGTCGATCGGTATCTTCGGCGCGTCGTTCAGCCAGGTGTCCCAGTCCATCGTCTGCAGCGTAAAATCCGACGGCGGAGGATACACCCAGGCGCCGTTGGGGCTGTTTCGCCCGAGGCTCAACTCCACCATCTCCACCTCGCCGATGGCGCCTTCCCGGTAAAGCTCGCGCGCCTTGGCGCAGAGCAGGGAACTGACCCGCTGCGAACCGATCTGGACGATGCGATTGTTCTTATGCGCCGCTTCCACCATCTCGAAACCCTCGGCGGCGGCGTGCGTCATGGGCTTCTCGCAGTAGATATCCTTGCCCGCGTTGCAGGCATCCACCACCACGCGCTTGTGCCAGTGGTCGGGCACGGCGGCCACGATGCAATCGATGTCCGCACGCGCCAGCAGCTCCTGATAGCGCCGGGTGACGGGGAGAGTGGGGTTGTCGGTGATCTCGCGGGCGAGCGTGTGGCGGCCGTCCCAGAGATCGGCCGCGCCGGCGCACTCGATACCGGGGAGCGAGATGGAATCGCGCAACAGGCTGGAACCTTGCATGCCGATGCCGATCATGCCGAAGCGCACACGGTCGCTGGCCGGCGCGGGCCCCGGCGCGGCGGCCGAGGCCTCAGGTTCGAGTAAAACGGTTTTGGCAGCCAGCAGGCTGCCGGCCGCGGTTGCGCCTTTGAGGAATCGGCGGCGGGAAGAATCAGCGCTCATGAACCTCTCCTTGGAGGGTGCCGGGCCCGGCCCCAATCGCGCCAGCCGGCGCTCCACCGTTTGGTATGTTAGCAGGATTCCACGGGCAAGCTAACTAAAGCATGCCCCACCTGGCGTTGACAAGCTAAAGCCGGCCCCACCTAATAATCTCGCGGGAAGGGGTCCGGCTCGGGATCGAGTTGCTCGCGGTAGGTATGGTCCGGCGCCTGCGCAATGCGAATCATTTCCCCGTGGTCGGTCCAGTTCAAGAAACACTTCGAACAATCGTCGATCACGACGCTCCCGCCGCCGCAGTAATAGTGCGTATCCATCCGCTGGTGGCAGTGGGGGCAGTCGATGTGCCGCTTCAGTTCCCGCGGATCGGGCGCGTGCGGAACGCATGGCCCCGGCGCTTCGGCCTTCAGTTCCTGAATTAACGCCAGGAACGTCTCCATCGGGATCAACATTCCCCGGCATCGCGTGCAGTAGCGGATTCGCTCGCGTCCGAAGATGGCGTGCATCAGCGGGATCGCACAGACGGGGCACGCTTCCTCCGTGTCCTCACCGAGCACCCGCACTCCCTCGTCATTCTTCTCGGGGTAATAGATGCTCTTACAGTAATCGCAAGCGGGAACTCCGTGATCGCCGTTCAGGCTGAGGGGCGCACCGCATGAGGGACAATTCATAGCTGGGATTGGCCGCACTTGGGACAGAACTTCGCGCGGGTGGGCATGGATTGCCCGCAATCGATGCAGAACTTCGACTCCGCTGCCGGCGCGGCCGCCGCCGGCGCTTCGGGCGCGGCCTTGATCGCCCCCATCATGGTCTGCGCCATCGTCAGCCCCGCGCCCAGTCCCACGCCGACGCCGGCCGCTCCGCCCGGATTGGCCGCCGCCACCGGCAACGACTGCGCCGCCTGGAACTGCGTGTACCGCCCCAGGTCCCCGGCCATACCGACGCCGATGCGCTGGTCCAGCACCTGCTGCAACTCGTCCGGCAACGATATGTTCTCGACCACGAACTGAGCCAGTTCCAATCCCCAGCCCGCAAACACGGGTTTGAGTTCGCCCGCAATCTTCCCGGCCAGCTTGCTTTGGTTCGCCGCCATGTCGACGAAGGCCACTTCGCTGGGCGCGAAGACATCGGTCATCTTAGCCACAATCGTGTTGCGTAGCTGGCCTTCCAGGTCGGAGACATAGTAAGTGTCGCGCGTGCCGCTCACGTTGTTGTAAAACAACTTCGGATCCGCGATGCGGTATGAATAAATGCCGTATCCGCGCAATCGCACGGCGCCGAATTCCTTGTCGCGGATGGTGATCGGCGTCGCGGTTCCCCAGCGCTGGTCCATCCGAAGCCGGGTGGAAAAGAAATACACATCCGACTTAAACGGCGACTCGAAGCCCTTGTCCCAGTTCATCAGGTCGGTCAATAGGGGCAGATTGCGCGTAGTGAGGGTGTACAAGCCGGGATTGAAGACGTCGGCGATGCGGCCCTCATTGACGAAGAGAGCCACCTGCGAATCGCGAACCGTGAGTTGTCCGCCGTTCTGGATCTCCATGTCCTGCATGGGATAACGGTAAGCCAGAATGTCGTCGGCGGATTCGGTCCACTGGATGACGTCGATTAACTGTTTGACCAGGAACTCTCGAAGACTCAAGTGTGCCTCCCAAGCCCGACTCTAGCACCTGGCTGAGAGGCGGCCCATACACACTAAAGTTAATGGCACAAATCGTTCTAGCTGAACCGGTTTCCGAATTCTTCTCTGCGGTGTTGGCGGGCAATTGGCAGTCCGGACAAGCCAAATTGCTTGCTGCTACAATCGCTTACTTGTTAGATGGGGCGTTCATTGTGCGTTGGTTGCGATCCGCCTGGATTTGGACTGCCAGTGCAGTTCTGATTCTGCTTTGGGCCCCTCTGCTGGGCACCATCAGGCTATTCGACTTCGAACCCCGCCGACTGCGAACTGGACGCTGGTTCCGCAGGCTTGGACCTGTGCTGGCGAGAGTCAATCCCTGGCGAATCCACATTTCCGGCAGTGAGAATCTGCATGCGAACCAGGTGTACGTCGTAGTTAGCAATCATCAGTCACTGGGTGACATCCCGTTGATTGCGCACTTGAAGCTGGATACGAAATGGCTAGCCAAGGCGGAGTTGTTCCGGTTGCCTGTGCTCGGCTGGATGCTCCGCATGGCCGGGGACGTGCCGATCGACCGATCCGACCGGCGCAAGGGCGCGAAAGCGCTGTTGCAGTGTGCCCGATACCTGCGACAGCGATGTTCGGTGGTTTTCTTTCCGGAAGGAACCCGGTCACCCGACGGGCAGGTCCTGCCGTTCAACGACGGTCCATTCCAGTTGGCGATTCGCGAGCAAATCCCAATATTGCCGCTGGTGGTGGAAGGCTCCGGAGCGGCGCTGCCACGAAATTCGTGGATTTTTGGAGGGACGCAAGATATCCATCTTCAGGTACTCGAGGCGGTTTCCGTCGAGGGCTGGAACGTAAAACAAGTTCCAACGCTCCGAGACGCGGTTCGGCAGAGAATCGTCGACGCGCTGGACCGACTGCGCGGAGTAGATCGAGGATCCTGACCGCTGATTGATCCTCTTCAATGTGATATTTCTTCTGCATCCGTCCTACGGATTCAACCGTCATTTTTTCATCCTGATATGCTGCCCGATTTCCCGAAGCTAAAAGAGCAGACAGTCTGCTTGGGGCGATTATCCGGTTGCTTGATGGAGGATCGTAGCCGCGTGGCTTCCGAAGTGGCACGTAGGGTTCTCTCTGCCAAGCCTATGGTTCGACAGCGATCTTTCGGCACCCCCGCTCTTGCCCCCTGTCAACAAACAGGACCTGTCAACTGGAGAAAACGGAGAATTCTGTGCCGAATCCACCGCGGCGGGACGCTCACGGGTGGTTGCGCCGCGTACGCCGCCGTTCAGGACGGAGAGTCTCCAGACCGCAACATGTGTGGAATGTTTGGGATAGCGGGGCACTTTCGAGGCAGTCCGATGCTGTCAACAAAACTGGCATTTGAGTTCGCAACCGAATGTATGGCTCCCCACACTGGACGCATTTAGAACTTTTGCGGCATAAATTCCCTTCTGCTCGAACCCAGTCAATTCATTTGTCAATAGCGGCATACAAGCGGAAGGGACTAAGCCGTCCTGTCTGGGCACCCAGGCTGGATCAATCTCGAACTGCGATTGGAAGCCCCTGTTTGGTTTCCGGTTTGCCGACCACTCGGACGGTCTGTTGGAGCCAAATAGAAAGTTCCTCTTATCGGGGTCGTTCGCCGACCCTCATGGTATGGTCGCATAGCCGCAGCGGGTCGCGACCGAGGCGGTTGCCCAAAGCCGAGGCGACGGAGGTGGCTCCGGT
>JBEKKO010000013.1:0-68740 GCA_050010695.1 Bryobacteraceae bacterium
TATCCATCGGCCTGTTATCGCTGATGGCAGCGGCTCGCACCATGAGCCACCTCGATTTCCCCCGCCAGGGTGCTTGAGTTCTTCTTCGCCGCCGGCCTACGGACGGATTACGGGCGGCGGCGTTGAGTCCAAGATGTTTGAGATGATGGGAGTTTCGCCGGCGTATGACTGCCGACTGCGTGCAGGTGGCTCCAATGGCTCTGAATCCCGAGGTGTTCGCACTGTGAACCTGCCGCGAAAAATCCGTTTTTTGCTCGTACTGATTTCTTTTCTTCCAATCCGCGCGGCTCTCGCGCACAGGGCGAAGCCGTCAAGACGGTTGCCAGCGGCCGTCTGACCGTCTCGGTGGCACAAAGCAGCGGGCAGCTTGCGCTCTATACCGAGGCCGATTTGAGCGCGCCGCAGCCCGGCATCACTCGCGCGATTGTGATCTTTCACGGATTGCACCGCAACGCCGAAGGATATCTCCGGGATGTCGAGGAAGCGCGCAGCAAGGCGGGCATCCCCAAGGCCAGCACCCTATTGATTGCACCGCAATTCCTCAACGAGGAGGATGCCCGCGCCCACAAACTGCCCGCCACCGTCCTGCGCTGGCACCATGCAAAGTGGGAGGCCGGAGAGCCCGCGACCAAGCCTGCGGCCATCAGTTCCTACGACGCGATCGACGCCATCCTGGCGCGCCTCTCCGACCGGACTCTGTTTCCCAACCTGCGGAAGATTGTGCTGGCCGGTCACAGTGGAGGTGGACAGATCGTGCAACGCTATGCCGTCGCCGGCCGCCAGATCGCAGCCGTCGAAAACGCAGGCATTGCGCTCCGCTACGTCGCCGCCAATCCTTCTTCCTACGTCTACTTTGACGACTACCGCCCGGTGGCGGGCGCTCAAAACGGCTGCAAGGAATTCAACACCTGGAAGTACGGCCTCCGCCATGCGCCGCCCTACCTGGGATCGCCCTCCGCCACGGCGCTCGAAACAGCTTACATTTCACGCCGCGTGACGTATCTGCTCGGCACCGCCGATGACGATCCCAATGGTCCGGACATCGACCGGGACTGCGCCGCCGAGGCTCAGGGCCCGACCCGCCTGCGGCGCGGCGCCAACTATTTCAAGTATCTGCAATCGCGCCACGCGAGCGGGCTCGAACATCGCGTGCTGCTGGTTCCGGGCGTCGCCCACAACGCGCGCAGGATGTTCACTTCCACCTGCGGCATCGATTCGCTGTTTGAGACGGGTGCCTGCCAGGAAGCCAAGGTCGAATGAGGAGGCGGGCACGTTCCTACGGTATGTCGAGCGTACCGTTGATAGCCGACATCAGCGAGCCTTCCGAATCTCGCACCACCAACCGCACCGCGTACAAGCCCGGCTTGACCTCCAGGCCCATGCGGACCGTCATACCCTTCTCCAGGCGGTATTGGAGGGTTTCGTCGCGCAAGCGAAGGTCGATGTGCTTCTCCAATCCGGTCACCCAGTTTCCGTTGCGATCGAATAACACCGTGACTACCGTCACATTATCCAGGTTGCGGCCATTCTCCTTGCGGAACTTGGCGCCCGCCAGATCGAGGTGCGCCAGCACCGTCACTGCAACCGTGTCACCCGCGCCCTTGACGAACTGGGCGCGCATGGTGACCGGCAGATCGCTCAGCTCTTCGCGCGAGAACGCTGCGTCTTCGATTTCGCGCTTGGCGGTGGCGGCGGCGTCCTCCAGGTGGGTTGGCGCATAATAGCCGCGGCGCGCTTCGATGGTGTAGCCGGCTTTCGAATCGAGCGCGACCTTCAATCCGTGAAAGCTGCCATCGAGTTTCAGGTTCTGCGGCTGGAAGCCGAGTACGTAGTACAACTCGGGGCTGGCGGCCGTGCGGCGGAAGCCTTCCTCCAGATCGTTGTCGTTATGGAAAAAGACGCCGCCCGTGCCGGCCGCGATTTCGGCGAGCAGGCCATCCGTCTCCATGTCGCTTTGCCGTTCCAGGTTCTGCTTGATCATCTCGGCATTCGCGCTTATCGTGCGGCGGGAGGCGTCAACAAAGGTGGTATAGAGGCCTCTGGCATTAAGGGTGTTGATAATCACGTTAGCGCGCAGGGCATGTTCGATGGTGTCGTTCTCCGTCGACTGGAACTCGGCCAGGGTGAGGAAGCCCGGGGAAACCAGCACCAGGACGCGCTCGCCGGGCATGCCTGTCATGTGCTGCACGATGTCTTTGAGCACCGCCAGCGAAACCTGGGTTTCGTGGTGCCCCGCCATCAGGACGCTCTGCGCATCCTGCAGCGCAAAGTTCTGCGCCGTAGCCATCTCCGCAGGGGTGCTCATGTTCAGACAGACGATCGTCTCGGCGGTCGCGGCGGAGATAGCTTGTGAGTCGTTCTTGTTCACCATCATGTCGGCCTGGTAATAGCTGATATCGGGACATTGCTGGCCGATTGTCCTGGCGATGGGGCGCGGCATCAAGCGTGCCAGACCCTTGCGCAACTCGTCCCGGTCGTCGGTGAAGGGTACCGTGACCTGGCCCGAGAGGGTGAAGATGGCGGCGCGGTCGGTAGGCTTCAATTGGGATTCGATGTGGTGGCGGGCGGCGGCGCTCGAGCGCATCAGGTCGCCTGCCTCGATGTGAATGTCGTCGAACAGAAACCCGATGAAGCGCCGCGGCATGACTACGGCGGCATTCGACGGCGGTGCGGCTTCGCCCGGCAGCTTCGGCTCCGTCGGCGGGATGGCGGCAGCCGGAGTGCTGCCCGGCTTTTCCACCGCGAACCGCTCGATCTCCTGCAGCTTGCCCTTGTCGAAGAGACGGAAAGACTGCTTGGTCAGACCCTCCACGATGCGGCCCTGCTTGTCCCGCACCACCACCGGCACCGTCACCAGGTTGACGCGCGCGCTGAAGGTGGCCTTTTCTTCGCGCATGCTGATTTCCGGTTGGTTTTGCGGCGCTGCGGAAGCGGCCGGTGGCTGGCCGGCGGCGAGCGGCCAAGCTGCCGCAGCCAGATACGCCGCCACGGCGAGACGCACTGAACAACCGCGCGGATGGACGGAATCGGTCATCGCAGTCTCTTCAGAGAATAGCACCGCGGGCATGTTTGTTTGTTCGCGAGGAACCGGCCGCAGACCGCGGGCGCTACAAAGAAACGCTATGCCGTAGCGCCGGCGGTCTTTGCCGCCGGTGTTTTTCCAGCCGCGGATTGCGCACCCCGGCGCCAGGTAGCGCGGCAGAGGGCTGGCGCTCAGGTATAGAGCCCTTCGACCGGCTCTCCGCGAAGATCCTCGGCCGCCTGCGCCTGCATGTCCTCACTCAGCGTATCGAGCGCCTCAATGATCTTCTGGAACGTAAAAGCCGCGTGGTTCTGCGGCCCGTAAACTTCGACCACCAGGGTGGCCAGTTCGTTCAGTTTTGTCCGCGCCTGCTTCAGTTCGCGGCCCAGTTCCAGATGTTCGTCGCGGGTTAAAGGCTGCGGTCTTTCGGTGCGCATCACGGCGTATCCAGGACCGGGATAATCGAGCTCGGTTGCATCGGATCGGGCCGGCTCGCCGCCGGACACGCTTCATTCGTGCGCGCGGCAGCGCAATTCGACCACAGTGTAACATACGGCCCATTCCGGCTCGCTCGTCACGGCTTGCTACAATCTCTCTGATGGCCAACGAAATGTACGCAGTTTTTTCGACTACCGAAGGCACGTTCAAGATCCGTCTGTTTGCCGCCCAAGCCCCCCGCACGGTGGAGAACTTCGTCTCCCTGGCCGAGGGAACCAAGACCGGCAAGCCCTTTTATGACGGCACCATTTTTCACCGCGTGATTCCGAACTTCATGATCCAGGGCGGCGATCCGGAGGGCACCGGCCGCGGTGGACCGGGCTACAAATTCGCCGACGAGTTTCATCCCGAGCTCAAGCACACCAAGCCGGGCGTGCTTTCGATGGCCAATGCCGGGCCCGACACCAACGGCAGCCAGTTCTTTATCACCGTGGCCGCCACGCCCTGGCTGGACAATCGCCACACCGTGTTCGGCGAAGTGACCGAGGGATACCCGGCGGTGGAACAGATCTCGAAGACGCCGCGCGGCTCCCAGGACCGTCCTTCGAAGGATGTGAAGATCCTCTCCGTCAGGATCGAGAGGCTGTAGCGGCGCCACCCGGGGATGTCCCCATGCGACTGGCGATCTTCGGTGGCACCTTCGACCCGATTCACAACGCCCACTTGGGGCTAGCCCGCGCGGCTCTTTCCCATTTCCGCCTGGACCGCGTGCTGTTCGTCCCCGCCGCGCATCCGCCGCACAAGGGCGGCGTGACGGCGGCCGGTTTCGACGAGCGCGTACGAATGGCCGAGCTTGCCGTTGCGGACGAACCGCGCTTCGCGGTATCCCGCCTGGAAGAAGGCACGCGCTGCAGCTACTCGATTGACACGATCGAAAAAGTGCGCGCCTCGCTCGATCCCGCCGACGAGCTGTTCTTTTTGATCGGGGCCGATGCCTTCGCCGAAATCCAAACCTGGTATCGCTGGCAAGAAGTGGCCAGGCAGGTGGTCTTTCTGGTCATCAACCGCCCCGGGCATCCCTGCGCCATACCGGAAGACGTGACGGCGGAACGGTTGGACTCGCCGCAACTGGATATCTCATCCTCCGCCATTCGCCAGCGCTTCAAGCGTGGCCAATTCGATGCCGAGGTTCCGCCGCCCGTGGTCGACTACATCGTGCAACACGACCTGTACGGGGTCGCGCGGCGCATCTAGCGATTGCCTGCGCCACGACGCTTTACAGGCGCACGATTTTGGGCGAAGTGTAGCCTTTGAGCGCGTTGCGTGTGTCCACGATCAGCGCCGCGCGCTCGACCAGGGCCCGGTAGTCGAATGCGGTGTGATCGGTGATGATCACCACGCAATCGGCGTCCCCGGCGGCCGATTCGGGTTGGGCGTCCAGATGCAATCCGTCCAGGCGCAGGTTGGGAACGTGCGGGTCGCTGTAGCTGACGATAGCGCCGCGCCGCACGAGCAGCAGTAACACGTCGAGCGCGGGCGATTCGCGCATGTCGTCGATGTTGCGCTTGTAGGCCACTCCCATCACGTGGATGCGCGAGCCCTTGACCGGCTTGCCGGCATCGTTGAGCGCATTCTGCACTTTGTCGGCGGCGAAATGCGGCATCTGGCCATTGATGTAGCCGGCCAGTTCGATGAAGCGCGCCTCAATGCCGGCCTGCTTGGTCTTCCAGGAAAGATAGAACGGGTCGATGGGGATGCAGTGGCCGCCCAGGCCGGGGCCGGGATAGAACGGCATGAAGCCGAACGGCTTGGTGGCCGCGGCGTCGATCACTTCCCACACGTTGATGCCCATGCGGTCGCACATCAGCGCGATTTCATTCACCAGGCCGATGTTAATCATGCGGAAAGTGTTCTCGAGCAGCTTGACCATCTCGGCCACCTGCGTGGAACTCACCGGCACCACCTGATCGAGGGCCTGCGAATACAACAGACGGCCCATTTCGGTGCAGGCGGGCGTGCAGCCGCCCACCACCTTGGGAATGTTGGCGGTTTGGAATTTGGGATTGCCGGGATCGACGCGCTCGGGCGAAAAGCAGAGGAAGAAATCGCGGCCCACTTCGAGGCCGGATCTCGACAGGATCGGCAACACGACCTCTTCGGTGGTGCCGGGATATGTGGTGGATTCGAGAATCACCAGTTGGCCGGCGTGAAAGTGGCGGGCGATCTCCTGGCATGAGCTCACGATGAAGCTCATGTCCGGGTCCTTGGTTTTCCGTAGCGGCGTCGGCACGCAGATGTTGATGGTGTCGAGCTCGAGCACCGCCGAAAAATCGGTGGTCGCGCGCAGCTTGCCGGATTCTACCAGCGGCTGGAGCGTGGCGCTGGCAATATCGCCCACGTAGGAATCGCCGGCGTTGACCCTTTTGACTTTCTCCTGGCTGATGTCGATTCCGGTTACGAAAAAGCCGGCCTTGGCGAACTCGACAGCCAGCGGTAATCCGACGTATCCCAGGCCCACGATTCCTAGGCGGGCGCGCTTCTCGAGGATCTTGTGCCGCAGGATCTGAGCGGTTGGGCGATCGGCTGGCAGAGCATCAGGCATGGCACTGCTATTCTCTCACAAGCAAAAGAAAAAGCCCTCGGCCACCAGCACCGCCGGGCCACTCAGGAAAACGCTTTCTTCGATGCGGATGTGGAGCGGCCCCGCCGGGGTGAGGACGCGCAGCGGCGATTGCGCCATGCCGCGCCGGACGGCGGCCACCGCGGCGCCAGTGGATCCGGTGCCGGAACTCATCGTCTCGCCCGCGCCCCGCTCCCAGAAGCGAACGTCGATCGAGTGCGCATCCACGGGTTTGACGAACGAGACATTGGTGCGATTGGGGAAGTGCGGGTGGCGCTCGATTTCGGCTCCCATGGCGCGCCAATCGAAATCGAAATCGGCCACCGGCACGGCGCATTGCGGGTTGCCGGCGTCAATCAGGGTGACCTCGCGCGCGCCCGCCGAAAGCGGCAGGTCGAAGCGTTCGGCCAGCATCGCCACACTCCCCATATCCATTTCGAACGCGAATTCCCGGCCGTCGCGCTCCAACAAGCGAAGCGTCTTGATGCCCGCGCCGGTTCGAAGGCGGACCGCGTCGGCGGCGTGGCCGTGATGAATCAGGAAAGCGGCGGCGCAGCGCGTGCCGTTGCCGGAAATCTCGGGAGCGCTGCCATCGGAATTGTACAGCTCAATCGCGCCGTCCGCCTGCGCGTCCTGCGGCGGATCGATCAGCATCCAGCCGTCGGCGCCGATGCCGGTATGCCGGTCGCAGATAGCGCGCGCCAGGCCCGGATAGCCGCCGCCCGGCGCATCGCGCCGCCAGGTGAGCAGGAAATCGTTCTGTGCGCCGTGCGCTTTGGTGAAGGGGATGATCATCTACGAACTCAACCTCAATTCCGGTTGGCGGGCGATAGCGCCTGCCCCACGGCCACGGCAGTCGTTGCGCCAAAGGTGGGACAGACGCTTCCGTCTGTCAACCGGTTCTTGGCTATGGCAGACGCTCGACCTCGACGGCGGTGCCGTAGGCCAGCACCTCGGTGACACCCTGCATCACCTCGGTGGCATCGTAGCGCGCGCCGATCACGGCGTTGGCGCCCAACTGGCCGGCGTGCTCCAGCATCAGGTCGAATGCCTGGTTGCGGGTCTGCTCGCACAGATTGCTAAATATCGTGATGTTGCCGCCGACGATAGTTTGCAAGCCGGCGCCGAGGGTACCGAAAATCGAGCGCGAGCGAACCACGATTCCGCGCACCACGCCGAAGTTCCGCTTGATGCGGACGCCCGGCAAGTCAAAAGCCGTCGTTACGTTTTCATGAGGTACCATGAATGCCTCCCGTGCGCCGGTAGATTTCGATGACCGGCGCACCCTTTACTGGAATGGTTTTTTCGAGCCGGTAGCGCATGCCATAGCGTGAGGCGGTCTGAATCGAGTTTTCGACCTCGTCACCGGCCATCGCCACGGCCCACTCCTGCCACAAGAACAAGTCGGGGCGTTTCACCGCAGCCAGCCAGGGCAAGCCGTTATCGCCGGTGAAGGTCTCGCGCAGCGGAATACCGGCCTCGCGATAAACTCCCGTAATATCCCCGGACGTTGTGATGATACCTGAACCTAGGACGTAATGCGAGGCCAGATATTGCGCGGCCTGGTGGGTCCAATCGCGGCGCGCCTCGGAGTTGACCAGCGACTCCTGCCACGTCACCCAATTCTTCGGCTGTGGCTCCAGCAGCCACGGCACGGCCGATGCCGCCACCAGGACAGCCGCGCACCAGGCGCGCAGGCCGCGTGGCGTGAAGGCCACCAATGCGGCCACCGCGAACGCCAGCAGCGGCAAAGCGGCCAAGCCATAACGCGAGTTGTAATACGAATACGGCCACAGCGTGGGAATGAAGATAGGCGTGCGCGAACTGTGCATGCTCCAGACGTAAAACGCGCCCGGCAGCAGCAGAAGCAGCAGCGGCCAGAAGACGCGCCTGGCCAGCGCAGCTACCACGCCGGCCAACCCGGCCAGCGCCAGCACGGGCCCGGCGCCGAGGATCGCCGCGTGGCGGAAATAGTAGAGCGCCGCCCACCAGTCGCCCTTGCCGGGATAGGGCGCATCCCCTTGTATGGCCCAAGCCGAACCGGGGCCGCGCAGGAAATAGAGCGCGTCGCCTTGCAGCCACCAGTTGTGCCCCAGCCAGTAAAGCGGGGCAAAGCTGGCCAGAACGCCGAAGACAATGCCCGCGCTCAATCTGCGCCGCGCGAAATAGAGCGCCGCGAAAGGAATCAGGAACCATCCTTCGTAGCGGCTGAGCGCGGCCATCGACACGGCAGCCGCGGCTCCCACCACGGCGCCCCAGCCACCCGTATCGCGATAGCGGACGGTAAAGTAGAGCAGCGCCATCCACGATCCCCAAAAAGCCGGCTCCGTCATGGGAATCGACCCGAGGTAGAGCACGTTCGGATTCAATGCGAAGACCGCCGCGGCGGCGAAGGCCGGCGCATCGCCGCCAAACACGCGCCGCGCGGCCAGGAACAGAAACACGCCCGCTGCCGCGAAACAGATGCCCGAGGGAATCGCGCCGGCCAGGCCGTTGCGCCACAACGCGTCATGCGTCACAAAGGGGATCATCAGAAGATGCGGCACTGGCAACCACGGCGTGCCCAGTTGGTCGTAGCCCGGCGTTTGGGAATCGAGGAGCCGGCGGGCGATGTTCAGGTGCGCTTCGGCATCGCCATAGTACAGCAGCCAGCCGTGCGAGTAGAAGAACGCAATGGCGGCCGCGCCGGCCAGCGCGAGCAGCCCGATGGCGGCCAGCGCGCCCTTCCATGTTCCCGATTTCAGAACTGGGTGCAGGACTGGAACTCCCGGAAGCGGGCATCGACTTCTTCCCGCGTCAAAGAGCGGAAGCGATCGACGCCGAACTTCTCGCAGCAAAAGCTGCCCATCACGGAACCGTAGATCACGGCGCGGCGCAGTTCGGCGAGGTCCGCGCCCTTGGCCGCGACGCCCTGGCCCGCCAGATAGCCGATGAAGCCTCCCGCGAAGCTGTCTCCCGCCCCGGTGGGATCGAAAACTTCCTCCAGCAGATAGCCGGGAGCGATAAAGTGATCGCCGCCATGGAAGAGCACGGCGCCATACTCGCCGCGCTTGATCACCAGGGTGCGCGGGCCCATCGCCTGAATGGCGGCCGCCGCGCGGCGCAGGTTGTGCCAGCCGGAAAGCATTTGGGCTTCGCTGTCGTTGATCAGCAGGAAGTCCCACTGGGCGATGGTCGCAAGCAACTCCTCGCGAAAGTCGTGGATCCAATAATTCATCGTGTCGCCGCCGGCCAGCTTGAGCTGGTTCATCTGCGAGAGCACGCCGCGCTGCAGGGCGGGCTGAATATTGCCGAGCAGGAGATACGGCTCGGCGCGATACGATTCGGGCAGCTTGGGATCGAAATCGGCGAAGACGTTGAGATCGGTGCGCAGGGTGGTGCGATCGTTCATGTCGTCGGAATACACGCCGGCCCAGAAAAAAGTCTTGCCGCCCGCGACGCGTTCGAGGCCGGTCAGGTCGATCTCGCGGGAGGCCAGCAACTCGGCGTCCCCCGGCGCGAAATCGTCGCCGACCACGGCCACCAGCTTCACCGGGGTGAAGTAAGCCGCAGCCAGCGAGATGTAAGTGGCCGCGCCGCCCAGCATCCGGTCCACCTTTCCGTGCGGCGTTTCCACGCCATCATAGGCAACCGAACCAACCACGACGAGTGACATATCAGACAGAATTGTAACAGCCGGGAGCGGGCGCGCGGGCAAGTGTGTCGAACCGTGGTAAAATGAAGCTTCCCACCAAGTTGTTCTGTGTTAGCGAGCAAATTAAGAAAAAGCACAATCATGATGCAGAAGCAGGAACCGAACCGAGTTCTGGCCGCTGTAAGCGATCTGTTTTTCTCGGTGAAGCTTGCCGACGCGGCCAAACGCGCGGGGCTGTCGCTGGAGTTCGTCAAAGAACCCAAGGATCTGCTGGAAAAGGCGGCGGCGCTAAAGCCGTCGCTGATCGTATTCGACCTGAACTTCGAGGCGTTGCAGCCGCTGAAGCTGATCGGCAAGCTGAAGGGGAAGGCGGAAACCAGGGGCATCAGCCTGATCGGGTACCTGTCGCACATCCAGGCCGAGCTCAAGCAGCAGGCGCACGAAGCCGGCTGCGACATGGTGCTGGCGCGATCGGCGTTCTCGCAGAATCTGCCGATGATTTTCAAGCGGCATTCCAGCAGCATCTAACGCCGCTAGTTGGGATAGTATCCTTCCTTGCTTCGCACCGTGCAATCCTTATAGTCTTTGGTGCCGCTGACCGACACTTGAATCTGGCGCCAGCCATCATCCTTCGTCTCCGGCGGCCGGTAGGCCAGCAGGTACGTATGCTGCAGCTCGGCGGAAATATCCTGAAAGATCTGCGCGGCCTCGTGCGCGTCCTTGGCGCCGTACGTCTTGCCTCCCGTCAGGCGGGCGATCTCTTTCAGGCGATTCATCAGCTCGTGGCTGTCGCGGGCCTCGCCCTGCGCCACGGTATATAGCGGGATCCCCGATTTCTTGGCCCGTTCCACCGCTCGCCCGGCGTTCAGCACGCTGGCATTGTCGTCGCCATCGGTGAAGATGACCACCGCCTTCTTGCCGGAGCGGGCGCTGATGTCCATGGTCACGTGCGTGATGGCGTCGAACAAAGCGGTCATGCCGGCGGCGCGCGTGCGCATCACCGCGCGCTTGGCCGCGGCCCGGTCGTGGGTGAAGTCCTGGAGCAGATCGAGCGTAGTGCTGAAACCGTAAATCGCCATCGTATCTTCGTCGCGGAATTCGTCGATCAGACGGCTGATGGCGTTCTTCACCGTGGGCAGCGAGTCGCGCATGCTGCCCGTCGTATCGAGCAGCATGGCGCAGGTCAACCCGGCGGTGTTACCCTCGAACGCCACAATCGATTGCGGCTGGCCGTTGTCGCTGACGCGAAAATGCTCGCGCGGGATGCCGTCCAGATAGCGCCCCTTGTGATCGAGGACGGTGGCATACACCTCCACCATGCGCGCCTCGGTGCGGAAAACCGTGGGCGTTTCCTGCGGCTGGAGCGGCACCGCCAGCGCCCAAAGACAGGCTAGCAATGTCAACAGTTTCATTTTTCCTCTGGTAGCGCGGCCGCAACCGCAGCTTCGTCGAGATTCGCGAACGCCAACAACGCGCCGCGCCAGTCGTACATGTCCGCCATCTTCATTCGCTTCACCGCCTGCAATGCGATCGGCTGCCCGAGCGCGTTCAGCGCCGCCGGCGGGATGCCGGTGCGTCCCGCGAAATCCGCCACGTACAGCTTGAACTCCGCCGACCGCTGCGCCAGTTTGTACGGCAGCAGCAGCTTTTCGTATTCCTCGTAAGGCCCCGCGGCCGCCAGGTGCGGATGGCTGCACCCCTGCAGTTCCGCCGCGCTGGCGCCCAACCGGTGGAACCGCGTATCGTCGGCTGGATCTGCAACGCGGCGCAGCGCCGCCGTCACCGGAGACTGCCAGGCATCCGCCGGGTAGCGCTCCAGGTATCGTTGCGAAAGAGAATACAGGTCTCCCAGCGTCACGCTCTTGAAGGCGCCGCTCCAGTCCCGTGCCGCGATTGCATCCAGCAGTTCGCCCCGCCGCGTCGGCGAGAGCAGCCCATGGGTGTCCTCTTCCAATCCGGCCAGCAGCGTCGCATCGGCGCCCGCGTGCAGAACCCACTCGCGAGCCAGGCGGAGCCGCAACCCGAAAACGATCAGGTCCTGCTCGCTCAACCGGCTCCAGTCGGTGGCGCGCAGGGCCCCCATCTGCGCCGCCGCCAGGAAGCCCGTGTTGGCCGGCGGCTCGGAACCAGAAAAAGCCACTTTGCCCGCGGTGATCGGAAAGTCGGCAAAGCCGCCCTCTAGATAGCTGCCCAATCCGTCGTTGTTGGTGTACAGATCCGAAGGCGTGAACATGCTTTGCTCGCCGGGATTGAGCTTCAGGAACTGATGCTTGCGCAGCAGCAGCGGGTCCTGCGAAACCAGCAGGTCGTCCGGGCTCAAGAAATACGCGTACACCGCGCCGCTCAGCGCCAGCTTCACGTGCGGGCAAATCACCGCCTCGAGTTCCTGCACCAGTTGCTCGACATCCTTCTGGTTCACCTTCTTCTTCGCCAGGCGCTGCTTCAAGTGGACGATCAACTCAGCGGTTTTTGCCTCCTCGAATCCAAGCGCAACCCGGCGGTCAACCTCGCTGGGCTTCACTTTCTTGGGCGGCTCCACGGTGAGAAGCCCGGCGCGCAGCGCGTCCAGCGCGTTGGCATGCTCCATCGCCGCGCCCCGCCCCTGCGCCAGGTCCTGCAGCCGGTCATAGAAATCCAGCAGTGTCTTGAGCGAGGTCACCTTCTGCAGGCGCAGCACCTTTCGATATTGGGCGCTACGCGCGGCGGACGCATCGACTTCACGATGGGAGCCATCGAGTTCGAACGAAACCGCCGGGCCCGCACCCAATAGCGCGCGCTCCAAAGCCCGGTCCGGATCGCCGTCGGCCGGTTTCGGCGCGGCGCGCTGGATCAATTCCCGCACGCTGTCGAGCGAAGCGGTCGTGTAGCCTGCCGGCGAATTCGCTTTGCTGAACCGCACGCAAACCTGGTCGAACAAACCGGCCGCCGCGGGCGCATCCAGCGCGCCCGATTCCTGGGCGAGGGAAATCAGCGCAATCAGCGAATCGAATTCCCCCAGAATCACGTTCAGATCGAACCGCGGCATACTGTGCAGTTGGTCCGCCAGCGCAAAAAAGTGCTCGAACTGCTCCCGTCCCAGCCCGGTCAAAACCGCGAAGTACGGGTAGAACGCCTTGTGCGGTCCGTAATTCTGCGCCAACAGCAGCGCCGACGCTTCGTCGAGCGGATCGGAACGGTGCTGGTCGATGCGGACCACCGCTATGAAGTGGTCCAACTCCGACTGGTTCTCCTGCGCCAGCTTGTAGCGCGTCTTGGCCAGCCGGATCAGAATCTCGTCCTCCTGCTCCGGCGCGGTGACGCGCGAGAGCTTCTTCACCATCTTCGCGGTCTTCGAAACGGAAGAGGAGTTTCCCTTGGCGACCGTCCAGACCTCCGGGCTGCCCGGAAAGAGCACGCGCAATTCCGAGTCGATCGGCACTTCGCGCAGGAACGAGGTGAAGGAGAAATTCCGCGTTCCCTTCTCCGCCCCCGCCGCCATTTCGCCGGAATCGCGGAAGAGCTCGTAGAAACGCGTCGTCCGCGAGAGCGAATGGGTGAAGAATCGCTGGTGATCCACGTCCACCTGGCCGAGCGTGGCGAAGAACGCCAGCAGCTTGCCATCGTCCTTTTCGAGCAGCGCATGAAAAAAACGGTTGGGCGAGGCGGGCGCGGCGCCCACCAGCTTGGTCCAGATCGGTTCGGCTGCTTCGCCGCCCGGCACGGCCGCACGATCCCCGCGCAGAGCGAACGCCGAGCCGTGGCGATACAACAGATCGGCGTGCTTCTCGGCCATCGTCTTCAGATCGGAGCCCGCCGTCAGCGCCGCAACCGCCCGTTGGCTGATCGAGCTCAGCGCGGCGTACGTCTTGGCCACCCGCAGGTCGCTGGCCAGCGCTTCCGCGAAACCGCCGTTGAACTTGGACTTGGCAAAAAACGTCCCCATCCAGGCAGATTCGTCGAGCAGCACCGGCGCGCTCTCATCGGCAATCTCGATCGTAAAAGCCTTGCCCGCTTTCAGCGTGTCTTCGATGCCCACCGTGTCCAATGCCAAAGCCGAAGCGGTTTCCTGGCGCTGGGCCTGCGAACTCTTCTCGCCGGCTTCGAACTGCACCTCACCCTTGTTGACCTTGAGCTTCCATCCCAGAATCCCCAGCGCTCTTTCGCTGCGCCCCAGGCTCTTCTTGTCCGCCGCAGAAACTACAACCTCGGTCGAGTTCCCCTTGCTAACTCCCACAGCCTTCAGGTCCGCTAGTTCCTGGAAGTAGCGGCGGAGATCCGCCAGATAAAGATTCCGCGACTTCGGATCCAGGTTGTCCGTCTTGTCCACCAGGGTTCGGCTGTAGGAGGCGAAGAACGTCTGTGGGGACTGGACGTGAAAGTGGGCCATGAATGCCAGTGCCTCCAGCCCGCCGGGAACGGTGGCCCCGGCGGCGGACTTCGCCGCGCTCTCGGCCAGCCAATTGGAAACCGCCGATTTGCCGTCGGCGTTGAGGCGGGCGCGGAAGAAGGCCGCTGACTCGGCGTCGCCATCCCGCACCGCGACCTCCAGCCCCCGCTCCACCTCCCGCCCGTCTACGTGCGTTCCGGGCGCCGCTTTTTCGCGGGCAATTAACAGCGCCTTGTAAGCCTCCGGCGCCTTCCATCCGGAACTGTCCTCCATCTCCGCCAGACGCGCCAGCAAGGCCACATCCTCGATCGATTTGGATGCTCTCCGCAGCGTCTGCCGCGCGTCGAAAAAGTGCTGCTGCCGCTCGAGGCCTTCCGCCTTCACCAGGTAAAGCCGCGCCGATTTCGGAGCCGCCGTCAGCCCAGCTTCGGCCGCCGCCAGGCTATCGGCCACCGCCCCGCGGTCGAGCAGCAGCCGCGCCACCCGAAAGTGCGCCGGCTCCACGGCAGGGTCCGCTTCAATCGCCTTCTTCCAAACGCTGAGCGACTCGTCCGGGCGATTCAGCCGATCCAGATATTCCGCGTAGCGGCGTCGTACTGAAGCATCGGCGGGCAGGTCGGCGGTCACGATCCGGATGTGGCCGAGCGCCTTTTCGCCCGCGCCGCTATCGAGATACAGCTCGACCAGAGCCGTGCGGCGTCCGAGATTTCCAGGTTCCAACGCCAGTCCTTTTTCGAGCGAATCGGCTACCTTCGCCTGGTCGCCCAGCCGCCCGGCCACGTCGGCGCGGGTGAACCACAACTCGGTTTTACGCGCGTCGAGCGCGAGCGTCTCCTCCAGAAAGGGAAGCGCGCCGCGGTCGTCGTGCCGCGCCAGGCGGATCCGCGCCAGTTCTTCGCTGGCCACCGGGCCGCCGGCCTTGCCGTCGTGCGCCTTACGCAACGCGGACTCGGCGGCATCCAGATCCCCCGCCACGAACCGGCAATGCCCCAACTCGGCCTGGAGATCGGCGCTGCGGGGCTGGATCTCGGCCAGCTTATCGAGCAGGTTGGCTGCGGTCTGGTAGTCGTTCGCGCGCCGGTAGTAGTCGGCCCCCACCCGTAGCGCCACGGCGTCGCGCGCGTTGATGGTGAGCGCCCGTTCCAGCAGCGCGTGCATCTGCTGCACTTGCGCGGCGTCCGGTTTCTCCATGCGGCCCAGTTCCGATATTTGCTTTTCCACGTCCAGCAGTTCGGCGTATTGCTCCAGAGTGGGCAACACGGCGCCCGGCGCGGCTGCCAGGACGGGCAGTTCCACGGCAGGGGCTCCGGGCGTCTGGCTGAGCAGCCTGGCGCCATAGAGCAGGAAGCCGCGGCACAGCGGCGCCGCCGGCCAGGCCACTTCGGTCCACGGTCCGCTGCCGAGCGACTCCAGCAGATCGGTCAACTTGTCCGCGGGTGCGGCTCCGCCGGTATCGTCCGACACCGAAGCCCAGAACGTCGAGGGAGATCCTTCCGGATTCCAGTAACTAACGCGCAGCTTCTGCCCGCAAGAGCTGGACGAAACCCGCGTCCGCGCATAGTCGCGCGTGTCCGCGTCCAGCTCTGGAATCGGGCCCGCCAGAATCACCGACGACCAGTTGCCGCCAAAGGCCGCCACCGATGCCATGATGGCCGAGTACAGGCTGGCCGTCGCGGGAGCCGGTGTAGCAGCGTCCACGGGCGCCAGCGCTTTCCGCACCGCGTTGCGCCACGCCAGGCTAGTTTCGAACGGCCCGGACGCCGCAAATCCCTCTCCATTGAATACCAGCAGGGTGAGCGGAGCTGTCTTGCCCGCGGCCTTGTACAGCGCGGTTAGTTCCGCGGCCATGCTCGCCCGCCGTTCCTCGGCGATCCAGCCGGGAAAAAGCGCGATGGCGACCCCGGGAGCCGGCTCGGCCGGCGTCAGTTTCGGCTGCACCGGGCCGGAAAACGATTCGAGCGTTCCCACCCGCTCCACGCCGCCATGCACCAGGCACGGCTGCGCAACCAACGGGCCCAGCAACATGGTCCCGCCGAGTACCGAAAAGAACAGTCTCCCCATCGTGTTTCCCTGCCTCCGGGGCAATCCGCTTAAACGATTTGTCTGGCTCCCCCCAGGGTTTCGTACAGTATAGCACTGCGGCCAAAGTTGTTACGTGGCGGTTTCGCCGTTCTCCTGGCGGCTCACCGGCACGGGCCGGCGTGCAGCAGTTCTTTGTCGATCATCAGCAGGACGCAGCCCGGCTTGTCGATCTTCTCGAGCGCCAGGCCGTTCCAAAACAGGCTGGCGCCGGCCCAGGCTGGGGGAATCTCCACTCGCATTTCGGTGACGCTGCGGCTGCTGATGAGGATCTGCTTTTGCCCCGGCTCGTATCTGCCTTGGACGCGTGCGGTGGGCACGAAATCGTGGTGGGGAACCAGTATGCGCGTCTCGAGTCGTGTGCGCTCCTTGCCGCGCTGCAACATAATCACGACGCGCCGCTCCTCGGTGGCCTTCGTCATCAGGTCCTGAAACTCGTGCGCGTCCGCGATGGGGTGGCCGTCGATGGCCGTGATGCGGTCGCCCAGCTTGAGCGGACCGGAGTACTTCTCGGGCAGGCGGGAGATCGGCACGCCGGGCCCGGGATCGTCCGGCTTGTAACCGAAGGCGCCCAGATCCAGTGCGCCCGGCGTGGCGGTGGCCACCAGCGTGCGCGGCAGCACATCGTTAAGTTCGTTGACATTGAACGTGCCGGGCGTGAGCCAGAAGCAACTCGCGAACGTGGGGGAATCGGTCTCGCAATCCACGTCCAGCGGAAACGGATCGCGCGTCCGCGCGGCCAGCCAGGCGAAAACGTCGGCGTTCTTCATTTCGCTCGCGGAGCGCCATTCCATCCACATGCCGGCGGCCTTCAACTTCTGCGCGGTGGCCTCATCCGCGTCTTTGTCGGTGACCCACAGCACGGGAGAGTTGTTGAAATTGACGGTGTAGATGCGTCCCGTCGCGAGCGCGGCCTGCGGCGAGCCGCCAATCGCGAGCCCGGCGGCGAACAGGTCGGGCAGGCGCGAGATGACGTAGAAAACCGCTGCCGCCGAATCGCCGCGGCCAGCCAGATACACGCGCGCCGGGTCCACTCCGCTGTTCTGAATGGCAGAACGCACCGCGGCGGCGACAGCCAGCGCGCGCGTATCGAGAGGATCGGTGGATGCGCCGGCGGGGACGATGGTCTGCCAGCCGGCCTCTTGCGCCACCGCCTGCCAGTGCGCGGAGTCTTTCGCATCGATCACGGCCAAGGCGGGCGTTTTCGCGGGCGCTTGCGCGACGGCTACGCCGCAGACCAGGAGGCTAATAATGCTGCATGCGAGTGCGGATTCTGTGCGCCAGTTTTTCAATGTCTTCAGCCTTCTTGTGGTCGGCAAGGGAGAAAACGTAGCGGCTGTTCTTCTCCAGGTCGCCGCGCAATTGCTGCGCCAGCTCCGCCAGTTGCGCCGCGTCCTTACGGTTTTCGGCCTGCTCCTCTTTGAGGAGTTCCTCGCGCTGCAATCTGCCGCTGGGGACCTTGAACGGCACAGGCGGCGACAGCCCGGGTTGCGGAGTCTGGGCCAGGCACAGCGCGGCAAACGCCGCCGGCAGAGTGCATCGGCGGAAACCATGTTTCATGATGAGAGCCTGCCTTATTATGATAGTCCGGCGCGAGTGCCCTGTTATCATAACCACTAGATGGAGCCGCGGTTATGAAAAAGATCGTGTGCGTAGCGTTGGCCCTGACGGCCAGTCTCGCAGCGCAGGTGGCGCGCGAGGCCAACAGCGGTTATCAAACCGAGCAACAGCGCAAGCAGATGGCCGCCAGCCTGGGCAATCCGCAACGCGAGCAGACCCAGAAACCGGGGCTGCTGATTCGCGAAATGGGCCTGCAGCCCGGCATGACCGTGGCCGACATCGGCACCGGCGTGGGGTTCATGCTGCCGTACCTCAGCAAGCGGGTTGGGCCCGATGGCCGCGTGGTCGCCGAAGACATCTTTGACGATTTTCTTTCCGAAGCCAAGCTGCACGCCGTCCAGGCCAGCCTCGACAACGTGACCTTCATCAAGGGCACGGAGACCGACCCGAGCCTGCCGGAAGGCCAATTGGATATGGCGCTGGCGCTCGACGTCTATCATCACTTCGATTATCCGGAGAAGATGCTGGCGGCGATTCACAAGGCGCTCAAGGACGGTGGCAAGCTGATCATCGTAGAGTATTACAAGAGGGAGTCGGCGATGCCCAACGGGCGGGCTCTCACGCACATCCGCCTCGACATGCCCGACGTCATCAAGGAGGTGGAGGCCAACCACTTTCACCTGCTGGAAGAGAAGGAACACGTCCGCGACGTGCAATACATGTTGATGTTGGAGAAGAATTAGGAAGGGACCACCCCGCTGCCGAAGAGTGGGGCAGTCGCTTTTACCTGCCAACAGCATTATTTAGGAGCAGAATGAGAAACTTCTTACGAATTACGACGTGCGCCGCGCTGTCGCTGCTGCTGCCGGGCGTGCGCGCGCAGGTCGTGGCCCGCGGCGCCACCCAGGATCCGGGCATCACGCACCAGCAGGCCGAAGAAATTCTGCAGGAACTGCGGCAGATCCGGCAGTTGCTGGAACGGCAACAGCAGCAACAGCCTGCCAGCCCGCCGGCCAAGATCAAGATGAACCTGGAGGGCATGCAGATGCTGGGCTCCAAGGACGCGCCGGTGACGATGGTCGAGTTCACCGACTACCAGTGCCCCTTCTGCCAGGCATTTCACACCCAGACTTTCGGCGAGTTGAAAAAGAATTTCATCGACACCGGAAAGGTCCGGTTCTACAGCCGCGACCTGCCGCTCGATTCGATGCACCCCAATGCCATGCGCGCCGCCGAGGCCGGACGCTGCGCCGCCGAGCAGGGGCAGTTCTGGAAGCTGCGCGACGTGATGGGCCATCATCCCGATAAGCTGGATCTGGAGAGCCTGCTGGCCGACGCGGAGGTTCTCAAGCTGGACGTGACGGCATTCCGCGTCTGCGTGGTGAGCGAAAGGCACAAGGACGAGATCCAGGCCGACATGATGGAAGCCATGCGCATCGGGTCCGACGGCACTCCCGCCTTCGTGGTCGGCAAGAGCACCGCCGAAGGCGTGGAAGGCGATCTGGTGGTGGGCGCGCAGCCCTACAACGTATTTGAGCTGAAGCTGCGCTCGCTGGACACAAAGTAGGGGCCGGGCATGCCCGGCCCGTGCGTCGCTACCGTGCGTCACTACACTGGTAATGTGAATTCCACTCGACGCGCCGCACCGCGCTGGGGCGCACTCCGGGCCGTCCTGCCTATCTTTGCGCTGACTGGGGCGCTGTGGCCGCAAGCCGCTCCCCAGGCCTCTTCGAGCTGCGACAACACGCCGGCGTGGTCGCCCTGTGAACTGGTATTCGAATTGAGCGCCAAGGCTGCCGCCGCGCATCCCGATCCTTACGCGAGCGTCGATCTGCGCGCCGAGTTCCGTTCGCCCCAGATGCGCACCTACGCCTTGCCGGCCTATTGGGACGGCGGCGGCCGCATGGTGCTGCGCTTCTCTCCCACTGAGGCCGGGCACTGGGAATACCGCCTCACCAGCAACGTGGCCGAATGGGACGGGGTCACCGGAGCCTTCACCGCCAGCGCTTCCGACGCGCCGGGCTTTCTCCGCGTGGCTAACCTCCATCATTGGGCTACCATCGTCGCCAACCGGCCGCACCTGTGGATGGGCGCGAGCGAGATGCGGTTCGCCTGGCTGGACGACGCCGCCTTTCGCGCCGTGGTGGATGCACGCACCGCCCAGAAGTTCAATCACCTGCGCGGCCTGGTGCTGGGCGAAGGCGCAGAAATCGGTTTCCGCGCTCCCGGCAGTCCCGACCTGACGCATTTTGAGCGCCTCGACCGGCGCATCGCGTACATCAATTCCAAGGGTCTAATTGCGGATCTGGTGTTGGCTCCCAATCCCGCCGCGCTCGTCCGCCTGCTGCCTGACCCGGAGGCGCGGCGCCGCTTCATCCGTTTTCTGGTGGGCCGTTACGCCGCCAGAAACGTCACCTGGCAGGGGCTCGGGGAATTCGAAAGCCAAGCCGGCGCGCGCGCGCTGCTCCAGGAAACCGGCACTCTGATCAAACAATTCGACCCTTACCAGCACCCGCGCACGACCGGCGCACGCGTCACTTCGGCGCCGCTGCTCGATGACGGCTGGATGGATTTCGCCGCCTACGGAACGGCGGACGCCGCTGTGGGAGCTATCGAACATCAACTCTACCAGGTGCCGGGCGTGGCCCTCGAATTCGCGCGCGAGGACGCCGGGGCCGGCAAGACCGGGCCCAACGACGTGGATGCGGCCGAACTGCGCCACCGGCTCTGGACGGCCGCCATGAACGGCCAGTACCCGACCTACTCGAAGACCGGCGGGGGCGCGCGTTCCCTCGACTCGCCGGGCGCTAGGGCCATGACGGTGTGGTTCAACCTGATGGCGGGCACGCGCCATTGGGACCTCGAGCCCTACTTCGAACTGGATGGCGGCCGCGCCCTGGCGCTTCCCGGCGTCGAGTACATCGTTTATATCGATAAACCCGGCCCGGTCGAGCTCACCGTCGAGCACCATGGCTACGACGTCTACTGGCTGGATCCGGCCGACGGCTCCATCACTGGGCGCCGCCGGTGGGGCGGCCAGCGCTTCACCGGCGAGCCTCCCGACCGCTATCACGACTGGGTGTTGCGCCTGGTCCGCGAAACGACCGTCGAAAGCATGAATCGCAGTTACAAATTCGAATCGGTCGACGTGCCGGTGCAGGAGATTGTGATCGATCCTGAAAAAGTTCCCTACGAAATCGAGCGCCCCACGGGCGCGCTCACCGCCGGCCGCGCGGCGCATTTTGCGGTCAAGGCCAAGCGCACCAGCCGCGCCAGCCGGGCCATGCTTTGGATGTGGACCGCCGAGGTCACCGCGGACCACGAAGGGTATCGCGTGCTCGGCACCGCGCCGCAAGCCGATTTCACGCTGCCCGCCACTTTGGGGGTCGACTATCCCGGAATCGCGCTGGTGCGCCTCTACGCCATCAACGGCTACGGCACCGTTTATATGGCGGCCAAAGGATACGATTTCAACCAGTGACGCCTCTCATTCTGGCGGTCGATACGACCCACGCCCACGGCAGCATGGCGCTGGCCCGCGCGGGCGATCTGCTCGAGCAGGTCGATCTCGAATCCCCCTCCGGCTTCGCCCACGTGATTTACGGCCACCTGGAAGCGCTGCTCAGCCGGCATAGCGTTTCGATTGGCGAGGTGGAGTGCTTCGCCGCGGCATCCGGCCCAGGCGCATTCACCGGCGTGCGGGTTTGCCTGGCCTGCGTCAAGGGGCTGGCCGAAGCGGCCGGCAAACCGGCGGTGGCGGTTTCGAATCTCGCCGCCATCTCGAGCTTCGGCACGGCGCCTTTGCGCGCGGCCCTGTTCGACGCCCGCCGCGGCGAGGTCTACGCAGCGGTCTATGACGCCGATGGCCGCCTGGTCTCCCCCGAAACCGTCGCCGCGCCGGCCCGCTGGATCGGGGCGCTGCCCGACGGCGTCGAACTGGTCTCGCCCGACTTCGGTGCGTTCGCCGATGCGCTCGCCGCGTCGCGCTTTCGCGATGCGCGCCGCACCACGGCTCCGCACGCCCTGGCCGCCGCCATCGCCCGCATCGCCTGGCACCGCTTGAAAGCCGGCGTTGCCGCAGACCCCGCCGCTCTGGACGCCAACTACGTCCGCCGTTCCGACGCCGAGCTGTTGTGGAAGGGCTGAGAGCCGCGCGCCGGCGCGAAGGAGTTCGACGAAGGAGTTCGGCGAATGAGTTTCAATCCCGGACCGGGGTCTTGGCCGGCTGGCTGGTCGTCCAGCTTCCAGATCCGCAACTCGTCCGGGCCGGCAACCTCCACGCGGAATCTGCCATTCGGGCCGAGTTCCGCGCAGGTGTGGCATATGTGGTGCTGCACTTCGAACGTGAGCGTCTTGCCGTCCACGTGTGGCACCAGCAACGCCACGGGATGCTCGGCCGTTACACGCCACGGACTATTGGTGTCGGGGCGTTCCTGATAATAGAACACAATCACGCCGCCGATTTTTCCGTCCGCATCATCGATCCTCAGACTGATTCCTGGGAGGTCATTCAACTTTCCCTCCCAGGTTCCAGTGAACGGGGAGTCCTCGTGAACCACGGCTGGAGACTGCGCGACGGCGAACGTCGCCGTGCATGCCAGTGCCGCCAGGGTGGCGATAATCGGTGTCCGATTCGTTTTCATGTTACTGCCTCCTAAACGGAAGGTCCTTTGGCGCCGCCTAGAGAGGCTGTCGCCAGCATGCCGCCGAGACCCATTGTCTCGACGGCGGAAGAGGGGACGATCACCATGGAGCCGCGCTCCTTGATGGCTTCGTACAGCATGTTCATGGCGCGCAGGTGCAGGGCGACGGGATTGTCCTGATAGGTGGCCGCGGCCAGCGCGAACTTTTCGGCGATTTCGGTTTCGGCCTGCCCCAAAATGTTGCGCGCCTGGCGCTCCCGTTCCGCCTGCGCCTGCCGCGACATGGCGTCTTCAAGCGCTTGCGGAATGCGCACGTCGCGAATTTCCACCGACTGCACGGTGATGCCCCAGGGGTTGGTCTTCTCGTCGAGAATGCGCTGCAGTTCGTGGCCGAGCGACTCGCGCTCGGTGATCATCTGCGCCAGCTCATGCCGGCCGATCGATTCGCGCAACGCGGTCTGCGCGCTCAGCCGGATGGCTTCCACGAAATCCTCGACCTCGAGAATGGATTTCTCCGCGTTCCAGACCAGCCAGAAAAGGATGGCGTCGACGTTCACCGGCACGGTGTCGCGTGTGAGCGTGGATTCGGCGGTGACGTTGGCCACGCGCACGCGCTGGTCGACGTACCGGCTGAGACTGTCGACTACCGGAATGATGGCGAACAGGCCGGGCCCGCGCAGCCCGCGGTAACGGCCCAGGCGCAGAACGGCCACCTTCTCCCACTGGTCCGCGACCCGTATGGCGAACAACAGGTACAAGCCGACCAGCGCGCCGGCCACCAGGCCCGCGGGCGATTTCGTTCCGTTGGTGACCGCCCATCCCGCGATCATCGAGATGACAAACAGCGCCACCCCGATATTGCTGAGCTTGAGCCGTTCCATAAAACTCGGTGTCATGGGGTTATCTCCTCTTCGTCTGCGCGTCGCTCAAATCGTCGCGCAGTTGCTCTAACAGGTTGCCGACCGTGAAACCGGCGGCGCCGGCGCGCGCCACGAACTCGGCCACCAACTGGGCGAGCTGGCGCTGGCGCTCGGCGTCGTCGCGCTTCACCTTTTGCCGGCTGATGAAGGTGCCGGTCCCCTGCTGCGTTTCCAGAATTCCGCGGATTTCCAGCTCGCGATAAGCGCGCGCCACCGTGTTGGGGTTGATCGAAAGGTCCACCGCCACCTGGCGCACGGTGGGAAGCTGGTCGCCCGCCTCGAGCGCGCCCGCCGCCATCCCGCCAGTCACCTGGTCGATCAACTGCCGGTATACCGGCACGCCGCTCTTGAGATCCAGGCGGAATGCGAAGGGCTGCTGCGCGATGGGCGGCTGCTTGCTCATCTATATTGCTAGTGTATTAGTTGAATAATACATTGTCAAGAGATTTCTTGTGGCGCCGGCGCTGCCGCTTACGCCAGATACCGCTGCAAATCGTCGCTGCGGAAGCAGTGGGCGAAGGCGGTGTCTCTCGCGATGCGGTTGGTGCGGACCAGCTCGGCGAGCGATTGCTCCATGGTCATCATGCCATCGGCGCGGCCGACGGAAATCTGGCTGCGGAGCTGATGATCGTCGCCCTTGCGGATGAGCGCGCGGGCAGCATCGTTGGCAATCAGGATTTCGGTGGCGGGCCAGCGGCTCACGCCGTCCAGTCCGGGGACGAGCTGTTGGGCGATGACGGCGGCCAGCGCCAGCGACAACTGCTGGCGGATCTGCGGCTGGTTGGCGGCGGGGAAGGAATCGAGAATCCGCGCCACGGCCTGAATGGCGTCGTTGGTGTGCAGAGTGGAGAGCACCAGGTGGCCGGTCTCGGCGGCGGTCAGCACGGTGGCCATGGTCTCGGCGTCGCGCATCTCGCCGACCAGGATCACGTCCGGCGTCTGGCGCATGATGCTGCGTAGAGTTCCGGCGAAATCCGGCGTATCGCGGCCGACTTCCATCTGTTCGATGATCGAGTTACGGTTCGCGTGCTGGTATTCGACCGGATCCTCGATGGTCACCACGTGGGCCTGCCGCCTGCTGTTGACGATGTCGATGAGGGCGGCCAGCGTGGACGTTTTGCCGCAGCCGGTGGCCCCGGTGACCAGCACCAGGCCCTGGCGCCGCTCGGCGAGTTTGGCCAGGACAGCCGGCAGGTGCAGCGAATCGAGCGAGGGAATCCGCGCCGGCAGCAGGCGGATGCTGGCCGCCAGCGTGCCGCGCTGGTGATGCAGGTTGACGCGGAAACGGCCCAGGCCTTCGCGCAGGAAGCTCAAATCGGCGGAGCGGTTTTTCTGCAGCTCTTCGAGTTGGGCCGGCGCGAGCAGCGGCAGCACCAGGCTGCGCACGTCGTCGGCTTCGAGCGGCGGCCCGGAGCCGGGTGCCAGCATGCCGTTGACGCGCAGCACGGCGGGAGCCCCGGCGATCAACAATACGTCGGAAGCGCCGCGGGAAGCGGCGAAAGAGAGCAGCTTGTCGAGCGAAGCGGTCATGTCCGGCAGGCGCGCGGCTGCCTTGTTGCCGGGTGCGGCACGGTTCAATTCGGCGACGATTTTGGAAAGCTCGCTATCGTATTCGCTCATAAATCTGGTGGGGCGGGCTTTAGCCTGCCAACGCCCGCTTGCGGGCGCGTTTTCTTGGACGCTCCAACCTGGCGAGCTAAAGCATGCCCCACCCAAAGTATAGCGGGTGCGGTACCATCCCCTTATTGAAGCTGCTGATTTTTTCCGATATCCATAACGATTGGAAGACGCTCGAAGGGCTGCTCGGCGTGCAGGCGGATTACTACATTGCCGCCGGCGACCAGGTCACCTGGGCCAGGGGCTTCGAACGCTGCGGCGAGATTCTGGGGCGGCGCGGGAACCGGGTGTACGTGCTGCCGGGCAATCACGAATCGGCGGAAGATGTGGCCAGCATGTGCGCGCGCTTCGGCCTGCACAACTTCCACCAGCAGCACATCGAGATCGGCCGCTGGCACGTGGCCGGTCTGGGCTACTCGAGCCCGACGCCGTTCGGCACGCCGGGCGAGTATAGCGAGCCGCAGATGGCGGCGTCGCTCGCCAAGTTCGCCAACCTCGATCCGCTAATCCTGGTGTGCCACGCGCCGCCCTATTCGACCGCGCTCGACCAGATCCACCCGGGCCTGCATGCGGGCTCGCGCGCGGTGCGCGAGTTCATCGAGAAATCGCAGCCGCACTATTTGTTTTGCGGCCACATCCATGAGGCGGAAGGGGTCGCGATCCGCATCGGCCGCACGCTGGCGCGCAACGTGGGCAAAGCCGGGTATTTGTTAGAATTGGAGTGAACCCACATGACCCTTGAAGAATTGGAACGCCAATACGCGCCGCTTCGCGACCAGGCCCTGGCCGTGCGGAGGTATCTTTGACGCCCCCGCGCAAAAGCTCGAACTGAGCCGGACCGAACAGCAGGTGGCCCAACCGGATTTCTGGGCGCAGCCCGAGAAAAGCCAGAAAGTGATGCACCGGCGCAAGCGCCTGGAAGAGGCGATTGCCGACGACGATCGCGTGCGCGCCTTGACCGAGGATCTGGACACCATGTTCGAGCTGGCCCGCGAAGGCGAAGACGTGGCGGGCGAGATTGAGCGCGACGTCAAGACCTACGCCGAATACGTGGACCGCCTGGAAACCGACATGTTGCTTTCGGGCGAAAACGACGCGCTCAGCGCCATCGTCACCATCCACCCCGGCGCCGGCGGCACCGAAAGCCAGGACTGGGCGGAGATGCTGCTGCGCATGTACCTGCGATGGACCGAGCGGCACGGTTTCCAGACCGTGATTACCGACCGGCTGGAGGGCGAAGGGGCGGGCATCAAGTCGGTCACCTTCGAAGTGAACGGCGAGAACGCCTACGGGCTGCTGCAATCGGAAGCCGGTATTCACCGCCTGGTGCGCATTTCGCCGTTCGACGCCAACGCGCGCCGGCATACGTCGTTCGCCTCGGTGTTCGTTTACCCGCAGGTGAACGACGAGATCGTAATCGACATCAAGCTCGACGATCTCCGGATCGACACGTTCCGCTCTTCGGGCGCCGGCGGGCAACACGTCAACATGACGGATTCGGCGGTGCGGATCACGCACTTGCCCACCAAGACCGTGGTGCAATGCCAAAACGAGCGTTCGCAGCACAAGAACCGCGACAGCGCCATGAAACAGCTTCGAGCCAAGCTGTATGAGCTGGAACTGGAAAAGAAACGCGCGGAGACGCGGAAGACGGAGGACTCCAAGCTGGAGGCCAGTTTCGGCAGCCAGATCCGCAACTACGTGCTGGCGCCGTACCGGCTTGTGAAGGACCTGCGCAGCAAGCTGTCAATGGGCGATGTGGACCGGGTGCTGGAAGGCGATCTGGACGGCATGATCCACGCGTACCTGGTGTGGCGCAAGACCGGCAGGATCGCCGGCGACGATAAGGACGAAGCGCCGGAGTGAGCGCCGATGAAACCAGCGTCGCCCACGCCGCGGAGCTGATCCGCGCTGGGCGGCTGGTGGCTTTCCCGACCGAAACCGTCTACGGGCTGGGCGCGAATGCGCTTGACGCGGCTGCGGTGGAGCGTATCTTCGCCGCCAAGCGGAGGCCGCGCTCGAGCCCGATGATCGTGCACGTGGACTCGATTGCGATGGCGCGCTCGCTGGCCGCCGAGTGGCCGGAGGCGGCGGAGAAACTGGCGCAACGATACTGGCCGGGGCCGCTGACGCTGGTGGTGGCCAAGCGCAGCGTGGTGCCGGACATCGTCACCGCGGGCCTGCCCACGGTGGGGCTGCGCATGCCGGCGCACCCGTTGGCGCTCGAATTGATTCGCGCCGCACGAGTGCCGATTGCCGCGCCCAGCGCCAACCGCTTCACCGAGCTTTCCCCTACCGCGGCGGAGGACGTGCCCATCGAGCTTGCCGATTTCGTGTTGGATGGCGGCCCGGCGCAGGTGGGTATCGAATCCACCGTGCTGTCGCTCCATGGCGCGCCGCTGCTGCTGCGGCCCGGCGTGATCCCGTTGCCCGAGATCGAAAGTCTGATCGGCCCGGTTTTGATTGCCGCGACAGCCGCGGCCGCCACCGAAGTGCCGCACGCATCGCCCGGCTTGCATCCGCGCCATTACCGGCCGGTGACGCCGCTCTACCTGATCGCTCCCGGCGATGCGCCGCCGGAAGGCCGGGGGGCCCGGCTGCGGCTCGGTTGGGAAATGCCAGCCGATCCACTCGAGTATGCCGCGGCTCTCTATCGAACGCTGCATCGTCTCGATGGTGAAGGCTTAGAGTGGATCGCGGTGGAATGCCCGCCGGAAACGCCAGCATGGGCCGGCGTGCTGGACCGGCTGCGAAGGGCGGCGGCGAATCGGTAGCGCCGGCGGTCTTGCCGCCGGTGTTTTGCGCAATTCTACCGATCCACGGCCAGGGTCGGGAAACTGCTGGAAATATGGTCCTGCCAGGCGAGGCCTTCCTCGTCCACCAGCGACCACAACAAGCCCACCGCCGTGCACACGCTCAGACACGAACCGAGCATCCGCAGCACGCGGTGGCGCGGCTCCAACGCGAAGCCGTCGAATGTGGTGAGCCGCAGCCGTGTCCACCGCATACCCGGCGTCTCAGTGCCGGCGATCGCCGCCAGCAAGCCGTAAGTGAAGCCGATCAGCAGCAACGCAGCGCCGAAAACCATCAGATTGGTTTTGTTCAAAACGAATTGACCGCCGAGGAGGCGAAAGGCGAACAGGAACGCGCCATAGGCAATCAGCACCATAGCCCAATCCACGGCCGCCGCAACGGCCCGGTGCAACGGAGTCGCCACTGGCATATCACAATAAATACTGGCATCGACGGTGGTGCCCAGAGTGCGCGGCTTGGCGGGGGCCGGCACGAGGAACTCGAGCTTTCCCTGCCCCTCCGGCGCACGCGTACCGGTCCGCCTGGACTTGGTAGTCGGACTGGGATTGGACTTCCGAGCTGGCTTCGAACGTGTCTGCTCGACGAGAATTATGCTCGACTCCAGCCCATTCGGAAACAGCGAAGTCTGAACGGCGCGGGCCATATCCGGCGGCGGCGGAACCGGACGCAACCGGCGCGGCGGGCGCGTCTCCGCCACCCGCCCCGGTTCAGCCGCCAAGGCTCCCGAAGTTACGAGACTGAATCCGCTCGTCAACCGGTCGTCGTCTTTGCGGCCGCAATGCCGGCAGCGTTGTTCGCCTTGCCCGAGTCGCGTTCCGCAATAGCTGCACGTCATCTTTCACACTGTGAGCGAAACGCCCGGAAACCTGAGCCGTCGTTCTGTGCTACCGTCTCTGGTTGGGACCCTTTTCGCCAAGCTCTCTTCCCTTTCTTAACACAAGCGGTGAGTCTTGTCACGGAAATTCGTGCAGACCCATCTGCGTTTATCCGGTTATGCTGCTGGCTTGGCTGACGCTGGTCGCCGCAGCGAACGCCCAGCAGGCCGCCGCCGCTCCCGCCCCTGCTCCTGCTCCTGCGCAGACCGGCGCCACCGCGACCGTTGCATCGCCGCAACTTCCCGATCACAAGACCCTGCAACTCAATCAATGGTTTTTTTGGGCGATTGACCAATCCACCGAGGACCACGTCTATAAGGGCCGCGGCAATGTACAACTGGAGGGCAAGGCATTGCTGGCGCGCGCCGACGAAATGGAATACAACGACGACACGGGCGACCTGGTCGCCGTCGGCAACGTTTATTACCACAGCTTCGAGAAGAACGAGCAGATCTGGTGCGACCGCATGGAATACAACACCGAGTCGCAAAAGGGCAGGTTCTACAACGTGCGCGGCGAATCGATGCCGAAGACGGTGGTGCGCCGCGGCATCCTGACCGGCAACAGCCCGTTTCATTTCGAAGGCAAATGGGCCGAGCGCATCGGCGACAAGTACCTGCTATTCAACGGGTGGATCACCAACTGCAAAATGCCGGGTCCGTGGTGGAAGCTGCGCGGGCCGAGATTCGACATCATTCCGGGCGAGCGGGCCAAGGCGTATAAGAGCGTCTTCCTGCTGCGCAAGATTCCGCTTTTCTACACGCCCTACTTCTACCACTCGCTGGAAAAAAGACCGCGCCACAGCGGATTCCTGCTGCCCAACCTGGTGGCGCACTCGCAGCGCGGCCCGATGATCGGTTTGGGCTACTACTGGGCCATCAGCCGCAGCTTCGACGTCACCTACCGTTTCTTCGATTACACTGCCAACGCCTTCGGGCACCACGTGGACTTTCGCGGCAAGCCGCGCCCCGGCACGGATTTCGATGTCATCCTTTACGGCGTGCAGGACCGCCAAGGCATTATTCCCGGCACCACTCCGGAACAACACTACAGCGGCATCAATCTCTTTGCGCTGGGCCACCTGGATCTGGGCCACGGCTGGTTCGGCCTGGCCAACATCAACTATGTCAGTTCGTTCGATTTCCGCCAGGAATGGTCGGGATCCTTCAATGAAGCCATTGGCTCGGAGATTCATTCGGTCGGGTCGGTGAGCAAGGACTTCTCCAGCATCAGGGTGGACCTGGTGGCGGCGCGCCTCGAGAATTTTCAATCCACCGAGGTGCCGCTCACCCAGGCCAACGGAGAGACGCCGGCGTTGACCAATGCCGTGCTGATCCACAAGTTGCCGGATGTCGAGGTCGAAGGCCGCGACCACGCGATCTGGAAGAACCTGCCCATTTGGTTCTCGTTCTATTCCGCGGCGGGCCTGCTGTACCGCTCGGAACCCATCTTCAATTCCAACCCGAACTTCGGTGGCCCCCAGGGGAACACGCTTTACGAAACGTTCAGAACCGAGCAGTTCACGCCGCGGCTCGAACTCTCCCCGCACGTCACCAGCGCGTTACACTTCTGGCACTTCGATCTGGTGCCGAGCGCGGGCATCGATGAGGCGGTCTACGGGCAAAGCCAGGACGAGAACTCGCTGGTCTCGCAACAGGTGGGCTATGTGGCCTACCAGGTGTCGGGCGGCAAGCTGGTGACCAGCGCGCGGGACTTTTCGGTCGACCTGATTTTCCCCTCGCTGGCACGCGTCTTCAATAAGAAGACCATCTTCGGCGACAAAGTCAAGCACGTCATCGAACCGCGCGCCACTTACCGCTACGTCACCGGCATCGGCACCGACTTCGACCGCATCGTGCGCTTCGACGAAACCGACCTGTTGAGCGACACCAATGAGCTGGAGTTTTCCCTCACCAACCGTCTGTATGCCAAGCGCGGCGATTCCGTCAGGGAGTTCTTGACCTGGGAGCTGAAGGAAAAGGAGTACTTCGATCCAACCTTCGGCGGGGCGGTGGTTTCCGGACAGTCGAACCTGTTCGCCGCCACGGCCGATCTGAGCGCATACGCATTCGTGCTCGGCCCCCGCAACTATTCTCCGGTGGTTTCCATGCTCCGTGCCAACCCGGTCAACGGCCTGTCCGTGAACTGGCAGGCCGATTACGATCCCCGCTTCCACTCCATCGTCGATAGCGGTTTCTCGGCCGACTACCATTGGCGAAAATACTTCTTCTCGGCCGGCGACTATGAGGTGCACACCAACCCGCTGCTGGTTCCGTACGCCAACCAGTACCGGGCCCGCCTGCAATACGGCGATCCCAACAACCGCGGCTGGAACGCCGGCATAGAAGCCGTTTACGACTATCGCCAGAAGGTGCTGGAGTATACGACCACCCTGGTTACGTATAACACCGATTGCTGCGGTTTCAACGTGGAATACCGCCGTTACAATGCGGGCATCCGCGACGAAAGCCAACTCATGTTCTCGTTCTCGATTGCCAATGTCAACACATTCGGCAACCTCAAAAAGCAGGACCGGCTGTTTTAGGCTGGAAGGTGGTTCTTGCGCCTGCGCCAGCCGCGACGTGAACACCTCATGCGTGGGTGGAGCGCCGCCGGAAATGAAAAGGCCCCAAGTTGGGTAACTTGGGGCCTTGCACTCAGAGAGTGGCGGCGGGAGGGGACTCGCCGCCAAGGATGCTGTCTGTATTGATCCAATGATAACCATTTCGGAGCTGTTTGTCTATAATTGTGGTGAAGATTCCTGTGGGAAACTCGTATCCCTGGCGGGCAGGGGTTCCACAAGTACCAGTGGTTTGGTATGCGGGGTGGTCCCACTGTTGGATCTCGCGACGCAGTCTGGAAAAAGGACAGTGGGAGGCGGCAAACTTGGCCTGACAAATTAAAAGGCCCCGAGCTGGGTATCTCGGGGCCTTGCACTCAGAGGGTTGGCGGCGGGAGGGGACTCGCCGCCAGGGATGCTGTCTGTGTTGTTTCGATATTAGCAATTTAGGACCTGCTTGTCCAGTACTTTCTGAAGTTTATTCTAAAATTATTTTTGGGCAATTGCTGGTAGGCCGTTGGTTCCAGCCACTCCCAGTACCAAAGTTTGGGGGCAGGGCCGTAATACTCTCAAATGGCCGGAAATAGGCCATCAGTAAGGATTAACTTCGGGGCCCACGGTTAACGCCGGCCGCCTAACCAAAGACATCTTGAGCGATTGATCCTAAAAGGGTTATCTTCACCAAGAGAGAAGGCGGTGCCGGAGTGATCGAGATACAGGATGACAGTCTATTGCGCCAGAGCGAGCGCGAACGACGCAACAAGCGCCGTTTCCAGATCGAACAGGAAGTCCGCTACAAGATGCTTTACGGTCAACGGATTGCCGAGACTGGGAACGGCAAAACGATGAACATTTCCAGTGGCGGGGTGTGGTTTACAACGGAGAGCATGCTGACCACCGGCATGCCGGTCGAACTCTCCATGACGTGGCCGGTCCTGCTCAATGACAACTGCCCGATGAAGCTCATGATCTACGGATGCGTAGTCCGTAGCAACGAGAGAGGCGCCGCAGTCGCCATCGAACGCTACGAGTTCCGCACCCAGGGCCGGAACTTCCCGCCGGGCCCGCAGCCCGGATTCGAACTCCAGATGGCCAATTAGGACGCCTGGCGGCTGGGTTCAGATAACCCGGAGCAACCGCGCGGGAAGCGTGATCAGTGCCCAGACCAGCGACAGGGCGCCGTCCACCGCAATTCCGACCACGCGAAACGGCAGCAGCAGCAGCCACACCAGCGGGTAGAGCACCAGCGCCGCCAGCGCCAGGGGCCAGCACAGCACCAGCAGGATACACCACAACAGAAACCTCACGCGCGTGAACCTCTCTCTTCCTCTACGTGCCCGGAATGCCGTTTGTTCCCGTGCGACGCGAATCGAGCGCTCCTGTCCGGTATCCTTATAAAGAGTGCCGAACCCGACGGAGCTGATTCGGATCGTCGATGCCGCGCTGGCCGAAGCCGCCGGCAAAGCCGGGGCGTGGCTCAAGTGCCGGCCGGGGTGTTGCGAGTGCTGCCTGGGCGCTTTTGAAATCAGCGTCCTGGACGCCGAGCGCCTGCGCAACGGGCTGACGGAACTGGAGACACGCGACCCGGCGCGGGCCGCACGGGTTCGCGCCCGTGCAGGAGAGGTGGCAGCGCGATTGCGGCACGAGTATCCGGGTGACACCGTGAATCGTGTGCTCAGCGAGACAGCCGACGATGACGAGCCGTGCCCGGTGCTCGACCCTGCAACCGGAACCTGCGATCTCTACGAATCGCGACCCCTAACCTGCCGGACGTTCGGGCCCGCCATCCGATCGGGCGGCGCGGTGGGGACCTGCGAACTGTGCTTTCCCGGCGCAACGGAGGAGGAAATCGCCGGATGCGCCGTGGAACTGGATGCTGACGCGCTCGAGATGCCCTTCCTGCAACAACGGGCTGGGGTGGAAGTCCCCTGCCCTACGCTGGTAGCCCTAGCCCTGGAATAGTAATACTGCGTTACGCGGCGGCTTCTGTTTTGTGAGACAATAATTCAGGTTTGCCAGGTGCCCGGGCCTGGCGATCGGAAAGGCGTGGCGAGTGAGTTATCAGCCGGAAACGCCGTTCGATAATATCGAGAGCTCTCACGAGTATGTGGCCCTGCTGGCCGACGCTCTGGATGAGGCCCGGCGCGAGGTGGAAGCCGAGATCGCGCTGGCCGAGCGAGAAGGCGCGGAACGCCGCAAAGAAGCTCTGCTGCTGGTGTCCTACAGTCTGGCCAAACTCAACCTGCATATCACGGCCAGCCGCCGCCTGCTGAACAATCTGCGCACGCTGCGCCGGTTGCTGCTGGCGGAACGGGGATTGCCGGACGACCGCGAAAAGGAAGTCGCCGCCAGCGAAAGCGAATAGGACACAGGCCCTGCACCATGCGCTCCGTGCGCGGGCTAGCGATACTGCTTATCGTCGCGGCCGTATCCGGCGCGGCGTCCAATCAGGATCCGTGGCTCAAACTCACCTCTGCCAATTTTCGGCTCTACACGACCGGCGGCGAACGCTCCGGGCGGGACCTGATCCGCCACTTTGAGCAGGTTCGCAGCTTCTTCCTGCAAGTATTCGGCGATAGCCTGCCCGACGCCAAGCCGGCCTGCATCATCGCCTTCCGCAACGAAAAGGAGTTCGAGCCGTACCGCCCCAACGAATTTGCCACCGCATTTTTCCATGGCGGTCTGGAGCATGACTTTATCGTCATGAGTTACGGCGCCAGAGATCCCTACCCGGTCGCCGTTCACGAGTTCACGCACATGATGGTGCATGAGGGCGGCCATGAGTATCCGCCGTGGCTCAATGAGGGCCTCGCCGAACTCTTCTCCAACCTGCAACCGCTCGGGAACAAGATCAGGGTCGGGCAAGACATTCCCGGCCACTTGATGAGACTGCAGAACGAGAGGTGGCTTCCCCTGGCAACCCTCCTGGCCGTGGATCATAGCTCGCCGCATTACAACGAAAAATCCAAGGCCGGCATATTCTACGCCGAGAGCTGGAAGCTGGTGCACATGCTGTTCCTCGATCCGGCTTATCGCCCACAACTCAAAGCGCTGGGTCCCGCGCTGAAGCAGGGCGACTCCGCGGCCGCATTGGAGGCGGTGTACCACAAGAGCCTCGGCGCAATCGAAGCCGACCTGCACAGGTACCTGCGCGACGGCACCATCAACGTGCTGATGTTCAACATTCAGTTGCCCAAGGCGGTGGACACGCCGGAAGTCGAGACCGCGGAAGGGATGAGCGCGCGGCTGGCGCTGGCCGAGATGCTCTCCAACACGGCCGGCAGGAGCGAGCAGGCCGGCGCGGCCTATCAGGCGCTGGCGCAAGAGTACCCGACCCGATGGGAGGTCGAGGAAGGTTGGGGCCAGCTCTTCTGGCATCAGCGCAAGCTGAGCGACGCGGCCCGTCACTACGCGCGCGCCGTGGAACTGGGCGGGCAGGACGCGCGCCTGTTTCTCGATTACGGCCGCGTCCTCTCCTACAGCGGCCGTCCCGGCGATGCCATTGACATCCTGGGCAAAGCCGCCCAACTCAATCCCGATAATGACGAGGTCCACTTCGAACTCGGCTCCGCCTACGTGAGAAACCGAAACTGGGGAGCCGCAGTGGCCGAACTGCGGGCCATGAAAAAGGTCCTGCCCGCGCAGGCCTATCGCTATTTATATAATCTGGCGTACGCGGAATACCGCGTCGGCCAGATTTCGGAGGCCAAAGCGCACGCCGCCCAGGCGCGCACCTTAACGCACAATCCCGGGGAGGCAGCCTCGCTCGATCGCCTCGACCGCGCGCTGGAAACGCCCCCAGTGCGCGCCGAGTCCGGCAGGTCGGAGCGCACCAGCGGCGATTCGGCCGAAGCGCCCCGCATGGTCCACCAGGGTCCAGCGCAGGAGACCGAGGCGCCGCAGGCCCAGCCCGCACCCGCTCTGCCCTCGGTGGAAGGCACGTTTGAGCACCTGGAATGCGGCAAGCCCGCCCGGCTCCACGTGCGCGTCGCTGGCAAGATCCGGATCTTCTTGATTGCAGACCCGGGATCGGTGACCATCCGCAACGGCAATGGTGCGCCCGTCGACCTGCAATGCGGCCCGCAGAAACCGCCGCGCGCATTGCGCATTGAATACCAGGCCCAGCCCGGCCAGCCCGACGCCGCGGGCCTGGTGCGCTCACTCGAATTCAAGTAGAACGCCTGCGAGAATCGTGGCGCACGCATTCCTTCGACGCATTCCTGCGTGCAGAGTCGAGATTCGTCTCGACTCTTCTTCGCTCCGGGGTGGGCGGACGCCAGCAGGCCCGTAGCGCCAGCGGTCCCAGCCTTGCGCCGCGCAGGCGATGCCCTTCCTGATAACGGACAAGCTAACCTAAAGCATGCCCCACCGACGGCGCGCAAGGTATTGGTGGGGCGTGCCTTAGCTTGCCAGCTTCTCCCCATCTCGACGCGACCCAAAGAGTCTCGATTTCCATTTCGCGCACCCGCGCCTGGCTTCCGCCGCGGTCCGGCAGCCGAGGCGTGTTAAACTACACTTTCAACCCTAAGAATGCTGCTTGCGAGAGAGTTTATCGCTTACACTTCCCGGCAACTGGTCAGAAGGCTGACGCCGGCTACGATTGAAACCTCGGACCCGGACTTGGTCGCCAGCAAGATTGCCGAAGTCCTGACCGAAGAGCTGGCGGTGGAGGACCGCCTCAACGACGAAGTGCGCGACCTGCTCAACCAGTACAGCGATTACATGCGGCGCGAGGGCGTCAGTTACCAGGAGATGTTCCGCCGCATTAAGAACACGCTGATCTCGCAGCGCAAGGTGATTCGCGCTTCCGGCCGCGATACCGGCGACGCCATGAAGCTATCGCGCGACAAAGTGACGGACATGTCCCACAAGATCGTCGACATGTTGCGCAAAAACCGCGAACTGCGGCTCAGGAACAAGGACACCAACGCGGTGCGCCTGGAGATTCTGCGGATCATGACCGAACTGCTGCAGGCCGAGGACAAAGTCGATCGCGCGGCGCGGCAGAAGATTCGCAGCCAGAAGCGTGAGATTCCGGAAGGCAGCGAAGAGTGGGACCTGCTGCTGAGACGATACTACGCCGAAGAGCTCAAGAAGCTCGGCATCGACCTGGCGCGATAGTTCGCGCCGGTTTGGTAGCTGAACCGGCGGCGTTCCCGTGGTCGAGCGCGGCCATTCACTGCGCGCAAACCTCGCAGGATTCGCTGCTGGCTCTCGCCTTGGCGCGCGGTCTGGAACCCCCGACCGTGGAGAGAATGCCTGACGACGGAAAGGGGGCAGACGCATTTTCTTGCGGCTGAGCGGGATTCGTCAGTTGCGCGGTCCCGGCGTCTTTTTCTGCATTGACATCTTTAGCCCGCCGAACCCTGCGCTACACCTCGACGCCGTACCAGTCGTAGACCAGCGTTTGATCGGGCGCGCGCCACCGCTGCGGGGCGGTGGTCTCCATCCAGTCGAGCGGTTCCAGGCCCGCCGCCTGCGTGCGCGCCGAACGGGCGAAGGCCGCGCGAATCGCGGAGCGTTCCCTGGCGCCCGTCAGCGCCGGATCCGCGGAGACAAATAGCGGCGTGCCGCTGCGCGAGACCACATCGAGCCATTGCTCGGTGAGGCGGAGCGGAATGGCGGCCGTCACCGGCACGCAATCGGCATCGGCGGCGAAGAACGTCCCATGCTGCGGCAGCCGAAAGGCCAGCGTGTTGATGCCCATTTTGCGGGTGCGCGCCCATTCGCGGCCACTCGTGTCGTCGCCGATGCGCTGCAGGTCGAACACTCCCGCGGCCAGATGGCCGATCGTGTTGCAGCCGATCAGCGGCATGTCGCCCGCGGCGTGGCGGATCGCCCTGTAAAACGCAGTCACAATTTCGGCCGTGGTGTGCGAACGGTCCGCAAAGCGGCATTCGCTTCCGCTCATGTCGTCGGTCATTTCAAAGCCCCAGCGCCCGAACAGATCGTAGGTCGAGTAGTCGTGCTTGATCATCTCGAAGCCCCAGCCGCTGAGAATTTGGATCTCGCGCTCCACGTAGGCCAGCGAACCGGGCTGGCTCGGATCGAGCAGGAAGTACGGCCCGCCAGGTCCGCCGGTGGGCTGTCTCCACTTCAGCCGCAACGATTCGGGCACCTTATCGGTGGTCAGCAGCAGACGCCGCCAGATGCCCGGCCGCACGCCGCGCTTCTTCATCCCGGCAGCCAGCGCGGCCATGTCGGGGAAGCCCGGATTGGTCCGCTCGGCTGGCCCGGCGCCCTCGCGGTCCGCCTCATAGCCCATGTCCAGCACCATCCACGGGCGATTCTTTTCGGCGCCCGCTAGCTCGGCCATCATGTCGGCGTCGCGCAACAGCGCCTCCGCCGTCAGGCGCTGGCCGTAGGTGTAATACCAGTTATTGCCGCCATAGACGGGCTGGGCAGGCAGCCGCGGCTTGACGCACATGCGCTGGCAGAAAGCGCGCGCGGCGCTCCACGGCGATTGGTCGCGATCGCGATCAGTCACCACGGTGGCCGCCTCGAGTTTGCGCGGGCCCAACTCCACGCCCACGCCGCCGCTGCGCACGTCGAGCCAGAGCGTGACGCCGGCCGAATCGATCTGCCAGCAAGCCAGCGCCGCGGCGCCGGTCTTCACGCCGTAGCCCGCCAGCGCGCGGCCGTCGCTCGCCAGGAAATACCACGGGAGTCGCCGGTGCGGCACAATCTCCCGCCATTCGAGGTCGCCGTAGCTGCGCTCCCACTGATCGCCCAGGAATCGGTAGCCCGCCGGGAAGGCTCCCTTCCATCGCAGCCCGATCCAATCGATCGCTCCGCCCGGCGCCTCAACGTGAATAGTCAGCTCCGCTCCCGGTCGCGGTTCGGTGGTGACGACGACGTCTCGGGCTTTCCATTCAGTCGCCGCCGGCGCCAGCGCCAGCCGCTCGCTGCCGCGAAACACCGCCGCGGCGTCGGGCATGCGCGCGATCTCGGGTAACGTGGCCGAGCCGGAACGCTTGCCGCTGGTTGGCTGCGCGGCGGCCAGCGCCGGAGTCAATAAGAATGCACGACGATCCATGGCGAACTCCTAGAACGGTTCCGGCGTTCCTTCAATACTCCAGCTTCGACAGGTATCCAAAACTCTGCCGCAGGCTTTCCACCGGGTCGCCCGGGGTCTGGTCCTGCTCCACAAAATAATGCCGGACGCCGGCTGCTGCGGCTGCGCGCAGGATTGCCGGCCAATCCATCACGCCGCTGCCCACTTCCTTGAACGCGGTGCGGTCCACCGATTCCTTGAACATCACAGGTGTGCCGGGCGCTTTGTCCTTCAGATGCACCAGCGGCACGCGGCCGGAAAGCTGGTGCAGCAGCTCCGCCGGATCGTGGCCGGCTACGCTCACCCAGAATACGTCCAGTTCGAACCCGCAGAGGTTCTTGTCGAGGCGGTCCATCATCACCTCGAAACCGGTGGTGCCCTCCATTGGCTCGAATTCGAAAGCGTGGTTGTGATAGCAGAAGGCAAGGCCCGCGGCGCGGCACTTCTCGCCAGCCCGGTTCAGCTTGTCGGTGAGGACGCGGATCTTGTCGAGGCCGCCGCGCTCGGCCGGTGGCAGGTAGGGAAAGACGGCGTAGGAAAAGCCCCACTGCTTGGCCTGATCGATGGCCCGCGCCAGTTCGTCCTCCTTGCCCGTATTCATGAGGGTATTGTCGAGATGGACGCTCACCGGCTTCAAGTGAGTGGCCTGGATGGCCGGCCACAACCGGTCGAGACCGCCGTAAGTCGGTTCGATCTCGCGGTAGCCGATGGCCTCGATCGAGTGCAGCGTCTCGGCGGGCTTCTGGGGAAGCGCGTTGCGAACCGTGTAGAGCTGTGCGCCGATCGTTTGCAGTTGCCGCGCCGCAAGCCTGGCCGCGGGGAACGCCGCGACCAGCGATATGGACTTGAGAAGTTCGCGCCTGGTGGACATAGGGCCATTGTAAACGAATGACCACCTAAGGCATTCGCTGTTCCCATTTAAGATGTTCGCTCGATTCCCCAAAACTCGTATTCACGCCAGAATAGAATCGTGCAGGCTATCGACACAAATACGGTCCTTGATAAGAATCAACTCCGGGATATCACCATGGACGATCCGGAGCTGATGCGGGAGATTCTGGCGGCGCTGCTCGCCGATACCTCACAGCAATTGGGCTTGCTCGACGCCGCCATCCACGCACGGAACACGACCCAGTGCATGCGGCTGGCGCACTATTCCAAAGGCGCGTGCGCCAACGTGGGTGCCAACCGCGCGGCGGGCATGTTCAAGCGGATTGAGAGCAACGCGGCGGACGGTGAGTTCTCCGAGTGCGGCGAATCACTAGCCTCGCTGGTGCGGGAGATGGACCTGCTGCGCACCGAAAGCGCCGCGCTGTAGGGGTCGCCGAGCCTGCCGCCGCGAAGCGCGAGCTGCGGATCAACCAGGCAGCGCCGATGGGATGGAGAAGCGGTTATCGGCCCTCGGCCGATTCGCGGGCCGAGGGCCTGCGCCACAAGGGCAGCCACCAGAGGCGAGTTACGACTCGGATTCGAACGACATCACGGGTTCGGCCTGGCCTTCTTCGGCGAGTCTCTGCATCAGGTTCTCGCCGTATGAAAAACCTTTGTCGAAGGCCTGCAGGTTGAGCTTTTCGAGGGCCGGCGGCACCGAGTCCTTGACGGCGTTGCGCAAAGCGTCCGCACTCACCAATCCGGTAACCGCGCCGAGGAAGCCTACCATGACGATGTTGAGCACCACCTTGCGGCCCAGTTCCTCGGCCAGGCGGGTAGCCGGGACGCCATAGACGCGGGCGCCGGCAGGCACGTTGCCGAGGTGCACCAGGTCCTGCTCGATGACCAGAATTCCGCCGTGCTTGAGCTCGGGCGCAAAGCGGGTGTAAGCTTCCTGCGACATCACGACCAGGACGTCGGGCCGGGTGATGTAAGGGTAAAGAATCGGATCGTCGGAGAGAATGCACTGCGCGCTCGAGTATCCGCCGCGCGCCTCCGGGCCGAAGCTCTGCGTCATGGTGGCGTAAGCGCCCTCGAAAATGGCTTTGGCTTTGCCCACCACGATCGCGGCCAGGATCACTCCCTGACCGCCGAAGCCGGCCACGCGAATCTCAGTTAGCATTCCGCGCACCCCCGGTTGGCAGGCGAAAGCGCCTGCCCCACTTGCCAGCCACGCGAATCTCAGTTAGCATTCCGAGCACCCCACTTCCGGTTCGGCGTAGCGGTCGCCCAGGCTTTCGTGCATCTGCGCCTGCAGCAGCTCGTAGTAATCGGGCCGCTCGCGGTCGACGAATTTGCCGACCACGATTTCGCCGGCTTTGGTCAAGCTGCACTCGCCGGTGGGCGCGCCGTGGCGAATCTTGCTGGCCTGCTTGTAATACTTCATGGTGTCCAGCCCATCGCCCATTTTGTTGCGCCGCTGGTAAAGGGTGGGGCAGGGCGAGACGATTTCAATGAAGCCGAAGCCCTTCTTCTTGAGAACCTCTTCCATGGATCGGGCGAGCTGCTTGACGTGGAAGGTGGTCCAGCGGGCGACGTAGGAGGCTCCGCAGGCGTCGGCGAGTTGGACCAGGTTGAAGGCCGGTTCGAAGACGCCGTACGGCGCGGTGGCGCTGATGACGTGGCTGGGCGTGGTGGGAGCGGTCTGCCCGCCGGTCATGGCGTAGGTCAGGTTGTTCACGCAGATCACCTTGATATCCATGTTGCGGCGCGCGGCGTGGATGAAGTGGTTGCCGCCGATGGCGAACAGGTCGCCGTCGCCGGAGTAGACCACCACCTGCAACTCCGGGTTCGCCAGCTTCAAACCCGTGGCGAACGGGATGGCGCGGCCATGCGTGGTGTGGAAGGAATCCATGCGCATGTAGCCGGCCACGCGGCCGGTGCAGCCGATCCCGGAGACGATGGCCACCTTGTCCAGGTTGGCGCCGGAAGCCAGCAGCGCGCGAGTGAAGCAGTTGACGGTGGTGCCGATGCCGCAGCCGGCGCACCAGATGTGGGGGATGCGATCGGTGCGCAGAAACGGCTCGACCGGGTTAAAGGAATCCTCCGGAATCTCGCATTGGATTTCGAGTAATTGTTCGCTCACTTGGCCGCCTCCAGGATGGCTTTCAGAATCACTTCGGGGTCGTGCACGGTGCCGCCCGCGTGACTGACGGGGACCACCCTGGCGCGGCCGGCCGCGGCGCGTTCCACTTCATGCACCATCTGGCCCAAATTCAATTCGGGTACCACGAATGCCTTGACGCGGCCGGCCAGATCCGCGATGTGCCGCTCGGGGAAGGGCCAGGCCGAAATCAGGCGGAACTTGCCGGCGCGGACACCCCGTTTGCGGGCCAGCTCGATCGCCCGTTGCGCCACGCGCGAGGTGATGCCGTAAGAGACCACCGCTACTTCGGCATCCTCCAGGCCGGCCGTATCGCAGATGGCGCGCCCGTTAGAAAACGGTTTCAGTTTGTCCAGCAGGCGCCGCACCAGGCGGTCTTGCGTGGCCACGTTCATGCTAGGGTAGCCGCGTTCGTCGTGGGTCAGTCCGGTGACGTGGAAACGGTAACCATCCCCTGCCTTGACCATTTCCGGCACTTGGGTTCCGTCCGGCTCGAAGGGGTGGTACTCGGCGGGCGGCTTGTGGGTGTAGCGCCGCGGCGTCACCTCAATCTGGTCGGCGGCCGGAATGATGACTTTTTCCGTCATGTGGCCGACGCACTCATCGAGCATCATCATCACCGGGACGCGGAACTCTTCGGCCAGGTTGAAGCCGGTAATGGTGAGATCGAAGCACTCCTGCGGGGAATTGGGGCAGAGCGCGATGATGCCATAGTCGCCGTGCGATCCCCACCTGGCCTGCATCATGTCGGCCTGCGCCGGCAGCGTCGGCAGGCCGGTGGAAGGACCGCCCCGCTGCACATTCACAAACACGCACGGAGTTTCGGTGATGGCCGCGTAGCCGATGTGCTCCATCATCAAGGAAAACCCCGGACCCGAGGTGACGGTGAAGGCCTTCGCGCCGCCCCAAACGGCTCCCTGAATGGCGATGGAGGCGGCCAGTTCATCCTCCATTTGGATGAAGACGCCGCCGACTGTAGGAATTCTCAACGCAAAGCGTTCAACCACCTCGGTGGATGGCGTAATCGGGTAACCTGCGGCAAATCGCGCACCTGCTGCGAGCGTTCCCTCACAACATGCGTGGTCACCGTCGAGAAAATGGACACCTGTTAGCACCCCCTTGGGGTCAGCGTGCATAGCGCGCTCCATAAATCGCAAAGTCGGGACAGTACATTCCGCACAGGTCGCATCCACTGCACTTGTCCGACGCTACGACGTGGGGGGGATGGTAACCCTTAGAATTGAAAGCGGAAGAGAGGGCCAGCACGTGGGTGGGACAGAACTCCACACAGAAAGAGCAGCCCTTACAGCGTTCCACATTGATGGCAACAAAACCCTTGGCCACAGAACCCTCCATGAAGTCTTCAGTTTCTATGGTAGCAAGCTTCATGCCATTGAGGGCATTAGAGATCTGAATCGCCGCCATTGATATTGTGATGGGGGAGGGCGGGCTGGCGGCTGCGACAAAAAGCCCGCGGCCGAACTGAGAGGAGCAACAGTTCGTCCGCGGGCAAATTGACCACACCACAGAACCCGGCGAATCCGGTCTCGCGAGACCCGCCGAGCTTCTACTGGCCGGGGCTGGAGGCTACCGCGGCCGGCGCCTTGGCCGTGAAGGTCAAGCCGCCGCCACCGGCTGCCGCTAGAGTATTCTGAGTCCGCGGCTGCAGAGAAACCACGCCGACGGCGGACCTGGATGGATCCGCCTGGCTTTGCGCGGTGACGATCACCGCATACGGCTTGACAATTCCCGCCGGGGCCGTATAGACGCCGGCAGGGGTGACCACTCCGGCCTTGGCTCCAGCCGGCGCGCCGGGAGCCAGCGCAAGGCTCCAGGACACGCTGCGATTGGCCGCCCCGGCAACCTTGGCGGAGAACTGCTGGGTATCGGTGGAACTCAGTTTCTCAAAAGTCGAGTCCAGAGCGACTTGCACGGCGTCTGAGGCGCTTTCAGGCTGGTTGTTGGTTACCAGCACGGTTTGGCCGAGTCCTTTGGCGTCCGCCCAGGTGATCGCCAGATTGTCCTGTGCGTTGGCGGTGCCGGCGACCGAAGCGACGGGGCCGGGCAGCGTGGCCAACCGCCGATAGGGCACGCCGACGGCGATCACGTTTCCGGCAGCATCGGTGGCCACGGCCTTATCCCGCAGACTGGGGGACAATGCGACGCAGAGATAGCTCTGGTTGTTCCAACGCAGTGAAAAAACGTGCTGGTAAGCCGGCAGGCGAACTTCGCGCCGGGTGGCCGGATCATTGTAGGTAATGTCGTGGATGCGCACCGCGGTGGCCGCTTCCAGGTGGGGCATGGCGATCCGGAAGATCACCGATGCGCCGGAAACGCCCTGCGTGAGCTGATAATAGCCGGCCGTGCCGGACACGGTAGAGGCGCTGGCGCCGGGCCACAAGTCGTCACCGTTCACGGTAACGCGGCTTTCTTCGCCCACCCCTAGCACCATCTTCGATCCAGCCGGCTCGACCAGCCGCAGCGGACACACCGGCCGCCCGAAGAGCGGGACCATGGAGCCCGCCGCGGACAATCGCGAGAGCTCGAAACAGCCGAATGCGGAGAACGGCGACGAAACCTCCAATGGAGCCGAACCCGCGTTGCGCGCAGTCAGAGTCAGGATGGCTTGCTCGCCGGGAAAATAAACGCTGCGATCGACACCCACAGTACTCACCAGCCGGCCGCTATTGCCCACTGGAGCGATGGCAGTTTGTGCAATCAGGGTGCAGCTCATAAACGCGGCTGGTATGGCCGCTCTGAAGAAGATTCCAAATGTCGACATAATGAACCGAGCCTCCTTGGCCCGTAAGCTGGGTTAATACCGCAGCGAAATCACCCGCCCGAAAACAAACACGCCAAAGGTTCCGTTAGTACCAGCTAAGATCCTGTAGCTACTAGTACCATGCTCTCGACAGCGTTGCCAAGACTTACTTTGGTTAAGCGCGTCCTACCACCAAAGGGAGTCCCCGGGGTGAAATGGGGGGAGTTGCGGGCGGACTGCTCAAATGATCTGCGCGGCGAGGCGCTATTGCTGCGCTGCCGGCGCCGGCTCTCCGGTCAGGTCCTCGACCGCAACCGGGGGATTGTAGTACAGCAGCCGCTGGCAGCTCTCGCAGGAGAGGATCTGGTTGTCTTTCTTGAGGTCCTGGAAGTATTGCAACCGCAGCAACATATTGCACGCCGTGCAGCGGCCCTCCACTACTTCGGCCACGCCGATCCCCTTGCGCGCCTTGCGCGCCCGCTCGTACTTCTGAACCGCCGCCGGGGTCATCTGGGAAACGATAGCGGCGCGCTCCTGCTGCAGTTCGGCTGCGGCTTTCTTATCCGCCGCCGTGCGTTCGCGCGCGCTGTTCTTTTCCGCCTCCACCTGCTGCTTCTCGGTCCGCAGCGCGGCCTCGGCGCTTTTCACATTCCGGTCCAGCGGCTCGGATTCGCCCATCAAATCCAGAATGCGATCCTCCAGCTTGCGGATTTCCGTCTGGCAGAATTCGATTTCGCTCTGGAAGGCGCGGTACTGCTCGTTGGTCTTGGCCTCGACCATCTGCCCTTTGAGTTTCGAAATCTTCTGTTCCCACACCTGGATGTCGCCTTCGCTCCGCTTGCGTTCCTTCTGGTTGGCCACCAGGGCGGCGCGGTCGGCTTCGAGCTTGCGCTCGTGCGATATCAGCTTCTTTTCGATAACGGATATGTGAACGGGTAAAGCCGCGATCTCGCGCTGCAGGTTCACCAGCAGATTGTCAATCTCTTGCAAGCGGATCGCCAGCTTCAGGTCTGCGAGCATGGCTAATCGCAGTGTAGCATGCGGCTTCGAGCGTCCGTATTTCCGGAATGCGAAGCGCGCGCGCCAGCATGTAAAATACTGCCACGCCGAGCGGAATCGAAACGCCCAAATCCGCCAGGTGCGGCATCCGATGGCCGTGCACACCAGCGTGAACCGCCACACTCGAGACGCGGCACACCGCGCCCATCGCCACCGCCGCGAGCGTGATTTTAGCCGCGCTGAGCGCCAGGCGGCGGCCCTCGATGCCTTCGATGCGCCGGCGCAGTGCGGTGGCCAGCGCGGCCGCGCCCGCCAGCGCCACCAGCGAAGTGGCTAGCGCCAGCCCCGCTTGCCCCATCCGCGCTCCTCGCGCCAGGCCAACCGCCAACGCCAGGTTCAAACCGATCGAGGCCAAGCTCACCGCCATCGGCGTCCACGCGTCGTCCAGCGCGTAAAAGGCCGGCGCCAGCAGCTTGATCGCCGCGTAGCCGGCCAGCCCCACGCTGTAGCATGTCAGCGCCACCGCCGTCTGGTGTGTGTCATAGGCTCCGAAACGGCCGCCCTGGTACACCGCGCCGATCATGCTCTCGCCCAGCACCGCCAGCCCCACCGAAGACGGGATGGTGAGCAGCAGCGCCATCCGCAGCGAGCCCGTCAGGGTGGCGCGAAATTCGTCCACGCGCCCGAGCGCCGCGCTGCGCGAAATGGCCGGCAGCGTGGCGCTGGCCAGAGCCGCTCCGAACAGGCCCAGCGGAAACTGCAGGAATCGGAACGCATATCCCAGCCAGCTGACCGGGCCATTCAGCACGCGCCCGGCCGCATCGGTCAGGCTCGAGGCCAGGTTCGCGTTCACCATCACGTTGATCTGCACCGCCGCGTTGCCGATCAGCGCCGGCAGCATCAGCCGCGCGATCCGCCGCAGCCCCGGGTGCTTGAAATCGAAGCGTGGCCGGAACGCAATACCGGCGCGGCTCAGGCTCGGCATCTGCCATCCCAATTGCAGCGCGCCGCCGATTATGACTCCGGCCGCCATCGACACGATCATCCCGTGCGGCCAGCGCCTCCCGATCGTCAGTCCCAGCGCCAGCCCGCTCGAGACCGAGCCGATGTTGAAAAACGTGGACGCCAGCGCCGGCACGCCGAACCGCCCGCGCGCGTTCAAAATCGCCATCGCCTCGGCCGCCAGAGCCACCAGCAGCAGGAAGGGAAACATCACGCGCGTCAGCAGCACGGTGAGCTCGAACTTGCCCGGCACGCGCCCAAATCCCGGCGCCAGCAGCTCGACCAATTGCGGGCTGAAGATCATGCCGAGCACGCAGACCGCGGCCGCCGCCAGCGCGAGCGCGGTCGCCACCACCTGCGCCAATTCGGCCGCTTCGAGCGCGGTCCCGGTGGTCAGCGCTTCGGTGAAAGTGGGAACGAAGGCGGAGGACAGCGCCCCTTCGGCGAACAGGCTGCGCGTCAGGTTGGGGATGCGAAAGCCGGTCAGGAACGCGTCGTAGGCGGCGTCGGCGCCGAACAGCCGCGCCATCGCGGTTTCCCGCACCAGGCCGGTGAGCCGGCTTAGCAGAACCGCCGCCGAAACCACCCCTGCCGAATGCAGCAGGCCGTGCTGGCCCGCCGCCGGACCGCGTTTCATTCCACGCGCCGGACTTCCACTTGGCGGTAAATCTCCTCGGTCTGGGCCAGCGAGGCGAAATTCATCCCCGGCAGCCGTGCCGACGCCGTCCCGGCCGCCACGCCCCAGCGCAGCGCTTCCGCCGGGTTTTGCCTGCGGCTCTCCATCATGGCGTCGCACTGTGCATCACGATGCGGCACCAGTGAACGTTGACCGGACGGACGACCCGCTTCAGTCGGGAGTAAACGCCATCAGGAAGAAACTGCTTGGCAAAACCGCGGGCGGCCAGCAGCACTCGGGATTTCATGATTCAGTATAGCCCGCTGGGCAGCCCGGCTATGCCGCAAACGTGTCGCGGTGACCATGACAGCCGCCTTCCTGCAAGTGAACGGCTACCGGCTGGAATTCAACGACGCCCATGCGTTTTCGTTCTTGATGGACCTCCACGAGACAGGCCGAATGCGGTTCGAAGAACTTGATCGATGGCTTCGGCAACACGCCGCCGTTGCCAACCCCTCCGGATAGAGGAGCGCTGTCTCCGGCAGCTCTGCTGCGTTCGCGGGGCACCAAGTTCGAAACGGGTCCATGCCGGGGCGCCAGACTTTCATTGCTTCGAGTATTTGGCGCGCCCTGACGTATCCGGCAGCGGGCGTCCCATAAATATGGGATACTCGAGTCATGAAGACCACACTGGAGATCCCGGACCCGACCTTTCGCAAGGCCAAAGCCACGGCCAGTGCCTTGGGAATTCCATTGCGCGAATTCGTTACGCAAGCCGTCGAGGAAAAGCTCTCTCTGGGCAATCAGCGCCAGGGCAGGCCCTGGCTGGAATGCGCAGGCGAACTGGCCCATCTCCACAAGGAGACCATGCGGATACAGAAGATCATCGGCGAGGAGTTCGAACAAATCGAACCTGAGGACTGGACTTGATTCTGGACACGAATGCTCTTTCCGCTTTTCTTGACAGAACGCCGGAAGCGGTTGAGATCGTGTCCGGCGCGCGCGAGATTGCGATCCCCGTCATTGTAGCTGGGGAGTTCGCTTTCGGTATCGCGGAGTCTCGCCACCGCGAGGCCTACGAAAGGTCGCTGCAACGGATGCTGGACCGATGTACTGTGCTTGATATTGGAATTGAGACCGCGCGGCACTACGCGGCCATCCGACTGGAACTGAAGGGTGCTGGCACGCCGATTCCGGCCAACGACGTGTGGATCGCAGCGCTCTGCCGGCAGCATGCGATTCCTGTCATGAGCCGCGACACCCATTTCGACTTTGTGGGTGGATTGCGACGGCGGACATGGTAGTAGTGCCGGCCCTGGGGTTTTCTCTGGAAAGCGGCCGCAGAGATCACCCAACTGCAAGTGCCCGAATCCGCTGGAAAGCCGCCTGGACCGCTGGCGGCAAATCGGCGAGAGAGGGCAATGTTATCCCCCAATCCTCCGAAGGGACCGCGTGCTGGGACAAAGACTTGCTCGCTTACTCGCCCACCGCTACCTCGGCCCAACCCGGCAGCGTGGCTGGCCGGTTGTTCAGGAAAACTATGCGGCGGGTTTTCGGGAACGGGAGGTTGCTGTCGAGCGCGCGGTTGTAGATCACGTACTGGCGGAGGATCTCGCGGTAGTCGGAGTTATTGGTGTCGAGCCAGGCGCTCTTGGCGGGCAGTCCGCCTCCCCAGCCTAGCGAGAGCAGGCAGGAGCCGCGCTCGCGGGCTTGGGCCAGGCGCTGCTCCAGAGCTTGCAAGCTCTGGTCCAGCAGTCCCATCCCGGCCCACGATGCGTATTGGCGCTGGAGAGTGAGCAGGCCGGCGGCGTAAACGTTGGCGGCCTCGAAGAAGCGGGCGCGGTTCAACGATTCGGGCCAGCGCACGCTGCGGCGCACTTCGGGCGAGAGCAGAAAATGGTTTTCGTCCCAACGGCCTTCAAATACCGTGCCGGGCGCGGCCATCTCCGCGAACGCCGGGGTGCTGTCCTCGGGACGCGCGCCATCCACGGCGCCGCGCGGGCTTTGCTTCCATCCCAAAACCAGGCCGCCGCCGCGTGGCTGCAGCGTGGAGGTGCGGAGCAAGTAGACTTTGAAGGCGTCGTTGGCGACCACCGCCGAATCGCCCGCGCTCAAGAACCGCATGCGGCTGGATCCGCTCGACCCGAGCGCCTGTTCTTCGACGCTTTCCGCCGGACGGCGCGGGGGCCGGTCGGTTTTGACTTTTGCCGCGAGGTCCTGCAACATGCCGTCGCGCCAATTGGCGAACAGCATGCCAGTGCGCAGGGCTCCCTTGATGGCGGCGCCCGGCAGGTAGGGCCCCGACGCTCCCGCGGCAAAGGTGGGAATGTGCAGGCTCTCGCCGGCGGCGCGGTTCCAGTAAGCCGAATAAGCGGCGTTTTCGAACGGGATGCGGCGGCCGGCGAAATTCTGCGCGAAGCCGCCCCAGGATGCGAACTCGAGCTTGTCGGCCGTCTTGAGCTGCGCCAGGTAGCCGTCCAGGCGCGGCCCTTTGGCGAGCAGGCGGAAAATGCGCCACTGGTCGAGCACGTTGACGTGGTCCTTCCAGACCATGTAGTCGATGGGACTCAGCTTGCGGCCGTCTCCGACCAGGAGCGGCGTCAGACATGTGAGGCGGTATCGCATCAACTCACCTCGGGCAGCGGGATGGAAACCGCGAAGCCGGCGCGGAACACGGGATGCGGGAAACCGCCGGGCGCCACGTCGGGCGCTGCACCGCAGGGCGCGGCCGGAGCATAGATCACCGATCCTTCGCCGACCATCCGCAAGTTCTTTTTCAATTCGCCCGATCCGGCCGGGCTATCGATGCGGCCGCCGCGCTCGATCAGCCAGTAATTGCCGCGCGACCAATCCACCGCGTCCCGCTCGGCCGGTGCGAACAAAGAGAGCAGCCAGTGAGGCTTGGGGCCGCCTTCGAAGATGGCCGCTTCCTGGGGCAGAACATCGGGCACGGGTTCCTTTTCGGCGGGCTCTTCGGCAACCTCGACGGGCTCTTCCAACTCGAGCACGCCGACGGCGGATGCTGTTTCGCGCGGAGCGCAGGCGATCTCGCGCGCGCTGTCGACAAAGGTGCTGCCGTCTGGGGCTTCGGATTGCGATGGATCATCCGCTCCGGGTGCGAAGGTGAGCGGTTCCGCGGGTTGGCAGGCGGAATCCGCATCGGACCCTAAAACCGGGGCGCCTGGCCCACTTTCCACCTCGGGCGTTGTAGTGAGCGGGTCAGTGTTTGTGCCGGGCGCCTCGGTCGGCGGCGGAGCGGTCTCGACCGGCTTGTCGCCCGCCAGCGGCAGGATCATCTCCGGTAGAGTGCCTTCGGTAAACTCGGGAGCCTCCGAGCGGCCCCAGCCGCGCGAGCGTTCGCCGCCGAAGCCCGAATCGGCCAGCAGGCGGAAAGCGGCCTTAACCGGATCGCGCCAGCGGCTCCAGGCCGGCTCGTCATGAAAAGCCGTCACCAGCCAAAGGCCGGCGCCGGCGCGGAATTCCAGGCACGCCATGGAATGCCGCTCACTCGATCCGCTCATGCGGTCCACGGCGGCGCTCCAGCGTACGGTGGTGCGGAAGGGGCCTAAGCGGCCTGCCGGCACCAGGCATTCGCTGGGGCCGTCCATGTTCCAGGCGTTCCCGTCCGGCCGGCCGCCCGCCACCAGCGCCTGCACCATGGTGAGCGGCACGAAGCGCGCGCTTTTCCATCGCACGCGGGCGCCCATCAGGGCCGGCGACTGCGGCGGCCAGACGGTCCGCGGCGGCACTACGAAGCCGATCTCGTCGAGAAAGGGGAAGCAGGAGCTGAAGGAAACCGCGGGCTCGCCGCCGCGCGCGGTCGCGTCCAGCCACTCTTCGAGCATGCCGAGACGCGCCATCGCGGCAGTCACCGCGGCGTAGACGGAATCGCTGTGGTAGATCGAATCGACGCGGTTGCGCGCGCCCGAATCGGGCCCCACGCGCCACGGGCCCGTCGGCCGCAACCTGACGACCAGCCCAGGCGTCATGATTCCTCGCGCAGGAAGGAGAAGGCCGAATCGGCGACCGCTGCCTGAATCACTCCCAGGGCGGCGCCCGCCGCGATTTCTTTTTCCGCCGCGCCCTTGGCGTAATAGCCGCGGCCACGCCAGACCAGGCGAAGCTTGTTGAAGGACACACGACCGCTGCCGCGCGAGCCGCCGCCGCCGAGCGCATCGTCCTCGAGCAGCCGCAGGCCCTCGAGCACGCGCAGAAACAGCGGGCCGTCTTCTTCGCAGAGGACGTCCATCACCAGCCGCGTATGGAAGCGCGCGCCGGCGGGCACCCGCTCGATGGTGCGCGGGTTGGCCTGGGAGGTGATGCGGTCGATGGCGTTCTCGTTCTTGACTTCGGTCAGCTCATCGTCCAGGTTTTCGCGCATCTGCGGCGTGATGCTCTCCACGTCGAGCGGAGCGTCGAACACGGCCAGCCGCGCGGGCGTGGCTTGCGTGGTCTCGAGGGTTTCGCCCTGCACCCGCTCCATGCGGCCGGGGCTGCGGCCGAACAGAAGGCAGATATCGTCGTCGGCGCGGTCGCTCTGGTGGATGCGGACTTCCTGACCCTTGCGGCGGGAGAGGTACACCAGCTCGGCGGGGACAGCCATGCCGGAGCTCTGCTCGAGCAGCGAGCGGATCTTGCCGCGCAGCGAACTGCCGGGCACGTACGGCCGGCCGAAGGCGTCCTTGGCCACCGGATTATCGGAGCCGCCGATTTCGAGCGAGCCCTTGCCGGCACCAACGTGCAGGCCGGTTTCGCAGGTCATTTCCGCTTCCAGGATCAGCTTGCCGATGAGTTTCAACTCAGTTTGGGAAGTGTGTGCGCTCATGCTTTACTCGTTGTAGGCCACGATGGCCTCGAACAGGTCCTTGAACCGTTCGTAACCCTTGGTGTCGTTCTTCCGCGTCACCTGCAGCAGCAGTTTCTCCAACTGGTCCAGGCTGCGCAGACCGTGGCGCGCGATGGTGTAGGCCAGGCGCGCGCGGAGCATCACGAATTCGTGCTGGCGCCCGCTCTCGGGAGCGCGCACCGCGCGCCGCACTGCGCCATAGAGGCGGCGCAACTGGCTCTTGGTGCCGGAATCCATGTCGCGCATGCGGCTGACCACGGAGTGCGCCTGGTTGTCCAGATAAAGGCTGTCGTGGATGAGCTTCTCGAGCTCGATTTCGGGCGGGACTTCGAACCGCCCGCGGTCGGGACCCCGGCGGTCGCCCCGATCGCCCCGATCTCCGCGATCCGGACGCGGCCCGCGGTCGCCCTGCGGCGGGCGCCCTTCGCGCGGTGGCCGTGCCTCCCGGTTCCGCTGCTCGTTTTCTTGTGTCATGTGCTAAACCTCGGTCACCAATCTGGCCCACTCGAGGGCCACCAGCCCGGCGGGCCGCATCTTCACTTCGGCCGATTTCCGTCCGGTCATCTCGTTAATCAGGTGGGTGCGCAACTTCTGAAATTCGCGGTCGCGGGTGCCGCTCAGGATGCGGTTGAACCGCCGCTGGAAACGCCAGGTGCGCTGCGCTTCGGCCTGGCCGGCCGGCCCATCGGCATAGGCTTCGTGCCGGTAGAAACTGCGCAACTGGTATAGGAACTGCCGCGACATGCGAAAATCGTGAACCAGGCGCGTCACCGTGTCCTTGAGTTCGGCCGCGTCCGCCAAGTGGCGCCATTCGAGGATGCGCCCCAGCAGATAGATGCAATCCTTGTCGGCCGATTTCGCCAGGGCCAGATTGCGTCCGGCGTCCTCATACACCGCCGCCAGCGGATAGTAGGACTCCGGCGCCAGCGCAATCGCCATCGAAATGGTCTTGCCCTCGGGGCCCGGGTACTCCTTCAAATTCTCTTCCGTGAAACGGTGGAACAGCCGCTGCACTTCGCGTGCCAGCGCGATCAGCGCGTCCCACGCCCCGTACACGGCGAAATCGTCACCGCCGCAATAGAGGATGCTGACCTTGCGCCAGAACTCCGGCAGCGAGCACAGCACTTCGAGTTCGCCCGCGAAAAACTGTTTGTAGAGTACCGAAAGCGGCACGTGCTCTTCAATCGAATTCACCCGCCGCAGCCGCAGCCCGAAGTTGTCCACGTCGCCGCGCAGCACGCCCCAGATGGCGCGCCCCTGCGAACGCCGTGCCAGCGTCTGCACCGGCGCAGCCTGCCTGCCGTCATCGCTCGGCGCCGCGTGGCGCGCCAGGAGGATGGCTTCCGGCGAAAGATTGGCGGTCAGGCTCCAGGAGTGTTTGGCGCCCTCCACCAGCACTTTCCCCGGCGACTCGGGAGACCAGCCTGCCTGCGCAGCCTCGCGCACCTTGGCGCCCAACTCCTTGGCGAAGTAAGCGTCGGCCGCGGCATTGGTGGAGGGCAGGGAAGGCAGGAATGCGTCTTCCCCAATGTCCGCCAGCGGCCGGTTGCGTTGACGATCCAGTTCCTCGTTCAAGCGGCGCCGGATCACCGACCAATCGCCCAGATTGTCCGTCACGCCCCAAATCAGCTTGACGCGCCCGGAACTCAAATCGGCCATCTGCCGCGCCGCCGCGCGCAGGAAGTCCTCCGCCGTCTCGCGCACCGTGCCGGGCAGCACCAGCAGGAACTGGCCGCCGCCGCTCGAACCCAGAAGGATACGCGCCAGGCCGAGTTCCGCCAGCAGAGCCCGCGGCAAGACTTCGCTCAGCAGGGTGATCCACTGCGACCGCCCGGCGAGCAAGTCCTCGCCGGCGGAACGCGCGGAGCGTCCCTCGGCGGCAGCCGCCGAAAGAAACTCTTCGGTGCCCAGGATTTTACCTTGGAGCAGGATTTGTTCGGCCATGAATAGTGCTCTAAGCCTTGAGAAAGACTAACTGTAGCACAGAAACCTGAGAGACACGGCAGGCTCGTTTCACTCTGGTTTTATGCCCCATGTTCGTATCCTGGCAGCGCTTGCGATGCTCGCCGCTGTCACCGGCGCGCAGACCGTGCGCCCGCCCGCCAACGGAACCACCACCCGGACCAAAACCGCGGTCCCAACCGCTCAGCCGCGTCTTAGCGACGCTCAACTGGAGGCCGTTATCCGCGCCAGGCTGGCCAGATCGCAGAAGATATCGCAGGATCATTTTCAGGTCCACGTGCAAGGCGGCGTGGCAACTATCGAAGGCAAGACCGGCGTGGTGCAACACAAGGGCAGCGCCACCCGCATGGCCAAAGCCGCCGGCGCGCTGGCCGTGAACAACCGCATCGAGATCAGCGATGCCGCAAAAGAGAAGGCCACGGCCAATCTGGAAACCGGCCGGCGCCGCGCGCAGATCAAGCGCGGAGACTCACGCAGCGACACGCAACAGCCCCACTGACTGACCGCTCGAGAGGGGAAACGGCCCACGGGAAAACACCGGACGCGCACGGTTCAAAAATGACGGGGCCTCGTGTCCCTGGCGCTCCGGGCTCTCAATCGTAGACGAAGTGCAGCACTTTCTTGAGGTCTTCCCACGCTTCGCGCTTGGCATCCTGATTGTACGGGCGCAGCAAGTAGGACGGGTGGTAAGAGACCATCACCGGAATGGCGCGCCACTCGAGCCACTTTCCGCGCATCTTGGTGACGCCTTCCTTGCGGCCGGTGAGCGCGCGCGCCGCGGTGCCTCCCAGCGCGCAGATGGCCTTGGGCGCAATGGCGGACAATTGGCGGTATAGGAACTGGCCGCAGATTTCCATTTCATCCGGCTCGGGAGTGCGGTTGCCCGGCGGCCGGCACTTCACCACGTTGCAGATGTAGACATCTTCGCGGCGCAGCTCGATGCCCTCTTTCTTGGCGGTGCCTTCGATCATCTGCGTCAGCAGTTGGCCGGCGCGTCCGACGAATGGAATGCCCTGTGCGTCCTCGTCGGCGCCAGGGCCTTCGCCGACAAACACCAGCGGCGAACGCTCGTTGCCGACGCCGAAGACCAGCTTGGTGCGCCCTTCGTGCAGGCGGCAGCGGCGGCAATCGCCAATGTCTTCGAGGATGCGCGGCAGCGTGTCGCCGGCCGGCGCCAGAGGCGGCAACTGGATGGCGGGCTGCCGTGCGGCTGCGGCGGGCGCGCTTGGCGGTTCCAGGTCGTTCGCTTGCACCTGCCCCGCCACGCGCGCTTGCGCCGCAACTGGCTGGCGGTAGAGAGTCTTCACCCCGATATCCCGATAGAACTCGAGCCGTCGCCGCAGTTCGTCAGGCTTCATGGGTCGCGTGCAGCGTCAAGCGCAGCTTGAGAATTTCGTCGAAGATGCGCTCGGCGATTTCGCGCTTGCCCGCGCGTTCGAGCGCCAGCGTTTCTCCGGTCGACAGCGCCAGCACCACCTCGTTTTCGTCGGATTCGAAGCCGATGTCGGCGCCGCCTACCAGGTTGCCAACCACCATGTCGCAGTTCTTCGATTCCAGTTTGCGGCGCGCTTCCTGGCGCAGGTTTTCGGTTTCGGCCGCAAACCCCACCAGCAGGCGGTCGCCCTTCTTGCGGCCCAACTCGGCCAGGATATCGGGCGTCGGATCGAGCTCGAGGGAAAGGCGCGCGGCGGTTTTCTTCCGTTTCTGATTGGGCACGCTGCTCAAGTGGAAATCGCCGACGGCCGCGGCCTTGATCACGATGCTGGCCGGCTCCAGGTTCTCGAAAACCCGCTCGCGCATTTCCGCCGCGGTGCGCACCCCGATCACTTCCACGCCGCGCGGCGCGGACAGGTGTACCGGTCCGGAGATCAGCACCACGCGGGCGCCCCGTGCGGCGGCTGCTTCGGCCAGCGCATAGCCCATTTTGCCGCTCGATCGATTCGAAATATACCGTACCGGGTCGAGCGGTTCCTGCGTGGGCCCAGCCGTGATGAGAACGGTTTCGCCTTCCAGGTCGCGCCGCTGCCGCGCCTCCCGTTCGATCGCGCCGTCGATTTCCTCGGGCTCCGCCATGCGGCCCGGGCCGGTCATACCGCAGGCCAGGTACCCGCTTCCCGGTTCGATCACGCGGTTCCCGCGGCGCTTCAGCGTTTCCACATTCTCGCGCGTAGCCGCGTGCTGCCACATGTTGACGTTCATCGCCGGCGCCAGCAGCACCGGGCCGGTGAACGCCAGGTACAAGGTGGAGAGAAAATCTCCAGCCAGCCCGTGAGCCAGCTTGGCCAGCAGATCGGCGGTGGCCGGCGCCACCACCAGCAGGTCGTTCTCCTGCGCCGTACCGATGTGGTCGATCGCGTTCTCGATGGCGAACAGGTCGGTCAGCACCTTGCGCCCGGTCAGCGCCGCGAACGTCATCGGCGTCACGAATCGCTGCGCGGCCTCGGTCATTACCGCCGTCACCTGGTGCCCCTGCTGCATCAGCAGACGCGCCAGCTCGGCCGACTTGTACGCTGCGATGCCGCCGCCGACGCCGAGAATAATCTTCATGGGAAGTTTTCGCTGCGCCACCAACCGCGCTTCAGACGGCTTTTTAGAGCGCTGGCTCCGCGGCCGGCAGCTCCGGCGCCGGTCCGGTGAGCGAGTATTTCACCAACCCGCGGCGCACTTCTTCCATCGCGATGATGGTGGGCTTCTTCGAGGATGTGGGCAGCACCGGCCGCGCGCCACCCTGCAATTGCCTGGCCCGCTTAGCCGCCACGATGATGAAGCGGTACGTGCTCTGCTCCTCGTCGTCCGGAATGGTGCAGTGGGCGTTGTTCTTCGGGGCTATATCCGCCATGACGTCACTACCTCTTCTAAACCTGAAATGATTCCAGTATAGGCCGGATCCGCTCTTCGATCCTGGTCCGCCGCACGCGCTCGGCGCGCACGATCGAACTCAGAATCGCGTTCGATTCGTCCAACTCGCGATTGATCAACACATAATGGTAATCGCTATACCGCCGGATTTCCTCGGCCGCGTCCCGCAGCCGCCGTTCGATCACCTCGTCCCGGTCCTCGCCGCGCGCGCGCAATCTGCTCTCGAGAACCTGCCGCGAAGGAGCCAGGATGAAGATGGTAACAGCCTCGGGAATCTTCTGTATCAATTGTCTCGCACCTTGCACGTCGATGTCGAGTACCAGGTCGCGGCCGAGGGCGCGGGCTTCCTCCAGAATTCCGCGGTGCGTGCCGTAATAGTTGCCGAACACCTCCGCCCACTCCAGGAATTCGTCGCGCTTGACCATGGCTTCGAATTCCGCCCGCGCGACGAAACGATAGCTTTCGCCGTCCTTTTCCGAGCCGCGCGGCTGGCGGGTGGTGTAAGAGATCGAGAACATGAGGCCCGGCAAGTCTGCCATGAGGTGGGAAACCAGGGTCGATTTTCCCGAACCGGAAGGGGCGGAAATAATGAAGATGCTCGTCATTCTAGGTTGAGAGCCAGTTCGCGGATTTTGTCGATTTCGGATTTCGCGGCCAGCGCCAGCTCGGTGATGGTCAGCCCCAGGTCGCCCAAGCCGCCGGTCTTGGAGAGGATGGTGTTCGCTTCGCGGTTCATTTCCTGCAGCAGGAAATCCAGCCGCTTGCCCACCTCGCCTTCGCCCGCCAGCAGACCGTCCAGTTGCCCGGCGTGGGTCTTCAGGCGAATCAGCTCTTCGGCGATGTCGCTGCGGTCGGCGGCCAGGGCGGCCTCCTGGGCCAGCCGCTGCGGCTCAATCGGCGCGCCGGCCAGCAGTTCGGCCATCCGCTCGCGCAAGCGCTTCTGAAAGGCCGGTGCAGCGCCGGCGCGGATCTCGTCCATGCGGGCCACCATGCGGAGCAGGGCCGCCGTGCGCTCGCGCATCTCCTTCGCCATCGCGGCGCCTTCGGTTCCGCGGCATTGGTTGAAAACTTCGAGCGCTTCCTGGGCGCCGGCCAGCGCCGCCGCGGCCACTTCTTGGCTCACCTCGGTGTCTCCGCCCAACTGCAGCATGCCGGGCATGCGCAGCGCCGCGTTCAGATCGGGTTCCTGGTTGGGCAGCCCAAACAGCCTCTGCGCCTCGCGAAACGCGGTTACGTATTCGGACATCAGTTTGCCATTCAGCCCCGCCGCGCTCTGGATCGAGCGGATCAGCGTCACCTGAATCTGCACGTGGCCGCGAGCGATGGCGCCCTTCAGAATGGCGCGCAGCTCCGTCTCGATCGCGTCCAGTTCCGGCGGCAGATGGAAGTGCAGGTCCAGGCCGCGATGGTTGACGCTCTTCAGGCTGATAGCGATCTCGTCCGGCCCGCTGGCCTTTCGAACGCTCGAGAAGCCCGTCATGCTGCGCACGCTCATAAGTCCCCCACTGTCGCATCCACAAATTGCAGCTCGTGCAGCCGCTGGTAGATTCCGCCCTGCGCCATCAGCTCCTCGTGCGTGCCGGTCTCGCGCAGGCGGCCCTGCTCGATCACCGCGATTCTGTCGGCGCGGCGGATCGTCGAGAGCCGGTGCGCGATCACGATCACCGTGCGGTGCTCCATCAGGTTCGCCAGCGCCCTCTGCACTAGCAGTTCCGATTCGGTGTCGAGATGCGAAGTGGCTTCGTCGAGAATCAGGATGGGCGCGTTCTTCAGCAGCGCGCGGGCGATCGCGATGCGCTGCCGCTGGCCGCCGCTCAAGCGCACCCCGCGGTCGCCGATCACGGTCTGGTAGCCCTGCGGCAGCCGTTCCACGAATTCGTGCGCCAGCGCCGTCTCGGCAACTCGTTGGATTTCTTCGAACGGCGTGCCCGGCCGCGCGTAGGCGATATTGCGCGCCACCGTGTCGTTGAACAGGAAAGTATCCTGCGCCACGATCCCGATCTGCGCCCGCAGCGAATCGAGCGTCAGTTCCCGCACGTCGTGGCCATCCATGCGGACCGCCCCTTCGGTCACGTCCCAAAAGCGCGGAACCAGGTTCGCCAAGGTGGTCTTGCCGCCGCCGCTCGGCCCCACCAGCGCCACCACTTCGCCCGCTTTCACCGTCAGCGAAACTCCCTCGATCCGGAAACCGTCCGCCGACAGGTAGTGGAACCCCACGTTGTCGAAAACAATCCGTTGGGAGAATCGATCGAGCTTCGTGGCGCCGGGTTTCTCGCCGACCTTTTCAATGTTGTCGAGATACTCGAAGACCTTCTGCGACGCCCCCAGAGCCTGCTCGAAGATATTGTGAATCCCCACCAGGCGCTTGAGCGGCTCCAGGAGGAACACCAGCGCCGCGGCAAAACTGGCGAATTCTCTCGGCGTCAGCTCGCCCCTCACGATCTGCGTCCGCGCGTACCAGATGAAGCCGACCACCGTGGCGGCGCCCACCACCTCGATCAGCGGCGAGGAAAGCGCCTGCTGCCGGACGTATTGCAGGTTGGTCTTCAGCAGCCTGCGCGCCGCTTCGTGGAAACGCCGCGATTCGTATCTCTCGGCGCTGAAGGCCTTCACCACCATGTGGCCGCTCAGCGTTTCCTGCAGCACCTGGCTCAGCTCGCCCTGGTTATCCTGCGTGCGCCTGGTGGTGCGCCGGATCCGCCTGCCAATGGTGGTCACCGGGTAGATCACCACCGGCACCAGCAACAGGCTGATCGCCGCCAGCTTCCAGTCCGTGCCGATCACCACCGCCAGCAGCGCCAGGAGCGTGAACGTCTGCCGCAGCAGGTCCGCCAGAATGTGCGACGTGGCGAGCTGGACCTTGTCGATATCGTTCATGATGGCCGACATCAGCTTGCCCGTCGAGTGCGATTCGAAAAACTCCGCGCCCTGCCGCAGCACCTTGTCGAACACCCGGTTGCGCAGGTTGGTGACCGCCGAAAACCCGACGAAGTTGACCAGGTAATTGGCGCAATAATCGCACAGGCCCTTGGTCACGAACACCGCCAGCGTGGCGAAGGCCATGATGCTGAACACGTTGTGGAAGTTGTGGATGTTGTGGAAGAAAGAGGGGACGAGCTGGTCGAGATAGATGGTGTGCTTGACAATCGGAATCGTGTAGAGCTTGACGCGTTCTTCCGCCGCGTGGGGGTCAAGCCCGGTGTAGAGCAGCGGGCCGATCAGCAGCGCCATCATGCCCGTCCCGCCTCCGGCCACCGCCATCAGCACCACCGAAACCGCCAGGTGCCCCGTGTACCGCCGCGCGTAACCGAACAGCCGCAGCAGCTCTTTCATGCGTGCATCCGCAGCCGCGCCAGCGCGTCCACTACCTGCGCCACCGTTACGCCGGCCATGCCGCCGCGCGCTGTCACCACTTCCGCCCGCGCGCGCCACGGCCCCCAGATGGCGGGGTCCGATGGGCCGAAGATCACCACCGAGCCAATCCTGAACGCGGCCGCCATGTGCGCCGGCCCCGAGTCGTTGCCCACAAACAAAGACGCTCCGGCCAGCAGCGTCTTCACTTGCCCAAGCGGCGCGCCCTCGACCACGCGGTATCGCGAGAATGGCCGCAAGTCGTCGCCGGCCGCCCCTATGAACACCGCCTCCAGGCCGCTTTCCTCGACCAGTCGCGCCACTTCCAGAAACCCGTCGGCGCGCCAGGTTTTCTCGGGCGCGGTTGCCACCGGATGCAGCACCGCGTACGGCCGCGCCGCCGCTGCGGGCTGCTCGGCCAGCCCCAGCGTGGCACGCGGAGTCTCCTCCACCGGCGCGCCCAAATAGAAGATCGCGCTGGCCAGGTGCTCGGCCGTATGCACCGTCCGTTCCACCCCGAGGATTTCCTGCGCCCTGGGGATGTGCAGGTTGTACGCGAACTGGTGGCGGAAGTGGCCGAAGCCGGCCCGCCAGCGGGCGCCCGAAACCAGCGTCGTAAAAGCGCTACGCGTGCCGCCATGCAGGTTGAGGCACAAATCCGGCCGCCAGCGCCGCAGCACGCCCGGCTCGGGCCGCAGGATCTCGTCCACATCCGGGTTATGATCGAACACCGCCTGGAAGCGCGCTTCGGCGACCACCGCCACGCGCAGGTCCGCGCGCGCGCGTTTCAGCAGTGCCAGAGCGGGCGTGGTGAGAACGCAGTCTCCCAGCGAACGCAGCCGGACGATCGCCACCCGGCCCGGACGCGGCAGCTCTTCCAGCACGTTCTGCACGAGTCTATTCTTCGATCTTCGCCTCGTCCACCAGCATCACCGGTATGTCGTCTCTCACCGGATAGACGCGGTGGCACTGAACGCACTTCAACCCGCTCCCGTCGTCCTTGAGCTCCACCGTAGCCTTGCACACCGGACACACGAGAATCTCCAGCAAATCTTGACTGATGGCCATAAGAGTTCCAGTTTAGCGCGGAGCCAAAGCGGTATGCGCGGGCGGAGCGGGCCGTGGAACTGTGGGACATCCCAAGGTCTATAATGCAAGTGTTCAGGATCTACAAATCCCAATCACGAATGACCTTACGGAGGAGGCCATGAGAATCACGCGTCTTGCAGTCTTCGTTCTGACGATCCTGGTCGTTGGCCTTGTCACGGCTGGCGCCGAAGAGAAGTATGCCGTGAAGGTTTACGACGGCGCGAAATACGATGCCGATACGTCGCAGTTCCTCGCTTCACAAATGAAAGTGGACGGTGCCTGCTATCGCACCGACGCCACCGTCGCCCAGGTCAACGAGTTCTATAAGGAGCAGCCTGGGACTACCGAAGTCCACACCTCAGCTAAGGGCGGCATGTTCAAGAAGGGCGGGGTTAACATAACCGTCCAGAGCCCTTGGATGAACATGAAGACGGGTCAGCACATGACGGATACGCTGATCTCGATAGTCAAGGCCAGTCAGTAGACAGTTCCCCGCGGGCGCGGCGCCGCTATGCGCCCGCCCGCCTCCATCGGCGCTACCATTGAGCTTACCCGAGCATGGAAATCCGTTCCGACCTCACGCCTGCCGCGTTGGCGGGTAAGCTGCGCCGGCTGTTCGAGCTCTCGGCTCAAAAGATCCACTCTCTCGAAAAGAGCTGGCAGCCGTCGCAGGGTTCGCCCGTGTTTACCGTCGATGGCCGCTACACCAGCCGCGGCTGGACGGAGTGGACGCAGGGTTTCCACATCGGCTCGCCCATCCTGCAGTTCGACGCTACCGAAGAATTCGCGTTTCTCGAGATCGGCCGCGCGCGCACGGTGGAGCTGATGGCCGTCCACGTCAGCCATACCGGTGTCCACGATCACGGCTTCCACAACCTCAGCACCTACGGCAACCTGTTGCGCTTGATGAACGAAGGCCGCATCGCGGAGGATGCCTGGGAGCGCCGTTTTTACGAGCTGGCGCTCAAGGTTTCCGGCGCCGTCCAGGCGGCCCGCTGGTCGCCCACCGCCGATGGCGGCGGTTATATCTATTCGTTCAACGGCCCCCACTCGCTGTTCGTGGACACCATCCGCTCCCTGCGCATTCTGGCGGTGGCGCATCGGCTGGGCCACTCGCTCATGGGCGAAAATGACTGCCGCATTTCGCTGCTCGACCGGCTGATGGACCACGCCCGCACCACCGCCAAATACTCGGTCTATTACGGCGAGGGCCGCGACGCCTATGACGTGCGCGGCCGCGTGGCGCATGAGAGCATTTTCAATCCGAACGACGGCAATTACCGCTGCCCCAACTCGCAGCAGGGTTATTCCCCGCTCAGCACCTGGACGCGCGGCCTGGCGTGGGCCATCTGCGGCTGCGCCGAGCAATTGGAATTCTTCGCCGGGCTCGATGGTCACGCCGAGTTCCGCGCCGTGCTGGAGAAAGCCGCGCGCGCCACCTGCGATTTCTGGATCGCCAATACGCCGCTTGATGGCATCCCCTATTGGGATACCGGCGCTCCCGGCCTGGCCCACATCGCGGATTGGCGCGAGCGGCGCGCCGACCCGTTCAATCCGCACGAACCGGTCGACAGTTCCGCTGCCGCCATTGCTGCGCAAGGACTGTTGCGCCTCGGCCATCACCTCAAGGACGATGGCTACTGGAACGCCGGCCTCACCGTCGCCGATGCGTTATTCGACGAGCCGTACCTGAGCCTTGCCCCCAACCATCAGGGCCTGATTCTGCATTCGGTGTATCACCGCCCGAACGGCTGGGAAGGCGGTCCAGGCGAATCCTCGATGTGGGGCGACTATCACGCCCGCGAAGCCGCCCTCTACCTGCTGCGTCTCGTCGAAGGCGCCCCGTACTTGAAATTCTGGTAAGGTGGGGCAGGCGCTTTCGCCTGCCAACTGATTTCCCGCCTCCCTACATCTTGGGTGCGTAGTAACCCGCGCGCGCTCTCACCACCAGGTCCTTGCGGCCCTTTACCCGCAGGTTGACCGTGTGCCACTGCCCATCGGTGAGGAGCGGCTCCGGGCGGTACAGCAGGTTGTACTGGTGGCGCAGCTCGTTGGCGATGTTTTCAAACGATTGCGCCATGTCCTCCACCTGGAAGGGGAAGAAGGCGCGTCCGCCGGTTTCCGAGGTGAGATACTTCAGCACCTTGTCGCCATCGGTGGCGGCGCCCGAGCTGTTGGTCGAGATGGCGTAGATCACCACATCGGCCTTTTGCGCCATTTCGAGGGCCTGGTCGCGCGTGTAGTCGCTCTGGTTGTCGTCGCCGTCGCTGACGATCACGATGGCGCGCCGAAACTTGGTGCGCGGCTGATCGAGCGCCAGCTTGTCCCGGCAGGCGTAGAAGATGGCGTCGTAGAGCGCCGTGCCGCCGCCCGGCCGCAGGCTGCGGATGCCGGCTTCGAGCTGGTGCGGATCGTCGATCAAATCCGTCACCAGCTCCGCCCGCGTGTCGAACCGTACCAGGATGGCCTTGTCCAGGTGCGCCCGCATCACCGTCCGTAGGAACTCGGCGGCCGCATCCTGCTCGAATCGGAAGCGGTCGCGGACGCTGTTGCTGGTATCGATCAGGATGCCCAGCCGCAACGGCAAATCGCTTTCCGCGGTGAACTCCGCAATGGTTTGCGCTTTCTTGCCTTCGACGACTTCGAAGTCCTCCCGCGCCAGATCGGTGACGAACCGCCCCTTCTTGTCGGTTACGGTGAACAACATGTTCACGCGCGTGACGTCCACCGAAATGCGCGCCGGCTCGTCGGACTGCTCGACGGGCGGCGGGGCCGTCTTCTGCTGGCCGTACGAAAGCGCGGCGCCGAGCGCGCCGGCCAATGCTAACAAGACGCAACGCTTCATGACGCCTCAATTATAGCGTGGGGCCGCCTCGCCGCCGTCCGCGTCCGCCGCCTTGACATTCCGGGCCTCTCCCGGCTTACTGAAAGATATGCCATTGGTCAATGTCGCCCGCGTGGCGCTCCTGCCGCCCGGCGAAGTGATGGAGGTCTTCGTGGGGCAGCGGCCGTATGCCATCTGCAACTTCGAAGGCGCCATCTACGCCCTCGACGGCGTCTGCATTCACCACGGCGGTCCGCTCGGCCAGGGGCATCTCGACGGCGCGCACCTCGCCTGCCCGTACCACCTCTGGGAATTCGATTGCCGCTCCGGCGAGTACGATCGCGATCCCGCGCGCCGCGTCGCCACCTATCCGGTGCGGATTGAGGACGGGCAGATCTTCATCGAGGTGCCCTAGGTGCCGGAACTGCCCGAGGTCGAAACCGTGGTGCGGTCGATCCTGCCGCTCCAGGGCCGCCGCATCCTGAACGCCGAGTTCCGCGGCACGCGCGTCCTCCGTGGCGGGGACCCGGAGCGCATGGCGGCGCGCCTCGCCGGCCGCCGCATCGCAGCCATCCGCCGCTACGGCAAGTTCATTCTGGTGTCCCTCTCCGGCGGCGGTTACCTGCTGCTGCACCTCGGCATGACCGGCCGCTTGCTGCTCGGCGGCGCGCCCGGCAAACACACTCACGCCATTTTCACTCTCGATCGCGGCGTGCTTCAGTTTGACGACAGCCGCCAGTTCGGCGCCATTGAGGTGCACGAAGAGTTCCCCGCTCGGGTGGCCCGCCTCGGCCCCGAACCGCTCGAGATCCCCGCCCAGGATTTCGCCCGCGCCCTACGCCTCCACCGGACCCGCGTCAAGGCCCTCCTGCTGGACCAGACCTTCGTCCGCGGCGTGGGAAACATCTATGCCGATGAAGCCCTATTCCGCGCCGCGATTCATCCCATGGCGAATACCGCCAGGCTGCGCCATCTCCGCGCCCTCCGTCTGCACCAGGCCCTCGCCGAAGTGCTCACCGAGGCCATCGCCGCCGGCGGTTCCTCCATCTCCGATTACGTGGATGCCGAGGGGCGCCAAGGCTTTTTCCAGGTCAGCCACCGCGTGTACCAACGTACCGGCGAACCCTGCGTAAATTGCGGCACCGCCATCCGGAGGGTGTTGGTCGCCCAGCGATCCTCCCACTTTTGCCCGCGTTGTCAGAAACGCTGACCGCAAGTAGGACAGACCATCGGTCTTCGCGGTCTGTTATGCCTCGATTAAAGCAAGCCCACCCCGGCAGACGACAAAAACCGACCGTCCATCCCACCTCCTTGTAACCGGTTGCCGGGGTGTCGCGTCGTTAGTGATGCATACGATTCGCCATCTTGCGTATGATTAAGGCTTGACGATTTTCCCGCGGCTTTCCGCCCCTTTTCCCGGGGCCTGCGCGGATTCTGCGAAGTTGAAGGAGATTTCACACGTGAAACGCATCTTCCATTACCTGCCGCTGTTCCTGTTGCCGGCGTTTTTCCTCCCGCTTGCCCACGCACAGTACGGGTTCGATATCGGAATCGGATTTGGAGCCCTCCAGGACAAAGCGTCCGGAAACGGCATCGAGGGCGATGAGACATCCGCCAATTTTTTTGGCTCGTGCGCTCCCGGCACGACGGGCGACCCAACTTGCATTGCCACCAGCAAGCTCAGCGGACTCGGCATGGGAGTGAGCGGCAATGTCATGGCCTGGAAGCATTTCGGGTTCGGCGCTGAAGCCGTTTTCCAGCCCGGCAAAGCCACTTACGTATCGTTCCCGGCCAACTCAGTCACGGGGCAGACGCCCCTCTCCATCCAGTCGCGCACCACTTTGTTCGACTTCAATGGAATCTACCAGCCGGTGAGAACCAAGAAGGTTGCCTTTCAGTTGATCGGCGGAGTCGGCGGAGCCAATATTCGATTCTATGAAGCTGGCGCAACCGGCAGCGCCATCGGCCCCTCGAGTTTCAGCCAGTACTTTGGCAGCAACAATCATTTTCAAGTGCATGGCGGCGTCGGTGTTCAGTTCTACCTCACGGAACATGTGTTTCTGCGCCCCCAATTCGACGTCCACTACGTTCCAAACTTGTCGCAATTCGGCAGCAACCTGATCACTTCGGAAACAATCTGGCTGGGCTACACCTTCGGCTCGCAGTAGGAAGCGGTAAGTGCCTGTCGTGAAACAGCCAGTTCAACGGTCGCGGCTCTGAACGTCATCGGAGCCGCGATCCTTTCCATGCCGGACTTAACAATTGCAGAGCCAGGCGCAGGCGGGGCATCACAGACCACGCGGCGATGTTCTGTCCCACCCGTAGCAAGGCCCGCCCCCCGCGCCATCGGATACACTGATCGTTCACGTTGGAGTCTGGGAGACGCGAATGGAAATGCCGAACCGGTGCCCGGCGCGCCGGTTGTTGTTGAGCGGCGACGAGGCGGTGGCGCTGGCCGCGCTCGATGCGGGGATGCACCTGGGCACGGGCTACCCGGGCACGCCGTCCACCGAGATTCTGGAAGCGTTCGCCGCGCTGGGCGGCCACGCGCAATGGGCGCCGAACGAGAAGGTGGCGCTCGAGGTCGCTATCGGCGTGGCATTCGCAGGCGGGCGCGCGCTAGCCACCATGAAACACGTCGGCTTGAACGTGGCGGCCGATCCGCTCTTCACCGCGGCGTACACCGGCGTGACAGGTGCGCTGGCGATCGTCTCGGCCGACGATCCGGGCATGGCATCGAGCCAGAACGAGCAGGACAATCGCCGCTACGCGGTGGCGGCGGGCGTACCCATGTTCGAGCCCGCCGATTCCCAGGAAGCTTACGATTTTACCCTGCGCTCCATCGAGGTCTCCGAGCGCTGGGGCCTTCCGGTGCTCTTGCGCATCACCACCCGCGTCTGTCATTCGAAAAGCGTGGTGGTGACGCCGGGCTATCCGGCCCCGCCTCCGCGCGCGGCCGCCTTCGAGCGCAACATCGCCGCGCGCGTGATGATTCCCGCGTACGCCCGGCCGGCGCATCGGCGGTTGCGGCGGAAGCTCAACGAAATCGCCCGTTGGAACGAGGCCGAAGGCCCCACGGTGGTGGTGGAGGGCGATGCCGCGCTCGGCGCCATCGCCACCGGCATTTGCTACCAGCACGTGCGCGAAGCGCTGCCCAATTCGAGCGTCTGCAAGCCCGGCATGACGTATCCCCTGCCGATCGAGCGTATGCGCGAATTCGCGGCGCGGGTCGGACGTTGCCTGGTGGTCGAAGAGGGCGATCCGTACCTGGCCGATGCGGCGCGCGCGGCGGGCATCGCCGTCGAAGCCGCGCCGGAAGCCTTCCGCTTCGGCGAGCTCAACGTCGCCCGCGTGCGGCGGATGGCGGCGCGCGATCAATCGCCCGAGCCCCAGCCGCCGGCCGGCAAGCCTCCCGAGTTGTGTCCCAGTTGCCCGCACCGCGCCGTGTTCACCGCGCTACGCAATTTGGATTGCATCGTGGCCGGCGATATCGGCTGCTATTCGCTGGGCGTGCTTCCGCCGTTTGAGGCCATGGACACGCTGGTCTGCATGGGCGCCGCGCTTGGCGTCGGGCTCGGCATGCGGCACGTGCTGCCACCCGAGCAGGCGCGCCGCGTGGTCAGCGTCATCGGCGACAGCACCTTCGTGCACAGCGGCATCACCGGCCTGGTCGAGATGGTCTACAACCCTCCGCCCACCGGGCACGTCGTGTTGATCCTCGATAACGGCACCACCGCCATGACCGGCATGCAGGAGCATCCCGGCACCGGCCGCACGCTCGATCATCGGCACACCGGCAAATATGTTTTTGAAGACGTGGCGCGCGCCATGGGCATACGCCGCGTGCATGTCACCAATCCCACCCTCGAACCGGCGGCCTTCGAGGCGCTCATCAAAGCTTGCCTCGATTCCGGCGAGCTGGAATTGATCATTGCGCGCCGCGATTGTTTGCTGGCCGCGGGCGCCATCCGGAGGTACGAGAAAGCCAATGAACCACCACGCTGAACCACGGACCCGGCAGGTGATCAACATCGTGGTGGCGGGCCTGGGCGGCCAGGGCGTGCTGAAGGCTTCCGACATCATCGCCGGCGCGGCGTTTCTGGCCGGCCTCGATGTGAAGAAGAGCGAAGTGCACGGGATGAGCCAGCGCGGCGGCTCGGTGGCCAGCGACGTCCGCTTTGGCCCGCGCGTATTCAGCCCCATGGTTTCGGCGGGCGAGGCGGATTTCCTGCTGGTGCTGGACGCCGGGCAGATCGAAGTCAATCGCGGCATGCTCGCCCCGGGCGGCGTGCTGATCGAGCCCGGTCTGCTGGCCGGCCGCACTCTGCGCAGTTCCAAGGCGCTCAACGTAGCGCTGGTGGGAGCGCTCAGCCGCAGCCTGGATTTTTCCGAGGAGCTGTGGACCCAAGCGCTGCGCGACAACCTGGCTCCGAAGCTGATCGACATCAACCTGCAAGCTTTCGCGATCGGCAGAGAAGCCGCCGCATAGTAGGACAGCCCATCGCCTTTTGTGGCCTGTCATGCCTCGCCAAGGCGCGAAGCGCCCCTCACATCCTTTTACCAACACAGCCGGCGGTGTAACCACCGCGTACAACGTGTTCGGCATCGCCTGGGTACCGGGCCAGGCAACTCCCGCCACACCCTTGCCGTCTACGGCAACCCTGGCCCTGGGCCTGTGCGCCGCCGCGATATACCTTCTGCGTAAGCGGACAGCCGGTTTGGAAACGAAGGCCTGGCGCTTCGCCGTGAGAGAGTCGGGCAGAAGCGTGTTGACAGACCAAAGCGTCTGTCCCACCTTGCTCCAGTTTGCTGTCGAAGGATTCGCCAGGAAGTGAAGCAGGCGCTTTCGCCTGCCAACCATAGCGCTTCGTGGAAGGCGCGATCCGGTCGCCGGAACTATGCGGCAGCGGGTGTACACTGAACTCGATGGTGCGTCCTGACGAAGACGGGAGTTTCTCAAAATGGAGGGCTTCGTGTACCATCGCATCACTGGCTGGTTTTATCGGCGCGGGGGGCAGCGGCCAACGAAGCAGGCTCCGTGGAACAGCCAACAGCTACACGGCATGGGCTTTCATCGGCTGCGAGGCAAGGTGCGATACGCTGGGCAAGCTACACCAGTAAGATCATCGGTAAGCCGTGTGCGGGAAAACCGCACGCACGGTTTGAAAGGGGATTTGATGGAAACAGGTCGGTCC
>JBEKKO010000014.1:0-68064 GCA_050010695.1 Bryobacteraceae bacterium
CGCACCCATTTGGTGCGGCCCAGGCTGCCCGGTCCCGCCAGCGGAACTCAATAAATGCTGCCTTGCCTATAACCTGCAGAACCCGGCGAAAAACGTGGTTCGCCTACGGACGGATTACGGGATTTCCCGTCAATCCGGCGACCGGGTGTGATAGCATTAAGTTCCATGACTCTCCGCACCGCTGCTGCGTTTTTGAAGGCGTTCCGTTTTCCGGCGCCGCTCGTTCTCCTCGCGCTCCTCGCGTTGGCCGCCGCTGCTGGCGCCGAACCCATTCCGGTTACTCGCTCGACGGCGCCATACCGGCCGGCCGCCACAACCATCTCCACGCAACCAATTAGCGTAGCCGGGACCTGGATCGACAGCAACGGCCATACATGGGTGCTGACACAGGATGCTTCCGGCAACATCGGCGGTACTGTGGACACAAAGGGGGCTTGTCCGTGTGGGCAAGGCAAATGCACTGGCGAAAACAAGAGCCCTATCTGGCCAGTCTCCGGCCAACTGAACGGCCTGTATCTCACCCTGATCGGGATGAATCCGGCCACCGGCAATGTCTGCACTTCGACTGCCGAGTACGACGTGACCATCGCTGGCATTACTGCGATGGGCACCTACACAACCGCCGCGGGGACGAACCCAGTGAGTATGAAACTCACCCCGACCTGTAATATGCTTCTCAACGGGACCCTCACAGTCAGCCAGAGCAATAACTTCACCCAGATGGGCGCCACGTTTGAGCCCGCCATCAACCAGGACGGCTGGAGACTCAGCGACGCGGCGACTCTCTGTGGGTTTGTCGCCTGGGACTGGGTTCAGCAGATTACCCACATGCCCAACCCCAGTCCGTTTTACGAAGCCAATCTTGGCGATCCCGCGGCTCCCTTTAACCTCAACGGTAATTCCGTCCCGTTTTATGACCCGCCGGCGGCGGGATATACGGATGTGCCAACTTGGATATCGTACCCGTTTTACTATGATCCTACAAACGGCGGACAGCCGTGGTCGTTGTCGGCTTGGACATTCGACGCGAACGGGCTCCTGGAGTTTGCGGATAACGCCGCGGATTATTGCATTCCAAATTTCGACGGAACCCCCAGCGCGGCCTACACGAAGTATGCCTCAAACAGAGCGGAGTGCGGAAATGCCACCACGGCACCGGGTGAATCCATAGGCTATTCAACCATGTTGGCGGGCATTAATGCCGATGGCTCCGCGTCTACTGTCGGAATAGGATTCAACTGGTCCGACAGCTATAATGGCACCAATGGGGGAATTGCCACGACAGCCAGCACCGGGCCCGTCGATCCCGGCAGCGGGACAGGGGGCATTACTATCGCTGGCGTGACCACAACGACGAACTATCAGCCTCCCAATCCCACCATCACACTCGGCGGCATCATCACCGCGGACCAGTTCGGAGCGTTCACGTCGGCCGCGCCCGGTTCCTGGATCGAAATCTACGGCACCGGTCTGGCGGCGGATTCGCGCTTGTGGACCAGCGCCGACTTCAAAGGCAACACCGCACCCACTTCGCTCGACGGGACCACGGTGACCGTCGGCGGCCAGTCCGCTGTCATCGACTACATCAGCCCGACTCAGGTGAATGCGCAAGTGCCATCCAACACCGGCACGGGACCGCAGCCGGTCATCGTCAGTTCGGCCACCGGCACAAGCGCACCGGTCACTCTCACGGTCAACCTGGAGGAGCCTGGCTTGCTGGCGCCGCCTTCGTTCAAAATTGGCGGCACGCAGTACGTGGTGGCGCTATTCTCCGATGCCGCGACTTACGTTCTTCCCCCCGGCGCAATCTCCGGCGTGACCTCGCGCCGCGCGCAGCCTGGGGATATCATCACGCTCTACGGCGTCGGCTTCGGTTCGGTGACGCCCAGCATTCCGCCAGGCCAAGTCGTGCAGCAATTGAACACGCTGGCCGCGCCGTTCCATCTCCTGTTCGGGCAAACCGAAGCGACGCTTCAATACGACGGACTCGCGCCCAGCCTCATCGGCTTATATCAGTTCAACGTAACGGTCCCGAACGTTACGGCCAGCGACGCCGTGCCGGTCACGTTCACGCTCGCCGGCGTGGCGGGGACGCAAACGCTGTACATCGCCGTGCAGAACTAACAACCAGGGGACGGAAGCCGTTGGTGATCCAGCCAGGCTTCCGCGATGTCCTCAGCAGCGTTCTCCGCTGCAAGTCGTAAGCGCTCCAGCCCGTTCTCGAGTAGGTCGAGGAAGGACTTCAGCAGGTCGTTGAGCGTTGTAAGCCGAGACTCGTCGAAACGTCGCAACTGGGCTTCGGCCTCGTCCATCGACGCATTGCAGGCGGCGCAGTTCGCCAGATGCCAGCGGAGGTCGGACAACGTCACGCCGTGTTCCTCGAACAGGCCTGACGAGAACACCTGGGGGGCGCGAAATCCTCAAGCTGCATGTGGCCGACTTGGATTTGCTGCAGAGCCTCACATTCACGCTGTGCCATAACGGAACTCCGTAAGTAAAGATGCTACTCCTCGCCAGCCACGTCTGCCAAACAGAGGCGAGAAACCGGGGCGGCGAGAAACCGGGACAGCTTGACCTGCGCGCTCCGCTGCCGTGTGTATTTACGTGAAAGGAATCTCCACCTCTGCATAGCTGCCCGGTGTTGCGGCGTTCACGGCGGCAACGACCCTTGCAACATATCGGTGCAAGGTTGGCCACTGCTGGTTTCCGAGAACGACAAAAGCGATCTTTCGGCCCGTCAGGTTTTGCTGGTACCGAATATTTTTGTCGGTCGTCAGCAAAAGCTCGAAGCCCGCGGCCTCAGCAACCGCTATCAGTTCGCCGTTAGCAAGCCGATCCCATCCGCGTTCGATTGCGTCCACAACCACGTGGCCTTTGAGCGCATAGCGAAGCGGGGCAGGCGTTCCGTTGTCAAAGAGTATGAGCATCGACCATCGGAGTGGAGGGTTGCACTACCGGAGGCGCGTCAAGACTCCGCGCCGCGAATTCGAGCACCGCCGCCACCTGTTCCCGCGTGACGTGAAACCAGTCCATCACCTCGCCGATAGTCGCTCCCGCTTCCAGATTGTCAAACACAACTGAGACGGGCGTTCGGGTGTCCCGGAATACCCAGGCGCCGCTACGCTTGCCTGGAATGCTCTCCACCGCAGGGCATTGTGACCAGTCGAGATTCGCCATAATCTGCGCTCCTACTATGAGAATACCCCGTTACGCTACCGCGCCGGGATAAGGGGTAACGGAATCAGGGTAGGACAGCCGGAACCGTGCGGTTTGTTCCTACGGCTTCTTCGGATTCCGAATCGCGCCCGCCATGTCCGCGGCCAGCGTCCTGGCTGTGTGCATGTAGGTTTCGTTGTCGGCGATGCGGTCCGGCAGCGGCAAAACTCCCCCCACGCCCGCCAACCGAAGGCGCCTTGCCACCAGGGCCGTAGGGAGCGGGCACGCCGGAGCGGCGCGGGAGTGCATCGGGATGCACGCCTCCAATACGCAACCGAATTCCTGAAAGCGCTTACCGATGCCTCATTCTTTGCGTTGCGCTGCATGGATCATTGCGCTGATGATCCCATCGCTGAGACCGGCATGCTTGAGCTGCAGGATATCATCCGTGTCGAGATGGAACTGGGCCGGCGAGGCTTTGATCTTATCGATGATGGCCTGCTCGCTCAGTCCGGCCTCTTTGAGCTTGACCACATCTGCGTTCGTTAGCGCGGCTCCGGCAGCCGGTTTCTCCGAGCCCCCTTGTGCCGCCGGATCGGCGGCAGCTTCCGGTTGGGCGGACGCACTGGCGGGCGCCGTCCGGAGCTTGGCCAGGGACGCGGTTACGCGAGTCTTGAAAGCGCCCGCATCGTTGTGCGGAGGCCCGGCGCCGACCTGCGTCTGTATTTCGCAACTGTTTCCCTGGGCGTGCAGGACGACCGAAATGGTGCGCATCCCGGGACCGCTGCCGGTGGTGAACGAAGCGGTCATCGCGGTGTTGTCGACACCTACGATCTCGTACTTCCCTGAGTTCTTGATAGTGTCGTTCACTGCGGACCACAGCACGCCGCAAGGGGCGTTAAACACATCCTGGTGCATGCTGCTGGCGAACGCGGACACGGCAAGGGCCGGCAGCAGAACTACGATTACGAATCGCTTCACGAAACGTCCTCCTGAATCGGAATTACCAGCCGTGTTATCTCAGCCGGAACTTCCGTTTCGGATGGCGGCTCCTGTCTAGTATACTCCCACCCGCCTTCCTTTGACGCGTTCGAGCTAAAACCAGAGTTAAAACCGACGGGACCTAACCAAGGCGAACGGCGTAGGCCCTGATTCGCGCGCTCTCTTGGTGGCGCCGCCGCTCAGCGCCCCCCCTATTTTTTCGGATTCCGAATCGCGCCCGCCATGTCGGCTGCCAGCGTTCTGGCTTCGTGCATGTAGGTTTCGTTGTTGGCGATGCGGTCGAGCATGGGAAGGAATTGCGCGGCTCCCACCACGTGGTGGTCGTCCATCGCACCTTCGATGGTCTCCAGCGCATGCATGACGCCCAGGTGATCGTACTTGGCCGTGCGCTCGAGATCGATGTGCAACTCGGCGGATTCCCCCATCCGCTCGAACCAGTCGAGCAGCGCCTGCGCCGACACGTCTTCGGAGTAATTGAATGTCACTTCGTTCTTCGCATCGCCGCTCTCGTAGCGCATCAGCTTGGTGCCCATGAAGGCAACCTTGGCCGGCGATTCCAGCGGATGGCGGAAATAGTCCAGCTTCTCCGCCAGAGAGAAAACCGCCGCCGTCTCTTCTTCCGACAGCTTGAACTTGACCGGCAATTCTTCGTCGGGAGCCTCGCGGTATTCGCCCTCGCCGGTCTTCTCGAGGCGCACCTCGAGGTACGCCGGGGCGCTCCCGGGAAACGTCCTGGAATAGAACAGCCGCGCGTCGCGCGCATCGCCGGCGGCAAAGGCCGTCGCGGTCCAGAGCAGCAGACTAACCCACCGCCCGCCGTTCATACCCGCTCGATCCTCGCCCGCGTGGCCTCGTGAGTGGCATGGCAAATCGCCACCGCCAGCGCGTCGGCGGCGTCCTCGGATTCAATCGGGTGCTCGAGCCTCAGCAGCGATTTCACCATCAACTGCACTTGCGTTTTCTCCGCCCGCCCGTAACCCACCACGCTGGTCTTCACTTCGAGCGGCGAATACTCCGCCAGCGGCACGCCGGCTTCCGCCACCACCAGCAGCGCGACCCCGCGCACCTGCGCCAGTTTCAGCGCCGTCTGCACGTTGGCCGAATAAAACACTCCCTCCACCGCCGCAGCGCCGGGAGCGTGTTCCCGCAGCAGCGCGCGCAGTTCAGTGGCGATTTTGAGCAGCCGCTTTTCAAACGGCCATTTCGCGTTGGTCGAAATCGTCCCCTCGGCCACCAACCGGTGCCGGCGCCCGTCGCTGTCGACGATGCCGTAACCGGTGCGCGCCGACCCGCAATCGATGCCGAGCACCAGCACGTCAGCGCTCGAGGGCCTCCATCTCCTTCTCGTCGATATCGAAGTTGGAGTACACGTTCTGCACGTCCTCGTGCTCTTCCAGCGCATCGTTCAGCCGCAGCATGCCCGAGGCGTTCTTGCCCTCCAGCTTTATGAGGTTCTTGGGAACCATGCCGATCGAGGACTCCTCGACCGGAATGCCCGCCGCTTCCAGCGCCTTCAGCACCGCTTCGTGCGCTTCCGGAGCCGAAAGGATTTCCCAATGTTCGCCTTCCTGGCGCAGATCGTCGCCGCCGGCTTCGAGCGCCACGCTGATGAGCTGGTCTTCGCCCGCCTTCTCGCCAGCCACGAAGATCTGGCTCTTGCGCTCGAACATCCAGGCCACGCTGCCCTGCTCGCCCATGTTGCCGCCGTTCTTCGAAAAGACATGGCGGAGTTCGCTCACCGTCCGGTTGCGGTTGTCGGTGGCCACGTTTACCAGCACCGCCGCGCCGCCCGGCCCATAGCCTTCGAACATCACTTCGTCGATCTGCCCGCCCTCGATTTCGCCGGTGCCGCGCATGATCGCTTTCTTGATGTTGTCCGACGGCATGCTCGCCTGCTTGGCCGCCAGCACAGCGCTGCGCAATCGCGGATTACCATCCGGATCGCCGCCGCTGCGCGCGGCGATGGTGATTTCCTTGATGATGCGCGTGAATGCTTTCCCGCGCTTCGCGTCCGTAGCCGCCTTCTTGTGCTTGATGGTGGCCCACTTGGAATGGCCTGACATGGTAAACCTCGGGGTGACCCGGCCTCACGCGGCCGGGGAAAAAGCGCTCATGAATTCGACTCATTGAGAATAGCAGAATGACCCGGTACGCTCAAGGCACATCGGTTAGCGATGGGATTCCAGCGTCCGGCGCACCATTCCGCAGAGCTTTTCCGGCGCCCCGGCCGTCTGAGGATGGCGGCTCGGTGAAGGACCCTGCCAAACCGCGGAGCTCGGGCTGGCTGGTTGGTTTGCGTTTGTGTAAGAGGGGTCTGGATGCAGACGCCTTCTTGCAGCCCGGAGGCCGGGGAGATGCCGCCAGATGTTCGAGGCGCGGCATAATGCGGGCAACCACCGTCGAGGGAAGCCCATGCAGCTCTTTTGCCGCGCTGGCGGGTAAGACGATGCGATAGCTACTCACGGGAGAGCTTGCCGGCCTTGATGAAGCCAGCCTTCACCTTTTCCAACGGAATCCGCTTCTCATGCCGCCGCGACCGGGAGACGAGTACGTCCTCGATGTCGTCCCATAGTTCGCGATGCGTTTTCAGGTCGATCTGAACGGCCACCTTGCGGCCTTTCTCATCGGTGACAAACTGGATTCCGCTCATGGCTTCATTGTCCTTCAAGTGGTGGCGTCCGCACATCTCCCGCCGCTGCGCCCACTGAGCTGTCAGAAGCCATAGCGGAGCTCGAAACGCGCGAACCTGGGCGGCTCGATGGCGATGGGCAAGCGCAGATTAAAAGTGGGGCCGGTCAAGTCGGTCTGCTGGATGGCGAGGTCTTGGTTGGTCACATTGAGCAGATCGGCGATGGCTGAGATTCGGCCGACGGGGAGCGGCCACTCGCGGCTGAGGCGCAGGTTCCAATTGAAGACGTGCTGCGCGCGATTGCCGCCGCCGGGACTGCCGCGCGGGGTGGTGGCCACCAGGAATGGGCCTTGCGGCAAGCCGGTGACCAGCAACATGCGGGCGAATGCCAGGCCGTCGGTATAATCGGCGACGGTGGAGATTTGGACGGCGCCCCAGCGCGCGGGAAGCCGATAGAGCGCCTCGATCTTGCCGGTGAAAGCGCGGTCGGTGAAGGCGCGGCCGGTCGCGTTGATGGCAGTGTTGGGATCGGAGAAAAGCGCGCCCACGACGCCGGGATCGTTCTCGAAGACCGCGTTGCCGGGATTGGCCGGGCCGTAGGATTTCTCCGCCACGAACGAAGCCAGCACCGTGACGCCTCGCCAGGCGGAGCGCAGTTGCGAGCTGACGCCGGAGTTGAGCGTGCGTAAGCCGGGAGGGTTGGTCAGCAGATACCGGTCATGGCCGAGCGTGGCGGAGTTCTGCGCATAAACGGTAAGCTGCTGGTCGTCGAAGGTGCCGGGGATGCCATCCGGACCGGGATCGAGAACTGTTACCGGGGTAAAATCCTGCGGTGGTACCCCGGTATTGATAGCGGCGATACGGTCTTTCTCGTCGCGCCGGAACAGGTGAATGGAAGCCAGCGTGGAAAACGGCAGCGGCATCTCCGCGCCCAGATTCCATTCATCGGCGTAGGGGCGGCGCAAAGAAGGGGAAATGGACGAGTACGGGCCGCCGAAACGGGCGAGCGGCGTTCCCTGCTCGCCCGGCTCGAACCAGCCGTCGCCATTTGCATCGTTCCATCGATACACGTTGCCGCCCAGGCTGTTCGGGTTGCCGTAGTCGAGGTAGCGGCCGGCCAGCGGCCCGTACAGGCGGAAGAACGCTCCGCGCATCACCAGGCCATGAGCATGCGGGACCTGCCAGGCGAGGCCGGCGCGCGGCGATACGCTGTTCCACGCAATGAGGCCGGGCTGAGCGGCGAACTGCCGGGCCGGCGTGTAGAAGCCGAACGGGCTGGACTGCGCCGGAAGGCCGCCGCGCGAAAAATCGGCCATCACGCCGAGGTCGAGCGTGAGCCGGTGCGCGGGATTGACGCGGTCGGCGACCCAGGCCGATGCGGAGGCGATGCGTTCGCGCGAATCGAGCGGCGTGTTGAACTCGACCACCTCGGCGGCCGCGCCGCCAGCGGTGATCAGATTCATATCCGACGGCGTGCGATAGCGGTTCTGCGGTGAAGAAGTCCGCCAGCCGCCGCCGGCCAGGAACCGATGGCGCGCGCCCGCCAGCTTGACGCTCCCGGGTTCCCACACTCCCGCGATTTGCTGGCGCGCGCGCACGGCAAGATTGGTGAGCGGGGGCTCGCCGGTCACCGCGCCGCCGGCGAGCTCGACGCTGCTCTCGTCGATGGGCGTGGTGACGACAGGTTCGGCATCGAGATGCGCAAACGAGTCTCCGTAGCGAACCTGGAGCGTGCCGGCCGCGCTGGCGGCCCAGATGTGGGTCCAGCCTGCTTGGACGAGATCGAGGTGATCGGTCTCCTTCACGCCGGCCATGCCATTCGGCAACACGAACTCGGGTGAAAGCCGCCGGCTGGCGAGCGCTTCCATACCGGCAGGTTCTCCCCCTCCGGTGAGATCGATGCGGGAGCCGCTGTAGAGAGCGTCGAAACGGTCGTGAGCGCCGGCATGCACGTGGCCGAGCGCGTTGCCGAACAGCAGGCGGCTGTTCTCACTCGTGCCGGGTGCGGCCAACGGCGCTGCCTGCGCGGCCCATTGGCCGGTGCCGGAGAGAAAGACGTCGGCCCAGCGGGAAAGCGGACCGCCGAGGTCGGCGTGGTCGCGAGTGAACCAATCATACTGTTCCGGCTGCGTGATGGCGCCGCGGCTAGCGGGCGCTGGCAGATTGCTCGAGGCGAGCGCGCCGGCGGTGCCGGCGCTCGCTATCGCGGCGTGCCACGATTCGCCGGCCTGCGCGGGAAACAGGCCGACTTCAGCGCCGTAGGCAGGCGAGGGCGTCAAGGCAAACCCGCTTCGCACCACGGTGGTTTCGACTGCATCGGTATCGGCAAGAATCTGCGGGCGGCCCGGCTGGTAGTCGTCACCGGCATCGAGGCCGTTGAACTGGATCGCGGTATCGGTCCAGGAAAACCCGCGTTGAGAGACGACGCCGAGGCGGTTGCCGGCGAGGCCGGAGAAATCGAGCGGCTCAGTGACAGTGCCGGGTTCGAGCGCAAACAAAGTTGAGGCGAGCGAAAAGCCGACTGGATAAGTTCGCGCGGCGGGATCGCCGGTCCATTCGCCTGGCTCGGCGGCGATGGAGTGATCGAGGCGGAACGGCGCGGGCGGCCCGACCACCAACGCGATGCGGACAGTTTCGAGAGGAACGATCTCGAGCGGCCACGCAGAGTCTGGACTGCCTTCAAGAGCGATGCGGTAACGGCCATACGGCAACGCGACCGCGAAGCGACCGTCGGCATCGGCGCGCACCAGCAAGCGCAGGCCAGCGCCCTCGATCGCCACGCCGGCCGCAGGCACGGGGCTGCCGGTATCGGTGCGCACCGATCCTTCGACACGGCCGGTCGCCAACTGTGCGCCGAGCGTTCCACAGCCCAGCCACGCGGCCAGCAACAGGAAGCTACTATTGACGCAACACCACGAAGCGGCTGATCGAGTACCCAAATACGCCACCCACGAATACGTCGGAGAGAAAATGAGAGGACCACGTCATCCGCGAGAATCCCACCAGCCCCGCCAGGCTGTACGCGACATAGGGGACCCAGCGATGCTCGCGCCCGTAACGGCGGGCCACCACGGTGGCGATGGAGGCCGCGGCGATGGTGTGACCGGAAGGGAAACTGCCTTGGCCGCGCAACCACGGCCCGCCGCTCTGAAACCAGGTGTCGGAATAATTGCCGTGAAGGCCGATCACAGCGGGCCGCAAGCGCCGGTCGATGTCCTTCATCACGATGGTGACGAGCTCGGCATCGGCCACCGCTTCAGCCGCCAGCAGCGCCGTCTTTTTCGATTTCTCGTCCTTACGGATCAGCCCCATCGTGTAGAACGAGACCGGGACCAGCAACATCCCGATGGATGCGTTGTTGCCGGAAACTGCGCGATTGAAGCCGAGGTAAGTCGTGCTGTCACGGAAGTAACGCCCCTCGATCGGATCGACGGCCACCACCAGCGCAGCCGTCGCGCCAATCACGGCGAGCGCGGGAATCAGGACGGACCGGTGGCGGAGGTGCGCCGGAAACAGCCAGATGTTTTTCTGATCGCAGAGAAGGTTGGCGGGCAACTGTCTCCACGACACGTCGCGCTCGGGAGCGGCGGCTGGCGCGGGTGACGCCGACTGGGCTGCGGGATCGCCCGCGGCCGCATCCTGCGCGCGGAGCTGCAACGGAAGCGACAGGGCGGCGAGCACGAGGAGTGCGAAAGCGGCGCGGTCGATCAGAAGCCCTCTCCCTCCGCAACAGTGTAGCAGTTGACCGGAAACGCGAAACAAGCCGGTCATAACCGACATAGACGTGGGTCCGAGCGTGCGGCGTTTCGTGAAGATGGAGACTCAGTGTGTGGGGTAATCACGCTTTGGGCGGATTTCGGGCCGTGCGAAAATGAAGGCGTATGGGTTCCCGTTTGCTCGCGGCCGTCTTCGCGCTTTGTCTGGCGGCATCGGCCCAGACCATGTCGGTGGCGAAGTTGCGGCAATTCCTCGAATCGAACGCCGACCTGATCCGCCAGGGCAAGTCGTCGGACCGTGAGCTGGGGCTGTACCTGGACAAAGTGAAGCTCACCGACAAGCTGGACGAGCGCCAGATCGAAGACATGCAGGGCGAGATGCGGATTGGCCCGAAGACGCTGCTGGCGCTGCGCAAACTGGCGGCGGAGAGCGCGTCGCTGGCCGTCGCCGCGCCGGTCGCGCCGCCGCTCAAGCCGAGGCCAATCCCACCGCCCACCTCCGAAGAACAGGCCGCCATCATCGACGATGTCCGCCAGTACGCCTTGAATTATAGCGACACGCTGCCCGACTTCATCTGCACGCAAGTGACGCGCCGTTTCCAGGCGCCCATGCCCGGCACCAGGTACGGCGGACCGCCCGGCGGCGACCCGCGCTGGCAGTTGCTCGATACGCTGCAAATCCGGCTCAGCTTCTTCCAGAAGCACGAGCATTACGTGGTGGTGCTGATCAACAACGCCATCGTGAACCAGGATTACGAGAAAGTAAGCGGCTCGAAATCGTTCGGCGAATTCGGCAGCATGATGCGCGAGATTTTCGAGACCTCGACCGAAGCCCGCTTCGAGTGGGACCACTGGGGCATGCTGCGCGGCAAGCGCGTGATGGCGTTCAACTACCACGTGCGGCTGGACCGTTCCCAGTATCAGCTTGGCTGGGACGAGGGCAAACTGCGCATCACCACCGCCTATCGCGGGCTGATCGAAGTGGAACCGGACACGCACGCGGTGGTGCGCATCACGGCGGACGCCGAGAACATTCCGGCGGATTTCCCCCTGAAGGAGACCACCGACGTTCTCGATTACGACTATCAGGACCTGTCCGGCCGCACCTTCCTGCTGCCGATGAAATCGCAGGTGATCATGAAGTCGATGGAAGGCATATCGAAGCTGGACCAGGAATTCCGCCTGTACCGCAAGTATTCGGCCGATTCCGAGATCAAGTTCGACGCTGACCCGGTGGCTCCGCTGCCCGATGACAAGACCAAAGAGACCAAGGAACCCGGTGGGCCGCCCAAGAAATAAGGCAGGGCTTCTGAGTGGATCGAGCAGGGCAGAGTCAGCGGTGGGGCATGCTGTAGCTTGCCCGCTTGGCGCTCGAACGTAGCCCGCTGACTCTCACTACTTCAATGATTGGAGCCGCTAAAGCATGCCCCACCTATTGGGTGATGTACATGGTTGGGCTGTTGCTGGGCACGCCGCCGACCGTGATTATTACCTGGTATGCGCCAGTGCTCAGGCCGGCGGGGATCGGCACGTTGGCTTGATCCAACCCCACCCAGCCGGGCGCCAGACCGAGGAACGGAGTGTAGGTGGGCGGGGCAGTAGTGGTAGTGGCGACGGCGGTCGAACCGCCGATGGTGGCGCTCCATGGCAGCGTCGAGGGCGATAGGTACGTCAGAGAAGCGCCCACGCCGTCGGCCGGCGGATTGGTGACGGGGCCGATGCCGATCAAGTACATCTGCGCCACACTGCCCACCTTGGCGGGATTGGCCGGGCCGTTGACGGTGTTGTCCTGGTTCAGCAGGATGGCCTGACCCGTGCCGGTCTGCAGAATGTAGGGGGCGGCCTGCGCCACCGCGAACGTCATCTCCCCGCTGGAGCCGCAAGTGTCGTTCACCATCGCCACCGCCGTGCCGATTCCGGCTGCAGACGGTAGCTGGATGTTGATCTGGCCTGCGCTCGAGTAGAACATCGGTGCAGGAATGCCGTCCACGGTCACCGTCACTCCAGCCAGCGAGTTGGTCAGCGGAAACCCGCTGAATACCTGCGAGAAAGGCGCCAGGGCGGTTCCGAAGATGCTCACAATCGATCCCGGCGCCACCGGACCGGTAGCGAAGGTGGCGTTGTTCACCACGCCGCCGGGCGTGATGCTGGGGATGCCGCCGCCGGCCGCGATCTGGGCCACGAACCCGTCCGGGCCGGAGCCGGGGTAAGCCGGCATGATGGTCCCGCTGGTGGCCGGGAAGTTGTTCGAAGACGTGACGCCGGCCACCACCAGCCCGGCTGCGCAGTTCAAGGCTACGGCGGTGCCGTAGTCGCCAGCGCTGGTACTCACCGTGCTGCTACCGCCCAGGTAGCTGGAAAACAACAGGCCGGAACCCGACACATTCAGGCCAGTCACAAAGGCGTTGGCGGTGCCCTGATTGGAGCTTTGGAATGCATCGCTGGTAACGGGAAAATTCTTGGAGGTGGTGCTGCCCGTGACGTACGAGTTGCCGGTGGAATCGACGGCGATGGCGAAACCGACGTCGGCGCCGCTGCCTCCCAGGTAAGTCGAATAGAGGAGGGACTGCCCGCTGCCGGCCAGCCTGGTGACGAAAGCGTTGCTGGTGCCGCCACCGAAGGTAGATTGATACGCCCCGGGATTGGGAAAGACAGGAAAATCGGACGATCCGGTATCGCCGGTAACGAACACCGCGCCGCTCTTGTCGACCGCGATTCCGTTACCCTCGTCGTTGGCGCTGCCACCCAGATATGTCGAATAGATCAGCGCGCCGCCGGGAGGGGCGATTTTGGCGACGAAGGCGTCCGCGCCGCCCTTGAGCGTGGATTGATAGGGCCCGCCGGCTATCGGAAAGTTGGTGGAGTTAGTTGACCCGGTGACGAAGGCGTCACCTGCGGAATCCACCGCAATGGCGTTGCCGTAATCGCTGCCGGAGCCGCCCAGGAAAGTCGAGTAGATCAAATAGCCCGTCGTCGAGGCGAACCCGGCGACGAAGGCATTGGACGAGCCGTGCAGAATAGTCTGCGCTGAGCCGCTGGTGACCGGGAGATTGATCGAATCGGTGCTGCCCACCACGTAGAGGTTCCCGGCAGCGTCCAGCGCCGCACCGTTGATTGTGTCCGTGCCCACTCCGCCGAAATAGTACGAAAAATACAGGTTCTGGGCGAGGTTGTCGAACTCCATGACAAAGCCGTCGACGCTCTCTCCAGGTTGAGAGTTCAAGTACGAGTAGTAGGGATCGGTAGACGGGAAGTACGCCGAATCGGTGCTACCGGCCAGGTAGATGTCGCCCGCCGCGTTGACGGCGATAGCGGAGGCGACGCTATCGCCGTAACCATAATAGTCACCAATCAAGGTGACAAACGCTGTCGTGGTTCCGGAAGAGTTCAGCTTGGCGACAAAGCAATAGTTACGAGAGATGGTGGTGAGCACCGTCCCCGCCAGGTAAATGTTGCCGGCCGAATCGAGCGCCACGCTCGAGGCTTGCGCGGTGGTGGAATTGCTGGGCAACAGATAGCTGGCCCAGGTGAGCGCCGGATCGATGACCAGCGGCTGGGAGCGATCATAGCGGCCAAGCACGAAGCGCACCTCGCTTCCGCGCAACTGGTAGCGGCCTGCAACCAGGCGGCGCTGGCCCTCCGATTCCTGATAGACGATGGGACGGTGCTGGCGCAGTTCGCCACCCGCGGTAGAGATCACCAGGTCGCCCGCTGCATCCACACGCAAACCCTGGGCGCCTTCCACGCGCAGGCGGATGCGGCCCGAATCGGCGCCGCGAGCCAGCAGCAAATCATACTCCAGGCGGCCATCGTTCACGTAGTAAACCACGTCGACGCCGGGATACAGTTGCGAGTAGCGCACGCGCGAGTAAGTGGGGATGTTCTTGAGCCAGCCCGAGGGCCGATTGCCCTGGAGATAGTTCACCACGCCGGGCAGAGCGTCTTCGCCCTGGCCATGGGCGTCGGGGCGCGCGGAAGCGAACACCACCGCGACGCGGGCCTGGCGAGAAATCCATTCGGCTCGGCCGGCACGCAGGGTCAGCGCGGCACCGGAGGTATGTACGATGAATTCCGCCGGTCCCGGCTCCTGGCCGCGATTGGGCTCAAAGGCGACCGGCAGGCGGGCGGCCGATGCCAGGGCGGCACTCAAAAACACCAACAACGCGCTTCGCATAGGTTTAGCTCGAAGATTCCCTCTACTATAGATATCCCTGCGGACCGTGGTTGGTTTCGAAAAATGTTAGTCAGGCAGGACAGACCATCGCTTCGGTGGTCTGTCATCCCTCGCCAAAGCGCGACACCTTGACAGACGACAAAGAGCGATCGGCTGTCCTACACTAGCTGGTAGACAGATTGAAGATGCTGCCGCGGTTTTACCCGATTCTCGATACGGGCGCGCTGGAGATGCGCGGGCTGGGGCTGGTGGAGACGGCGGCGGCCATGCTCGAGGGCGGCGCGCGCGTTTTGCAGATCCGGCACAAAGGGCTGTGGAGCCCGGCCATCTACGAGGCCGCGCGGGAAGTGGCGTCGCTATGCCGGCAGGCCGGCGCCATCCCGATCGTGAACGACCGCGCCGATATTGCGAGGCTGCTCGGCGCGGGGCTACACGTGGGGCAGGACGATTTATCCCCCACCGACGCCCGGGCGCTGCTGGGCGAGGGATGCGTAATCGGCTATTCCACCCACAATCGGGCGCAGTTGCGCGAGGCCGCAGCGGAGCCGGTGGATTACCTGGCGCTCGGCCCCATTTTCGGCACTTCCTCCAAGCCGAATCCCGACGCGCTAGTCGGCATCGACGAATTGCGGCGCTGCCGCACGCTGGTCGGGAAACCGCTGGTGGCGATCGGCGGCATTACCCGCGCGAACGCGCGCGCCATTTTCGATGCCGGCGCCGACGCGGTAGCCGTGATCGCCGATTTGCTGCCGGCCAACGCAGCCGCCGCGGACGTGCGGCATCGAATCGAGGAGTGGTGCGGCATCGCCGGCGCGGTCCGGTAGCGCCGAAGCCGCACGGCACTGTATACTCAGCCTTAACCTATGAGCCTTTTTCGAACCAAGTCGGTGGCCGTGATTCTGGCCGAATCGGAGGACACCACCCACCATTTGAAGCGCACGCTGGGGCCGGTCAACCTGGTCGCGCTGGGAATCGGCGCCATCATCGGCGCGGGGCTGTTTTCGCTTACCGGCATCGTGGCGGCGGACAACGCCGGCCCCGCGGTGGTGCTGTCCTTCGTGGTGGCGGCCATCGGCTGCGCTTTCGCCGGCATGTGCTACAGCGAATTCGCCACCATGATTCCCATCGCCGGCAGCGCGTACACCTACGCTTACGCCACCATGGGCGAGCTGCTGGCGTGGATCATCGGCTGGGACCTGGTGCTCGAATACGCGGTGGGCGCGGCCACCGTTTCGGTGAGCTGGTCGAGTTACGTAGTCCGGCTGCTGCACCGGTTCAGCATCGATCTGCCCTCGAACCTGATTCACTGCCCGTGGGACACGCCGGCCGGGTGGATCAACCTGCCCGCGATTTTCGTCATCGTCGCGATTTCCATTTTGCTGATGATTGGCATTTCCGAATCGGCGCGGGTGAACGCGGTGATCGTGATCATCAAGGTGACCATCGTGATCATCGTGATCGCGATCGGCTTCTCGTACATCAAGCCGGAGAATTACACACCCTTCATTCCGCCCAACACGGGCAAGTTCGGCGAATTCGGAATCAGCGGAGTGATGCGGGCGGCGGCGGTGATATTCTTCGCGTACATCGGCTTCGACGCGGTCTCGACGGCCGCGCAGGAGGCTAAGAAGCCGAAGCGCGACATGCCCATCGGCATCATCGGGTCGCTGATCGTCTGCACCATCCTTTACGTGCTGTTCGCGCACGTGCTGACCGGCATGGTGAGCTACCGCACGTTCCGTGGCGACGCGGCGCCGGTGGAGACGGTGATCAAGCTGTTCCCGTATGCCTGGCTGCAAATCGCCATCAACGTCGGCATCGTCGCCGGATTCAGCTCGGTGATTCTGGTGATGCTGCTGGGGCAATCTCGCGTGTTCTACTCGATGTCGCACGACGGCCTGCTGCCGGCCGTTTTCTCGGACGTTCACCCCAAGTGGCGGACGCCGTGGCGCTGCAACCTGATCTTCATGGTGTTTGTGAGCCTCTTCTCGGGCTTACTGCCGATTTCGAGCCTAGGCAACATGACCAGCATCGGCACCCTGCTCGCGTTCGTGATCGTATCGGTCGCGGTGATGGTGATGCGGCATACGAATCCGGATTTGCCGCGGCCTTACCGGACGCCGTTGGTGCCACTCGTCCCGATCCTGGCCATCCTGGTGTGCCTGGCGATGATGGTATCGCTCGATTCGCTCACCTGGTACCGGTTGGTGGTCTGGCTGGCGATCGGACTGGCGATCTATTTCGGCTATAGCCGCTACCACAGCCACCTAGTTAAAGCTGGGGAGGGTGCGAAACAGTGAAAAATGGCCAAAGGTTAGCAATGATGGGCGGCTGGTTTTCAGGGCCAAAAAAAGGAATGGCGGACGCTAGCCTAAGTGAGGCGCGTCCGCCAGGAGCGAATTCTTAGCGCGAACAAAACAGCCGAAGTCGACACGGGGTGCAACAACCCGAACACGGACGAGCCAATGATCCCCACGCGGGAAGTCCCAAACGCCGCGTCTACCTGACCCTTTCTAAGGATGCTGGAATACGGCAGGGATATCAAGCTGAATTTGGTTAATAGTCAGCAGGATTTTGTTAACTAAAGTTATGGTCGCGGGCTGCCGATCAGCGGTTTGATGATCACCTGGAGCTTCACTTTGTCGATTCTCTCGTCTTCGCCCCCGAGCGCCGTGGGACAGGATTGTCCCATAGTCGATGGGTAGGCATTGGCTAAGTAATTGAAAACAGGTTGAACGGCTGGAATTCCGTGGGACAGATTGTCCCACTTTTCGTGGTTGTACATGGTTACCGTACAGGGCCGGGCATATAAGGCCGAGCGCAAGCCGGGGGCCTGCGCCACTCCCCTGTGTTCATTGTGGCACGGAGGGCGGGCGAAAAACGGCATGCGAAGCGCGGGTAAACGGCGGTAAGGCACGCGAAAACCGTGGTTTAGAAGTATTTGTCGAATGCGTGAACGGCCGACGGCACGGGTCACACAAGGAAGAAGCGCCCGGTGCCGTCCTCGCTACGGTGGCGACGCCTGCCGCGGGCGGGATTTGCGCGGTTTCTGCGCAGCGGCCAACCGCCGTGCCCCACCGAGGAGATCGCGCAGCGCATCGGGATGAACGCGCGACAGGCGGACCAGTATCCACGGGTAATTGCGGTAATGATCGGTGATGTAATAAGTGCCGGGATCTTCCGCCATCAACTGCTCGCGTTCGTCAAATCCCATCCGAACTACCAGGGAGCACCCGTCCTGATGGAGCCGCGTGAAAAGCTCGCCGCGGACCTTGAACGCAAGCGTGCCGTAGGAAGTGCTTTCTTCGACATTCTCCAAGGCAAGCGCGATGTTGCGAATGGTTTCGAAGGTTACGGGGCTGTCCGCGGGCTGGCGTTTGGTCATGATTTCTCGCCCATGTAGCGTCCCGCCTGCTGTCACTGTGGCGGCGCGTTCCTGGATTTTGCCATTATGTCATAGACCGGTTTGTTGTCGGCGTAGACGCGCCACTGCTTTACCAGGCCATCTTCCACGATAGCCAACCACGCTGCCGGAGTGCGCCATTTGTTCTCTGGTGGAAGCTCGCCGTTGGCGGCGATTGTGCCGCCGGCCGAGCCGAAAACAGCCACCACATCCCTGTGTGAGAGAATCACTTCGTGGGAAACCCAGTAGTCCGGGCAAAAGGCGTAATACCCGCGCCAACGGGCGCGCATCTCTTCGCGGCCGTGCACGGTCTGGCCCAGCGAGTCGCTGAACACGTGATCTTCCGTCATCAGTTGAGCTAGCGCTTCGGCATCATGCCGGTTGATGCGGTCGATGAACTCGCGAACGGTCTCCACCGGACTCATCTGTCGCTTTTGGCACCAAGTGGGCAAGCTAAGAAAGCATGCCCCGCCTCATGACTTCTGGCGGTCTTCGAGCATGGCCCTCAGGCTGGCGATCTCGCGCTTCAGTTTGCGGCCGCGGCTCACCATGAACAACACGTAAATCACCAGGATGGCCCAGGCGACGGTGAGGCCGTAGCTCAGAAACTCATAGTTGCGCTGCAAGCGCGCGGCCTCGCGGACAAGATCGTCCGGGGTGGTCATTTGCGCAAACAGGGTAGGGATTTGCGTTAAGTGCATAGGTTCCTCACATAGCGTGCGCGGTGCGGCGCAGCGAATCGAGCTCACGTTGGGCATCTTCCTGCCGCACGCGGACCACGGTCATCACGATGGCGAGCAGCGCCATGGCCAGCATGTTCCATAGAAAGATCGCCAGCCAGTCGGGCGGAAAGCTGCCGCCTCCCCAGAAAACCGGCTGGGGGTGCTGGGTTCGCCACCACTTGATGGAGAAGATCACGATCGGGACGTCGATGAAGGAGAAGATGGACCAGACGGCGGCGAAGGTGGCGCGTTGGGTAGGTTCTTCTACGGCGCGGCGCAGCATCAGGTAAGCGGCATACAGAATCCAACACACCAGCGCCGAGGTCAAGCGCGCGTCCCAGGCCCACCATTGGCCCCAGATGATGCGGCCCCAGATGGATCCGGTGACCAAATTGGCGGCCAGAAAGGCGAGGCCCACTTCGGTGACGGCGACCGCCAGCGCGTCGTAACGAAAATTCCGGGTGATGAGGAAGAGCACGCTGGCTACCAGCGCCACCGCGGCTGCCGTCATGGCGGTGATCGCCACCGGAACGTGGAAGAAGATGATCTTGAAGATCGCCCCCTGCTGCGCTTCGTTCGGCAGGCGGGCGATGACGTTGATGTCGCGCGCCAGGATCAGGATGGCGATTACGCCGAGCAAGTAAAGGATCTTATCTTTCATAAGTTCCCTCCCAGTCACCTCCGCTGCTTAATGGTTTTCCGGATCATCGAGCCGGTCTTCGAGTGGCGACGGTCTCCAGCCGTTTGATCGAATCGAGAACGATCTCGAAGTTGTGCGTAACCTGATCGAAGCGCTTTTCGTTTTCGCGCTGCATCCCGGCAAGAATCTCCACCGTCTGCGAAAGAGCTTCGTGACGTTCGACGAGCTTTTCCAGTCGTTTGTCCATGTCCATAGCCGGCGCCCCCCTTTTTCTATTCTCCCGCAGGCGTCCGGGCTGCGCCCGGTTACCAGGTCGCGCGACCTGCCCCACACTGCTCAGCCTGCCCGCGCCGTACACGTGCAATGACAGACGACAAAAACCGATCGTCTGTCCCACCTCACAACACAACTATTCAGCCTACCAGAACGGTTTCCACCAGCACCAATGATACTGCGGTATAGATTATGTCGAAACCAACCAGCATTTTGAGCCACATCACGTTTTCCGAGTTGATGGGCGTGCCGGCAATGAGAGCCATCGTCAATTGCATGGCGCCCATCAGCGCCGGCACCAGCACCGGATAGGTCAACAGGGGCAGCATGACTTCGCGCAAGCGGATGTTGACGGTGAGGGCGCTGGTCATGGTGCCGAGCACGGTGAGCGCCCAGGTGCCGAGCAGCAGGACCAGCACCAGCTCCGGGAAGCGCTGGGCCCAGCGCACGTTATAGAAGATGCCGAAGACGGGCAGCGAGACGAGCTCCACGGCGAGCAGCAGACAATAATTGGCGATGGCCTTGCCGAGGAACAGGGCGGCGCCGGAGAGGGGCGCGGCGATCAGCGCATCCAGGCAATCGTTGGGCAGCTCGCGGGCGAAGCTGCGGTTGAGGATGAGCGTGCCGGCGAAAGCGAAGACGATCCACAGCAGGCCGCCGGAGATCTCGCGGGTGGTATCGCCGGTGGGATCGAAGGCGAAGGCGAACAGCAGCAGGATGACCAGCGCGAAAGCCAGCGAGCCGTTGATGGCCTCCTTGGTGCGCAGCTCGGCGCGCAGGTCCTTGGCCGCGATTACCATCACCTGGCGGAAGAAGTCCATCATCCCTCGCCATACCGCGCATAGAGGAAGCCAGGGTCGGCGACCATTTCCGGCGTGCGCGGGCCGGAGAAAGCCACTCGACCGCGATTGAGCAGCGCCACGTGAGTAGCCAGCTCGAGGGCTTCGCGCAACTGGTGGGTGGACATGACGATGGTCTTGCCTTCGGTCAAGGCTTCGCGGAGCAGGCGTTGCAGCACGGCGATGGCGCGGTCATCGAGGGCGGTGAAAGGCTCGTCGAGCAGCAGCACGGAAGGATTGTGGAGAAAGGCGCGCGCCACGGCCAGGCGCTGGCGCATGCCGCGGGAGAATTCGCGCACCAGGCCGCCGGCCACGCGGTCCAGGCCGGTGCGCTCGAGCCACTCGGTGGCCGTCTTGCGCGGCTCCGGCAGGCCGTAGAGGCGGGCGAAGAGGGTGAGATTCTCGATCGCCGACAGCTCGTCGTAGACCGAAATGCCGTGGCCGAGGAAGCCGATGCGGCGGCGCGTGGCCGTGTCGCGCGGCGCAGTGCCGCAGATGCGCACTCGCCCGCGGCCGGGGCGCGAAAAACCGCCGAGGATGCGGAGGAGCGTGGTCTTCCCCGCCCCGTTGCGCCCGATCAGCGCCAGGCAGGTTCCCGCCGCGGCTTCCAGCTGGACGTCGCGCAACGCGGGATAGTCGCCGTAAAACTTCCAGACGCCATCAACCGCGACTGCGTTCATCGCTCTCCTTGGCGGCAGGCACCTGCGCGCGATAGAGCAGCACGAAGCCCAGCCCCAAAATCGCCAGTGCCAGCCCGACGATCAGCTTGGCTTTAGCATTCACGCGCGGCGGGATGACCTCGATCCGCGAACCGGAATCCTGGCTGTCCGCGGAGGAATCGGCGGCAGGTTCGGCGGCAGCCGCGGACGCCGTCACGGCGCCGGTCAGCTTGATCTTGTACGCGTTGGCGGCCAGCCCGAAGATGTGCGCGTGCGTGCGCGGCTCTTCGCCCAGATCCTGCAGGCCGGTGCCTTCCAGCGTCACTCCTTCGGGCGCCACCAGGTAGGTGTTCTCGTCCTGGGTGGCGATCTTCCCGACGTACGGCGCGCCGGCGGTGTAGGGCACAGCATAGCTAAGATCGAAGCGGGTCTCGCCGGGCTTGATCTCGAACTTGGCGGCATACACCTGGGACGCGGCGGACTTGGCCGTAGGAATGGGAACGGCCAGACCGTCGGGTGCGGCGGCCGTGGCCTCCACCTTCCCCTGCGCCGCGGCTGGCAGATAGAAGCGCAGCGTGCCGTTCACTGGATCGACCCAGGTGGACTTGCCGGGGTTGTCGACCAGAAACGTCTCGTTCACCGTCATCGGGCCGCCGGCCGATGGCTGGAAAAGGAGCATGTGCTTGGAGATCTTGACGGCCTGTGGTTGCCGGGTGGCGTTGTACACGTCGAGCGTGATGCCGGTGGTAGGCGTGCCGGGCGGCAACATGTGATTGTAGGTGACGTTGTCGATTTCCACGCGCAGCATGGCCGGCCCTGGGCCGGCGGGGTCCTGGTTGATGGTGAATTGGCCTTGGGCGTCGGTCTTGGCTTCGGTGACCGGCTCCATGCCGCCCTGGCCGAACTTGTAGAGCGTCACCGTGGCGGCAGCCTGCGGCGCGCCGGTGGTGCGATTGATGACTGTCCCGGTGACGGCGGCGGAAAGCGGGAGAGACAGCAGGGACAGGGAGAGAAACAGTTGGCAGGCGAAAGCGCCTGCCCCACTGGCCTGCAGGTGCTGCGGCGTTTCCAACAGGAAGGACTGTGGCCTCATGCGCGGGCCGCTTTCATGGGCTTGCCACACTCGCCGCAGAACTTCAACTCTTTCTCGAATTTAGCTCCGCAGGATGGACAAACCAAACCGGTTGACTTCGGCTTAGCTGGTGTGGCAGGAGGCGCATTCGGCGGGATCGAGGCGGGGGCGGCCAAGCCTGCGCGGACGCGGTCGACTTCGGCCAGCACGCCGGCCAGTTCGCTTTGCAGGTCCTGCTTGGTCTTCTGGTAATCGGTTTCCGAGAACTTGCCCACCCGATATTCGAACTGCAAATCGCGCAGGTTTTCGTAAATGGCGGCTTTGCGTTCGTCCAGGTGCGCGAACGGATCTTCGGGCTCCGGCGGCGGCAAGTCCTTGGGTCTGACAACCAGTATGAACGCGATAACGGCGACCACGAGCACGGAAGCGATAGAAATGATCACGCCAGAATTTTACTCCAGATTGGCCAGATCCTTTTCGATCTGGTCCTTGTATTTTGCGAGCGCGGGCGAGTCGGGAGCCACCGAGCCAAGCTCAACTAATGGTTTCGGTTTTCGATATTTCTTGATGAAAAACCAGATTACTACCAGACCGATGCCGACCGAAACATAAGGCACCGTCCAGCCGAAGGCGCTGGGCTGCGCCAGGTAAATGCCGGGGCCGTAATCGCGGATGAAGGCGTCGATAATCTGTTGATCGGAAAAGCCGGCCGCCTGCATGCGGGCGATGCGCTCCTTGGCGGGCTTGGAAAAGCCGCATTCGAGCATGGCGCAAGTGGCCACCGAATCTTTGCAGCCGCATTTGCAGGCCAGCCGCTGGCCGACGCGCCGCACATCCGAGTTGGGCTTCTCCGAGGCCGTCTGGGCCAGGGCGAGGCCGGCCACGGCCAGCAGGACGGCGGCAACGGCGATGAGCCAGTGAAAGCACCGGTTGGCAGGCGGAAGCGCCTGCCCCACTTTGCAGGCGTGTGGGGCAGGCGCTTCCGCCTGCCAACCATGACCGTCCGACGCGTCCTTATTGTTTTGCCGGCAAGTCCACATGTTGTTTGGCGATGCCCACCACTTGCGTACGTGCGTATTGCATTTTAACCTTACTCGGGATCAGACACACAAGCGTGCCGCCGATCAGCACCAGGCCGCCCACCCAGACCCAGGTTACCAGCGGATTGACGAAGGCCTGAATCACGGCGCGCTGGCTATCGTCGGACATGCCGCCGAAATTGACGTACAGGTCCTCATTGGGGCGCATCCGGATGGCAACTTCGGAGGTGCTTTCCTTGCTGGCCTTGAACAGCCGCTTTTCGGGTTGCAAGGTGCCCAGCGGCTGGCCGTCCTTGGAAACCTGGAAGGTGCCGCGATACCACATGTAGTTCGGGTTCTCGCCCTGCTCCAGGCTGGCCATGCGCAGCTCATAGTGGCCGATGCGCATGGTGTCGCCCTGGCTCATTTCCTTGACCTCGCTTTGATTGAAGGCGTGGCCGGTGAAGCCGACGAAGATCAGCACCACGCCCATGTGCACCAGGTAGCCGCCGTAGCGGCGCGTGTTGCGGTGGGTCAACTCGACCGTGGCGCGCAGCAGGTTCATGCCGGTCCGGCTGGCGATGGACCTGGCGCCTTTGTAGAACTCGACCTTCACCGTGATCGCGACGAACAGGCAGAAGCCGAACGAGATCAGCGGATAGGGCTTGTGGATTCCGGCGGCGAAGAGCACGGCGACCAATACCAGCGAGGCGATGCCGGGCCACTGGAAGTTGCGGCGCAGGCGATCAAGCGAGGTGCGCCGCCAGGCAAACAGTGGACCGACGCCGGTGAGGAACAGCAGGAACAGGCCGATCGGCACCATCAGGCGGTTGTACCAATCGGCATCGAGCGAAATCTGGTCGCCGGAAATCCACTCGGAGATCTTCGGAAACAGCGTGCCCCACAGCACCGCAAAGCAGCTCGCCAGCAGAATCAGGTTATTGAACAGGAAGCTGGATTCGCGCGAGATCACCGATTCCAGTTGCGCCTCGCTCTTCAAATAATCGAGGCGATCGAGGATCAGGTAAGTGGTGGCGGCGATGCCCAAAGCGAGGAAGGTAACGAAGTACTTGCCGATCTCGGATTGCGCGAAGGCGTGGACGGATTGCACCAGGCCGCCGCGCGTCATGGAGGTACCGAGGATGCAGAGGAAGAACGTGGTCGAGATGAGGACCATGTTCCACACCTTCATCATGCCCTTCTTTTCCTGCATCATCACCGAATGAAGGAAGGCGGTGCCGCTGAGCCAGGGCAGCAGCGAAGCGTTTTCCACCGGGTCCCATCCCCAATAGCCGCCCCAGCCGAGCACGTGGTACGCCCAAGCCGCGCCGAGCATCACGCCAGTGCCCTGGAACAGCCAGGTGACCAGCGTCCAGCGGCGCGTAGTGTGGATCCAGCTATCGCCCGGTTGCCGCGTGATCAGCGAGCCCATGGCAAAAGCGAACGGCACGGCGAAACCCACATACCCGAGATACAGCATGGGCGGGTGGATGGCCATGGCCGGGTATTGCAGCACCGGACTCAGACCGCTGCCATCCGGCGGCTTGACGATGAGGCCTTCGTTCGCCAGCAGCTTGAAGGGGTTGGCGACGAAGTTGTTGAGCGTGAGGAAGAAGATTTCGATGGTGGTGAGAATGGCGATTACCCACGGCATCATGTCGCGATGCCGGCGGCGATTGGTGAAGGCTACAACCGCCGTATACGAGCTCAGCAGCCACATCCAGAACAGCAGCGAGCCTTCCTGCCCGCTCCACCAGGCGGCGAACTTGTAAAGGACCGGCAGCGCGTTGTTGCTGTGCTCGGCCACATAGGCGAGGCGGAAATCGCCGGTGAGCAGCGCGTGAACCAGAATCGCGGAGGCCACCGTGACCAGCACCCAGACGGCGTAAACCGCGCGGCGTCCGCTCTCCACCAGGAATGGTTTGCGGCGCACGCGGCCCACCACCGAAGCCACCGTGGCGTACAGCGCGACAGCGAAGGCCAGCAAAATGGCCAGCGAACCCAGATTCTCCATGACCCCTCTCTACAAAACCGGCTCTCTAAACGCTGGGCTTTCCGCCGTGCACGTCGGGCGTTCCCGGAGCCTGCACGTTCGGTTTGGCCTCGTATTTCGACGCGCACTTGGCGGAGATTTTGGAAGCGTGGAAGGTGCCGTCGCGATCCATTCTGCCATCCGCCAGCGCCTGCGCGCCATCGCGGAAGGTATCGGGCAGCGGATCGATGCCGGCGTAGGCCACTTCGAGCGTGCGGCTGTCCTGCTTCAACGTGAACAGCACTTTGCCGCCAACGTGCTGGATGGAGCCAGTGGCCACATCGCCGCCGACGCGAAGCCGCGTGCCATACGCGCGGTCGCCCATCTGGCTCAATTCGTCAATCGACTTGTAGTAGGTTTTGCTGTCCCCAGATCCAGCAAAGGCCAGCCACACCAGCGTCCCGATGACAACGGCAATCAATGCCGCGAATTTGCTGTACTTCCGCATAGATGCCCTCTGAATCTAAAGTATAGCGCCAAAGAACGCAGGGGATATTCGAGTGAACGAGGGTCGCTTGTGGACATTTGCCATACCCGCAGGGGTGGGAGATGGGCGGGCTGGCCGGCGCGGAGCGGCGCGTCGGATTCAGGCTGTGTGGGGCTTATGCTTAAGGTATGAGCCGCAAGACGTCTTCGCCGAAACTGTTTGTCAGGAACGACGGGCACAACAACACTGTACTGAATTGGCATCGGGCACCGGAGAAGGAATTTCGGTTCTACGGCGAAGCGTTCTGGAGAGCCGGGAAGAAGCTCCTTGAGAACGAGGCGCTTGACAGACTGCTCATCGCTTCGTTTGACGCATGTGTCGTCGTTTATCTGTACCGTCACGCGCTGGAACTGTTCCTGAAAGAGATTCTGATCGGTCGGGGCGGAGAGCTTGTCGATCCGCGCCCCTCTGCAGAAACCGTCGTGAACGCGAGCCACTCCCTAACGAAGCTCCTGCCGGACGTTCGACGGATCTTCGTTGCCTGCGGGTGGGACAAGACGTTCGGATCGAAAGCGGCCGTTACCTTTGATGACTTCAGCTCCATAGTGGACGAGTTCGAGAGGACCGATCCGTCGTCATTCAGCTTCCGCTACCCGGTGAAAAAGGATCTCACCGAGTCCCTCCACTGCCACTTCACGTTCAGCGTTCGCCGGTTTGCGCTAATCATGGATGAGGTTCTCGACACTCTATATTCGGCGAGCTACTGTCTACCCGACATTGCGAATGAACAAGCGGAAGCGGCCTACGAGGCCCAGTGCGAGGCCATGCAGTATGACGAGCCCCCGGACTACGAGCCTCCTGACGACGGACCGGGCTAGCGGGTTCTTGGCTGAGCCCGCAAGATGGCACGGGTGGTGTACCCAAGCCGAGAAGATGGCGGAAAAAGGGAGAGGACCCATGAAAAAGAAAAACATCGGATCATCCTTTGACACCTGGCTTCGCGAGGACGGCACTTATGAGCAGGTCACTGCGACTGCCATCAAGCGCGTCCTCGCCCGGCAAGTGGAAGCTGCCATGAAGGAGAGACAGTTTTCCAAGGCGGAGATGGCGCGGAGGATGCACACCAGCCGCGCGGCGCTCGATCGTTTGCTCGATCCCGCGTACGATGCGGTCACGTTAGGCACACTGCGCAAAGCAGCCGCGGCTGTCGGTCGCGAACTTCGGCTTGAACTGGTTTAGAGCCAGAGACGTTTCGCCGCCGGCGCGTATGCCAAGGCCCAGCGAAAGCCATCAGGAACGCCATTACAGGCCGCGGTCGCCGTAAATCGAGTCTCGACCGACTGCTACGTCGGACAGCAGCGGAGTGGTGGTGGGGTGACTATGTACCCAGGCTCTGAACTCGCGCAACCATTGTTCCGTCTGCAGTCCAGTCCCGGAACCCTCCCGCGCCTGAAGCCGCTGACGGATAGCCTCGACACCGAAGGCGACCACGTCGTCCGCTTTGCCGATCAAGCCGGCCTGAATCGCGCGCCCGATCAACTGCTCGTCTTCCGGGTTGAGCCGAATCGTCATATCCGCCTTCAAGCTCTATTATCTCAGGTCTTCATTCCCTAATAAAATGCCTTACGATCGTATCGAGGCTGCCATGGACAAACGGGAACTGATCACCCACGAATTAGAGCGAATGCCGGAGCGGGATCTGGACAAGTCGCTGGCGTTCCGGCGTTCGCTCAACGACGCGCACGCCGAGAGCGGGGCCCCGATGCTGGCCGCCGAATCGTCACTGGCCAAGGATTGGCTGACGCCTGAGGAGGATGCGGCCTCGGCCAGTTTATAAGAGCCGATGTTGCGAGTCCTCAGATTCTCCTTCCTGGACCGCGGGCGCTTCCGCCGTTCCTCCCTTACGTCTCGCGCCGGCGGGCCTTCACAAAATCGATTTCCTGCTGCTTGGGGATGCCGGGCTCGAAGCAGCGGCGGCAGCGCGCTTCGTACATATCGTTGGCGCCGACTACGATCAGGTCGTCGGAGCCGCGCAAGCGCTGCGTGTGCTTGGCGGGGTTGCCGCAACGCACGCACACGGCCAGGGTCTTGGTGATGGATTCGGCCTGCGCCAGCAGATCCGGAATCGGCGCAAACGGCCGTCCCAGGTAGTCCGTATCCAGACCGGCGACGATCACCTGCTTGCCGCTGTCGGCCAGCCGGCCGGCCACCTCGACCAGCGACGGGCCCATGAAATTCGCTTCATCCACTCCCACCACTTCCGCCCGCCAGTCGATCCGCTCCAGCATCTCATTCGCGTCGGAGATCACCTGCGACTGCATGCGCAGATCGCCGTGCGAGACAATCTCCTCGGCCGAGTAGCGGTCGTCGAGGACGGGTTTGAACACCGCCACGCGCTTGCGGGCGATCATGGCGCGGCGCAGGCGCCGGATCAACTCCTCGCTCTTGCCCGAAAACATGGGGCCGCAGATGACTTCAATCCAGCCGGCATTGCCCGTGATGATATCCATACGAACCGTTCAGCATCCCACAGTTAAAGTTCCGCCGCCACTGCCGCTACCTGCTCCTCGAGGGCCTCGAGGCCGCCCGAGAAAAAGTGGTCGGCGGCTTCGATCCAGACGATGCGTTTCGGCGCGGCCCAGCGCAAGAAGGCAGCTTCCAGGGCGGGGCGCGGCCCGTATTGATCGTGCGTGCTTTGCACGAAAATCTTCGGAGTCGCGCAGCGCTCCAGGTACTCGGCGGCGCCCATACTGGTCGGAAATCCAGCCGCGAGCAGAAAGCGCGCGCCGCCGGTTTCGCAACCCAGGCGCGTGATCACCCGCGCGCCGAAGGAAAAGCCGGCCAGCGCGTAGGGTAAGGTTGGGTACCGCGCGCGCTGCCACGCGAGCGCCGCGCGGGTGTCTTCGATTTCTCCCTCCAGGTGCCCGTACTCTCCCTGGCTGCGGCCCACCCCGCGATAATTGAACCGCAGCACCGCGAGACCAGCGCGGCGTAATCCGCGCGCCAGCCGGTAGACCACCTTGTTGTGCAGCGTGCCGCCGAACTGCGGGTGTGGATGGCAGACCACCGCGGAGCACCACGGCTCGCGATCGTGCGGCTCTTCGAGCAGGGCTTCCAGGCGGCCCGCCGGCCCGGCGATTTCGTGCGATTCGATGCGGCGAGTCATGGGGGAGGCAAAAAGGTTGGCAGGCGAAAGCGCCTGCCCCACTATTGGGCGCGCCCAGGTGGGACAGGCGCCTCCGCCTGTCAACCCCGCCGCCGCTAATTCGTCCGGTAGTTGGTGAACTGCATGTCCAGGCCAAAATCGGCAGCCTTCAGCAATTGGATCGCCTGCTGCAAGGTGTCGCGGTCACGCCCGGAAACCCGCACGAAGTCGCCCTGGATCGATGCTTGCACCTTCAGTTTGGCGTCTTTGATGGTCTTCACGATTTCGCGCGCCTTCTCGGTCGGGATGCCCTGCTGCAGGGTCACTTCCTGGCGTACCGTGGAACCGGCCGCCGGCGTCACCGTCCCGAAGTTCAGGTTCTTCAGCGGCACTTTGCGCTTCACCAGCTTGGATTCCAGAATATCCACCACCGCCTTGAGTTTGAACTCGTCCTTGCTGGCCAGCGCCAGCTTGCCATCCTTCTCGTTCAGCTCGATGCTGGAATGAGAGTCCTTCAAGTCGTAGCGCTGCTGGATCTCTTTCTGCGCCTGCTGGATGGCGTTCAGCACTTCCGGTATTTCGATTTTCGAGACTACGTCAAAACTGTTGTCGGGCATAGTTCATTCTTGTGCTTCGGGCTCTTCCTCTTCTTCTTCTTCTTCCGGCAGATCATCCAGGCCGAGGATCGATCCCGGACGGCGGCGCAGCAACGTCACCCGGCGCCCGGGTTCCGGCCATGGGCTCGGCTCGTCGTCGGTTGTTTCCGCCTCCGCCGTTTCCGCCTCGGCCGGCACAGCCTCAGCGACCATCGGATCCGCTACAGCCGGTGGTGCGCCGCCTTCGGGAGCCGCCGGGCGATTCGTTTCCTGGGTTTCGAGCGCCACCAGCATGTGCTTGGTGATTTCCTCGACCATGCGCGCCATGGAAGCATCCAGCGCCACCGTCACCGCCGCCCGCACCTGCTCGGCATCCACCACTGCCACGAACGGCACCACCGGCGCCGCCTTTCCCGCGGGCGGCGTAGTTTGCGGACCGCCAGGTCCGGCTTCCAAGTGCTGGCTGCGCGCTTGCTGCGCCCGTTCGGCCAACGGTCTCACCGCCGCCACCAGCGCCGAAGCCTCGAACGGTTTCTGCAACACCGCGTCCGCCCCGGCCCGCTGGGCTTGCTCGTCGTCCATTTTCTCCAACACGCCCGCCGTGAGGATCACGCCCACGTGCCGGTGCTGCGGGCTCATCCTGATGTATTGGCAGATGTCGTATCCGGTGCGGCCGGGCATCACCGCGTCCGCCACGATCACGTCCGGATCCACGTCCTGGAGCCGGATCAGCGCCGCCTCGGCGTTGCTGACGGTAACTACCTCGTAGCCTTCCTCGGCCAGGATGCGCTCGCCCATCCGCTGCGCGTGCGGGCTGTCATCCACCAGCAGAACACGGCTCATTGCTTGATGGTACTACCGCTGGCGTCGGCCGGCTGCGGTTGCGGCTGGGGAGCCGGCGGCGCGGTGGTTACTTTCTTTTTCTTGTCCTTTTTGGCCTGCTCGTCGGCGGCCTGCTTGTTCGCCTTGGCACGCTGGGCCTGCTTCTTTTTCATCAGGTCCTGTTGCTTCTTCAGCAGCTTGGCCTGCTGCGCGGCTGACATCTTGCCAGTGTGATTCTGCGGCAGCGCCGCGTCCGGAACGGGCTTGGCGGGCACTCCTGCCGCCGTGCCGGCCGCCGGCGCCGTCCCGGGGTTCGGACGCGAGTCCGCCGCCGTCCCAGGGTTCTGGCGCGCATCCGGCGCGTTGTCAATCAGCTTGCTGTCGTTCACCGTGGACACGGTCACATCGCTGCCGCCGCCCGCGCCGACTCCGGTGGTGCCCGTGGTCTCACCCTTGGCCGTTGCCGGTATGCTCACCGGAGTGTAAGGCTTGAGCGTCTCCATCCGAGGCGATCCGGATTTGGCGGTGTTGATTACGTCGGGGCGCGAGGCGAACGGCTCCACAACCCTGCTCACCAACTTCTTCTTTTGGCGGTTTTCCAGCTCGTATTTCTGCCGCGCGTAGGCCACCGGGTCGGCCTCCGGCACCGGCCGGTTCATGGCTTTCAGATGACTCGTCGCATCGCTCACGTGCGGGCTCAACGGATAGTCGCGCACGATCTTGCTGTACGCCGCCGCCTCCTGATCCTCGTACCGGTCCCCCATGCGGTGAAAGGAATCGGCTTCCAGCATCAACGCGTCATCGGCGCGGCTGTACAGCGGGAACTGGTCCGTCAGCGCGTTCAGCCGGTTGGCCGCCGCCGGGAAACTCCCCTTGCTTTTGTAATAAAACGCGCCCACCCTGTATTCCGCGTCCCCCAGCACTTCCTGCGCGGTCCGTAGATACTGCTGCGCGTCGGGGGCGAATTTGCTGTTTGGAAACTGCACCAGAAGCTGCCGGCATTCGTCCTCCGTGCGCCGCGCGTGCAGCGGGTCACGGTCGGCCTTGTCCATTTGCTGATACTGCATCTTGCAGACTTTTTCCTGGGCCTCGGCGGCTTCCTCCAGTTGCGGGTAAAACAGGATGAAATCCTTGTACTCGGCCTCGGCCTGCGCCAGACCGTGGCTGCCGCCCTCGCGATACCAACTGTCGGCCACCGCCAGCTTGGATTTAGCCAGGTACTCGCTGGTGTCGTAGGTGTTCATCAGCGTTTGCAGCGTCAGCCGCGCCTGTTCGTAGCGCGCGTGTTCGATATCGTCGACGGCCCGGTCGAACAGCACCTTGTCGGGTTGCTGGGTGTCCTTGGTGATGGGGTTTTCGTATTTCTTCTTCCCGCAGCCGGGAACCAACACCAGGACGCACATCACTGCCGCCACGGCAGCCCGACGGACGACATTTCGCGACATAAAGGATTCCGATTTCACTTCAATTCTCCAGCAATCTCGGCCGGCGGCGCTTCCGCGGCCATTACCATCAGCACTGTACGGCGGTCGCCTGGGCGGCAATTTCGCGCATCTCGCGCGTGGTGGCTTCCGCATCCGGACTGTGAAAGATGGCCGACCCTGTGACGATCCATTCACACCCCGCGCGCACCACTTCCGCCAGGTTCTCCGGGTGGATCCCGCCATCGATTTCAATCGGGAAGGCTAACTTCTTTTCGCGCCGCATGCGCTCCAGCCTGCGCGCCTTTTCGAGCACATACGGAATCAGCTTCTGGCCACCCCACCCCGGGTTCACACTCATGAGCAGCACGTAGTCGGCCACTTCCAGCACATCTTCCAGCACCGCTACCGGCGTGGCCGGGTTCAACACCACGCCCGCCATCGCGCCCGCCTGCTTAATCATGTTCAGCGTGGCATCCAGGTGCCGGCAGGCTTCATAATGCACCGAAACCGAGTTGGCGCCAGCCTGGATGAAAGCCTCCGCATACCGCTCCGGACGCTCGATCATGAGGTGACAATCCAGGTGCGAACGGGTGGCTTTGCGAATCGATGCGACCACCGGCGGCCCAATCGTGATGTTGGGCACAAAGTGGCCGTCCATCACGTCGAGATGGAGGATGGTGGCCCCGCCTCGCTCCACCGAAGCGATCTCCTCGGCCAGGCGCGCGAAGTCCGCGGACAGAATCGAGGGAACGATTTCAATCATTTGCGGATTCGTTTGATTTTATCACAGCCGCCCAGAAACCATCGCCGGCGTCGCGCCCCGGAAGCCGTTCCCACACCGTAACGTCGCGCTCCGGCGCAGCCTCGTCCACCACTTCCCGGTTCTCTTCCGGTTCGAGCGAGCAGGTGGAATACACCAGCCGGCCGCCCGGCGCGAGCGCCGCCAGCGCATTCCGCAGCAGCGCGGTCTGGCGGCCGTGCAGATCGGCTATGTCCTCGGGCCGCAAGCGCCATTTGATTTCCGGATTCCGCCCGAGCGTGCCCGTCCCCGAGCACGGCGCATCCACCAGGATGCGGTCGAACCGCCGCGCCAGCGGCAGCGGCCGAGTGCCATCCAAGACCACCAGGCCGACGCCCAGCCCGCGCAGCTCGCGCAAGCGATGGAAGTGCAAATCGCAGGCCACCGCACGCACCCCCGCTTCGAGCGCCTGCGCCGTCTTGTTGCCCGGCGCCGCGCACAGATCGAGGAAGGTTTGTCCTCGCTCCAGTTCGAGCAGCGGCACGATGGATTGCGACCCGATGTCCTGGAAGCGCGTGCCCGCGGCGGAAACGCGCACGTACTTTTGCGGCCCCTCGAGCGCCGCCAGCGCGATGGCACGAGCTGCCGCGAGTCCGTGATGGCGCTCCCAGCGCTCGAGCAGCCATTCCGGGCAGGAGAGCTCCACCTCGCGCGTGGGCCACTCCACCGGCGTTCGGTCCACTTTGCGCAGCACCGCGTTCACCATCCCCGCCGCCGACCGCTTGCGCGCCCGCTTCACCATTTCCACGCTCTCCGCCACTGCCGCGTGCGCCGGTATGCGCTCCAGGTAACGAAGCTGGTAAATGCCAATGCGCAGCGCCAGCCGCACTTCCAAATCGAGGCGCCGGGGCGCGCCGTAATGTTCGATCAGAAAATCAAGCTGCGCCCGATACCGCAGCACGCCGAAGACGATCTCGGAAGCCAGGCCCGCATCTCTCGAATCGAGCGCCGCCGTCGCCGCCAGCAGCAGGTCGGAAGCCCAGGCGCCGCCCTCCACTCTATCGAGCACCGCGTACGCGGTCCGGCGTGCAGGCGCAATCGTCATGCCATCGGCAGGTTAGCAGATATGAGCATCCGCGCGCGATGTTGGCAGGCGAAAGCGCCTGCCCCACCGCAAACCGTTCGACAGCAAAGTGGGACAGACGCTTCCGTCTGTCAACCCGCTTGACAAGCACTCCGGTTCGTTTAATAATAAGACATCTTAGTAAGGAGTCTCAGTATGGCGCGACAGGACGCATTACAGGGATCGCTCCCACTGCTGGTATTGAAGATTCTCGCGCGCCGCGGGCCGCTCCACGGTTACGGCATCGCGGTGCAGATCGAAGCCATGTCGGAGGACATCTTGCGGGTGGAAGAGGGCTCGCTTTATCCGGCGCTCCATCGCATGGAGGAGGCCGGCTGGATCAAGGCGAAATGGGCCACCACCCAGAGCAATCGGCGCGCGCGCGCGTATGACATCACCGCCGCCGGGCGAAAGCAGTTGGAAGGCGAGGAAAGCCGCTGGCGCTCGATCACGGCGGCGGTGGACGCGGTACTGGAGCAGGCGTAGGTAACCGCTCCCTGACAGTCGCGGCTCTGAAGCGCATCGGAGCCGCGACCGTCAGGAAGCGGTTGTCCGCAGTTGTTACGGAGGTCCCAGAGGAGGCTCTCATGTCCTGGCTATCCCGGTTGACGAATGCTTTCCGGCCGGACCGGCTGGACGGCGATCTCGAGGAGGAGCTGCGCTTTCATCTGGAAGCGCGCGCAGAGGAAGCCGTCCGCGACGGCATGAATCCGCAAGAGGCCGCCCGCGAGGCGCGGCTGAGGCTGGGCAACGAACTGCATACGCGCGAGACCAGCCGCGACGCGAGGCTGATGCCGTGGCTGGAATCGTTGCTGAAGGATGTGCGTTTCGGCTTCCGTATGTTGCGCAAGGACAGCGCGGTAACGGCGGCGGCGCTGGCATCGCTGGCGCTGGCGATCGGCGCCTCGCTGGCGGCCTTCGCGCTGGTGGACGCATTGCTCCTCCGGCCGCTCCCGGTTTACCAGCCTGAGCGCCTGGTTCAACTAACCACCTCGGACGAACGCGACCCGCACGAAAACCACACGTTCAACTATCCACTGTTCGAGCGCTGCCGCCAGGCCGCGCGCGCACAACTGGAGCTTTTCGGCATGAGCAACCAGCATCCTGAAGAGGTCGTGTTCGCCAAGCCGGGAGGCCGCGAGGAAAAGGTCCGGCTGCAATACGCATCGGGGAATGCCCTGCCCTCGCTCGGCATCCGGCCGGCCTTGGGCCGCCTCTTGACTCCAGGCGACGACTTGCACCCCGGCGCTCACCCCGTCGCGGTGGTCAGTTACAACTTCTGGATGCGGCGGTTCGGCGGCGATCCGTCGGTGTTGGGACGATGGTTCAGCGTGGGAACCAGGCAGTTTCAGATCGTCGGCGTGACCGAGAAAGGGTTCACCGGCATCGAGCCGGGCAAAGGCACCGACCTCTGGGTGCCGATCATGATGTGGTCGATCCCGGAGGATCTGTCGGACGTGGGCAGTTACTGGTTTAGCGTGTTGGGAAGATTGAAGCCGGGAGTGACGGCGGAAGCGGTTCGCTCGGTCTTGCAGGGCGTGTACGCGAATTTCCTTCGCGAGCAAGCGGCGGGGTTTCGCGCGGACGAATCGCGCGCCGTCGTGGATAGCTTCCTGCACGGCAGCCTGCATGTGCTGCCCGCCCCGAACGGCCCGTCACGTTTGCGCGAAACATTCGCGCGGCCGCTGTGGATTCTGGCCGTGGTCGCCGGCCTACTTCTGCTGATTGCCTGCTCCAACCTGGCGAACCTGTTCACCGCGCGTGCGCTGGCACGGGAGCGCGAGATGGCGCTGCGGATCTCGATCGGCGCCGGCCGCGGGCGCCTGATGCGGCAGTTGCTGGTGGAAGGCGCGCTGCTGGCCTGCGGGGCGAGTGTGCTGGCAGCCGCGTTCGCGGCGGTCGCGGCACCGTCCATCGTCGGGCTGCTGAGCACGTCGGATAGCCCCGCCTACCTGGATCTCCATCCGGACTGGCGCATGCTGGCGTTTCTGCTGTTGTCCTGCACCGCGGCCACGCTGCTGTTCGCCCTGCTGCCCGCGCTGCGCGCGTCCGGCGTTTCGCCGCACGAAGCTCTGAAATCGGGGGGCAGGCAATCGGTTCGCGCCGGTGCACTCAGGCCCATGCTGGCCGCTCAAATCGCGTTCAGTTTTGTGGTGCTGTTCGTGGCCGGCTTGCTGCTGCTTTCATTCCGGCAGCTGACGCACGTCGATCTCGGATTCAGGAAGAACGAGGTGGTGCTCATCGGTGTCGAGACTACGGACCCCAACCCGTTCGCCAAGATGTACTACACGCCGGCCGCCCGTCTCACCGCGCTGCAGTTGGTGGACCGCATCCGTGAGGTTCCGGGCGTGCGTAATGCGGCTATGTGCGAGTTCGGATTCTTTTCGGGCGCGCTCATAGGCGAAAACGTGCGAATACCAGGCCGCGCTCCAGGCGATGGGAATGTTTACGGCGTGCCGGTCTCGCCGGGATTCCTCGAAACGATGGGCGTGCGGTTGCTGGAAGGCCGTTCCCTCGCGCCATCCGACTTCACTCCCACGCCTTCGGTGGTGCTGGTGAATCAGGCGTTCGCGCGCCGCTACTACCCGGGCGAAGATCCGGTGGGCAAGCGATTCGCGTTCGCGCGAAGAGATAGAGACCTTCCCCAGACCATCATCGGCGTCGTCCAGGATGTTCGTTTGCAGAGCGTTCGCCAGCCGGCTCCGCCCACCACGTTCGAGCCATTGCGCGGGCTTAACGGAACCCTGGCGGTGCGCACGGATGGCGACCCGTGGCGAGTGGTGCCGCTGGTGCAGCGGCAAATCCGCGCCTTCGGCCATTCCGTGCGTGACGGCGACGTGACGCTCCAATCCGCGTTGGTGGATGACGACATGGTGCGCGAGCGGTTGCTGGCCCTGTTGGCCGGCTTCTTCGCCCTGGCGGCGGTGGCGCTGGCGGGCGTGGGACTGTATGGCGTGCTCAGCTACTCGGTGGTGCGGCGGACCAAAGAGATCGGCGTCCGCATGGCTCTGGGCGCAAGGCAATCGTCGGTGGTGCGGCTGGTGATCCGCGAAATCGCGGTGGTGGCCGCCATCGGCCTGGCCGCCGGACTCGTCCTCGGCCGCCTGCTGGCTCGCCCCGTCGAGAGCCTGCTGTACGAAGTGAAGCCTGGCGATTTCTGGAGCCTGGCTTTGCCGCTGGCGCTGCTGCTGGCCGCCGCCGCACTGGCCGCATTTCGCCCCGCCTGGCGCGCCGCAAGAGTCGAACCTGCCGTTGCCTTGCGCCATGAGTAAGGGCCGGCGGTCGAGAATAACGCCACACTGTCTGACGGGCAGATGGTTTCGCGGACGTGCCAGGAGCCGGACTATTCCCGGCGCGGCACGCGGGTTCTCCAGCAAGCTGTCCCTGAAGTTCGTGGACAAACTGCCGACGAGTCTGTCGCTCGACTACGGGGCCTAAAGGCCATGTTTAGGAAGTCCCGCGACGGCACGGCTGAAGCCGTGCCCTGATACAAAGCTCTGGAATCATGTTGCGGACCTGAGTGCTCTGGTACAAAGCCGCCGACCGCTGTACTTGCCGGCCGGACACGCCAGCGCACGACCCGTCTGCCCAGAATCAATCGGCGTCCTGAAGATGGTTAGGGACTCGCCAGAAAGCAGATCATAGCATGCCTCCTTGTCTGGATTCGGATGTCTGCATCCGGAATCCAGACGGCTGCCGGGCTTCACCAGCTATTTGGTCTTCTTGCGGGATGGAGACTTGGCGAAGTACAGGCTGACGGCGCGATCGATGTTGGCGCGGGTGAGGCGGACGGCGCGTCCCTCGTACTCGGCGATGGCCTTGACGAGTTTGAGAATGTCCATCGGGTAGCAGGCGCGTAACACCGTGGCGCCGGCGGCGATGCAACGCTCTCTCATGTACTCGGCGCAGCCGGTCTCGGCAGGCACGCTGTGAACGGTTATGACCTGCTTGACGATCAGGTCGAAAAGCTCTTCGTTGACGTCTTCCACCAGCACCTTGGTCTGGATGCGGCGCAGGAAGGCCTCGTCGGCCAACTCCTCCGGGTCCAGGTTGGTGGAGAAGACCACCATGAGTTCGAACGGCACCTGGAACTTCATGCCGGAGGCGAGCGTGAGGTAGTCGACACGGCGATCCAGCGGAACGATCCATCGGTTGAGCAACTGCTGCGGGGAAAGCATCTGGCGCCCGAAATCGTCGACCACCAGAATGCCGTTATTGGCCTTCATCTGGCACGGCGCGATGAACACATGGGTGGCCTCATCGAGGCGCAGTTCCAGCATCGAAGCCGAAAGCTCGCCGCCCATGGTGATACAGGGGCGATGGCAGATCACCCAACGTGGATCGAGAAACTCGTCCTCCGCTTCGACCGGCCGGTGCACGATGGGGTCGAAAACGGCGATGATGTGGCCGTCCACTTCCACCGCGTAGGGAACGATGATCGAGTCCTGGTAAATTCGCAGAATGCGCTCGGCGATGCTGGTTTTGCCGCTGCCCGTTCCGCCGTACAGAAACAACGACTGGTGCCCGATCAGCGAGGGGCCCAATTGATCCAGCAACGAATCCGGCATGACCAGGTCGTGAAACGCCCGGCGCAGGCTGTCGCGGCTGAGGCGCAATTTGGCGCTTTGTCCTTTGACCACTTCATGATACTGCTGGATGGAGACCGGAGCCGGTCCAACGTACTGGCAGACCTCACTGCGAGCGGTGGCCAGATGCCGGCCCCCGGCGGTCAGCGAGAACGAGTAATCGTTGCCGACCATACCCTTCACTTCCAGCAACTGCTGTTGCCGGAACTCGTGGAACAGGGTTTCGAGAACCGGGAAGGAGAGTTTCAAAGTGTCGTGCAGTAAGGCCAGCGTGCCGGTGCCGTGGAGCCACAGATAGCGCAATACCAGATCGCTGATCATGGCGCGCGGGATTCCCAGTTCGCCGATCCGGTCGGGAATGGTTGGCCTGACGTTAACGTCTTCAGCAGGAGGGGCTGCCGGGCTAGGCGGGCTGGCGGCCGCGGTCTTCGGCGCGGCCGGCTTGTTGGCGGCTTTCTGGGCGCCCCGCGGATCCAGAATTATGAGATTAGGGTTAGCAGAAGAGGCCAGGCTTTCCAGACTCATGACACTGGCAATATACAATGCAACTCCAGTGCCGAACCAGGATGGCGTTGGTTAGCAGAGTCCCATCTACGAACGGTAGCCTACATGGGCGGGCAACCGGCAAGCGCACCTCAGTTGGATGCCTCAATGGCTCCTCTCCCAAGCGTGTAATTGTCGACAAACGATTTGGTATCAATGGAATGCGGCTCGCGGTGCAGATGGCGGAGGAGAAAGCCCGAAAGGCGATCCTGAGTCTGCCAGCTAATGCTTCTCCGCGCCCGGCTCGGCAGCCGGCGGCTTGCAAGCCTCGAGATTCACGGCGAATGCCGCGATCGAGCTCCAGCGTCCGCCCTGCAAGCGCTCGATGCGATAGGACCGCGAGGCCGCATCCGCTTGCACGCGCCAGCCGGCCGGCAGGGTCTGTGGTAGCCGCAATGGCTTGGCGCTTTGCTGGCGGATGGTCCAGCTTTGACCGCCGTTTTCCGATTGAAACAGCGCGTAGCGTTCCTGGCCGCCGCCCTGGCCCCGGTCCAGAACCAGGCTGCCCGCGCTTTTCGAGCTGAAGAAGAACTGCAGCACCGCACCGAAGGGGCTTTCCGCAGACTCGCGCAGCACGGCCCGCTCGGTCCATGTCTTGCCGCCGTCCTCGGTGAGCAGCAGGAAGGGGTTCTGCGGAAGGGGAAACTGCTCTTCGCCGGCGATCCAGCCGAAGCCCGAATCGAGGTACTGAATGCGATCGATCGCCGCACCGCGGAGGCGCTGGTGGGCTTCACTCCAGGTTTGGCCTTCGTTGTCACTGCCGAGCAGCACCGAATAAAGGGTGGCGGATTCGCCGTGGATGTTGCCGGATACCACCGTGCGGTCCCCCCAATGCGCGGCCGCGGAAAGCTCCAGGAAAATCGGGCACGGATCTTCTTCGCTGCAACTCAGACCCGCCCAACGGATGTCCTCGCCCGTGCAACCAAATGGGAGCTCGATCGGGGTTCCGTGGTTCTCCAACTGAGGAGGCGCTGGAGCCGGCTGTTCCACCGCCAGGTCCTGCGCCTGCGATGCCAGAGAGAAGGCGGCCGGCAGAGCCAATATGAGGACGGCGAATCGCATCGCAAGCCCAATTGTAGCTCAGGCCCAGCGGCCCGAGGCGGCGATCCAAGAACCGGAGCGACGCCGAAGCCATGGGAAGCGCGTCAATAGCTCTTAAGGGCTATCGAGCGGTGACTCCTTTGAGCGAGCCGGATTTCAGTCGCAACTTGTAACCTCGCCACCGGGTTGCTGCGTCCAGAAGGTAAATCCCCGTTACGACTGCGGGCGCATTAAACCCTATCACCCAAATGCGCCCGCTTTCTTTTTGTCCGCAGGGCCGACGCCTTCCCGAGTTTGAGAGGACACCTCCGGCGCTATCCTGCAAACAAAAGCGTGGATCGCCCCCTCAGCGAAACGGCCGCGGACGGCGAGTCATTCCGAATGGGGCGGCTCGATGGTCGCGGCAGGCTGAGGTGCCTTCCGAGATGAAATAGCCGCCCCACCGAAAACGGGGAATCCCGCCAACTCTCAATTACGATTAAGCGCTGGCCTGCTTGGCAGCTTCCGCCCGCTTGGCAGCCCAACGCTTCTTGGTGGCGGCGATGATGGCCCGTCTGCCAGCCGCCGAGAGCTTCCGTTTCGGCTTCGGCGCTACCGGCGCAGCTTCCTGCTTCTTGGATTCGGCCCATCTCTTCCGCTGTGCCGCGGCGATCGCCGCCCTGCCAGCCTTGCTTATCTTGCGCCGCTTACGCGAGGGCGATTCGGAAGGGGCGGCGGTTGGCTTGGAGCCACCGTCGAGCATTTGCCGGATCTCGGCTATTTGGGCATCGATCCGCGTCTTTTGGATCTCTAACCCGTCAATTGCGGCAGTGAGAATTTCAGTTGTAAGTTTTGTCGGCATGGAAAACTCGGTTGACAGCGTGTTACATCACCCTATTGTACACCGGAAAAAAGTCTGAGCGGTACTCGGGTGACAGATGGCGCCGATCATCCTATCTTAGCTAAGCGCGTCTAAGACTGAGTCGGCGGGAGCGAAAAGCCGTTAGTTAAAGGCGAGGGGATCGGCTGCCATGCGCTTGAGCAGGCATTCACCGCCGGATTCGCAAACCCTCGGAGCACTAAGTCCCTCGACAGTGACCTCTTGAATCGCGGTCAGAAATTCCTGGCTTTTTGTGAGACCAAGCGGGAACACGAAGGTGACTTTCCGGCCGTCTTCGGCGACCCAGGTATCGCCCACCAACCTGAATTCCGCCGGATCGTCGGCGCCCCGGATGGCGGCTCTCAATTCCGGACCGGCTAGCGCCAAGACAAGACCCTCTTGAATGGTGCCATCCGCATAAGAAATATTCATGTCGCGTTCCTCTCTCTTTTCCTCGACGAATGGGGACATGCTCTCACGCCTGCGGGATAGACGGCAAGGCCTGGTAGCTATGGAAAGTACTGTCAGTTTCCTAACCAGTACTTTTGTTATGGGAGCCTCGCTCTTCGGCCGTCAGTAAGCAATCGGCTGCGGACACGGGCGGCAAAGGCCGGTTTGAATCAAGGAGCCGCAGGGGCTTCCCGCCCCAGACTTATGTCACCAACCACTCACCGCATGAGACTAGCGCTCGTGCTTCTTCCAATGCAGCATGTGGTGGTCGTCCACGGCGATTTTGGCGGGCAGTGTGAGGCCGCAAGTCTTGCAGATTATGACGTCCCGGCCGATTTCCCAATGAGTGCAGTCCTTGCATTTGCAAATCAAAAGGTCGATCTCTTTTTTCTTATCCATTTCTTAGAGTCTCCTGAATTCCTCTTTGACTTCACGAACGAAGTCCGTGAATGGCGCTGTTGTGATGATACCAGGCTGCCAGCACAGATCGCGCTCGATCAGGTTGTACTCCTTAACGATGCGGGAGCCGGGAAGCTTGTTGCCGTTACTGTCCGAATCGCGGCCCATCAGCCAAAGATGGTCGGCGACGGAGCATGCGGCGGTGACGTCATGGGTAACCACGATGATGGTGTTCAGGTCGTCCATATCGGCGACCTTGGTGATCAACTCGCAGGTCCTTTCGAGCATGAGGAGGTCGAGGCCGGAAAACGGTTCATCCATCAGCAGGAAGTGCTCGCTGCAGAGGATCTGCTGGATAATGGCGCATCGTTGGCGCTGGCCGCCCGATAGCTGAGAGGGGTACAAATTGAACTTGTCTTCCAGTCCGAACTCGTTCAGCAACGCCATCACCTTATCACGGGCAACCGGGGAGTCCTTTTCCTTCTGCTTCGCTCCCAGTATGAGGTTGCCGAACACGGTGCGATGTTCGAAAAGGGGGTAGCTTTGGGAAACCACGCCCACTTCACCCGCCCTGACCGGGCGATCGAAGCCGTTGACGGACACGCGGCCCGAGGTGGGCTGGTTCAATCCCGCGATGATCCGGAACAGGCTGGTTTTGCCGCAGCCGGAAGGCCCGAGGAACCCCACCACCTGGCCCTGCACCCTGCCCGGCACGATGATGTCGCGCACCTCGCCGTTGACGTTCTTGAGCACGGGACGGCCATCATACTCAAGGCACACGTTGTCGATCTTCAACAAAGTCTGGCCGAGGCTGTACGAGGTGTTGGCCATTATTTCCGCTCCAGCGTCAGGGCCGCATAAGGACAAAACATGTTCTTCATCAAGCCGATCCCGTAATCCTGGAGCAAGCCGAGCATGAGGATGGTCAACTGGATGGCGAAGACCGCGGCCAGCCGGAAGTGGTGGTTCTGGTCGAGCAGGATGGTGCCGACGCCGCCCTCGGACCGGACAATGCCTTCCACCATGGTGAGCATCATCCAGCCGATCGCGGCATTCTGACGGAGGACGTCGAACGCCTTGTCAGCCTGGCCCAGAACGATCACTTCCCACACCACCCGCCACTCTCCCATGCGCAGCGTGCGCGCCAGGTCGAACTCCTCTTTCGGAATGCTATTGATCACGTCGGCCATTCCGGTGACGAAGAACACCGAAACCGAAAACGCCAGCAGCGACAGTTTCAGTTGATGTCCGCTCTTGGCCATCAGGGTAAAAAAGAAAGTCAATCCCACCAATGACAGAAAACGAAGCTTGCTGAGCAGGGAGACGATGGGACGGAAGAAGGGCATCACCGTCGCATAAGCCAGCAGGAGGGAAACCACCGTGGCCAGAGCAATCGCTTCGAGGTTCAGATAGAAACTGGTGATGAGTTCCCCGCCGAGACCCTGCTCCCACATGTCGCCCAGCGCGCGCAGGACTTCGCCTGGTTTGGGGAACAGCACCAGGGGGCTGACGATCCACAACAGGAGCACCACGGCGACCTGCACGGCGACCAGTATCCGGACGGTGTTCCTGCTCAGAACCGCATTAGGCGAAAATACCGCGAGCGCGTGATTCATGGTTTACCCGGCACACGAAAAACCGGGGAAGACTAGCCGCCTCCCCCGGTTCCCGCGGAGTTACTGGCCGATCTGGCTGATCTCCACGCGGCGGTTCAGCGCCTTGCCTCCGGCCGTCGCGTTCGAGGCCAGCGGGTTCTGCGAACCGTGGCCCGCCACCGCCGTGAAGCGCGAGTCCGGGAAACTCAGCGGAGCCACCTGCTGGAAGTAGCGTTTCACGGCCTGAGCGCGTTTCTCGCTCAACGGGACGTTTACGGCGTCGCTGCCGGCGTTGTCGGTGTAACCGTCGATCTGGAGCGCCAACTGCGAGTTAATCGCCAACGCATCCTTGAGTTCGTTCAGAGTGGGCAGACTGCTCGGCAAGGGCTTATCGGAGCCAGAGTCGAAGTTGATGTACACAGCCTTATGACCGATCACGGTGCCGCTGGCCGCTTCCTTGGCGTAATCCACCGTCTCCGCGCTCGCACCCTGCACGCCGCTGGTGCTCAACAGCGCCTGCGTGCCGAAGAGGAACGAAGTGTCGACCGCTTCCTTGTACGGCGGAATCGGATTGTCCTTGAACAGTTGCGGGTAGTTCTGGGTGGCAATCTTACCGAACGTCTCGTAGCTGGCGCGCATGTTGTTGTTGTGCTTGCCGTCCAGTCCAAAATAGTTGACGTTGTCCTCGAGATTGAAGACCGCCGAGCCGCCCAGAGACTGGCCCGACTTAGGATCGCGCAGGCCCACGTAGTATTTGTACCAGTAGTCTCCGTTCTGGTCGTTGTAGATCTTGGCGGAGATTTCGCCGGCCTTTTGGCGAACGGCATCGAAGGCCTTCACCTGGTCGGCAGCCTGGAAACTCGCCGCCAGCATGCCCTGCACTTCGTCGCGATTGTCATTGAAGAATTTCTTGATACCCACGATGACGGCCGGCATTTGGGACGCGTACTCATGCGAGGAGACGACCTTGGTGGTGCCCGGACGGCCATGCACCGCCTGTTCGTCGCCTGGCGTCCAGGTCACCACGCCATCCGGACAGACCTTGGTGGTCTCGCCGGTCGGGCGTCCGTCCTTCACCACCTTGCGGTCCTCGCAACGATTGGGAACGTACACCTCGGTGACGGCCTTGATGTAATCCTCGTCGGGGGCCGCAATCCAGTTGACCGCATCCGGGTCATAGGTATTCAGATCCGGGTTGTTCTTGAGAGCGTTGGAGCCCATATAGTTCAGGGCGATGTTCCAGTCGCCATCGCGAATGACGCCGACCACGGTCTTGCCTCTCATGCTCTGCGGATTCGTTTTCCACTCGGCCGGACCGAGCAGGGCATCCTCTCCGTTGGAGCGGCCGACGGAGCCGATGATAACGGCCTGGTATTCCGGCCCCAGTTTCTTCAATTGCGGATTCAGATCGGCCAGCCACTGGCCGCCACCGTCGCCCATGACCACCAGGGCCGCGGCGCCCGAGGAGCAGGTCTTCTCGCCATCGTGGAGCTGCTTGGCGCAGGCCAGCAGGTCGGCCTTCATCTGCGAGTTCGAGTCCTCGCGGTGCAGAGCGAGGTTGACGCCGTACTTCTCCATCAGCGAACCCTTGGTGGTATCCTTGCCGCCGTTCGCATAGAGCAGGGCGAACATGGCGTTCCACTCCCAGATGTCGATCGGTATGCGCGTCGCCGAAACGCCGGCCGAGGCGGTGGACGGGTACGGCATGGCCTGCACGTTGGCCACCTGCGCCTCCGTTTGCGGCGGCAGATCCACGCGGGTAGCGACCACCGATTTTATGATGCCGGGGGTTGGAATCAGACCGCGCTGCATGGCGACGCGCAGTCCCCAAACCACACCCACCGCCAGGATCACAATCAGAAACACTTTCGCTTGCGGCTTCATTCGCGCCATTTGCTTCTTCCTCTCAACGAACTGGTGTGAAATTGCTTATTTAAACATGTTGTCGTAATCGCTGCCGGCGCCCTGCGGGCCGGTAGCGGGCCGGGGCATGTTCAGCGGCTCCGGCGTGGCGACCCCGGGAATCTCGATCATGTCGGCGCCGGCGGGCTTGTTGCCGTCCGTAAGGAGCTTCTGGCTGAACTCGGCAAACTTGCCGGCCGCTTCGTCGGCCGCCGCGCCGGATTCGATTTGATCGTCCGTCAGCAGTCTGTCGGTGTAGCGGGAGAACTCGCGGATCTCTCCCAAGGTCCGGGAGGTGTCTTCCTCGAGGTAGTCCAAGGCCATGTCGACCATCTTCAATTGCTCCGGATTGCCGCGCAGCAACCGCTGGCCGACGCCGAGCGTCGCCTTGGCGTCCAGAATCATCTTGCGCTGCTCGGCCAGGAAGCCGACCTTGTTCTCCGTGCGCTGGATCTTGCTGTCGGCGATTTGCGACCAGTGCTGGAAAGTTTTCAGCATCTTCGAAGTCTGATCCTCGAGAGCCTGCAACTGCTTCACGCCCTGCATCAACATGCCGGCCTTCTCGAGGAAGGTCTGGCGCTCCAGCATCAGGCGTTCCTTCTCCATCGGGTCGCTGGCGGCGGCTGCCATTTGCTCCGCCTTGGCGGCCTTATGGCCGAGCCCGGTAATCTCGTCGTTCTTGGCGGCAATGCTGCGCTGCAGCCTTTCGTCGCTGCCGGCGAATCGCTGCAGCGTCTGGTCGAGATCGTACTTCGCCTTCTTCATGTCATCCAGGTTGTTGCGCAGGATGCCGATCGGATCGGTCTCCACCACCCACGAGGCGAACCACCGCACCATGTATTGAAATAAGTTCCGGACTGCGGTGCGGAAGGTTGGATTGAACGCCAGCCAGAGGACCGCGATCAGCACCACGGCCAGCCCGATCGTATAAAGCGTGTTCTCCAACAGCGTAATCAGGTACGGCAGGAGGGCGTACAAGCCGATGCCTCCGCCGACGATCGCGGCCGCCAGCACAACCATCCCGAACGGGCCCTCGGGACGTTTCCAGAACGATTTCGGCGTGTAGTTCTGCAGGTTCTGGGTGAAGCTCGGAGTAACCGGTACGAGACTCATGATTGGTGTCTTATCCTCTCAGCAGCGCCGCGTATTGCGACTTCTGCTGTTCGATTTCGCTGCTGCGGCGCTGCGCGGCTGCCGCAAACTGGCTCTGCACATGCGTGCTCTTACCCTGCGCGTCCACTAGTTCGCCGGATAACTGTGCCAACTGCTGCTGAAGCTGGGTGATTTGCGTGCTGATCTGGCCGATGCGGTCCTGCCGCCCCGTAATCTCGCGCGCCACAAACTGCTGGGCCTTGGCGTTAAAAGCGTCTAATTCCTGCTGCAGCCTGGCTTTCAGCGTGTCAAAGACCGCCAGGATGCCGTCTTGCGTCAATCCGGCTTGTGCCTGCGCTTGCAGGACGGCGGTCCTGAACTTGATATTGGGGGGCATCACAGTGTCCGGGATGGCCTTGAGAGGTTCCAGGAACTTGTGTATGGTGGCGGCCACGTCAGTGCCTTCGAAATCGGTCTTGGACATGAGCTTCTGGTAGACTTCGTCATTGTCCGGCACCACTCCCGTATCGATCGGCATCGGATAACTGACCGGCGGCGCACTGGTCACATCCGTTTCGAACGGATGGGCGGCGGGCGCCGGTGCAAACGTATGGGCAGCGGTCCCAAACGCCTGGGCAGCGGCCGCCGTAGTAACGGGCGCCGGCTTCTCCGGTGTCTGCGGCTTCTCGGGCTCGTCTTCAAAGGCCATGTGCTTCAGGCTGTCGATCAAACCGTGTTTATTGGTGGGCATAATCCTCCCCAAGCGATCACTAGCGATTATACGTCCAACCGCCTCAATTTGGAGCGGTTTGTCTCATTTTTTCCATTTGGGCTGCGGCAGCGGCCGCTGTGGAGCCCAAATCGGGATCATTCACCGAAGAAACCCGGAAGCTACACATTTCAAGCGGCTTCGCATGCGCGGTCCGCTCGTAACGTAACCGTCACAATGGCGAAGAACATCCGGAACGCCGATCCCTACATCATCCGAATGTACGTTCGGCTCATCATTTGAGTTCCCCGAAATGCACCGCCTCGGGAACGCCCGGCGAGTCGAGCAACTGGATGGTAGTCGAAGGTCCGAGATCCACCGGGTCACCCCACGCGCGCAACGCCCAGACGATTCTCTTGTCCGGGGTGACTTCGAGCGCCTGCACGGGAGCCGTGGCGGGATCGGCCGGCCCGTTCCACTGGTTGAACCATGTGTTGATGAGCGTGTTCCCGTTGGACAGGCGCTTGGCGATTTGCGTGGAATTGAACAGGTAGTCCGGCACATCGGCGGGCGAGAATTCCCAGACAGTGACTCCGGCGGGGTTCACTTCGCGAACCAGTTTGGCTCCGGCGATCAGGGTATTGCCGTTCTTCAAACGTTCGGCCGACCAGGTGGCGGCTCCCGGCGCGTACGACCAGAGTTGCTGGCCGGTGGAATCGTATTCGACGACTTTGCCCATGTCCATGTGCGCCAAAAGCAGCGTGCCGGCATCGGTGAGCCGGGCATGGCGGAAATGGCCGTGTACGCTTTTCGGATTCCCGACTGGAACCACAAACTCACGCTCGTTCTTGCCGGTGACGATGTTCACGACCACAACCTTGGCGGGATCGCCGTTTTGCACGTAGAGCACGCGGTCCGTGCCGATCGGCTGCGCGGTGTGTATCTCGGTGCCCGCCGGAGCGTCATAGTGCCAGAGCACCTTTTTGTCGCGGTCGATCAAGGTTACGCCGAATTGGTGCGCGAAGAGTACGTTGCCGCTCGAAAGCAGCACGGCATCGCTGATTTCGCCCTTTCCCGCGGGATTGTGATACTCCCAGACGACCTTGCCGCTTCGCACGATATACATGTCCTGCGACTTGGCTTCTCCGGCGTAAAAGAAATCGTGCTGGGCTAATCCTCTGCCGGGCAGGACGGCGGGGAAGTTGGGTTTCTCCGCCGTGAGCGCTGCCGCCGCGGGTTTGGCTGGCTGCCCCCGCGCAGGCGTGACGGCGCACACCGCGCCGGCCACGATAAGGGCAATCCATCGTAGAGTCCGTTGGTCATTCATACGATGGAGTCTAACGCGCTTGCACGCGGCGTGGGTGGGGCAGGCTTGCCCGTGCGTTTGTCCTGGCACACGCGGGTGTCGATACGACGACGCTATGGGACCAGGGCAGGAACGCCGGTGGCGAGATCCTCGGGCTGATCGTTGGGGGGGTTGCGTGCCCGGCGTTGCGCCGCCACCTGGCAGGCGGGTGCCAGCGCGAAAACAGCCGCGATTGGGAACCGGGCGAGCGACTGGATCATCTCGATCGGCCAGGCATGGGAATAGTGGGGAATCACCCAGGCTGCCAGCTCGCCGGCTCCAGTCAGGAAGATGCCGCACATAAACGCCGCCCAGCACATGGAGATCAGGCCATTGCCCATACGGACGACCGATCGGCGGAGCAGCATGGCTTCGAGGAAGAGCACGCACAGGACGGGGAGGCCGGCCAGCGAGATCCAGTCCTCGGTGCCGATCGGTCTGCCGGCGAGCGATGCCGCACCGGCCTCGGCGAACCGGCAGAGAGTGAACAGGTAGACGATGGCGGACACCGCCCAATCAGCGGTGCTGGGCCGAACCCAGAAGCCAAATTTCCGCAGGACGCGCAGCGCCACCAGCAGGGCCGCCGCCAGCAGGGCCAAGCGGACCGGGCCGTCGGCGATCAGAGCGGAGCGGCGGATCTGGTCGATCAACCCGGGTTTCACGTGGCCGGCCCACACCAGTGGGTTGAGGAGCCAGTTGGTTCCCAGCAGTTGCGCCAGCACGCCCGACGCGGCACGGGCCGCCGCCGCGAAAGTAATCAGCATCCAGGCGCGGCGCAACGGCGCACCAGCCGGAAAGCTGCGCAACACCAGCAGGCAAAGCCACAAATCCACCGCGGCCATGGCGGTCACCGACAGCGCGGATGTGCCGTCGGAGCTTCCTTGAATCGAGAAGGCCCGGCCAGCGGTGTTCCAAACGTAAAGCGCGATCAGATGGACGACCAGATACGCGCCCAGGAACATGAGAATCCATTGGGGCGCCGATTCGAGCCCTTCCAGGTTGTTCGTCTTGCGCTTCATAGGCAGGTCTCCCCGGCCGGCTCCGCCAAGTCCAATCCGCGGAAGACATCGTCTTTCACCGCTTCCGCCACGCCGGGCCCCAGAAAGACTTCGAGGATCTCACTCGCCCTGCCGAGCATCTCTTCCGCCGGGATGCCCGGGCGCTCCACCACGGAAACCGCCGGCGAGCCAAAATAGGTTTCGATTTGCCACCGCAGGCGGGCTCTCAATTCGGACGCCGCCGCGCCGTGCCTGCCGGACTGCCAGGCGGCTATCGCCGACCGCACGGCAGCCAAGCCTGGCCGGCTGTCGATGGCCGGCGCCGCGGCGCGCGCCGATAGCTCCTCCTTCTCGCTCTGGATGCGCAACAGTTGCTGGCGGCACTGCTCGCATTTCGAAAGATGCCTGGCGATCCGGCGGCTTCGGCCGGCGCCGGCTTCCGCATCGCAGAAGGCGATCAAGGTGGCGCTCCTAGGATGCATAGCGTTCTTCTCCTACCGCCTGGGCGGTATCGCGGTTCTTGTGCGGGCCGCCGCCCACCGCTTTGCGGATCTTGTCGTGGGCCCTGGTGAGCAAGGCTCCGACAGTGCCCGCCCGCACCCCGAGCACACCGGCAATTTCATCGTAACTCAAGTCTTCGGTGCGGAGCCGGACGCATTCCATTTCCCTCGGCGAGAGACCGATCTGCGGCAGCCCTTGCAGCAGTTCCCAGACGCGGCCCTCGGTTTCGGCTCCCTGGGCCGGCTCAGGCAGGTTGCGAAGCGACTCCATGCCGATCTCGTGCCGCGCGCCCGCTCTCTTCTGATCGAGGACGTAGTTGCGCGCCACGCGGAACAGCCAGCCCTTCGGGGACCGGATCTGTTGGCCCGCCGAACGGCAGAGGAAGAAACGGAGAAACGTCTCTTGCAGCGCGTCGTGGGCCGTCTCCCGGTTATCCGCAAGCGCTCCGGCGTAACGGAGCAGGCCGCCGGCTTCCCGTTCGTAAAGGTCGACGATTTCCTGCTCGATTCCCGCTGCGCGCGGGTTGCCGGGGCTTGGGTCCATCGGACTCGATGTTACTCCGGCGCTGTCCATTCTTATAGATAGCCATTGAGCAGCATTCCGCCCGCCAACTTTGGTTAACCGGCGCCCCGGCCAGCCTCACGGTTTGCCGAAATAGTCCGAAAAGGCATTTAGGGGGCACCGACGATACCGATGAACGCAGATAAGTCGATTCTTTTCAATCCGCGTTCGGCGCGCTCCGCAGAAAGCTAGACACCGCGAATACCGGGCGGACTCGTAAAGAATAATTGCCGGCCAATCGTCCTTATTACATGCGGGCGAATCGCAGATTGCCGGTAGGGGGTGAAGTGTCACCCACACAGAACTGCCGGGAGGCGATCAGCCAAGCGGAGCCACTCATGCGGAGCAAAGAAACGAAGCGGTCTGGTTTACGAAAGGTGAAGCAGCGGGGCTCGGAAATGCTGGAGTTCACGCTGGTGCTGCTCCCTTGTCTAGGGTTTGTGTTCCTCATCCTGAACATCGCGTGGGCGGTGTATCAGCGTGCGACTTTGCAATACGCCGCCTTGCAGGGCGTGCGCTATGCCGTTACCAGCCAGGTTATCTCCGGTTTGGGACAACGGGCCTCGATACAGGAAGTCGTTCAGCAAAACACCTTCGGAAACGTGAGGGGCAACGCCAGCGGCATTACCCTGGGCACGAACGGCTGGAACAATATCTATGTGAACTGGTACCAGGTGGATCCGAACACGGGCGTGGTGACGGATGTCAGCGATGTCACCGGCTGTTCGACGTGCACCCCGCCAACGTCTCCCGGCAACGGGCCGGTCAACAGTGTCTTGCCGTTGGTCGAGGTTTCCGTGCAAAACATGTCGGAGAAGACCTTCATGCCAACCATCAAGATGCCAGGGCTGGGCACACTGGCTCCGATCGTTATGACCGCCACAGCCTGGGACCGGATGGAAATGCCTCCGATGGCTGCGAATGGCACACAAAACCCGCCACCCATGTAAGGGGGAAACACGATGCGCAATCGACAAAGAACAAATCGGGGCGGTTCCATGGTGGAATTCTCGCTGCTGATTCCGGTCTGGCTTCCGCTGCTGCTCGGCACGATGTGGCTTGGATCGGCCATGATTCGCGGCGAGCAGACTACGGAAATGGCGCGGGATCTGGCCAGCATGTATAGCCGCGGCGTCGACTTCTCGAGCACCGGCGCCGGCTCGTCGAACACCATACTCACCGACATAACCCAGCAACTCGGCACGGTCACTACCGCCGGGACCGGAGTGGTCATCTTTTCGGAAGTCGAGTTCGTGGGAAAGAGCGTCTGCGCTTCGGCCGGCAGCACTTACGGCTCGGCCGGGCCGCCCCCGACATACGTGGCTTCGACCTGCAAGAACGAAGGTTTTTTTGTCTTCAGACAGCAGTACACCCAAGGCAACACAAGCTTGCGGAGCAGCAATTTCGGCACCGCGCCAGCCGGCGATCTGGACTCGAGCAATAAGTACCAGGTTGACGCCATCACTACCTACATTTCGGACACAGCCGACAGGTCCACCTTCAACCTGCTGCCGGCGCCACAGGAAAATATCCCTAATACGGACGGCTACCAATCCGGCCAGCCTGTGTACATTGTGGAAGCGTATTTTGCCGGCGCGGGACAAGCGGGATTCACCAAGGGAGGCGATTATGCGTATGCGGTATTCTAGCCCGCCCGATGCCGGACCGCGAACGGCTTCCGATCCGCGCAGGCGGCGGAAGGCCGGCAACGTGATGGTGATGTTTACCATGCTGCTGCCGTTCGTGCTGGTTCCGCTGGTGGGAATCGCGATCGATGCGACGATGTTGTACAGCGTTAAGGCGAAGCTGCAGGCGGCCGTGGATGGAGGCGCCCTGGCCGCGGCCCAATCCCTGAGCGCCGGGCTGACCATAACTGACCAGGCGGCGGCGGCACAGTTGGTGGCGGACGAATTCATCAAAGCCAACATCGTTACCGGCGCTACCGCCGGGAGCGGCGGCTACTGGGGAGCTTTCGCTCTAAACGACACAAATTGCGACTCGAGTCAAAACCCGATATACCCGATGCCGGCAAGCCCTCCCAGTCCCAACAATTGTCTTTACGTCAATCAGAGCTCCAGCACCAAGCAGAGAACGATATCGATCGGCGCCAGTGTACAAGTCCCACTGCTATTCATGCGGATACTTGGTTTTTCCACCGGAACGGTGACCTCAAAGGGCCAGGCTTCCCGCCGGGACGTAGTGCTGGTTCTGTTGATCGACCGGTCGGGTTCGATGGGTGCCGAGCTGCAAGCGGTGCAAGCCGGCTCAACCTACTTCGTCAACCAGTTTGCGCCGGGACGCGACATGCTTGGCCTGGTGCTGATTGCGGGAAGCGCCATGGTCGCATATCCGACCACGGATTGGGGCCTGGCTAAGTTGCCGCTGCCCGGCAACGGGGGTCCCGATGTTCACTTCCGGGATCCGGACGGGAACAATCCGCCCTCTAGCCCGGCGGCCAATCCCAATATGCTGACTTCGATATCGAACATTGTCTCAGGCAGCAACACTGGCACGGCCGAAGGGCTGATGCTGGCCTGGAAGGAGTTGCAGGCGGCCAATCAACCGGGAGCGCTCAATGTCATCGTGCTATGGACGGATGGCGCGCCCAACGGGATCACAGCCGACTTCAACAACAAGGTCACCAACTCCGTCCTAGCCACCAGCACGTGCGCGAACACCAAAGCGAAAGGGGCCGCAAACCTCAGCGCCACCGGACAATATCCGGAAGTACAAACGAATTCGATGTTAGGCTGGTTCGCACAGTGGGGCGGGTACGTGTGGAACAGCAACGCCACCAACGGAATCCGCGAGCGGATGCAAACCGCCACCGGCGCCGGCCTCTCCGTGACCTACTGGGTGAAGCTCTCCGCCGGCAACGAACCCGTCATCGCGCCCAATACAGTTGGCGGGCAAAACGGGGCAGGTCCAGGCAAGGGTTGCTATTTTGAGTATGTCAACAACGGTTCCACCGTCCCCGAGAACGTTGGCGCGATCGCCACCACTTACGGTGGCTCACCGGCAGCCGGCTCAGCAACCGATATTTCGATACCCAGCGTGGACTGGTTTGGGAATTCGACGCAAGGGTCGACTGTGTTGCCGTATACGCAAACCGACTTTACACAGTCGAATCTCTGGACCAGCGCTGGTGCCAACTGCCAGGCGGGCAAGAACGGACAGAAGGCCAATCAGGCCCTGCAGCTCACCGGGCTCCTCACCGGCGCTAACCAACAGGCGGCCGCGAACGCCTGCCAGGTCGGACTGGCTTCCTGGAATGCCGCGGATATGGCGGGGCAGCAGATTCATGGCGATACCACTCTCATACCGGTGATTTACACCCTGGGTTATGCGGGCGAGGTCTCCGGCAACGGAGGTGTGGACACGGTGCTTCTGTCGCGCCTGGCGAACGTCAACACCTCACAGGACACGGTGTATAATCCCAGTATTCCGCAGGGACAATTCATACTGGTTCAGACCGTGGATGACGTTCAGCCTGCCTTTGAAGCCATCCTGGCGGAGATTCTGCGGCTGTCGCAATAGCCGGTCCGGTGGGGCGGTCGCCCCATAAGCGTTAACTAATTCTCGGGCCGCGGCAAATACAGACCGAACACTCTGACAAAGCGCTGGCAGCAACCATAGCAGCGATAGGTTTTCACATTCACCACCGCCAGCAGCTTCTCCAGAAGCGTGAGCTGATGGGCCAGGAAAACGGCTGTCGATCCGCAGGACGGACAACCGCTCGTGCGGGTGCGGGCCTTGGCGGGCTCAGCCGGGACTGCGGGGACGGCCAACTGTTCCAGCCACCGGTTTCCGAAAGCCGCCCCAACCATCTCGTCCGGGTCGAAGCTATTGACCATGACTTGGAGGAGCCGCAACTCGGTGGACGCGCGCCGCAAGTCGGATTGGCCTTCCGCGCGGCGGCAGCGTTCCGCCAGGCGCAAGGCCGCCGATCGAACCGTCTCCGGCGACGGTTGCAAGGCGTCATCGACGCTGGCCGCCGGGGAACCGTCTTGGGGATCGGAGCCGTTCAGCATTTGATGGAGCAGCAATCCAAAATCGCGCAGATCCGACGATGGAGTGGCGAAGCCGGACGCTCCGCTCGGCGGCGGCAGGGTCAAGCCATGCGGTCCAACCGTGATCCAGGACGGTGCCAGTGCGCCATAAGCGCGGCCGGCACGGTGAAAGACGGCGGCGCGGGATGCGATCTCCCTGGCAAAGGTCACGGCCACCGCCAAAGGCAGCGGACCGGAAGCCAGCACGTCCGCCAACGATCGCGTCCCGGCTGCCAGCATGGCGCCACGCTCTGCCGTCGCCGCCAAATCAACCCCGTTCCTGGCAGCCATCTCAGTTCACGTCCGCCGCCTGGTCCTCGGGAGGCTCGAGTACCCTGGATTGGAGCGATTCGAAGGCCTCCACTACGCGTTCAACAAGATCGTCCGTCTGCACAGCCGCCGTGCGGGAAGATTCAAGGGTCGCGGCCTGTTCCTCCAGTTGGTTCCTGATCCGCCCGATATCCGCTTCCACGCGATCCCGCGATTCCGACGCCTGCTTGCCGAGGGCTGCGATACTCTGTTCCAATCTGGCGAGACGGAGTGCAATGGCGGCCAGGTCCTGCTCGAGTTGCCCGACTTGCGCGGTGAACGCCGCGAGGTCCGGGTCGGGGCGCGATCCGATTTGGTTGCTCAAGGATTGAACCTCCTGTCCGGCCCGAGCAGACTGCTTGTGCGGGGCCGCGCCGGCTTCTTGCCCATCCCCTCGATGGGGCTCTGAAACAGCGTTCGGGAGCCCATGCTAGTCAGTGTTCCGGACAGTCATCGGTATGCTGCAACCAGCATAGCGGTGTTTTCGGCCCACAACAAGTCGGGCTGGTAACAGCGCTTGATGGCCGTACTCTCATTACCGCTTCCGGGGGTTAGAGGGCGTGTATTAACAAAAGATGATGTTGCTGTCGCGGCAAAGCGCCAGGCCCCACGCTGCACTAGACTATAAGCATGGTCCGTTGGGAGTTGGGCGTGGCGCTGTGTCTCGCTGCGCCGTTGTGGGCGGGGGAAGCCGACAGCTTGGCCCGCGCCATTCGCGAAAACAGCTTCGACCGGGAGGAGTGTTACCGCGTCCGCGATCTCACCCTCGCCATCGAAGACATCAAGATCTATCTCACCGACGGCCACCTGATATTCAGCCGGCCGGTGGGCGGCAAGCGTATCGCGGCGGTGTTCGTAGCCGATGTGGATGGCGGCGACGCCGAGGTGATCCTGCTTCCACCGGACCGCGCCGAGCGGCGCTCGCTGGCCTCCTACATCCACTCGCCGAATCTGGACGAACATTTCCGCACCGGCATGTTCCTGTTCACCGGCGACATTTATGAAGCGATTCTGGCGCAGTTTCCGTCCAATTCCACCAACCGGCGCGCGCCCGAGGTCGGCGCCCTCCTGGACGACCAGTTCACCCCCATGCTGCGTAGCCTGAGCGCCAGCTATCAGACCCGGCTGGTGCTGGATCTGCTCAATCGCACGTCCGGCAACCAGGGCGTTTTCGCCGCGGTGCTGGACAGCCCGAATCTGGGCGCCTTTGACGTGATCGTCGATCCCCAGCGCGGCGAACCCATCGTCGCCGGCCAGATGACCAGCCGCGACAACCGGCTATTTCTGGATGCCTGGACCAGCTTCAAGCCGCGATCGATGCGCAATCAGAGCGGGCCGCACGTGCCCGATCTGGCGCTTTCCGATTACCGCATCGAAGCCGCCATCGGCGGCGATCTCGAGTTGAAGGCCACCACGCGCGTCAAAGTGCGGCCGTCCAATTCCGGCCTGCGGGCGGTGACCTTCGACATTTCGCCGCTGATGACGGTGACCTCGGCTACGGTGGATGGGCGGCCGGCCGAGGTGCTGCAACGGGAATCGCCGCGCGGCAACGCCTTGCGTTCCGGCAACGCAATGTTCGTGGTGGCTCCGGGCGAGCCCCTGCTAGCCGGCCGGGACTACGAATTCGTATTCGAACACTCCGGGAAAGTGGTCTTCGACACCGGCGACCGCGTGCTGTTCGTCACCGCGCGGGGAAACTGGTATCCCACGCACGGCCTGCAGTTCGCCACCTACGATCTGACCTTCCGCCATCCCAAGGATCTGGACCTGGTGGCTCCCGGCGATCTGCTCGGAACCCGCGCCGATGGCGACAGCCGTGTCACGCGGTTCCGCGTGCGCTCCACCATCCGATTCGCCGGCTTCAACCTGGGTAACTACGCGCGGGCCCGCGCCGAACGGGGCGGCTACGTGGTGGAAGTCTGCGCCAACCGCGCCCTCCAGCGCGACTTTAAACCCAGCTTGCAGATGCAGGACGTGATTGCGACGCAGGCTACGCGGCATGCCCCCGGGAGTCTTCCGACCACCTTCCCGGCGACGGTTCCCGGCCCGCTCGACCGGCTGCAGGAGATGGCCACCGGCGTGGCCTCGGCTCTGGAATTCATGGCCGCCCGATTCGGACCGCCGGCGCTCGGCCATCTCACCGTGTCGCCCATCCCCGGCGCGTTCGGTCAGGGCTTTCCCGGCCTGATCTATCTTTCCACGCTGAGCTATTTGCAGACCGTGCCTCGCAGCGCCGGCAGCCTGGCGCAGGAGCAGGAGATTTTTTTCCAGCAAGTGCTGCAGGCCCACGAGACGGCCCATCAGTGGTGGGGCAACCGCGTCACCACCGAGAGCTATCGCGACAACTGGATGATGGAAGCGCTGGCGAACTATTCCGCGCTGCTGTACCTGGAGAAGACCCGGGGTTCCCACTCCGTAGACATGTTGTTGGACAGATACCGCACCGAGTTGCTGGCCAAGGGGGAAAGCGGCCAGCAGGTGGAATCCGCCGGCCCCATCACGATGGGAACGCGTCTGGAGTCCTCGCAAGACCCCGGCGCCTGGCGCAGTGTAACCTATGGCAAAGGCACCTGGATTATTCACATGCTGCGCCGCTACCTGGGAGATCAGCGCTTTTTCGCCATGCTGGCCGAGGTTCTGAAGCGTTACGACCACCAGGAGATGTCGACTGAAGACCTCCGCCGCGTGGCGGCGCATTTCGTTCCGCCGAAATCCGACGATGGCGATCTCGAGACTTTCTTCGACACCTGGATTTACTCGACCGGCATCCCGACCCTCAAAATGAGCTACAGCGTGAAGGGCAAGGCTCCGGCGCTGCGGCTGGTGGGCACCGTGACGCAGACGGACGTGGAAGGCGAGTTCGCCGCCCTGGTGCCGGTGGAGATTCGTCTCGCCGGCGGCCAGACCACCACGCAATGGGTGCGCTGCGGCAGCGAGCCGGGTGTGTTCGGCATGGCCCTGAAGCAGGCTCCGCTCCGGGTGACGCTCGACCCGGACCGCGCCGTCTTACGGCGGTAAGGCGAACCCCTAATGAAACCAGCCCGGCACCGCGGCTGGGTCGTCCACGATCCGATAACTCTCGGGCACCCGGAATAGCGAGGCGTCCGGTTCTCCGTACTGCAAGTTCTTGAGCGTAGAGATGGTATTGCCTCGAGGATATGAGGACTTACTGGCCATGTCAGTCCCGAGTTGGGGCGAAATCCACCGTTCGTTGACGAATATCATCGGCCGGTCGTTTCCACTCATGGTTCCGGGAGCATAGGCCGTAGTGATGCGTCGGCCATAGGCGATGACGCCGTCGATGGTCTGGGTGCCAAGCCATTCGGTACCGGGTTTGGCCGCGGGAGGAGATGGGATCGACGCCTCGGCGGCAGGCTTGAGTTGCACTTGCACCACCGTGCGCGCAGCGATCTGCTTCTCCGGGTCGAGAAGATAGCGGTACCCGGCAACCACATCCAGAATCTCGACCTTGTATCTCGGGGCGACGGTCCCCAAATGCTCTCTGCGGGTGCGGCCCATCAGGTCGCGATAGGTCAAGGTGGAGGAAATGGCGCGCGAGAGACGCGTTCCATCGGCCAGAGTATCTTGCGTAGACAGCACATCCTCGGCCGAATACGGCAGGCCGGAGAGCGCCGTCACCACCGGAATAGCTTGCGGCGAAGGATTGGGCGGACGCGCCAGTTCGATGACGAACGCGCCAGTCTCGTCCACAATGCGGAATCCCGCCGGCGGCCGGAACAGAGCCGCATCCGGCTCCTCGAGATGCACGTTCTTCAAGCCGCTCGCGGTGCCGCCGCCGCGCGGTTCGGAGTGAGTGATCAGTATGATTTTTCCCAGTTCGTCGAAGGCCGACCAAGTCTCCGACGTGACGTCGACGGGCCGGTCATTTCCAAACATGGATCCCGCGGGATAGGTTTGCGTGATCCGTTCGCCGCATGCGCTTACGCCCTGGATATCCCGCCGTCCGAGCGATTCGTTGGTGCTCGTAATGCCATCGTGCATGCCCGCGAATGTTTTGCCCTCCGGGCCCGCCGGGCAAGGACGCGGCATCTTGGGCGCCGCATAGGTGGCGATGGAAGCGGCGACCCGATGAGCCGTCTGGTGCGGCGGATCGAACACGTACAGGTAGCCGGCTACCGGATCCTGGATCTCGATCACCAGGAATCCGGTCGCTCCCGAAATCGTGCGCTCGGTGCGCATCCTCCCCATCGAGTCCCGAGCCAGCACAGTGGAGGAGAGGAGCAGGTGGGTGCCGTTGGGGAGGGTCTCTTCGAGCGTTTCGGTGGCCGCATAGGGACGGCCGGTGATGCTCGATAGACGGCCGGCTGGCGGTTTGAATGTCAGCTTCACAGGTTCGCCGCGAGGCGCCGATACGGCGACACTCATTTCCGCCAGTGCAGGCAAAGTAACGAGCGCCGCCAGAAGCAGTGCCGCGAAACCGCGTCTCAGCCGCATGGTGGACCTCCCTAAGATAAAGTGTACAGCTTCGGCGCCCGGCGGCAACATCCAGGGTGCGCTCCAGGGCGAGCATCGCGCGTCCGAGGGTGCGCGCGTCGAAAAGCCGCTCGGATCTAGTGATTCGGCAGGCCGTATAATTGATCTCAGCCAGCATGGCAAAGCGGGAAATTCCGGCCTTCACCGTGGCAGGCAAAACAGAGCTGCCCGATGAGGTGCTTGCCAAGAAGGTTTGGCAGGCCGGGGACAACGATTGCTTCGCCGAGCTCTTCACACGGCATCGCAAGCGGGTGTTTTACGCTTGCCGGGGTTTTTTCTCGGACAGCCAGGCGGCAGAGGACGCGACGCAGGAGACATTCCTTCGGGCTTACAAGAATATTCGGAGCTTCCAGGAGGGCGATTTCTCCGGATGGCTGATGCGCATTGCGAAGAATGTATGCATCGACGAGTGGCGAAGACGCCGTCCCGAGACGGCGGTTGATGAAGTGGATCTGACAGACCGCGCGGCGACGGCGTCGTTCGATTCGTCATTCGAAACGCGCCAGATGGTGGAGCGGCTTTGGCAGGAAATCAGGTCCCTTCCCTCCGAGCAGCGCCAGTGTCTGGAGTTGAAGGTGGAAGGCTTCTCTTATGAGGAAACCGCGGCCCGCACCGGCTTCACCGTGCATGCGGTGAAGTCCCACTTGCAGAACGGCCGGCGAATGCTGTGGAAGAAGTTGGAGCGCGTGCTTCCGCAGTTTGTGAAAGGTTGAAGACAAGGACGGCGCCAGTGTCGATGCCGATCATTTTTCACAACACGGTGTGGAATTCTCTTCCGCCATCCGTTGTCAAAGAGGGACATAGAATCGGTCGGACGCGGGACGAAGGGATGCCCCAATCGAGATGAGCGGCTGGAACGAAGGCGACTTTCTGGAGGAACTTATGCCGCTGCTGAGGCGTAGGTCCGCAGCCGCCCCGTGCCCGCACGTCGAAGCATTCCTCGCGGCTGCAGAACTCCAGACCGGCGAAGCCCTGAAGAACGCCATCGCTGCGCACGCCGCAACGTGTCCGTCATGTCGGGAGCTTCAGCAACGTCTCCAGGCGTTTGATGGTCCCATCCTAACCGGGCAGGAAGCCGAATGGGAACCAACCGAAGCGCGTCTGGACAGTTGGCTGCAGAACTTTCTCGCGTCCGAAGGGGCGGTTGACAAGGTGGGCCGCCGCCCTTGGTGGAAGAGCCTGACGACGCTGCCGGTTGGTTGGCAGTTGCGCTGGGTGCTGATCCCGGCTGCCGCCTTCGCCGTGCTGATCGGCTCTTTCCTGGTTGGACGGCTGTTCGCTCCGCGGCCCGGGCCGTTAACCGCCAACGCTACGGCTCACCGGAGTTCGTCCGCGAATCCGATACCGGCGGCGACTGTCGCGGAGGTGCGAATCCCGGAGCGCAGACTGGCGCAAGCGCCGCAACTTCCCGAAACCGCTCCGCGGACTCGATCTAATCTAGCGGAGAAAGCCGCCGTGGTTTCAAATGCCGCGAAACCGGTCGCGCTGGCGGTCACCGCCCCGGCTGCGCCACATCAAATGGCGCGCGCATTCAACGCAGGGACCCTGGCACGACCGGCGCTGAGCCAGGCCGATGAGGCGTTGGCCCTTGCTCCACCGCCGACGCCGCAAAAGCTGACAGGAACATTGGCAACCAACGCTCCCGACGCACAAGTCCTGAACTCTTTCGCGCCCGCGCAACCTTCTGCCGGGGCCCCTGTGGCGTTTCCGGCCAACCCGGCCCCGATGCCTGCCGGCGTGATGGGGGGGGCTATGCCGGCAGCGGCCGGTCGGTTTGCGGCCGTTGCGCCAGCGGCAAAAGCGGAACCTGCACCGGCGGTTCCTGCGCCGGCAATCACTCTCGATGCCGGGACTCGCGTCTGGATTACTTTGAAGTCCGTCCAACCGCCGGCGGATGGCGTGTCCGAATTCCGCGGCGTGCTGCTTCTGCCGGTCACACAGTCCGGTGCGGTGTTGTTCGCCCAAGACACCGAAGTTTCGGGAACCGCGACCGTAAGCGATGGCAAGCGGTCGGTGCAAATCCTGGAATTCCGATCGGCGGGATCGCATTACAAGTTGAGAAGCGCGGGCGGCGAGGCCAATCTGCGCGTGCCGGGAGCGGGAGAGGTAGTGGAGTTCGAGGCCGGGAAAGTGCTCGAAGCGTGGATGGCGTCCGCATCGACGTATGATCCCGCCGAACCGAAGTGACGACAACTACCAGCCGAGAGCGGGTACTTTGTGCCTTGGGTCATCGGCAGCCGGACCGGATTCCGACTGATTTCGGCGGCACGCCGGTGACCGGCATCCACGCCAGTTGCGTCCTCCAACTGCGCGACTATTTCGGGCTGGAAAAGAAACCGGTGAAGGTCATCGACCCCGGTCAATTGCTCGGCGAAATCGACGAAGACCTGAAACTCGCGCTGGGCGTCGACACCGAGGGTGTCTACCGGCGAATGACGCGTTTCGGGTTTCCGGCGGAAGACTGGAAGCCGTTCCGTCTGTACGACGGCGAGGAAGTGCTGGTGCCCGGCGGGTTCAACGTCACCATCGACGAGCGCGGCGACACCCTGATGCACCCGCTCGGCGACCGCTCCAATCCGCCGAGCGCCCGCATGCCGAACGGCGGCTATTTCTTCGACGCCATCATCCGGCAGCAGCCGTTCGAAGAAGACCAGCTCGACCCGGCCGACAACCTGGAAGAATACGGCCCCATCTCCGAGGAGGAACTGGCGCACCTGGAGCGCGAGGCGCGCCGCGCGGCGGCGAGCGGGCGATGCGTGGTGGCGAACTTCGGCGGCACCGCGTTCGGCGACATCGCGCTGATTCCGGGAGTAGGCCTTCCCCGCCCCAAGGGTATCCGCGACATCACGGAATGGTACGTCTCCACGCGCGCGCGGAGGGAGTACGTGCACGCCGTGTTCAGCGGGCAATGCCGGATCGCGCTGGCGAACCTGGCGCGGATCGCGGCGCGATTGGGCGATTTGGTGGATGTCGTCAATATCTGCGGGACGGATTTCGGAACCCAGACTTCGTCGTTCTGCTCGATGGCGACGTTCCGCGAGTTGTGGATGCCATACTACCGCGAGGTCAACCACTGGGTTCACCGGAACACGCGGTGGAAGACACTCAAGCATTCCTGCGGCGCGGTAGAAAAATTCCTGCCGTCGTTTATCGAGGCCGGCTTCGACATCCTGAACCCCGTGCAGTGCTCGGCCACCGGCATGGAAGCGGAACCCCTGAAGCAGAAGTACGGACGGGACCTGGTTTTCTGGGGAGGCGGCGTGGACACTCAGCAGGTGCTGCCGTTCGGCACGCCGGAGGAAGTGCGCGAGCAGGTGCTGCGGCGGTGCGAGGCCTTTCACAAAGACGGCGGCTTCGTTCTGACCACCGTGCATAACATCCAGGCGCGCACGCCGGTCGAGAATATCGTCGCCATGATTCGAGCGGTCGAGGCATTCAACGGGCGCTAGCTGCCTGCCTCGCGGATCGGTGGCCCGGCGCTACAGCCGCTGCGGGGCCTCGCCTTGCTGAAATGCGGTCCCCGGTGTATCTTACTTCAGGAGGCTTCATGAGAGTGAACGCGATCGCGGCACTGTTGCTTGCCGCGACGTCTTTGGCTGCGGCTTCGATGCCCCGGCTGGTGAAAGACAATGGCGGTTTCCAGTTTCTGGTGGATGACCACCCCTATCTGATTCTGGGAATTCAAACCGGGAATTCGAGCGGCTACCCCGGCGAACTGGAACGAACTTGGCCGTTGGCCAGGCGCATCCATGTCAACACGGTGCAGGTTCCCATTCAATGGCAGACCGTGGAGCCGGAGGAAGGGCGCTTTGATTTCACGGTTGTCGACGGCCTGGTGGCTGGGGCGAGGGCCAACGGCCTGCGTCTGATTCTGGCCTGGTTCGGCGGCTTCAAGAACGGCGCCATGCACTTCGCTCCCGCCTGGGTGAAGCAAGACGTCAAGAAATACCCGCGCATGATCGACCAGACCGGCAGTCCCATCCGCACGCTGGCCACGCACGTCGAAGCCACCCAAGCCGCCGATGCGCGCGCATTCGCGGCCTTCATGCGCCATCTCAAGGAGATCGACGGCGAGCGGCACACGGCCATCGCCATTCAGGTGGAGAACGAAGCTGGCGTGTTGGGTACCGATCGCGACCACTCCGAAAGCGCCAACCAACTCTTTGCCCAGCCAGTGCCGGCCGAGGTGGTGAAAGCCTTCGGCAAGGCCAACGGCGGCGCCTGGAGCGAAGTGTTCGGCGCCTACGCGAGTGAGGCCTTCGCCGCTTATTACCAGGCACGCTATCTCAACCGGGTGGCCGCGGCCGGCAAGCGCGAGTTCCCGTTGCCGATGTTCCTGAACGTGTGGACGGACATTCAGGACGGCTTTTACGACCCGGGCTTTTCGCATCCCAGCGGCGGCGCGACCACCCGGATGCTGCCTCTTTACAAAGCTATCGTGCCCGCCATTGACTGGATCGCCCCCGATATCTATAAGCAGAGCTACGTTCAATACATCGAGGAGGCCACGCCCTACAGCCGGCCCGACAACCCGCTGCTGATTCCCGAGACGGGCCACGACCTGGGTTTCTGCCGGCGCATGTTCTATGCGCTTGGCGATCTGAAGGGCATTGGCGTGTCGGCGTTCGGTGTCGAGGGCTCGCGCGAAGGCGATAACTCCACCATTCCCGAGGGCCTGAGCGACATAGCCGCCACTTACCGAGTTGTTACTGCCGCCACACCGCTGTTGGCCGAAGCTAAGAAATACGGTAAGTTGCGCTCGGTGGTGGAAGAACCGGGCATTGCTACGTTAGTGGCCGACTTTGGCGACTACGAAGCCATGGCCCAGTTCGGTCCTTCGCGCTGGGGCTACGGCGGCGCACGCGCGGCTGGAACGCCGCAGACCACCGGACGCGCGCTGATCGGGCAGATCGGGCCCGACGAGTTCGTGGTGGCCGGCTTCGATACCACGGTGAGCTTTCGACCGAGGTTTGGCTCGACCGCGCCGCGCGCCGATTTCGTCAGTGTCGAAGAGGGCGCCTGTGAGGACGGCGTGTGGAAGCCGCGCCGGCAGTTGAGCGGCGACGAGATCTTCTTCGGCGTGCGCTTGCCGGCGGCGGGAACCGTCGTCAAGCTGAAGTTGATGAAGTACTGATCGCGGCCGGCGTGGATGCTCAGCCCGAATTCGCCCGTCTGGGCCGCTGCTCCAGCGGACGCGGTCTGGACTATAATTAATCGAACGTTTCGGCCATTCTTGGAGGGAACATGGACGCGGTCGAGCTGCCATTATTAGTGTCTTTCAATACACCGGAGGACGCGATCACGCAGATGAATCACTTCAACCGAAGATTCGCGATCGCGGATCTTGCCCAGCGCGGCTACTACTCATTCACTAACAAAGAGGTGTTGCAAGCCTGGCGTGACGACGTCCCGACATTGGGAGCGATGAACACGGGCCAGCCGGTTCTGCGGGTTCCGATCGAGCAAACGGTTAGCCATATTATGAGCCTGTATTGGGATCACCCGCGGCGCGAGGCGGCGCACAGCAGGTTGGTCCAGAATAACCTTCGGTTCGGCTTGCCCGAGAGCCTGGAGATTTTGCCCGCGACACCGGTGGCTCCGGGTGCGCTCATTTGGGTGCTGACGCAACACGAGGGCGTGAGACTGGAAGCCACCAGCTCCACCAGAGACTGCGTGTGCAAGAATTGCGGCTACAATAGCCAGTGTCCGCCGGCCAATTCCTCCAACCCCTGCAGCAATTGCCAGAAAAACACCTGGCGGTGCGCCTGAGGTCCTGTTATGTTGGATGGTTTTGGCGCGGTGCTCGATCGGTTACAGGGGCTTCTCGGGAAGTCGTATCTGCTGACGGGATTTTTCCCGGTGCTGCTGGCGGTGCTGCTGTCACTGCCGCTCGTTCCACTGGTAGCTCCGGAATTTCCTTACTGGGTGCAGGATGCGCTGGAGCTTCCCGCGGGCAAACAGGTTTTGGTGGGATTCTGTCTGGTGATGCTGATGGCGTTTCTGGGATTCGTGGTGCACGTCTTGAACTCCTGGTTCCGGCGGCGCTTGGAGTCGGGCGTATGGCCCATCTCAGGCAAATGGCCCGTGAGCGTCCAGCAGAAGCGTTTACAAGAACTGCAAGACCGGGTGCAAGGGTTACGCCCTGACATGGTCAACTACCGGATTGAGGTTCGCGACGGCAACTGGGATGTTCAGTTGGGCGCCGCGCGGGTGCGAGGGCGGGCCGCCGCCAGAGATGGTTCCGTGCGGCAGGACACGCTCACCGGCATCGACGCCATGGAGGTCCACCGTGCCGCCAACCAGGGGATTCCGTTCGCCGAAGCGGCGGCGGCGTTCGATCTGCTGCGCGCGGATCTGGAGCAGCACGACGCCGACACACTGCCCGACCTGAACCGTGCCCAGATTCGGTTTCGCGAACTTGCCGGATATGGCTACGATCAGGCCGACTCCCGATTTCGCAAGCTCAACTCCGACCGCCAGTCGCGGTTTCCGCGATCGGCCGCCAGCGTCGGCCCTACCGCGCTGGCCAATTTAACCGCCGCCCACGCGGACGGAATCCTGTCGCGATACGGGATGAACGTAGAGATCTTCTGGCCCGAGATTCAGAAGTTCGCGGCAGCCGATCCGGTGTTCAAGGATGGCATGGAGGAATCCAAGCTCCGGGTCGATTTTGCGGTGGCCATGGTGGCGACAGCGATCCTATACACCGCGGCGTGGCTGGCTTTGCTCCTGCTGGCGCACGGCGGGCGCCTGGCAATTTGCGCCGTTGCCGTACTTGGGCCCGCTGTAGCCATCGTTTTCAGCCAGATCGCGGTATGGAACACGCAAGCTTTTCACAGTACGGTCAACACCGCCATCGAGCTCTATCGCTTCCAGGTGTTGGCTGCGCTGCATTGTGATCTTCCGGCAGGTGCGGCTGCGGAGCGCGCACTGTGGACCGAGCTAACCAAGCTGGCCGAACTTGGCGATGGCGCCGTTAGGTATCGCCATGCTTAGACCAAGCTATGTCTTCCTGGCGGTCTGGGGGATTGCCGTGCTGGTGCTCTGGTTCACGATCGGCGCGCCAGAGCCGGCACAGCCAGAGGAATGGGCGGCAGCCCGGATGTTGCCACGCAACGCGCAAATCCGCGAGATAGATCTTCATGGGCCCGAGCAGCGCTACCGGCAAGCGCGCATGACCCCAAAAGCGAAGCTGGTTGGCCAGTATCTGGCGGTGGCGAAACAGGCGGGCGAGCCAATTCGGAAGGAAGACGTTCAGCCCGAACCATTGCTCCCGCCCTGCGAACGGGGTTCCGGCGTTCTGGTGTACTCGCTCAAGGGCGAGGAGCCGGTGGCGGAGGCGCTGCAGGTAGGATCGTGGGTGATCCCATGTTATATCCGCCCCGGTGCTTCGGGCGCCGCTGCGCCGTTCACCCTATGCGCCAAGACTTCGGTGGCGGTGGAGGTGGTGCATCGCTCGACCGGCGCCGCCGACTCGCCGTGGGTGGGACTGCGCGTGCCCTCGTGCAGGCTCCAGGAGATCGGCGAGTTCGTAATGCGCGATCAGCACTTTCTGCTGACGGCAGCGGTTGCCGCACCGGTCCAGAACCAGGCGTGTGCCGCGAGGTGAGCCAGGTTTTCGCGTGGTCGTAGTCTGCCTCCCCATCGACATACAATCTGGATATGAACCGCCGCGTCTTTTTCAAGGCTGCTGCCGGCAGCGCGCTACTGACAAGCCAGGCGTCCCGCGCGTGGGGCGCCTCCGACATGGGATCGGAGATACTCGAATACGGGAAACCCGTTTTCAACCTGCACAAGTTCTTCGACGCCCCCGTCACCATCGCATCCATCGAATTACTGCAAGCCCACGACCAGTTTTTTCTGCGCACGCGGTCGTCCGATGGTGCGGAAGGAGTCATTCAAACCAAAGACATCGCAGACTACATCCAGATTTTGGCGCACCGCGTCATGCCGCACTTCCTCGGCAAGGACGCTCGCGATCTGGAACACCTGGTGGACGAAGTCTATGTTTCAAACTCCAATTACAAGCTGGCCGGGCAGGAGTTCTGGTGCCCGGTGGCATACATCGAGCAAAGCCTGTTCGACTTGATGGGGAAGGCGCTCAAGAAACCCGCGGGCGAGCTGATGGGAGGCGCGCTACGGAAGGAGATCCCGATTTATCTTTCGGGATCGGGACGCGACACCACCGCCGAGGAAGAGGTCGAGGTGTACGTGCGCGAGGTGGAGAGGACCGGGGCCAAGGCCGTGAAGTTAAAGATCGGCGGCCGTATGAGCGATAACCGCGACGCTTACCCCGAGCGCACCGATAAGTTGCTGGAATTGGCGCATCAAAAACTCGCCGGCAAGGTGACGTTGATGGCCGACGCCAACGGTTCCTACGACGCGAAACACGCGATCGAGGTCGGCAAAGGCTGCAGGAGATGAAGTACCTGTGGTTTGAAGAGCCGTGCCCCTGGGAGGAGCTGAGCGAGACCAAAAAGGTGGCCGACGCTTTGGACATGAAGGTGGCGTTCGGCGAACAGGACTCCAGTTTGTGGCTGTTCCAGTGGATGATCGACAACCAGGTTATGGATGTGGTGCAGCCCGATTTGAACTATAACGGCGGTTTCATCCGCGCGGCCCGGGTGGCGCGGATGGCACGCAAGGTCAACATGTGGATCTGCCCCCATAACACGCAGACGGGCGCCGCTACGGTGAATATCCTGCAGTTCGCGGCCACCACTCCGAATATTGGGCCGTGGATGGAGTATGTGTCGCGGAAGGCGCCCAAGAAGGAATCGTGGTACTCGCCTGCCTTCGACATCCAGAACGGCGTGATTCCAGTTCCGCCCGGACCGGGCATGGGACTGGAATTCGACCCGGATTTCCTGAAGAATGCCAAGGTAGTAAAGCTCGCGTAAGGGCCTGTCTAGAAATAACAGTTTCATATAAAAATGTTTTGGCGTACACTTGAGTAAGTGAACGCCGAGCCGGGAATCAAACTACGCTTCGATGCCCTGAGTCCTTTGGTGGACGAGCG
>JBEKKO010000015.1:0-67637 GCA_050010695.1 Bryobacteraceae bacterium
ATGACGCCCTTGGTCAGGCCCGCACCGTTGTCCGCCTGGACACTGCCGGGATCGATGAATGCGTAGCCCCAGCCGTCGGCAATCAACTGTTCGGTCGCCAACGGATCGCCGCCCGTCATCGCAGCCAATCCGCCGCGCCCCGCCATCGTGCTGGCCATGCGACGGAAAAACTCCGCGCTGCCGAACATCATCATGACGGGGACCGGTTCCTTGGCATCGGCCGGTGTCACCAGTGTCATTTGGATCTCCACGTTGATCGATGGGTATGACGAATTGTCCACTCGGCCCACGAGTTGCCTCTCAATCGCGGGAATGGCACCAGCCGGGGTGTTGGCGGTGCTCGTGACCGTCCATGTCACTTGAGGTACGTCTCTGGGAACACGGCCAAGCACCTCGCGCTCAAAATCCTCGACGATTTCGGGCCGGCGCCTTTTCCACCACATCTTCGCCGTGGTCACTTTCTTGCCGTTCTTGAGCGTCAGGACGTCGGGCAGTTTCGGAAAAGGATTGGCTTTGGACTCGTCATAGTTGGCATGATTGGGTGCGCTCTCGTTCCCGCTCGGGCCCGCACGGAGCGCCTTGATCCCGAGCTGGTCCATCATGTTCCGATGGTCCTCGGCAGCGGTCCAGTTCTTAGGTTGTGGCGCAGTGGCGGCACTGGATTGCTTTGTCGGCTCAGGCGACGCCGTCGACTGTTGGCTCAGAACGGTGGAGGGAAAAACCGCCAGAAGCGCAGCGGCGAAAAAACAGGGGAAAGCGCCCCGCGCGAGCTTTGAAGCATTCATGTTTGACTCTCGAACAAAATGATATTCCATTGGCCGGCACTTGTCGACGGGAACCCTCGCATGGTCGAGGACTTGAGGCGGTCGAGGTACCATGTAAGGAACAACGGCTCCAAGATCGACTCTATGAAGTCCGTCCTGATCCCGATCGGCTGGTGAGCCACCTACTCACTCCTTCGGCGTCAGCGAAGAGTTGCTCCCTTGTCGGCCGGAATTCAGCAATCGGCATTCCCGCTCTTAGGCCGGTCAGCTAGCCGAGTCTTGCAGCGTTGTCGCGTCCGATACCCTATATCATCCGAAAAGCCCTACCAGGAAGCCGATAGCTGGAGGCGACGTCGAAAGGCATCGGCAGCGCCGCGGATCCACGAACGGCGAGAACCACGTCTGGCGTGATCATGATCTCCGAGACGATATCGTCTCGGCCCGCACAGAGCATGGTAAGTTCGAAGATCAGATTCGTGGTGGCTGGCCCGGTGGAGGTGGGATAGTCCCAAGGGTTGCAGGCGTCGCGATAATAGTGCGCCCACCCCCAATCTTCAACAGCATAGACGCCTCCCGCGCGCAACCTCGGCAGCAGCACGTTCAGAGATTGCCGGGTGTAGTCGCACTGGTGGGAAGCATCGTCCACCACCAGATCCAGAATCGACTCCCCATTGCCATCGGTGAAAAGGCGGTCAGCTAGAGCGGAAAGTCCAGCTTCATCTGTCTGGTTCAGACCGTACCGAAGTTCCAAAACCCTTCCGTCGGCCTTCACATCTGCCGCCAGCTCGTTCAGTGCCGGCCAGGGCTCCGTCGCAAAGTCTACCGCCGCGTGGACCCGGGGCCGCAGAAGGGCGTTGAAGAAAGCGCAGCTCCCACCTTTGAAGATTCCAAGTTCCAATACTCCTTCGATCCGCCGGCCGCCAAGCACACGATCGTAAAGCCGGACCATTTCGGCGCTCTTGAGCATCGGAAACCGGTGCCGCGTGGGAGGGCCCGAGAACATTGCCGCCGCGCTATCGAGATCCAGAACGACGTCCGCGACGCGAATTTCCGTCTCCGAGACGAACCGAACCGTCGACCCGCCGTTCTTTCCCGAAAGCATCCGCCCCAGTCTACGAGAGCGAGTTAATTTTCCCGAACTGGGCGGTGGAGGTTGGACTTGCCAGCGCGGTCGCACTCAGCAACGCGCTGACAATCTGAGCCTGAATCTTCAGCGCCGCTACCAACGAAGCAGAACTCCGCTGGGTCTTGTACAAGTTCAACGTCTGGTCCAGTTGCGCCTGCAAAGACGCAATCTGATTCCGCAGTTGGGAATTGATCGGTGAAGTCCCGCATATTGCCATGCGGCCCATTATAATGGGTGCCACGGCCTTGAGCAACCGCACTTCAGCCCGGTCGATCAGATATGCCGACGCTGGCCGGAAAGACTGGCTTCCGCGGTTCATCCGCCGCTACCGAGCGCGCACCCGCGCATCGAGGAACATGGCGATCTCGAGTGAGTCGCTGGCGGACCCCCTCAAGCCAGTCACTCTCGATCAAACGCTGAGGGCTATCTGCTATCCGCTCTTTGCCGCGCGCTGCGGGGGATCGCAATTCGAGGACGTGGACTCCAACCAATATGTGGACTTCTGCATGGGTTTCGGATCGGCTCTCTTCGGCCACGCTCCGCCATTCTTGAGGCGCGCGATTCGGGAACAAGCCGAGCGTGGGTTCATGGTCGGGCCCCAGAGTGAACTGGCGGGAGAGGTCGCCGACCTCATCGTCGGGATGACCGGGATGGACCGCGTCGTTTTTGCGTGCAGCGGCACGGAAGCGGTGATGCTGGCGATTCGCCTCGCCCGCACGGCAACCTTCCGGGAGCGGATCGCCTTTTTCACGGGCTCCTACCACGGGCAGTACGATGCGACGCTCGCCTGGCTCGATCCTACACAAGCTACCCCCCAAGCGGTGCCCATAGCGCCCGGCATCCCGCCTCGTTTGGTAGAGGGCGCACTCGTGCTCCCTTACGGAGCGGATGAGTCGCTGGCCGTCATCCGTCAACATCGTGATGAGCTCGCAGCGGTTTTGGTCGAACCACTGCAGTCCAGGCAGCCCGGCCTGAGCCCGCACGCGTTCCTGCAGGAACTCAGAAAGCTGACGGCGGATGCGGGCATCGCTCTTATCTTCGACGAAATGATCACAGGCTTCCGCCTGGCGCCGGGCGGGGCGCAAGCGTGGTTTGGCGTTCCGGCCGACCTCGCTATCTACGGAAAGGTCATGAGCGGCGGTCTGCCGCTGGCCGCGGTTGCAGGAAGGACGCTCTATATGAACGCGATCGACGGCGGCGCGTGGAAATTCGCCGAAAGCGACGCTGTTCCGCCGTTGTGCACATTCAGCTCAAGTAGCTTCGCGCGGAATCCGCTGGTATTGGCCGCCGCACGCGCGGTATTACTCCAACTGCGGCGGCGCGGCCCCCGATTGCAGAACGAACTCAATCGCCGCGCCAGCACGTTGACGGCACGAATCAACTCTTGCCTTGATGAAGAAGGCATTTCCCTGAGGTGGGCAAGCTCTGGCTCCTTCTTCGGGCCGGCGGGACCGAATGATAGCTGTTCGCCCGCTGTCCGCCTCCTCCACTACCTGCTCGCGGAGCGCGGGTTCTTCCTGTGGGGAGCAACCGGATTCCTCTCCGCCGCTCACTCCAGCAAGGAACTGGACAACTTCTGTTCTACCTTCCGGCAGACCATCCAGTGCCTAAAACGGGCGGGTATGATTCCCGCCGCATCGCTTGATTGAACGGACCCGGATTCGCTGCGGGTCGAAACCCACCCCACGAGTTCCACAGAACCCGCTCAAGGTCGAAGGCCTCAGGCGGTCGAGGTACCATGTAAGGAACAACGGCTCCAAGATCGACTCTATGAAGTCCGTCCTGATCCCGATCGCATCTGTCGCGTGCACATGGGCAGCGGCTGACGCCGGAGCTCTGGCCGAGGCTAATACCGGGCTTGGGCTGGCCCGCGAGGGCAAGTACGAACTGGCTATTCCGCACTACCGGGCAGCCGTCAAGGTGGATCCGCACCTGTCCGACATTTACCTGAACCTTGGCTTGGCTTATCTGAAGCTGGAGCGGTTCCCGGAAGCTGCCACTGCCTTCGAAAAAGCCGCGAAAGCCGACCGGACGCGATCAACGAGTTTCGAGCGCTGCTTGCCAAGGACCCGGATTCGGCGCCCGTCACAGGCCTTGACTTTTTTGGGCGACGCGGAGATGCACTTGGAAGCCGAAAAGGCCGCCGAGGAGCATCTGCGGCGGGCTTTGAGCCCGGATGCGAATATCAGGCTCGCGCAGCTGGATCTCGGCACTCTGCTGGCCGGCAGGAACGACTATGACGGCGCGGCCAGTCATTTTCGGGAGGCGATCCGGATGGATTCGAAAAAGCCGGACGCGCATTACCGGCTGGGCAGGCTGTTACGTTCCATGGGCTACGAGCAGGAAGCGGACGCGGAGTTCGCCAAGGTGGAAGATCTGGCAAAGGAAGAGCCGCAGGCGCCCCTCATCGCGTTGCCGGGAATCGAGAGGAAGCAGGTTCCGTGAGCGGCGTGCCGGTGCCGGGCCGCCTCGTCTTGGCGGCGGCCGGACTCTTGGCCGTGGTCTGGGCAATTGCCTCCGGCCAGAATGCCGCGGCGCTGATTCACTTCGTTTACCGCCCCATCGATTTCAGACTGGAGAGTTGCGAGACGCCGCAACGTCATGCGCCGGAAACCATGGCCGGCGGCGTTGCGGTGTTCGACTATAACAACGACGGCTACCCGGATATCTTCTTCACCAACGGGGCGGACATTCAGACCTTGCGGAAGACATCTCCCAAGTACTTCAACCGGCTCTTTGAAAACGACGGCAAGGGTAATTTCAAGGATGTCACCGCTAAAGCCGGCCTGGCGGGCACCGGGTTTGACACCGGCGTGGCGATCGGCGATTACGATAACGACGGTTACGAAGACATCTTCGTGGGCGGCGTTCACGGCAACCGGCTCTACCATAACAACGGCGACGGCACGTTCACGGATGTCACTGCGAAGGCAGGGCTCGACCGGCCGGACAGCCAGTACGGCCCTTTGTGGTCGGTCGGCGGGGCGTGGGTGGACGTGAACAACGACGGACTGCTGGACCTCTTCGTGGTGAACTATCTGGCCTGGGATATCAAGACTGAGCCGGCGTGCGAGGCGGGACCGGGCGTGCTCGACTACTGCCATCCGAAATTCTATAAGCCGACCGCGAATCAGTTATTCTTGAACAACGGTGACGGAACCTTCCGCGACATTTCGGCGGAATCCGGCATCCGCGCCCACCCCGGAAAGGGAATGGGAGTGGGAATTGCGGATTACGACCTGGATGGTCTGATGGATATCTTCGTCACCAACGACAAGATGGAAAATTCGCTCTTTCACAACAAGGGTGGCTCCAAATTCGAGGAGATTGCGTTCGATGCGGGTGTGGCGCTGGCGGAGGACGGGAAGTTCATTTCGGGAATGGGGGTGGACTTTCGAGACATCGATAACGATGGCTTACCGGATATTGCTTTCGTCGCGCTCGACCATGAGACCTTTCCGCTGTTCCGCAACCTGGGGAAGCGCGGCTTCGCCGACATCACCGGGATAAGCGGCATGGCACGGCTCAGCATGCCGATGGCGGGATACTCGCCGACGATTGCCGACTTCGACAACGATGGCTGGAAGGACATGTTTGTGACGCGCGGCCACGTTCAATCGCTGGGATACGCGTCGAGAGTGCAGGTGGAGCAGCCGAACACCGTGTTTCGGAACCTTGGCGGCGCCAGGTTTCAGGCTCTCACCGAGGAAGCCGGTTTGACTGCGCAGCCGCCCAGCCGGCATCGCGGCTCGGCGGTAGGTGACCTGAATGGCGACGGACGCCTGGACGTCGTGGTGACAGCCATTGGCGCGCCGGCCGAGATTTGGCTCAACGACAGCCCGGGCGGCAGGCACTGGATCGAGTTCCAGTTGCAGGGGACGACGAGCAACCGCGATGGCATCGGAGCGCGAATCAAAGTGACAGCCGGTGGGACCGTGCAGTACAATCACGTCTCCTTCGCCGCCGGATACGCCTCTTCGAGCGCCGGTCCCACGCACTTCGGCCTGGGCCCCAGTAAACTGGCCGATTTGGTGGAAATTCGCTGGCCTTCGGGGATCGTTCAGGAGCTCAGAAACGTAGCGGCCGATCGCGTGGTCAAGGTCAAGGAGCCACCGAAGTAAGGGCGAGGTTCATCGCGTTCAGTGTTCCCCAACAGAAACCCCGCCCGGGTGATGGGCAAAGAAATCTGGAAGCGGTTCCAGCCATGGGCGAACGCCTGGCCGATGGTCCGTATTGTGGGCAAAGAGGACGGCCGCCCGACCTTGGAAGCCATCCTGCGGCTCGCCGCCGTCCAGAAGGAAAACTCCGAGATGCAGTTGATCGCGAGTGACGCGCAGAACGACCTGGCTAACTTCTTTCCGCCACTCCAGAATCAGTGACGACCGTCAGTCGGGCGAGCCGAGCGAGCGTTTCGCGATAGCTCCAGGGCATCCGAATCTCACGGATAGAAGAACGCGCAGGCCCGATTAACGTCGCGTTCCCACCCCAGTGCGCTGCGCGGCGGGTGCTACGTGCAGTATAATTCCGGAATCGGGTATGGGCGAGAAAGCCGCACAGGGAGGGGTTCCGGAGAAGTTCAGCACTGCGCTGGAGACTCTGGTCGAGCAAGTCAAGCGCGACCGCTCCGTGCTGGCGGCCGTCCTGTGCGGCAGCCTGTCGCACGACACCGTCTGGGCGAAGTCCGATATCGACCTGGTGCTGGTGACCATCGACGACAAGAAGTCCGGCCATGAGTCGATCTCCCTTTACGCCGACGGCATCAACGTGCACGCGTCGCTGCTCCCGCGGACGGAGTTTCGCAAGATGGTCGAGGGCTCGATTCGCAACTCCTTCTCGCACTCGTTCCTCGCCAAGGGGCGCCTGCTTTACACCCACGACGAAACCATAGCCGATCTCTGCTCCCAACTGCACGCGATCGGCGAACGCGACTCGCAGTTGATGTTGTTGACGGCGGCTTGCGGCGCGTTGCCAGCCATCTATAAGGCGCACAAGTGGTTCCTTACGCGCGGGGACCTCGACTACACGGCTCTCTGGATGCTCCACGCGGCCACAGGCCTGGCGAAAATCGAAGTACTCGGTGCGCGCCTGGTGGCGGATCGGGAAGTGCTCCCGCAGGCGATGAAGCTGAACCCGGCCTTTTTCAAGATCGTCTACACCGATCTTCTGAACGCCAAAAAGACGGCGAAGAGCGTGCAGGCCGCCCTTTCCGCGATCGACGACTACCTGGCGAAGCGCGCGCCGGCTCTGTTCAGGACCGTCATCGACCACCTGCGCGAAGTGGGCGAGGCGCGTTCGGCGACGGAAATCGAAGACCACTTCCGCCGGAACTACGGCATCGAAGGCGTAACGGGCGCGTGTGAGTATCTGTCCGACCAGGGGCTGATCGGCAAGGCACATTTGCCCGTCCGGCTGACCAGGAAGAGCAACGTCGAGATGGAGGAATTGGCGTTCTTCCATGCCACGAGGACGGCCGATGGCTGGTAGGGCCAGGCCGGCGCCAGCCAAGCCGGAGCCGCGGACCACCATCGCGGTACACGGCGCGCGCGTGCACAACCTGAAGAACGTGTCGGTGGAACTGCCGCGCGACAGCCTGACAGTAATCACGGGCCTGTCCGGCTCCGGCAAATCGAGCCTGGCTTTCGACACCATTTACGCGGAGGGGCAGCGGCGTTACATGGAATCGCTATCGAGCTACGCGAAGCGGTTCGTGGCCCAGGCGACGAAGCCCGACGTGGACTTCGTCTTCGGACTGTCACCGGTAATCTCCATCGAGCAGAAGACCATCGGCAGCAATCCGCGCTCCACGGTGGGCACCATGACCGATATCGCCAGCTACCTGAACCTGCTCTTCGCGACGGTGGCGGAGGCGCATTGCCCCCGCACGGGCGAGCATGTGCACAGTCGAAGCGCGAACCAGATTCTTGAAGCGATCCTGTCTCTGCCCAAAGGCGCGCAGATCGAGCTGCGCGCGCCGGTGTTCCAGGTCTACGGCGAGGAGCTGGACTTCGTCTTCACGGAGATCCGCAAGAAAGGCTGCCGGGAACTCGTCGTCGACGGCACGCGGCTGGACACCTCCGCCGAGATCAGTTTGGACGAAGCGGAGGTCAAGGACATGGACACGGTGGTGGACCGCTTCGTAGTGGGCCCGCAGCACGAAAAAGCCATCAAAGCCGGGATAGCCGCGACGCTGCTGATCGGCGACGGCCTGATGCAGGTGCAGGTACTCAAGGGCGCCGGCAAAACCGAGACGGAGCGTTTCTACAACGGCCTGTGCAGCCGGACGCACCAGTTCGTCTATGGCGGGATCGAGCCGGAGTACTTCATGTTCAACAATCCGGAGAGCGCCTGCCGGACCTGCGGCGGGCTGGGCGTTCACAAGGTCACCCACCCGGAGTTGCTGGTGCCCGATCCGAAGCGCAGCATCCGCGGCGGATGTTTCGTGCGCGAGGCGTTCAAATACAACCCGGACACGTGGGATGGCCGGGTCATGTACAGCTTGGCGAGGGCCATGCGGTTCTCGCTGGATGAGCCTTGGGAGAAGCTGTCCGAGGCGGCACGCAACGCCATGCTCTACGGTCTGGAAGGCAAGAAACTGCGGACCACCGTGCCGCCCGAAGCCAAGGCGAAACGCGACGAGTTTGAGGGCCATGAGGTCGGTTTCGGCGGTATTGCGCGCCGCATCGAACGGAACTACCGCCGCTACCGGCAGCGCGGCGAAGCCAGCTCGGGCATGGAGGAGTGGCTGGACAAGGTGATGGTGGAGCGCGCCTGTCCCGACTGCGGAGGCGCCCGGCTGCGCGCTACCCGGTTGCTCTTCACTATCGCGGGCAAGACGATTCACGATGTGGGCGGTCTCCACTTCGACGAGCTTCACGCTTTCCTGGGCGGCGTCAAGCCGGCTGGCCGCGGGGCCGAAGCGGGGCGGCAGGTGCTGGCGGAGATTCGCGGGCGGGTGGAACTGCTGCTGGGCATCGGCCTGGATTATCTGAACCTCAACCGCCGCTCGGGGACGCTATCCGGAGGCGAGTCGCAACGGATTCGCCTCTCGACCCAAATCGGCTCGGGGCTGATGGGCATGCTGTATGTGCTCGACGAGCCGAGCATCGGTCTGCATCCTAAGGACAACGTGAAGATGATCGCCACGCTGGAAAGCCTGCGCGACATCGGCAACACGGTCATCGTGGTGGAGCACGATGAGGATACGATTCGCGCCGCGGATCACATTGTCGAGATGGGCCCCGGGCCCGGCGTTCACGGCGGGCGGGTGGTGGCGCAAGGGACGCTCGGCGACATCATGGCGTGCGCGGAGTCGCCGACCGGGCAGTTTTTCTCCCGCCAGAGGTCGATTCCAACGCCCAGGCGGCGCCGCACAGGCAACGGCAAAACGCTCACGGTGCGCGGCGCGCGAGAGAACAATTTGAAATCGGTGGACGTCGCGTTCCCCCTTGGCACGCTGGTGGCGATTTCGGGCGCCTCGAGTTCGGGCAAGAGCACGCTCGTCAACGAGATTTTGTACAAGGCGCTGTGGAAGCGCCTGGTCGACACGCGGATGCTGCCCGGCAGCCACGACTGCCTCGAAGGGGCCGAGCATGTGCACAAGGTGGTCAACATCGACCAATCGCCGATCGGCCGCAACAGCCGCTCCAACCCGGCCACGTACATCGGCTTCTACGACAACATCCGCGAACTGTTCACGCGGGCGCCGGTCTCCCTGGAGCGCGGCTACAAAGCGGGGCGTTTCAGTTTCAACGTCAAGGGAGGGCGCTGCGAGGAGTGCCAGGGTGGAGGCGTGATTGCCACCCAGCTCTACTTCATGCCGGACGTGGAGGTGACGTGCGGAGTGTGCAAGGGCGCGCGATTCAGCGCCGAGACGCTGGACGTAACGCTGCGCGGCAAGACCATCACCGACGTGCTCAATATGCCTGTGGAGGAAGGCGTGAAGTTCTTCGAAGCCGAGCCCGCGGTGAGCAGGAAGATCGAGGTGCTGAACGACCTGGGGCTGGGCTACCTGACGCTCGGACAATCGGCCACGACGCTGTCCGGCGGCGAGGCGCAGCGGATCAAGATCGCGGCCGAGTTGAGCAAGCTGCAACGGTCGAAGCACACGGTTTACATTCTCGACGAGCCGACCACAGGGCTGCACCTCGCCGACGTCGAGCGACTGCTGGAATGTTTGAAGCGCCTGGTGGACGCCGGCCACACGGTACTGGTGATCGAGCATCACCTCGACGTGATCAAGACGGCGGACCACGTGATCGATCTCGGACCGGAGGGTGGCCATGCCGGCGGCGAGGTGGTGGTGACAGGCACGCCCGAGGACGTCGCCGCTTGCAAGAAGTCGTATACCGGGCGCTTTCTGAAGCAGCGGCTGCGAGAATAGGGGCAGAGGAGGATTCCTGGCGCTCATAGCCCTACCAGCCAGCGGACGTGGCGGATGCGGGCGTCAACATCAAGGGAGACGGCGTAGGAGGCCGCCCCCTCATGACGCGTCGCAATGGCAAGGAATCCAGGCGCGCGGATTAAGGCACCAGGAAGTTGAGCCGGTTTTGCATCGCGTCTGGCGATGACGCGTACTCCGGGACATCCGAGAAGTCCGACTTGCCGAACCAATACGCCACGGTCGCGGCATACTGCGCGCTGGATATCGATGGCGTCCAGGTGCCGTTGCCGACGGCATCGTCGGCGCCACCCTTCTGCATCGACGGGAACTGGCCGTAAACCTGTCCTCCCAGCGCGGACATGCTCAATACCATCTGGTGCCCGCCCCACGCGTGATCGCTGCCGCCAAACTTGTTCGCGGCTAGTGTCCGGTTGAATTCCGTGTCTGTGTAGATGGCCGTGTTCTCGGCCAGGCCGAGATCTTTCAGGGCCTGATAAAAGGCCGCCAGTGCATCGTCCAGCTCCGCGAAGAGCGGAGCCTGCTGGTCCAGTTGGGAACTGCTGGTTTGATACCCGGCTTGCGGGGCCAGGAAGGCGCTCTGGCCGAATGTGCCGCTCTTGAGCACAGAAAGAACCACGCCCAACTGACGCCCTATTTGGCTGGACGGCAATTTGCCGAGCGGCGGCGCCGTAGCGGCGGCGTTCGCCAAGCCGCGGTGGCGAAAGGGGATGGCGGATGGGAAAACCACGGTCACGCCATGCGGTAGGCCTAGCCACGGTGTGCGCGCGCTGGTAGCCGCCCAGGGAATCGCCAGGTATCCCCCCGGCGCGTAACGGAGCTGCATCTCCCGGGTGTAATCGGCGGCGTCCTGGGTGATCTTGTGGTCGGGCGCCACGCGGCCTACATTAGCCACGACGGCAAGCGCATTTTGGTTGTACAGGTCCCGCAATCCCGCCAGGCTGGGGTGGAAACCATAATTTGCGGAACCACTGCGCACCGGCAGCAGAGAATCGCGGGAGAGCGCCAACGGCCCCCTGGTTCGCGCGTAGGCATCGTAGGCGGGCGAATCCAAAGGCACGATCATGTTGTTGCTATCGTTGCCGCCAACCATGTAGATGCAGACGACATTTCGATTACGCGAAGCCGCCCGCGAGACCGGGGACCAGGCTTCTGACAGGCCGACAGCAGCAACGGCTCCGGCTCCTACGTTGAGGAAAGATCTACGCGAAGTGTTTCCGGCTTGCTTCACAAGTCCCCCAGAGAAGTACGGTTATGGATAGAAGCGCTCAATGCACTCTAGCTCCCACAAGGGCCTATTGGCACGTTCGCAGTCTGCGCCCGGCAGACCCTGCGATCAGAAACGCCAGCGCCACGGGCAGAACCGTAGCGGGCTCCGGTATCGCCGAGGTGATCGTGATAGTCCCGTCTGTCAACGTGTCGACGTTGACGCCGCCGCTGCTGTTCGCGAGACTCGTCACCGCCGGGGTCGGACCCAGCGTAACGGCGAAGGACCCGGCCGTTGCTCCATTCGCCACATCGAACAGCACGTGCCCGAGCCCGACCGTGTCGCCCGAGCCAATCGATACGTCCCCGCCGCCGTTCGCGTCGGAGGGCTCGAATGTGAAGGTCTGACCGCTGTTGGCGCCGGTCAGGTCCGGTCCGAACAGGGATGATGGAAAAATGTAGGTTGCAACGACCGTCGCGGTGGTGACATCCGTGAAATCGATGGCGGTATTGAGCGTGCCGATGTTGAACGTGAAGCTTCCAACCGACACCGCGCTCGGCCCCGTGTTGGTCAGCGACACATCGAGCGAATCGTTGTTGGTGCCCGCGCCGACCGTTACCGACTGTATCGAGACGATCATGCTCCCGTGAGCGGGCAGCGCAGCTATCAGGCAAAGCCCCAGGCCCGCCAAAAGAACAAAAGTCCTGCGTAGGCCGTTGCGGTTCATGATTCCTCCTGTTTGTTTTCCATGCGCATCCATTGCCACCCAGTTATGGCAGCGTCGTTCCGGCACGCGATCGTACAACCTGCACGTCCGCGATACTGACCACTCCATCGCCGTTCATGTCCGCGAAGATATTGTACGCCTGCGAGATCGCACTATTCACCTGCAAGATGTCCGTCGCATTCACGTACCCATCATCGCTAAAATCGCCCCACAGAATCTTGAGATTCTGGGAGAACCCCACGCCGCCAGCCAGCGAATTGCCGGACGCGTCCTTCAGGGCGTTGGCCCCGCTGCCCGCCAGTTGCGTCGCGAAGGAGCCCAGACTCTCCGGGCTGATCGTCCAGGTCAGCGTATTGGTGCCCAGGCCCGCGAACGCGGTCACGGGAATCCCCGTGAGGCTATTGACGTTCCCGGTCGTAATCGGCTTCGAGAAGACCACCTGTATCCCCGTGATCTGCCATGGCAACCGATTGCGCACCGTTCCGATTACGTTGTAACTCTCGGTGCCCCACAGCACCGAGTAAGAAACCACCGTCGGCGAAACCGTATCGATGGCGATGTTCTTATTGGCGAAGAGCGAACCGCTGGTGGCGCCGATCGGCAGCGTCAGCACGGCGCTGGTTGCGCTCAAATCCGTGATGGTCCCTCCATTCAGCGTGAGAGCCGAGGACGAACTGGCGTCAAGATGGGCGCTGTTCTGCCCCGCGGCGACCACGTAGGTGAACGTCAACGTGGTGGTTCCGCTACCGGAGGTGTAGTTCGCGATCCCTCCCGAGTTGAGCGCGAGCTGGGGAGTTCCAGTCACGTTCACGGCTCCGCTGAAAGTCACTGTAATCGGGATGACGGCGCCGATTCCGTACGTTCCGTTGGCGACAGTTGACGACAAGATGGTCACAGTTGTCGGGGCCGGCCCTACCGTCACGCTCGCCGATGCCGTGTTGCCGGTTCCGCCGTTGGTCGAAGTCACGTTGCTCGTGGTGTTGTTCTTGATGCCGGCGGTTGTCCCCGTAACCGACACGCTGACCTGGCACTGCGAGTTGACGGCTATGGTGCCGCCCGTCAGGCTAACCGACGTCGCGCCCGCCGTGGCCGCCGCCGTCCCGCCGCAGGTGTTCGTCAGACCCGGACTGGAACTGACCACTAGGCCGGCCGGGAAGCTGTCGCTGAACGCCACTCCGGTTTCCGTTACCGTGTTCGCCGCTGGGCTGACGATCGTAAAAGTGAGCGTGGTGCTGCCGCTCAGCGCGATCGATCCAATGCCGAAGGCCTTCGCGATCGACGGCGGAGCGACCACCGTTACAGACGCCGACGCCGCGTTGCCCGTGCCGCCCTCGTTCGAGGTCACCGGGCTGGTCGTGTTGTTCTGCTGGCCGCCGGCGATTCCCGTCACACTTACCGAGAAGCTGCAGGATCCGCTCGCCGCCAAAGTCGCGCCGCTCAAGCTAATCGCGCCAGTGCCCGCTGCGGCGGTGATCGTTCCGCCGGCGCAGGAGCCCGACAGGCCGTTGGGCGTCGCAACCAGCAGCCCCGCCGGCAGAGTGTCGGTGAAGCCGATGCCGCTCAGCGACTGTGTCGCGTTGTTGTTCTGAATGGAGAAGGTCAGCAATGTCGATCCGTTCAGTGCGGTGCTCGACGCGCCGAAAGCTTTGCTCAGCGATGGCGGCGACACTACCGTGATGCTAGCGGTCGAGGTGTTGCCCGTGCCCGCATTGGTCGAAGTGACCTGCACGCTGTTGTTCTTCACGCCCGCTGGCGTGCCTTGCACGTTCAGGGAAACCGTGCACGAACCGCCCCCGGCAATCGTGCCGCCCGAGAGGCTCGCCGAGGTGGCGCCCGCCGTGGCCGTCGCCGTACCGCCGCAAGTGTTATTGAGATTCGGCGTGGAACCGACCGTCAATCCGCTCGGCATACTATCGGTAAACGCTACGCCGGTGAGCGAGAAGCTCGGGTTAGGGTTGGTGATCGCGAAAGTCAGGGTTGTCGTTCCGTTCAGGGGAATCGTCGATGCGCCGAATGCTTTCGTGATGCCCGGCGCCGAACCTACCGTCACGCTCGCCGATGCCGTGTTGCCGGTTCCGCCGTTGGTCGAAGTCACGCTCCCGGTGGTGTTGGTATAGCTGCCCGATGCGGCGCCGGTTACCGAGACGTTGAATGTACACGGAGTGCCCGTCGCGACGGTCGCGCCGGAAAGTGCGATGCTGACCGGTGCGGTTACCGTCAAGGTGCCGCCGCAAATCGAGCTGGTGGCGCTGGTCACGGTCAGCCCGGTGGGCAGCGTGTCGGTGAAGCCGACTCCGGTTAGGATCGTGGGATTGCCGGCCGGGTTGGTGATGGTGAAGCTCAAATTGGTCGACGCGTTCAGCCCGATGGCGCTGGCGCCGAACGATTTCGAAATCGAGGGCGGCGCTTCGACCGTCAGACTGGCGTTCGCCGTATTGCCCGTACCGCCGTTGCTCGAAGTCACGTTCCCGGTGGTGTTGGTATAGCTGCCCGCCGTGGCGCCGGTCACCGAGACGCTGAACTGACAAGGAGTGCCCGTCACAACGGTCGCGTTGGCAAGTTGGATGGCGCCCGGTGCGGTCACCGTAAGGGTTCCGCCGCAGACAGCACTGGTGGCGGTAGTTACGGTCAGCCCGGTAGGAAGCGTGTCGGTGAAGCCGACCCCTGTCAGGGTCGCCGGATTGCCGGCCGGATTGGTGATAGTAAACGTCAGGTTAGTGGATGCGTTCAAACCGATCGTAGCGGCGCCGAACGATTTCGAGATCGAGGGCGGTCCCTCTACCACCAGACTGGCGTTCGAAGTGTTTCCCGTGCCGGCGTTCGAGGAAGTGACCTGCACGCTGTTGTTTAATGTGCCCGTGATGATGCCCTGCACGCTGACCGAAACGGCGCACGATCCGCTGGCCGGAATCGAGCCGCTGGCGAGGCTCACGGAGCTGGCGCCGCCATTAGCCGTGACGGCGCCGCCGCATGTGTTGGTCGCACCGGGAGTCGACGCCACGACCATTCCGCTCGGTAAGGTATCCGTGAATGCCACTCCGCTCAGGGCCAGGCTGGAGTTGGGGTTTGTGACGTTGAACGTCAAGGTGCTCGTCCCGCCGACCGGAATCGAGTTCGGGCTGAAGCCCTTGGAAATCGACGGCGGGGACGCCACAGTCAGGTTGGCCGATGCCGTAGAGCCCGTGCCGCCGTCGCTGGAAGTCACGTTCCCGGTGGTGTTGGTATAGCTGCCCGCCGTGGCGCCGGTCACCGTGACGCTGAACGTACACGGAGTGCCCGTCGCGACGGTCGCGCCGGCGAGTGAGATGGTGACCGGTGCGGTTACCGTCAAGGTGCCGCCACACGTCGCAGTGGTGGCGCTGGTCACGGTCAGCCCGGTGGGCAGCGTGTCGGTGAAGCCGACACCGGTTAGGGAAGCGGGATTGCCGGCCGGGTTGGTGATCGTAAACGTCAGGTTAGTGGATGCGTTTAAACCGATCGTAGCGGCGCCGAACGATTTCGAGATCTGGGGCGGCGCTTCCACGTTGATGCTGGCCGATGCCGTATTGCCCGTGCCGCCCTCGTTCGACGTTACCGCCGAGGTGACGTTGTTTTGCGTTCCCGCCGCGGTGCCGGTGACATTGACCGAGAACGTGCAACTGCCGACGCTTGCCAACGTCGCGCCCGAAAGGCTGATCGAGCCGCTACCTGGGGTGGCTGTGATGGTGCCGCCGCCGCAGGATCCCGTCAGCCCGTTGGAGGGCGAGGCTATCTTGAGGCCGCTGGGCAGCGTATCGGTGAAGCCGATGCCGCTCAGCGTGGTGGTGCCGTTAGGGTTTGACAGGGTGAAGCTCAGGCTGGTGGTAGCGCCCAGTGCGATGCTCGACGCGCCGAACGACTTGCTGATGCTCGGCGGCGATGCTACCGTGATGCTGGCGGTCGAGGTGTTGCCCGCGCCCGCGTTGGATGAGGTGACAACCACGCTGTTGTTTTTGAGGCCCACTGTCGAGCCTTGCACGTTCAGGGAAACCGTGCACGAAGCCCCGGGAGCCAGCGTCGCCCCCGACAGGCTCGCCGAACTGGAGCCAGCCGTAGCAGTGGCCGTTCCGCTGCAGGTGCTGTTCAAATTGTTCGGTGTTGCCACGATCAGGCCGGACGGCAGATTATCCGTGAACGCAACCCCGTCCAGGGTCAGATTAACGTTGGCGCTGCTGATGGTAAAGGTCAGCAATGACGTGGCGCCGTAGGGAATCGTGGTCGGAGCGAAAGCTTTCAGGATACCGGGCGGTGCGATGACCGTCAGAGTTGCCGACGAGGTATTGCCGTTGCCCGCGTCCGTCGAATCGATGGTGACGCCGTTGGAGTAAGTATTGTCGACCGAGCTCTGTACGTTTACCTGAATCGTGCAGGTCCCGACGGGCAAAGTCGTGTTGCTGAAACTGATGCTGCCGGCTCCGGCAGTCGCCGTAACCGACCCTCCGCAGTTGTTGACCACGCTGGGCGTGGAGGCTACCACCAGGCTGCCTGGCGAGGTTCCCACGTTGGTGGGGAGATTATCGGCGAAGCTCGCATCGATGGGAACTACGTTTCCGTTGGTGATGCTGAATGTGATGGCGCTCGCAGTAGTCCCGCCCGCACCAGTCGTCGCCACGGTCGTCGGATAGAAGCTCTTGGCGATCGAGGGCGGCTGCAAGATGAGGATCCCCGCGTTGGCTAGACCGCCGCTCGAAGCCGCCAGGCCGGAAGCGCCGGCGGTATAAGTAAAGGTCGTGACGGTTGGAGTCGACGCCACGGCGACGAACTGTCCGGCGGACGTGTCGTACCCGCTTACGCCAACGCCGGAGATCTTTAGGTACTCACCGGCGCTGAACCCGTGCGCTCCAACCGTGGTGATCGTGGCGGTAGTCCCTGTTTCGGTCGCGCTGGCGATCAAATTCGAGTTCGCCGCGACCACGGCCTGATCCACTGTCGCGTGCGCCGAGCCAAATCCCGCGGTGTTGCCGGCGTTGAAAGTCGCCGTAGCCTGCGCTCCGGCGTTGAGGATTTCCGGCTGCGCCTGCGGAATGGTTCCCAACGTGGGGTTATCGAAAGTGACGGGGAGGCCAATGATTTCGTTCAGATTGCCCGACAGAGCCGCCCCACTGCCGTGATCGTCCAGGCTCATGTTGGCGGTAAGGGTGGTGCTCTGATTGATGTGAATCTTCTGCGGATTGGCGGTGTGCGTCAGGACGATGAAGGGATCGTAGGTGGTCGTGTTGCCGGACCCGAGCTCGAACGTGCCGAGCGGCGCATTGGTGCCCCACCAGTTGTCGGTTATGTTGATCGTTCCCGGCGTCGGTTGCACCGGGGTTGGCTGGCTGAAATTGCCTCCTGTGCCTGCGCCGCCAGTCGCGCTATTGCCTTCGATGCGGCTATATTGCATGGTAAAGGGCGCCAGATTGCCGCTCAGTATGTAGATTCCGCCGCCGTCTTTCGCGGAGTTCCCAGTGATCGAAACCTTGGACAGATTCCCTGCTTTGCCGCTGTTTGAGGTGAACCATATCCCGCCGCCTTCGCCGGTGGATGTGTTACCGCTGATAATCGTGCCTTGGTCGAGCGTCAGAGAGTTGCCGTCCGTGTATTCAATTCCGCCGCCCACCCCCGCTGTCGTGTTGCCGGAGACCGTGGTGCCGTGTAATGTCAGGTTGCCGAGTACTTCGAACGCGCCGCCATTCGGGTTGAACCCAGCGTTGGCCTTGGCCTGGTTGTTGATTACTTGTGAGGAGGTCATTACCACTGTGGCAGGCGCCGGAGTCGAAGTCGCCACATAGGCGCCGCCACCGTTCCCCACGTCGCCCGTTGAACTGGGCGCAGCCACATTGTTTTCCACAATGCAACTGTTGAACGTCGCCGTTCCCGCTCCGCCGTTTGTGTTGAAGACGGCGAATCCGCCGCCCTCTCCATCCGTCAGGGTGTTGTTATTTAAGGTGACATTCGTCAAGGTCAGACTGGAATTTCCGCTTTCTCCTGTATCGAAATCGAAAGCCCCACCCCAACCGTCGTAAAGGCTGGTATTGCCGCGGTTGTACCCATTCTGGATCGTCAGGTTGGAGATGCTCACCGTAGCATCGGTCATCGAAGCGATGTCCTGATTGAAGGAAAACACCTTGTCGACCCCGTTCGCCGGTCCCGGATTCACGCCGACCGTCCCGCCCTGAATGATCGTGGTGGCCTGCCCGTTGCCGATTATGTTTACCGAATCCGTAACGTCCAGAGTTCCGGTTCTGGCGTCGTAGACTGGATTGCCGGAGCGTGCAATCGTCAAGGTATAGGTGCCCGCCGGGATCATGATGGTGTCTGTTCCGGGCAACGCATTGGCTTCCATGATGGCCGCGCGCAGGCTGCAGTGACCGGTCGCGTCGGCGCAAACGCCATCACCGGGATTTGCATCCACCGTGTCGGCGGCGGTATTGACGGTAAACGTCGGATCCGGCAGCGGCATCATCGCGTGCGGCACCGTATCGCCGCGCGCCAGAAATACCACTCCTGGCCGCCCGTCGATATTCACCCGCGCCGGCAGCGCGGCCACGGCATCCACCCCAAGATCCGCGCGGCCGATTACAATGCCGCTCGCCGGATTTCGATCCGAATGCGCCACCACCGACATCCGCGCCGCGTTGAGCAGCAGGACATCGTCCGCGCCATTGCTCGAAATGCGGGTGCGGAACATCAGCGGAGCGCGGCCCGCGCTGTCGGGGGCTCCTACCTGTGGATAGCTTTCGATTTCCTGCCACACGACGGTGCGCTGCGCTTGCGGAACTCGCGGATTGCGGAGATTCGCTTGCCGCCGTGCCAGTATTTCGTCCGCCGTGTACGGCCGCTGATCGGGTACACCGTGCGCCAGCATCTGCAAGGTTCCGTCGGTCGCCAGCAGCGCGATCTGGGGCAGGGGATCGCGGTCGAAAACAAATCTTCCCACGTCCGCGGCCGCCACTTGGTACGGCACTTCCACGGAGTCGATCGTGCGGCTGCCGCCATGCAGAATCGAAACCTTCCCGCCCGCCAGAATCAACACATCGGGCAACCCGTCGCCATCCAGATCGCCGAATGCAAAAGAAGTCGCATCGGCGCTCAGGGGAAAAGCCGCCACCTGCGAAAGTCCGGCGGGCGACCCGCGATAGATGAATAATCGCGATCCGTTGTTATTGTGCGCGCCTACAAGCAAGTCGGCGTATTTCCCGTTTTGCAGCCGGTGCGCGCCGAGAGCCGTGATCGCGCCACCCACATCGATCGATTGCAGCAGCTCGGTACTTCCCGAGGCGCCGCGCGCCAGCACATACAAAGCCGACCCGCCCCGCGTGGCCGCAACCATGCCCGGTCCATCCAGCCCGAAGAAATCGCCGGCAACCAGGAAGTCTGGCCGGCCCGGGATCTGGACAAGCTGCGCATCCGGCAGATACGGGGACGGAAACTCGCCGCGCCCGATCGCCAGGAAGCTCGCTTCGCTCTGCGGAGCGAACGCGTCCAGATTTCCGCGATGGATCGCGATCGTCCCGCCCGCTGGTATCGCCAGTCCAACCGCCAGATCCTGGATGCCGTCGCCGTCGAAGTCTTCGGAGGCGAGTGAAAGCGGCGCCGCCAGGCGGGACAAACCTGCGCGATAGTGCGTGTCCACGCGCGTCTCGCGGGCAAGGTACAGCTTTGCCTGCTCGTCTTGAGCGAAGATCTGCACGGGGTGGCAGATGGTCAGCCATGCACCCAACGGAATCAATATCAGCAGCGGCGCAAGTTTGCGCATCCGAGTCCTGGCGAGTGTACCTTTGGCGTTTCTGGAATGGTCAGAATTCATACGGCTTCACTCCGATCAGGCGCTAAATCAGGATTTGCACCTTGCCATCCTGGCCCAGTGTCCGATTATACATCCCACCGCATTCTTCAGAGCTGTTTCTCCGATTTTCCCATCCCGAACGACTCCGGCGGCCCAGCAGGGATCGACGCTGGCTCTTCCGGGCACGGAAGAACCGCAAGCGCCTCATATTCAGGCAGTTGCTCAGACGCCCGTCCGCCCATTCCCTTCCTTTGCCCGCTTTGCTTCCCCTGCCGCAGGCTATCCGGTGGTACCGGCAGGACTGCGATGCGGCGCGCCATGTCCACGAACAACTGTCGTAAGAGGCGGCTCCCGGCATGGTGCGCCGGCTAAAGCGAAGATGTGCTCCGATGCGCCGCCGACATTGCGGATCGCATGGATCGATTCAGAATCTCCACCCCCGAGTAAGTTCGCTCGAGTTCCTCGCGATGCTCGGTAGCGAATGCCAAGGCGAGCGTGAGTGGTATGGTGTAGCGTTGGTGCCCCGAGACTTCGGCCGCTGCTTCCATACTCGCCGCGGCAAGCGAAGCTAGCATTGGCACGGTCTCGACGGGCAACTCCAGCGGATTCTCGCACAACTTCGGATCCGAAGTCACACAGTATTCGCGACAGACAAACGGGCGGTCTTGATAGATCCCACACGAATCGTCGTCTTCGAGAAAAGGGCAGGCGAGACGAAGATCGAGGTAGGCTTTCACGTTGGCCTGGGCGTCCTCTTGACTCCCGGCTCGGCGGCCTTCGAGATACGCGTCCGCGAGACCGGCCGACGTGAGCCGCGCTTGCCGCTCGGCAAATCGCGAAAGAATCCGCCCCCGGTTGGGCTCCGGCAGATCCTCCACTAACCGAAGCAGTCCGTAAGCCTCGGCGGGAGTCACAGGTACCGGCTGAATGCGGCAGCACGCCGAACATCCGCGGGCGCAGGACACGGGCCGGCCGTTGGCCCCAACGGCAATCGCCATTAACTGGTCGTCGAGCGCTCTCAGCGCGGGCAGCACTTCATCCAGACGCGCCATCGGCGGCAACGGTTCGATATCGATCAGAACCGGTCGGCCCAGCACCCGGAATTGCAGGACTGCCTTTTCCATGCAGCCTGATTGTAGCGGATTCCAGTATATTTGCCGGCCGCCCGCCGGCTTGCTACCCTCGTAGATCGCCCATGTCCGACCCGGTTCAACTCTCCGCGCGGCCGGTCTCGCCGGACGACCGGGATTTTCTGTGGAGAGTCTACGCGAGCACTCGCGAACAGGAAATCGCCGCGTTCAGATGGCCACCCGCGCAACAGGAAGCCTTCCTGCGAATGCAGTATCGCGCGCGATGCCAGTCGTACGCCGCTGCCTATGAACAGGCCGAACATTCGGTGCTCCTGGCCGGCGGCGTCCCCGCTGGTTTTATGATCGTGGCCCGAGGCCCGTCCGAAGTCCGCCTGATCGATATCGCCCTGTTGCCGGAGCATCGGGGCCACGGCTTGGGTACACAGGCAATCCTCGGCCTGATTCGTGAAACCAGCGCCCGTTCGGTTCCCTTGCGGCTCACCGTTCATCGTGGAAACCCGGCGATTCGCCTCTACCGCCGCCTGGGGTTCTCCGTCATTTCCGCCGACAGTGTGTATATTGAAATGGAGCGCCATGCCCGGCTTGGATGATTTGAACTGCCAGATTTTCCGCGACTTACTGAACGGCGTTTTCGAGGTGCAGGATGCCTTCGGCGCGCCGGTGGTTTTGAAGTTGATCGAAGTAAACGAAAAACGCGAGTCGCCGAGGCTCGAACAGTTCTCCCTCACCTTTCGCGGCCCCCGCGAGCCGGTGCTGGCGCAGCGCATCTGGCGCTTCGAACATCCCACCCTGGGCCCGCGCGATCTGTTCGCCGTTCCCCTCGGGCCGGACGGCGAGGGCATGCTGTACGAAGTGATTTTCAACCGCGTCCGCCGCGCCAGGCCATGAAACCTTGCGACATCACCCTACGCGATGCAGGTGACGCCGACCGGCCGTTTCTGCTGGCGTTGTACGCCGCCACGCGCGAGGCCGAGATGGCCATGGTTCCCTGGACGGCGTCGCAGAAACGGGCGTTTGTCGAGATGCAGTTCGCCGCGCAGTTGCGCGGTTACGCCGAAACGCACCCCGCTGCGGCGCACCAGATCATTTTGGTCGCCGATCGTCCCGCCGGCCGCATCTACCTCGATCGCGGCGAGCGCGAGATCCACATCCTTGATATCACCGTAGCCCCTGCCTGCCGGAATTCGGGCATCGGCTCGGCGGTGCTGCGCGAAGTCCTTACCGAGGCTGACCGGACGGGCAAAACCGTTGGCATATATGTCGAAGACTTCAACCCTTCCCGGCAACTGTTTGAGAGGCTGGGGTTTTGTGTCGCCGCACAGGATGGTTTTCAGCTTCTGCTGGAGCGCTCGCCCGGTGCAATGACGGTCAGCCAGTCATAGACTATTTGGCCTGCCTCAGCCTGTCGGAAAGCCAGGCCCAGCCCGGCCAAAACTGACGCCAAAACTGACGCTTGAGACTGTAGATGAGCCGGTGGTATACTGACTCGGACCATCGCGGGTCAGGAAACCTCATCGCGCGGCCCAAAAACCGGAATTGGGAGGAACAGACCATGTCTTCGCCGTATATCGGGGAGATTCGAATGTTCGGCGGTAATTTCGCGCCCGCTGGTTGGGCTTTCTGCGACGGCAGCGTCTTAGCTATCAGCGACTACACCGCCCTGTTTCAATTGATCGGCACAACCTACGGCGGCGACGGGCAGAGCACGTTCGCGCTGCCGAACCTGCAAAGCCGTGTTCCCATTCACGCAGGCTCGGGCTTCACATTGGCGCAGACCGGTGGAGCGGAGACCGTAGCCTTGACACCGTCGCAAATACCCAATCACTCTCACGTGCCACTGGCGTATGCCTCGAACGGCTCGCAGGCTAGCCCGGCAGGAAACGTCTGGGCGCAGTCTCCGCTCGACCAGTTTTCCAACGTCGCGCCAAACCTCGATATGGCGGCAGCCGCCATCGGTTCGGCCGGCGGGTCGCAGCCGCACGACAACATGATCCCTTTTCTGGCGGTGAGTTTCATCCTGTCGTTATTCGGCGTTTTCCCCTCACAATGAGATTTCAGGGAGAGAAACACAATGTCGGAACCGTTTTTGTCGGAGATTAAGATCATGTCGTTCAATTTTCCGCCCAAGGGGTGGGCGTTCTGCGATGGGCAGCTTATGGCTATTAATCAGAACCAGGCGCTTTTCGCGCTCGTGGGCACAACCTACGGCGGAGATGGGCAAGTGAACTTCAGATTGCCCAATCTTCAGGGGCTTGTGCCCGTGCACTTTGGCGGCGCGTTAGTTCTTGGCGAGATGGGCGGCGAGCAAGCCCACACTCTGATCATCAGCGAGGTGCCTGCGCACGCCCACACGCCGGTCGGAACCACTACCGCGGCGAGTTCCGCAACTCCGGCCAACAACTTGTGGTGCTCGAATCCCGCCAACCCGTTCAATGCAACTGCCGGTACGCCTATGACCGCAGCATCCATCGGCGCAACCGGTGGCAGCCAGCCACATCTGAACATGTCGCCATTCCTGGTGTTGAACTTCTGCATTGCGCTACAGGGTATCTTCCCAAGTCAGGATTGACGAGAAAGGATCTAGCGATATGGCCAACCCATTTGTAGCTGAAATTCGAATTTTCCCCTTCAACTTTCCCCCCACTGGCTGGGCCGTCTGCGACGGCCAGCTCATTCCTATCACCCAGAACACGGCGCTCTTTTCCCTTCTCGGAACCACCTACGGCGGCGACGGCAAAAGCAATTTCGGGCTTCCCAACTTCCAGGGATCGGCGCCGATGCATTGGGGACAAGGTCCCGGGCTCAGCCTGCGAGATCTTGGCGAGGCCGGCGGAGAGCAAACGGTCACCCTTCTCCAAACCGAGATGCCGGCGCACGCCCATACCGCGTTGGCCTCCGGATCCAGTGGCCTTGCCGGTCCCGGTGGCAACGCCTGGGGTGCGGCACTGAAGGGCCACGGTGTTCTATACGCTCCCTCGGGCACCCAAAACGTCGCAATGAGTCCCAACGCTCTTTCTATCGCGGGCAGCAGTTTTCCGCACAATAATCTGCAACCGTACCTGGCATTGAACTTCTGTATCGCCATGCAGGGAGTCTTCCCGTCGCGTTCTTAAGCTGGCGCGACTGAGGAGACCATGGAGTGAATCTGCTCCAGTATCTTGTCGTGCCGTTTGGCCCACCACGTCTCCCGCAGCCAGCACGGAGGCAATTAGAAGCTTCCGTAGAGTAAGTGCGGCATCCGCCACGGCGATTGATTCAGAGCCCGGTATTCGTGCCGCAGACGTTCACGGCGAGCCCGAGAGCCTGAAACATGGCGGCCTTGACGGCCAGCGCGTGACTCGCGCCCGCGGCATCGGGTCCATAGGCGACCTGGATGTGATTCGATTTGTGCTGCGCCATCAACTGATCGCGGCCCACACCGTACAGGACGGCATGCATCATTGGCCACTGCGGCGTGGTGATGTTCCAGCGGCGTTCGGTTTCTTCCTGCGGCAACTCCACCACACGGCCGCGGCCGATGTCCACCTTCAGGGCGCCGGCCTCGAGGTAAACACGGCTCCAGACGATTTCACCTGGCTTGCTCACGCCCTTGACGGTTCCTCCGCCGAGGCGGAAATACATGGCAGGCTGCCGCTCGCTCACCGCTCCGGCATAGCCGCCGATGAGGTGGGCGGGCGGCACGGCGCCGGAAATCTCGAACACCCAGACGAACTCGTTCCGGCCGTTGACCTGGAACTCTTCGCCATAGCGAACGTCGTGCAAAGTGGTCTCCGGAGCAAACCCCAGATGGCGCCACACGCGATTGGTGATCAGTGCATCCAGACCGGCGCACTCGTCCACCTCGTTGAAGTGCGGAAGCGGCTGGCCTTCCTGTAAGACCCGCCCGTTTCCGCGGGCGCGCACCGGCGGCCGGTCGGAGTTATTCAATAGACCTTCGGCTAAGTCGGAAGCCGGACACAGGTCCTTCAGTCCCTGCTGGTACTGGATGCCAATCGCGTCGCAGCCAAAATCGTCCGCGATGCGCAACGCAGAGATGTACATCTTGCACTGATCGAGAATCTGCGCGTCGGTCAGATCGGTCTCGGGATTGGAACCGGTCAGGAAACGCATTCCGCTCGAATCCAGCCAGGCGCGCACGGCCCGCGCCTCGGCATCCGGGGTGGCCAGCATCTCGGCATATAGCGCCGACTGGCTCAGTCTTTCTTTGCCAACGCCCAGCGGCAGCAGGAAGCAATCCTCGATGATGCCGTTGTACATTCCCATGCAGCCCTCGTCGAAGACGCCGAGGATGGCCTTCTGGCGGCGCAACTGGCCGGCCAGTTCCTCGCCCGCCTGGGCAGCCTTTTCCGGGAGCTGCAGATCCTTCAATGGGTGCACGTGGCTGAGATCATGAACCACGGTCTCGCCGGACAGCCACTTGCGCAGTCCACTCAGGAAGAACTCATCCTTGAAATCGAGGCTCCAAAGGGTGCTGAACGGAATACCGGCCTTCGTCATGCAAGCGTTCAGATTGAGCATGCCCACCAGCCCGGGCCATTCGCCGCTCCAGTTGGCGACGGTCAGAATCGGTCCTTTGTGCGACGCGAGTCCAATCAGAACCTGGTGGCTGTACTGCCACACAGCCTCGCAGACAATCAGGCTCGCCTGTGGCGGGATGTTCTGGAATACCTCGATCCCCTGCTTCTGGCTGCCAATAAAGCCATGCTTCAACCGAGGGTCGTACGGGTGGCCCCGCGTGACCTCCCGTCCCTCGGCCCGGACTGCGGCCATGACGGCCTCCTCGACCTTCTGTTGTGCGGCCCAGCAGTTCTGGTTTGCCGAGAGACGCAGATCGCCATTGGCGATCAGGTATATTTTTTCTGACATCGGTTCCCCTTTGAAGCCCGACTATAGCGCTACAATCAAGGTCTGTCAAGGTCAAGAGCGGTGTTGCCAAGAGCGGTGTTGCCGGCAACAAGTGCTAGCCTGGAAGATCTTACGTGTCCGTTCGAATGAAAGACATCGCCGCGGATCTCGGCGTCTCGCTGATGACGGTGTCCAAGGCGTTACGGAATCACAGTGACGTCGCCGAGGAAACGCGCCATCGGGTTCTGCGGCGCGCGCGAGAACTGAAGTACCAGCCGAATCTGACTGCGCGCGGCTTGGCCAGCCGCCGCACCTTCCTGATCGGATTGATTGTTCCCGACATGATGCACTCCTTTTTTGCGGAGGTTGCTAAAGGTGTCGGAGACGAACTGGAACCACAGGGATACCAGATCCTCATCTCGAACTCCGGTGAGCGTCTGGATAGGGAACTGCAGCAGATCCGGTCGCTCATTGGGCGTAGCGTCGACGGACTGATCATCGCGTCCGCCGCCGACCGGGCCAGCCCGCAGTTTATGGAGGCGCTGGCGGCCAGCGCACGGTACGTGCTGATTGACCGCACGATTGCAGGGCTGAATGCGAATTACGTTGGCGTCGACAACGAGGAAATCGGCTATCTGGCGACCTCGCATCTGATTGAGCAGGGATGCACGCGCGTTGCGCACATTCGGGGACCGGCTATCTCGACCGGAACGGGGCGATTGTGCGGGTATCGCCGCGCTCTGGAGAGCCATGGGCTCGCGGCTTCGACTGAATACACCAGCGGCGGCGAATATGAGGACTCCGCCGGATATAGCGCCATGCGGCGCTTGCTTGCGCTAGAACCTCGCCCGGACGGCGTTTTCTGCTACAACGACCCGGTGGCCGCCGGGGCGATTAAAGCCATTCTGGAAGCGGGTCTCAAGGTTCCGCAGGACGTCGCGGTGATCGGCGCCGGGAATGTGCACTATTCCGACCTCCTCCGGGTGCCGCTGTCCACCATCGACCAGAGCAGCAGCCTGATTGGCCAGACGGCCGCGGAGCTGCTGATGGATGCGATGAGGACGAAAGGGTCCATCGTGCCACGGCGTATTTTGTTTTCGCCACAACTGGTGGTGCGCGAATCCAGCCGGCGCAAAGCCTGAGTCAGCCGTTCGCACTCCCGCCGGCTGGTAGTCGCGTGCCATAGCTCTAGCGCTACATATAAGGGAGCTAGGCTTGATCGAGCCGGACATTCGATTGCGGCCGCGGTCTTTGGTTTCGCTTACTGTACCGATATAATGGTTCTCGTTGCGCGAAGCAGACCCGCGATGCGGATTCGACTGGCGCGCCGCTTCACGGGCGAGTACCATAAGGTCTTCCCACAGGTGGTGACATGGATCTGAGCGCCCTTCCCGAGACGAACCACGCCTTCGACGGCCAGCCGACCAGTCACAGGCTGTTCGCACGCGAGAATCTGGTGCCGTTCGTGCTGGTCACGGCGCTGTTTTTTTTCTGGGGAATCCCCAACAACCTCAACGATGTCCTCATCCGGCAGTTCATGAAGTCGTTCGAGATCACCCGCTTCAAGGCAGGCCTCGTGCAGTCGGCGTTTTACATGGGGTATTTCCTGCTGTCCATGCCCGCGGCGCTGGTGATGCGCCGCTTCGGTTACAAAACGGGACTGGTCACCGGCCTGTTTCTCTTTGCTTGCGGCACCTGGCTGTTCTGGCCGGCGGCGATCGTCGGACAGTATGGGTTCTTTCTGATGGCTCTGTTCGTGATCGCCAGCGGACTGGCCTTCCTGGAGACCGGCGCCAACTCGTTCGTCTCCCAGTTGGGCGACCCGGTAAGCTCGGAACGGCGGCTGAATTTCGCGCAGGCGTTCAACCCGTTCGGCGCGATTAGCGGCGCACTCATCGGCACCGTGTTCATTTTCTCGGGCATTGAACTGAAGCCGGCGCAGGTTGCGGTCATGAAGACGAGCGGCACATGGCAGCCGTACCTGCACCATGAAACGCTGCGCGTCATCACGCCATACCTGGTACTGGGGTCGGTTGTGTTCCTGTGGGCGCTCCTGATTATTCGCACCCGATTTCCGAAGGTGGCCGGGGAAACCACCTCGCATGCCGCGACGGAACATGGCCGGTTCCGCGACCTGTTCCGCCATCCGCATTTCGTCCTGGCCGTGATTGCGCAGTTTTTCTATGTCGGCGCGCAGGTGGGCACCTGGAGCTACTTCATCCAGTACGTGCAGGATTACACGCATCAACCGGAGAAGGTCGCCGGCTACTTCCTGAGCGGAACGCTGGTGGCTTTCGGCGTGGGGCGCTTCTCGGCGACCTGGTTCATGAAGTTCGTTCGTCCGAACGTGTTGATGGGCTCGTACAGCGTGATCAATGTGCTGCTGGTAGCCATCGGGGTCGAGTTTCCCGGGTGGATTGGACTCTGGGCCATCTTCCTGACCAGTTTCTTCATGTCGCTCATGTTCCCGACCATTTTCGCGCTAGGTCTCAAAGGCCTGGGGCCGAACACCAAGATCGGCGGCTCTTTGATCGTGATGGCGATCGTCGGCGGCGCCGTTTTCACGCCGTTGATGGGACTGGTGTCGCAGACAACCCATAGCATGGCGATGGCCATGCTGGTTCCGCTGGTCTGCTACGCATTCATCGCTTACTATGGCTTCGCCGGGTGCCGGATCGGCCTGGCCAGGCAGACTGAATAGATTCCTCGGTGGAAAATCACCGGGCCGGGTCAGCCACTCCAGCCGGAAATGAGAGTGCACAGAGAGGGCGTTCTGTAATCAGGCTCGCACGCGGCGGGGGAGAGACCGCCGGAACGCGTCCGCGCGAATCGCCGCGCGGCGGCGGTAAAAGGCATCCCGATCCACCCGCACGGCAATCTCGGCGGAACTGTATCGATCCGCGGCCAGGAAGCTTCTCTTCTGCCCGTCCGTGGCGTGGTCGATATCGAGCATCCAGCGCCAGCGCGGATAGGCCGCATGCTCGGTTTCCGCCGGGAATACGCTGGCGTTCCAGAGCGTGCGTTCGGCTTCGGGCGTGTCGCCGCTCCAGATTTCGGAATCCGGCGCGCCGGCGGCCCGCAGCCACGCCGCCAGCGGTTTGCCGCAAAACGTGGCTCCGCCCACTACGGAATCCTTGAAGGTGTCGTGGATGCCGTAGTACCGGACGAACCATGCCTTCCGGCCCTCCCGGTTCACGCCAGGCGACAGATCGAGACAGGCTCCTTCCGGGAGTGCAAACGGTTCGGACACGTCCACGCCGACTACCACGTTGCGGCGATCCAGGTGCAGTGCGGCGTGCAGACGGCAGCCCTCCACCCAGGAATCTGCGCCGTCGATCGCGGCGCCGTCGTCAGTCGCGGTCCCGATCGCCAAAACCGTGCCGGACGGCCGAGTGCCTGTATCGTGCTGAACCAGTTCCAGGCCGCTCGAAATCAACTGGCTGGTCGATCCGAAATGCAGGAAACTGCACTGGCGCAGCATCTGAAGATGGAATGGAATGGTGTGCAGTTCCGCGAACAGCTTGGCCAGCACGGGCTCTTCGAGCTTCGATCCACTCGACCGCACCGTGCGCAGGTATTCTTCAAACGTGGTGTCCGTGCCCAGGGCGCAGCAGATCTCGCGATACAGATCGATCCCGTGCGTGAGTACGATCTGCCAGCCCGATGGGGTCCATCCAATGGCGGCCGGGCCATCCATCGATTCCGCTCGAGCGGCGCAAAAGGAGCCAAGCAGTTTCACAGCGGCACCGGCGTCCAGACTCATGAGGCCGATGTCCAACGCGGATAGGCCATCCGCGCCAATCGCTCCGGCGTGGGCCTGCCGTTGCAGGTCCGGTTTCTGCAGGTAGAGGCGGACCGAGCCATCGCTGTTGGGACAGAGCACGCCGTGACGCGACGCCTCGGCGGGGGACGCCCGGGAACTGAGCGCCGTGATTCCCGCCCGAAGGGAGCCAACCTCGGAACGATCGAAAAGAATGAGCGCGTCTCCGGAGGCAACCACGATCTGTCCGGCGTCCGGCGGCCCGGCGGGAAGGCCGAGAAAAGCCGGGACCAGCCGGTCGAACAGAGTCGGCGTGAGCGCGGATTCGGGAGCGCCGGGGAGAGGAACGAAAATCTTACCGCAAGGCGAGTAGGCGGGCAGGCGCCGTGAGTCGCCTCCCGCGTGCACAATCAGAATCCGTAAGCCTCGAAGAACTCTCTCGGCGTCCTCGAAGTTGGCCGTGCTCCGGCCCGCTTCGGCTTCGCGGCGCAGCACTTCGAGGAGGCACTCGAGCGTGCTCCCGCCGCTGCCCACGCGGCGCCCGTGCGGATCGGCGACCACCAGCGTGTCCCGCACCTGGGTCAACTGGCCGGTCTCACGGCGCATACGGATCTGCGCTTCGTAGGCCGCCGCCTGATCGTCGTTTGCCGCGGTTAGTATGAGATAGTGCCAGAGCTCGGATGAGTTCGACATGCCTGCTTCATCGTCGCATTGTACCGGTCCGCCAGGGAGCCGAGACCGGCGCATGGTATCGATATCGCGTTTCAGTTAACGATAATAGCTAACGAAACCTGGTGTCAACCCCGCTGGGCCACGCAGTAATCGATAACTGTTGCGATCTTTTCGCGTCAGTGATACAGTCGGATGGTTGGGCGGTGAGGCCGGTTTCGAGGCAACCATCCGCACCCGCCACTGGTGAGATACAGGATGATACGGCTACACTTTTGGCTTGCACTTTCGGCAGCTCTCTGCGTGTCCGCGCAGACCCCGAATGCGGACGATGTGGCCTGGCAGACGGCCAACCGCAAATTCGACGAAAAACGAACCGCGCTCCTTCGGGAGGTGGACACGGCAGGCCGTACCGGGCCGTTCCAGCCAACCTGGGAATCGCTGAAGGGCTACAAGATTCCGGATTGGTATCAAGACGCAAAGTTCGGCATTTTCATCCACTGGGGCGTCTACTCCGTGCCGGCTTTTGGCAGCGAGTGGTATCCGCGTCTGATGTATTTGCAGGGCAGCCCGGAGTTCCAACATCACGTCGCCACATACGGCCCTCAGTCGAAGTTCGGGTACAAGGACCTCATTCCGCAGTTCAAGGCCGAGAAGTTCGACCCGCATGCCTGGGCGGAGTTATTCCGCAAATCGGGCGCCCGGTACGTGATCCCCGTGGCCGAGCATCACGATGGGTTCGCCATGTACCACTCCGATCTGTCCGACTGGTGTGCGGCGAAGATGGGTCCTCGTCGCGACGTGGTCGGCGAAATCGAGAAGGCTGTCCGAGCGGAAGGGCTGCACTTCGGCGCCTCCAGTCACCGGGCCGAACATTATTTCTTTATGAACGGAGGCAGGGAGTTCGACTCCGACGTCCGCGACCCGCGCTTCGCGTCATTCTACGGCCCGGCACACGCCGGTGTGACCAACAAGAACAACCCGGACTGGAATGGCCACCCCGACCCGGCATACCTGGATGACTGGCTGGCGCGCACCACTGAGATTGTCGACCGCTATCATCCGGAGGTCGTCTGGTTCGACTGGTGGATTCAGACCAAGGAGTTCGAGCCTTACCTGAAGCGCTTTGCGGCGTACTATTACAACGACGCCGCGCGCCGCGGCTCCACCGCCGCGATCAACTACAAGTTCAATGCGTACCCGGAGGGTGCGGCCGTCCTCGATATCGAGCGCGGCCAGATGGACAAGCCACGGCCGCTATTGTGGCAGACCGATACATCCATCAGCATCAAGTCCTGGGGATACATCGAGAACGACTCGTTCCGTTCTCCCGAGTCGCTGATTCGGCAATTGGTCGATATCGTCAGCAAGAACGGCGCTCTGCTGCTGAATGTCGGACCGAAGTCGGACGGCACGATTCCCGAACAGGCGCAGGCGATCCTGCTGGACATGGGGCGCTGGCTCTCCGTCAACGGCGAAGCCATTTATGGGACGCGCCCCTGGACGGTCTCCGGCGAGGGCCCCACCCAGGTAATTGGCGGCGCGTTCCACGACACGGCTACCCAACCCTACACGAGTCAGGATATTCGCTTCACAAAGAAAGGCGACGTGCTGTATGCCATCGCCCTCGGATGGCCGGCGGACGGAAAAATCACCATTCGATCGCTGGCGGACGATTCTACCGCCGGCGTCGGCGCCGTAACCAGCGTGCAACTATTGGGCTCCGGCACCAAACTGAAATGGAATCGCGACCACGATGGCCTGAAGATCGAGCTGCCCGGGCCGAAGACCGGAGAATACGCGTGGGTGTTCCGCATCGGGCGCTCCGCCCGGTAAACCGTCTGGTCTTGCATTGACGCAGGGCTTCATGCCTTCCAGCTCTGCACTTGGCGCACCAGATCCCACATCATCTGGTCCATCGCACTGCCGGTGTCTCGCGACGATTCACGCGTGTTGGCCAAGGCGGCCCAACAGAACCCACTGGCGGTCCGCACCATGATGCTGGTTGTGCCGGGCAAACTTCCCGCGTGCCACCAGTTGGGGACACGGTTCACCGCCCAGCCCTTCGCATAACCGGCGTTCGCCGAGCTCGCCGTAGTCATCTCCCGGATCGACTCGGGCTGCAGGATGTTGCGGCTTGCCGAATGCCCGTCGACATGGCTGGCGAACAGCGCCAGGTCCCGTGCCGTAGCCAGCCAGCCGCCGTGCGAATCCATGCGACGCACGTTCATGCCGTACGGATCCTGCCCTCCGGCGCCGTAATAGATCACTTCACCCGGCGCGCGATTAGCCAGCGTGTTGCCGGCGATGCGCATGCCCGTCGCGCCGCACCGCTTCAAAATCGCGTCACGCGCGTACTGCTCGTACGTCATCCCGGTCAGCCTCTCGATGACGCGTCCCAGGATGCAGAACCCGAAGTTGGAGTAGGCATAGCGTTCCCCCGGCGGATGTTCCAGCGCCACGTTCTTAATGGCCCACGCGATGAGCTGCTTGTGATTCATCTCGGGGTTGCGGAACATAGGGTCGGTGCCATCGTTCTGCCAACCGCCGCCGGTGTGCGTCAGCAGGTGTTTGATGCGGACGTCCTCCACCCAATGCCGGTATGGCGTCGTGCCGAAGCTGTTCTCCAGAATGCCCCTCGGGCCGAAGACGCTGTCCTCCAGGGTGAGGCGCCGGTCTTCCATGAGGCTGAACAGCGTCACGGATGTGATGGGCTTCGAGACGCTGGCGATGCGGAACAAGTGGGCCGGCGTCACCCTCTCATTCCTGTCCCGGTCGGCGAATCCGAAGCCGCGCTGGTAGACCGGCTCGCCGTCTCGCGCCACCGCCACCGACAGTCCTGGCACCGAATGCGCCCTCATGAAGACCGATGCCACCTCTTCCATGCCGGCGAGTTCCTGCGGCGACGGGGAGTCGTCAGCCAGCCCCCGATGTGCCGCGATGGCTCCGCCCGCAAGACGGAGAAAGGTTCTGCGCGATCCAGGCATAATTCTGCATCTTCGCATGGCGTGGAGGCGCGGTGAGTGACAAACGCCGAGCTTGCCAACCATCTGGGGTATGAGAAACACTTGCACCGGCGGGGAACCACAGCGGCAACTCGCGAAAGGGCGCCACCGGCAAAACGGTAAACAGCGAGTTTAGCGAGATCGTGGTGGAGACGCCGCGGGACCGCAACGTGGCCGGTAACCCGCCCCGCGCCTGAATGCGCGCCATCTTCTATAATGAGGTTTCTCCATCTGAAACCAACTTCTCTCTTAAGGAGCATTCATGCCCGCGAAGCGTATCGGTATCCTGACTGGCGGTGGCGACGTCCCCGGATTGAACTCGGTCATCAAATCGGTGGTTTACCGGTCCGGTGAAGCCGGATGGGAGGTGATCGGCATCCGGCGCGGCTGGGAAGGCCTGACTCACGTCGACCTGCAGGAGCCGGCCAGCCGCAGCCGCTACATTCAGCCGTTGAACCGCGAGAACACCCGCACCATCGACCGCACCGGCGGCACGTACCTGCACAGCTCGCGGACCAACCCGTCGAAGATGTCGAAGCTGCCGCCAGTGCTCGAACGCCGCACTTTCTCCTCCCGGGAGACCACCAAGAAGGGCGTCACTTCCACCGTGTACGATGTTACGCCGGCGGTGCTCGAGAACCTGGAAGCGCTGGGGATCGAGTACCTGGTCGCGATTGGCGGCGACGATACGCTCAGCTACGCGGCCGAACTGGATCGCCACGGAGTCAAGGTCATCGCGGTGCCGAAGACGATGGACAACGACGTGCAAAGCACCGAGTACTGCATCGGCTTTTCGACCGCCATCTCGCGCGCCATGGATGCCATCGAGCGGCAGCGGACCACGGTCGGTTCGCATGAGCGAATCGGCATCTTCCGCGTGTTCGGCCGCGACGCTGGCTACACCGCGCTCTATACCGCTTATGTGACGTCGGTGCGCTGTTGCATCCCCGAATACAAAGTGAGTCTGCCGAAGCTGATCGAAATGCTGGTGAACGACAAGAAGCACAACCCCAGCAACTACGCGTTGGTGATTCTCTCCGAGGGCGCGGAGTGGGAAGGCTACAAGGTCAAGGAATACGGCGAGGCCGACGCCTTCGGGCATCGCAAGAAGATGAGCGTGGCCGAAGACCTGTCGACCGAAATCAAGTCGGCCACCGGAGAGGAAACCATCGTCAGCGACCTGACTTACGATTTGCGCTCCGGCAGCCCCGACTTCGTCGACCGCTTGGTGGCGAACACGTTCGCCGGCATGGCCATGGACGCCATCGATGCAGGCAAGAGCGGTCTGATGACGGCCATCAGCAGTGGCTGCTACACCATGGTGTCGATTCCCGATCCCAAGTTGGGTCCGCGGCATGTCGAAGTCGGCACCATGTACAACACCGAGCGCTTCCGGCCGGTTTACGATCACAAGCTCGGACTGCCGATCTTTCTCACCAGGGCCTGAGGCTTGGACTGGAGGCATCCGTTTTCGCGGCCGGACGAGCAGCTTACCGGCGAGCTGCGCGCCCGCATCCGCGCCTCGTTCGACCGGGCCGCCGGCGACGAGGAGCACTTTCCCTCGACCATCGATCCGCGCATCTATCATGTGAAGCTGATCCGCCGGCACCTGGGCGCGCTGGCCGGGTTGCGGGTGCTCGACGTGGGCTGCGGTAAAGGCCGCTTCGCGCGCATTCTGCATGACGAAGAACCGGCGGCCGAAATCTGCGGGTTGGACCTTTCGATCGAGATGCTGCGTTTCGCGCCGGCGGGCGTGCGTGTGTGCGCCGGCTCGATGACTGAGCTGCCGTTTGCCGACGCCGCGTTCGATGCCGCTTACGCTACGGAAAGCCTGGAACACGCCGTCGAAATCGCCAAAGCCGTCGGCGAGATCTGCCGCGTGGTGAAGCCGGGCGGGCGGATCGTGGTAATCGACAAAAACGCCCGCGCACGAGGACGCCTGGAGACGCCCGAATGGGAGCGGTGGTTCGGCCGGCGGGAACTCGAGGGCCTCTTAAGGCGCCATTGCCGCCACGTGGAGTGCCGCGACATATCTTACTGGGAAGACGTGCCGCCGGACGGTTTGTTCCTGGCCTGGCTGGCGGTGAAGTAGGTGGGGCACGCTTTTTCGCTTGCCCGCCATTTCCTTCTGAAAACTGAAGAGCGCTCGATCTCTACGCCGCGCCTCCTGCCTGGCCCCCCCCCATCGCCTCGCACATCGTGGCTGCGCTAGGATTGGAGCGATGATACTACAGTTTTTGCTGATATTGGCCCTCTACGGCGCGGCGGCTGTCGCTGTCGTCATACTCGTGCAGGCGATTGTGCGCATCAGTAAGGCGGTCGATCGGATCAGCCAGAATCTCGACGAAATCGCAACGTTTATGGGAACCGCGCCGAAGCGATAGGCCGCTGCGGCGGCCTTCGCCCGGGTGAATCGGGGATAACGATTCAGGCGGATGGATTGACCGCTGCCACCGCGGCCCGAGCGAGCCGGCCGTAGTTGCCCTGGGGATCGACCTCGGTGGCACGCTCGAAATGGCGAGTGCTTTCGGCTGTGTTCCCGAGGACGGCGTACGCATTACCGGCACAGAAATGGAGCCTCGCGAGGATCGGCTTGGCAGTTTCGCCGCAGAGCGCGAACGCCTCGTTCAGTGCGCTCTTGACTTCGTCGGGATCAGCCGAATTCCTGGCCAGGGCCCAGGCGAGAAAGGCGAGCGACTCACTCAGGTTGTAGGCGTAATCCTCTTTGGCCAACTTTCCGTGGCCCGCCTTCTTAGAACGATCGGCCGCCACGGCCGCTCGCGCCTCGTGCAGGGCTGCCGCATACTGCTCGCCGTGCCGTAGCAGCAATTCCGCCATAGCGCGATGGCCCCCCCCGCGGTTGGGAGCTTCCACCATGCACGTCCGAAAGCAGGCAGCCGCTTCGTCCCAGCGCCCTTGCTCCATGAGTAGCAACCCAAGTTCGTCCCGGCAGAGAGTCCTGAGCGCAGCATTGGTTTCCATCGACAGGCTCCGGCGAAGCGCCCGCTCGGCTTCCTCCAGGCGCCCCAGTTGAAAACAGGCTGAGCCATGAAAGAACAAGTAGTGCGGCGGCTCGGATTTCTTGGTTCTGAATCCCTCGACGATCTTCAGTTGTTCCCGGTAGTCGCCGCGCCGGTAGGCCGCAAGCTGAGCCCGCAGGACACGGAGCTTACGTACAACACGCCAGCCCACAAACAGCAAGAAGGCAAGAAACACGATCCGACACAGCCACACGAACGTCGTCATCGAGTACCAGTATAGGACTCTGCGACGAGGCGGGCAGCGTGGTACCCTGTCCTGGGAACCGATATGTCTGTCATCCGCGAAAAGGCCCAGCTCATGAGCGCTTCGGAAATCGACCGGACGCTGGTGCGGCTGGCGCATGAAGTGCTCGAGAAGACCAAGGACCTCGATCTGCTCGCGTTCATCGGCATCCGCCGCCGGGGCGTTCCGCTGGCGCAACGGCTGGCGCGGAAGATCGAGGCGCTGGAGAGCCGTAAGGTTCCGACCGGCATCCTGGACATCAACCTGTACCGCGACGACCTGACCACCGTCGATATCAAGCCGGTGGTGAGCTCGACCGACATCCCTTTTTCCGTGCAGGGCAAGGACATCATTTTGACCGACGACGTCCTGTACACCGGCCGCACGGTTCGCGCCGCGCTGGATGCGCTGTTCGATCACGGCCGGCCATCGCGCGTGCAGCTTCTGGTGCTGATCGACCGCGGCCATCGCGAATTGCCGATTGAGGCTCGCTTCGTGGGGCGCCAGGTGCAAACCAGCGACGCGGAAATCATCGAAGTGAAATTCCAGGAGGTGGACGGCATGGAAAAAGTCCTCCTGGTGGAACGGGCAGACGCCCAGGAGGCTTGAGCGATGCCGGCCGGGTTGCTCGGAATCGAAGAGCTCGACCGCGCCGAAATCGAAGCTATTTTGGCGCGCGCCAAGGATTTCCAGCCGATCCAGAGCCAGTCGCTGAAGAAACTCGACACGCTGCGCGGCAAGATGATCGTCAACCTCTTTTATGAGGCCTCGACGCGCACGCGCACGAGTTTCGAGATCGCCGCCAAGCGGCTGGGCGGCGATGCGGTGTCGATCACCGCTGCCGGATCCAGCGTCTCCAAGGGCGAATCGCTGGTGGACACCCTGAATACGCTGGCCGCCATGCGGCCGGACGCGATCGTGATGCGGCACGCGGCCTCGGGCGCGCCGCACTTTCTGGCGCGGCACCTGCCGACGCCGATCATCAACGCCGGCGACGGCGCGCACGAGCATCCCACCCAGGCGCTGCTCGATGCCCGCACCATTCTCGACCGGCGCCCGTCGCTCGAAGGCCTCAAGGTGGCCATCATCGGCGACATCGCGCACTCACGCGTGGCGCGCTCGAACGTTCACCTGCTGGCCAAGTTCGGTTCGCGGATCGTGCTCTGCGGCCCGGCTTCCCTGTTGCCGGCCGAACTGGCGCAACTGGCCCCCGGCGTCACCCTGACCACCGATATTCGCGACGCCATCCGCGATGCCGACGTGATCATGATGCTGCGCGTGCAACTCGAGCGGCAGCACGAAGCCTCGTTCCCCGCCAGCGAGTATTTCCGCTTCTATGGCCTGCAACTGGAACACCTGGACCTGGCCCGCCCGGACGCCATCGTGATGCACCCCGGCCCGATCAACCGCGGCCGCGAGCTCTCCTCCGAAGTCGCCGATTTTCAGCGCTCGGTGATCCTCAACCAGGTGGAAAACGGCATCGCGGTGCGCATGGCGGTGCTGGAAAGGGTGATTGGATAGCCCATGCCCATCGTCATCCGCAACGGCCGCGTGATCGATCCCGCTTCCGAAACCGACTGCATCGCCGACGTGCTCATCTCAGACGGCCGGATTGTCGGTGTGGCGCCGGATCTTGCCGCGCCGTCGGGCGAAGTCTTCGATGCCACCGGACTGGTGGTAGCCCCCGGCTTCATCGACATGCATGTCCACCTTCGCGAGCCGGGCTTCGAACACGCCGAAACCATCGAGAGCGGTGCGCGCGCGGCGGCGGCGGGCGGGTTCACTTCCGTCTGCGCCATGCCCAACACCAAGCCGGTGAATGACAGTGCCACCGTCACCAGTTACATCGTGGAGCGCGCACGGCGGCTGGCGCCGGTGAACGTGTTCCCCATCGGCGCCATCACCAAGGGAAGCGCCGGCGAAGAGTTGGCCGCCATCGGCGCCATGAAGGCCGCCGGAGCGGTGGCCATTTCCGATGACGGACTGCCGGTGATGAACGCCCGCGTCATGCGCCGCGCCATGGAGTTCGCCCGCTCCTACGAACTGCCGATCGTCCAGCACTGTGAGGACCTGAACCTGAGCGCGGGCGGCGACATGCACGAAGGCGCCCGCTCGGTGCGCTGGGGATTGCGCGGCATCCCCGCCGCTTCGGAAGACGTGATGGTGGCCCGCGACCTGGTGCTGGCCGAGTTGACCGGGGCGCGCTACCACGTGGCCCACATCTCGACGCGCAACGCGGTGGCCATGGTGGCCTACGCGCGCCGGCAGGGCCTGCCAGTCACTTGCGAAGCCGCGCCGCATCACTTTTCGCTGACTGACGAAGACATGGCGGCCTATGACAGCAGTTACAAGATGAAGCCGCCGCTGCGCTCCGAGCGCGACCGCGCCGCCTTAGTCGAGGGCATTGCCGCCGGCGCCGTCAGCGCCATCGCCACCGACCACGCTCCGCACCCGGGTAGCGAAAAAATGCAGGAATTCGAGCGCTGCCCGTTCGGCATCATCGGTCTCGAAACGGCGCTCGGTCTGGCGCTCGAACGGTTGGTTCATTCCGGCAAAATCACCGTGGCTCGCCTGGTGGAATTGTTCACCACCGGCCCCGAATCCATTTTGCGCCTGGGCCGCGGCACGCTTCGACCCGGCGCGCCCGCCGACATCACCATCTTCAGCACCGAACTGAGCTGGACCTACGACGTCAACCAGTCGTTTTCCCGCAGCCGCAACTCCCCGTTCCATGAAAGAACGTTTCGTGGCGGCCCGGTAGCCACGATCGTGAATGGCGAGTTCGCCTGGCGGCGGGAGTAGGGGCCGGCCAGCGTCGCAGTTGGAGCGAGACGTTTCCCGCTCCGGCTTGTCTGATGTTAGTTAGCGGCCGGCTGGCTGCGTCCTTTCCATTGCCCGCCTCCGCCGCGCCACCACTCCCACGCCGAATGCACGGTGGCGGCCAGGTAGAATAGCGCCACCAGGGGAAGGCCGAAGGCCTCGTACGCAGGACGGCCGAAGAAACGCACCGCCGGCCAATAGCAAAACGCCATCGTGAGCCACGCCGCCGTTCCGAGCCAGCGCGCGCTACCAGTGGCCGCTAGCGCCAGCGCGGGCGGAGCCGCGTACGTCAGCAACAACCCGGCGACGGTCGCCGCCAGCAACCAGGCCGAGTGGTGGAGTTGGGTGAAGGCGCTGCGCGAAATCATCCTGCCGGCTTCGCCAAAATCCGCGTAGCCGCGGATGCTGCGCGTTTGCTCGCTGATTCCCAGCCACACCTTGCCGCCGTGCTTCTTAATCGCGCGTGCCAGGGCGCAGTCGTCAATCCACGCTCGGCGGATGGCTCCGATTCCGCCAACGCGGGCGAGCGCCTCGCGCCGCACCAGCATGCATCCGCCAGCCGCTCCCGCCGCGGCCCGCCGTGGATCGCGAATCCAGGCCGGCGGGTATAGCAGAAAAAAGAAGAACACGAAGGCCGGTATCAGCGCCCGCTCGGCCGTGGTGCGGCAACTCAGCCGCGCCATGTACGATACCAGGTCGTAGCCATCGCGTTCGGCGCGCGTGACCAGATCACGCAGGTTGGAGGGCGGATGCGTGATGTCGGCGTCCGTCAAGAGCAGGAATTCCGGCGCCCGCCGGTCCGCTTCGGCAACACCCTGGCTCACCGCCCAGAGCTTGCCGGTCCATCCGTCCGGCAGTGGCGCCCCGCGGACCACCGTCAACAGTCCGGTTCCCGCCGCAGCCCGCGCCGCGTCGGCCGTTCCGTCCGAGCTCCCATCATCCACCAGAACGATGTGGAACTCGCCGCCATAATCCTGCCCGGCCAGCGACCGGATCGCCCGGCCCACCACTTCGGCTTCGTGGCGCGCCGGAATCACCGCCACCACCGCCGGAGTGGGCGCATTCATCGCATCCATCGGCTGCGCCGATTCCATGCGCCAGAAGCCCCCGCGGAAGGCGAGCAGGTAAATCCACACCGCCAGTGTCGCCGCGCCGAGTAGAGGCAGTATCATCGAGCCAGCCCTTCAGAGGGGCAAGTGACCCTGGTCGCCTTGGGACTCCTTGGGCGCTCTCTTGAAGGCTGACGCGTCCACCAAAGGAATGTTGGGCTGCTTTCCCTCGAATAGTTCGCGGATCGTGAGGATTTGGATTTTGAGGTACTTGCCGTACAGCGTTTGGTAGTAGCCCGCCTTCACAGCTTCTGTCCGCATCGGCCCAGTGGAATCGGCCAGTGTGATAAACACGCCGATCCTGGCGTTTTCGCGGTCCACAACATGAGCCAGATCGCGCACCATCACCACATTGACGTTCTCCCCGCCCTTGACGGAGACGATGGCCTTCTCGGTGACCTTCCCTTCCGGCTTGAAGTAGATCAGCCCGTCGATACCCGAATCCGCGCCTTTTTTCCTGCCCGCGAATGGGACCGCATTGACGAGCGACACAGCCCACCACTGAAATTGATATTTGTCGCGCGCGGCCAGATCGCGCGCGCCATCAACGTCCTTCGGTGTGCCGTGGACTTCGTACCTGATGCCTGGAAACGCGTCCTTCAGGCGCTTTTCGATGAGGGAGATTGCGAGATGGGTGATGTCGATTCCGATCCATTGGCGATGCAACTTGTGGGCTGCGTGAATGGCCGTTCCACACCCGCAGAATGGGTCGAGCACCACGTCGCCCCCATCCGAACTGGCGGCCACAATGCGCTCCAGCAGCGCCTGCGGCTTCTGTGTGGGGTACCCAAGGCGTTCCTGGGCTTGCGAGTTTATGGCCGAGATGTCATCCCAGGTGTCGCCGATCGCAATGCCTGGCATCTCATCCAAGAAACGCTTGTAGCGCGGGACTGCGTCTGGGTGGGGCTGAATAATACGGCCCTCCTTCAACAGCTCTTCCATCTTGCGCTTGTTATATCGCCAATAGCGTGTTACGCCCGTAAATTCGAAAACTGGGTGCCCTCGTGATCCGGCACCCGGCGCCGTAAGATTGTCAAGTTGGTATGAGCGGCCGCTCTCGTCCTTCTGGCTGTAGTGCGACGCGACGTATTCCTTGGAGTAGATGGAAAACAACTGATTGAATGCCGGCGGAGTATTGCGGTCCTTCGAATAATACAGGATGACATCCCTGATGCGCGGCCAATTGATTGCGCCCTGTCGGTAGTCGTTCTTGGTTGTCGTTCGCTTCCAACTGATTTCGTTCTGGAAATTCGAGATCCCAAAAATCGCGTCCATCAGCAACTTCAGATAATGGCTGGCAGTTGGATCACAACGCAGGTAAAGGCTCCCCGTGGGCCTAAGCACTCGGCGCAGCTCAAGCAGCCGGACGGCCATCATGGACAAATACGCCATCATGTCGGCCTCTCTGAGGAACGACCGCAACGCGCGCAGCATCTCGGCTGCATCGCTGTTGCCACTGGAGATCACGCCATCGAACGCCAGCTCCGCTTCCTCCCCCCAATGCCACGTATCCTCGAACGCTCCGATCTGCGCTCGCGATTTTTCGCCGGCCGTGCTCTTGAAAAGCACGTTGTAGGTGGCCTGGCTGTTGAACGGAGGGTCGAGGTAAATCAGGTCCACGCTCTCGGCGTCAATGCAGCCGCGCAGCACCGTGAGGTTGTCGCCGTAGTAGAGGCGGTTCATGATCCGGTAATCGGCGGGACAGCCGATCTCGTTTAGGATATCAGGCTTCGCGCATCCATTTGGCGCGCTTAGCCGCGCGCTACACTGTTGTCTGGGAGCACGCGAGCGTGGCCACCATCGCATCCACGGCATCCGATAACGCGAGCAACCAGCGATTCGAGGGGCTCGCGGCGGAGCAGCTCATCCGCGCCTTCCGTCTGATGCACACCGCCCGCCGTCTGGACGACCGGGAGGTGACGCTGAAACGCCAGAACCGGATTTTCTTCCAGATCAGCGGCGCCGGGCACGAAGCGCTCCAGGTGGCCGCCGGCATGGCGTTGCGCGCCGGCGAAGATTGGATCTATCCTTACTACCGCGACCGCGCGTTGTGCCTGACGCTGGGCGTGACGCCGCACGAGATGCTGCAACAGGCCACTGGCGCGGCCGCCGACCCGGCCTCGGGCGGGCGGCAGATGCCGTCGCACTGGGGGCATCCCCGGTTCCACATCGTCAGCGCGTCGTCACCCACCGGCACCCAGTTTCTACAGGCGGTGGGCTGCGCGGAAGGGGCGCGCTACCACGGCCGCGCGGGTGAAGTCACGCTGGTCGCGTCTGGCGAAGGCGCCACCAGCGAAGGCGAGTTCTGGGAGGCGCTGAACGCCGCCTGCCTGGGCAGCCTGCCGGTGCTGTTTCTGGTGGAAGACAACGGCTGGGCCATATCCGTCCCCATCGAGGCCCAGACCGCGGGCGGCAGCATTTCGCGTCTCACCGCAGGCTTCCCGGGGCTCTTCCGCCAGGAGGTGGACGGCACGGATTTTCTGGCCTCGTATGGCGCGATGAAAACCGCCGTGGAATGGTGCCGGGAAGGGAAGGGGCCGGCGCTGGTGCACGGGCATGTCACCCGGCCCTACTCGCACTCACTCTCCGACGACGAACGCCTCTATAAAACCGCCGCCGAGCGCGCCGCCGAAGCGGAGCGCGATCCGGTCCTCCGCTTTCCGAAATTCCTGATCGACGAGGGCGTCATCGACCGGTACATGCTGCAGTGCATCACCCACGAAATCGACGAGGAGGTGCATGCCGCCACGCGCCAGGCGCTGATCGACGAAGCGCCGGCGCCGGAGACCGTGTTGACGCACCTCTACTCACACGCCGTCGATCCCACGGCCGACGCTTTCGCCGCGCGGGCGCATTTCAGCGGGCCGCCGATGACCATGGTGGACTTGCTGAACGCGACGCTGCACGAGGAAATGCGCCGCAACCCCGCTGTGGTGGTCTTCGGCGAAGACGTAGCCGATTGCAGCCGCGAAGCCTCTCTGAGCGAGGTGACGGGCAAGGGCGGCGTTTTCAAAGTCACCGCCGGTTTGCAGCGCGAATTCGGCTCGCGGCGCGCTTTCAACAGCCCGCTGGCGGAAGCCGGCATCGTGGGCCGCGCCATCGGGATGGCCACCCGCGGGCTGAAGCCGGTGGCCGAGATCCAGTTCTTCGACTATATCTGGCCGGCCATGATGCAGCTTCGCGATGAGCTGGCCACGCTGCGCTGGCGTTCCCATAACGGATTCGCCTGCCCGGCGGTGATCCGCGTGGCGATCGGCGGTTACCTGAACGGCGGCTCCATGTACCATAGTCAGTGCGGCGAAGTGGAGTTCACGCACATCCCCGGGCTGCGAGTGGTGATGCCCTCGTGCGCGCTCGACGCCTGCGGCCTGCTGCGCACCGCGCTGCGCGCCGACGATCCGGTGCTGTTCCTGGAGCACAAGCGGCTGTATCGCGAGCCGTACAACCGTTCGCCGCATCCCGGCGCGGACTTCACCATTCCATTCGGCCGCGCCCGCCTGGTGAAGCCGGGGCGCAGTCTCACTGTGGTGACTTATGGCGCGCTGGTGCAGAAGGCGCTGGTGGCGGCCGCACACATCGAGCGGCGCGCGCCCGCGGCCAGCGTCGAAATTCTCGATCTGCGCACGCTCGCCCCTTACGATTGGCCGGCCATTCGAGCCTCGGTCGAGAAAACCAGCCGCGTCATCGTGGCGCATGAAGACTGCCTGTCATGGGGTTATGGCGCGGAACTGGCGGCGCGCATCGGCGATGAGCTTTTCGACCGGCTGGACGCCCCCGTTCGCCGCGTTGGCGCGCTCGACACCTGGGTGGGTTACCACCCGCAACTGGAAAACGCCACTCTCCCGCAAACCGAAACCCTGATCGCCGAAATGGAGCGCCTGTTGAGTTATTAAATGCGCCACCATGTAAGAATGGAGTTGCGTGTGGGGCCGATTCCCAATCGGCCCGCAGCTTACCAAGCTGCCCCACAAACGAACAGCTTGGTCGTAGCTTGAGAGACGCTGGTTAATTAGCCGGGAGGGTCGCCGTCTTATGACATGCCTGTAATCTGCGGAGCGTTTATGAAGCACACCATACTCGACAAAAGAGCTGCCCCGGTTCTGGCCGCTCTTCTCACTTTGACATCGGCGGCCTTCGCCCAGGCGCCGGCCGCGCCGGCGGCGGACGCGAAACCGGTGGTGGCCGCAGCCGCCAAACCGCCCGCCGGTGGATGGGCCTTCGAAGTAGCCACCATCAAACCAGCCAAGATGCCCTCGCCGGCCGACGCGATGAACGGCAAAATACACGTCGGCATGAAGACGGATGCGGTGCGCGTGGACATCGGCTTTATGTCCTTGAGCGACTTGATCGGCCTGGCCTACAAGGTCAAGAACTACCAGATTTCGGGGCCGGACTGGATGGAGGGCATGGACCACAGATTCGACATTTTGGCCAAGATACCGGAGGGCGCTACCAAGGAGCAAGTGCCGGAAATGTTGCAGGCGCTGCTGGCCGAGCGGTTCAAGCTGGCGATTCACCACGACACGAAAGATCGCTCCGTGTATGCGCTGGTGGTCGGCAAGGGCGGTTCGAAGCTGAAGGAATCGCCGCGGGATCCGCCGCCCGCCGCGGCCGAGAAATCCGATGGCGCGCCCGGAGACCCGGCCGGCGCGGCACCGGCCGCGGACGCGAGTCCCCAGTTCAAGGTTCAGAGAGGCAGCGACGGTGCGTCGGGGACGGCCACCGTGCACGGACCGGATGGAAACGCCAAGATGAGCTTTGGGCCGAACGGCTTGCACATGGAGCTGGACAAGATGACGATGGCCAAGCTGGCCGAGATGTTGGGGCGTTTTGTGGACCGGCCAGTGGTGGACATGACGGAGCTCAAAGGGGACTACCAGGTTCCCCTGGACATCTCGACGGAGGATCTCAAGAGCGTGGCCCGGAAGTTTGGCGCGGCGGTACCGGGAACTGCGCCAGCGAGCGGCGATGTGGGGCTGCCTTCCGACGCGGTGTCGGATCCAACGGGCTCGGTCTTCACCAGTGTGATGCAACTCGGCCTTAAGCTGGAGGCGCGCAAGACGCCGTTGGACCTGATCGTGATCGATCACATCGAGAAGATGCCGACCGAGAATTAGGTGGGGCATGCTTCGGCGATCAAGCCCGCGCCACACCTCCGTCGGGTGGCCGTGAGAAATGCAGCCTACAGCGCTCTTCCCCTGCGCCAATGGCCCTCGAAAAGGCCCTGCATGGCTTCACCCATGCCTTCGTGATCGAATACCACGGATGCCCAGGCGGGCTTGGTGATCACCGGATCGAGCAGTGCCACCAGGCCGCGCGTTCCGTCAAACACCGCCAGCTTCATGGGTAGCGAATCGGCCACCCGCACTTCCACGCCGATGGCGGCGTAGTCGCTCAAGCGTTGACGATGCTCTTCGTCGAGTGAGGCGGCTTCGAGCAGGATGCGGCACCTGACGCCGCCCGAGGCGGCCTGCTTCACAAGTTTTTCGTCCAGCGGGTCTACCGCGTAGGGAGGGCGCGAAAACTCCAGGTACTCCGTTTGCACTTCCGACAGCATGCGCCGGTATTCGGCCGCGGTCTGCGCGGGTTCGGTCACTATGCGCAGGAAATCGAGCGTGCCGCGCCCGCCCTGGCCTTCGAAATACAGCAGTTTCAGCTCGTCGGTCAAGGTTACGCCGGCACGGCTATTGTCCGCCAACTCCTGCTCGAGGGCCTGGCGCTGCCGGCTCAGATAGCCGGGGATGGCCAGGCTCGGTTCGACTGCGGAGAACAGCTTGGTGCGCTCCTGTACCACTTGAGCGAAGCCTTTTTCCACCAGGCTGTCCAAAACTTCGTAAATCTTCTGGCGCGGCACGTGGGCGCGCGCCGCCAGTTCCAGCGCCTTGAACCGCGGGTGACCCAGTAACACCAGGTAAGACCGGGACTCGTAGGCGTTGAGCCCCAATTGCTGCAGCCTGCGCCAGAATCGTTGGAAATCCACCGGGGCCAACTCTTCGTTCATATGCTTTCAACCTTACCAAACGTAGTCGCCCGTGGTGGAGTCGGCCGGCGGCGCCCGTGACAGGCGTACCCCCTGACCCATCCCTTTTTGCAACACCCGCGTAGGCCATTGGCGTTAGAACGGTTGTCAATTTCACCTTAAAGGCCTGGAACAGTTTGACTTGGTAGTAATGGAACCATACAATAGGCCTAGCGAGTAGTGTATGGCTGACAATAACGCCGCAATAAACGGGCCCACGCCCGGCTCGGGGATTGGTAACAGACCCAAGATCCGTATCGTGGTGGCCGACGATCATCCGATCTTTCGCGATGGTCTTTGTAAACTGCTGGCTTTGGAGGACGACTTCGAGGTCGTGGCACAGGCCCAGGACGGCCGGCAGGTACTCGAGGTGTTGCATCAACTCGAACCGGATATTCTTCTGCTGGACCTGAAGATGCCCGGGCTGGATGGACTCGCGACGTTGCAGCGATTGCAGGTGGCCAAGGGCAAGACGCGCGTCATCGTGCTGACTGCCTCCGACGACAAGAACGAATTTGTGCAGGCCATGAAGCTGGGCACGTCCGGAATTGTGCTCAAGCAGACAGCCACCGATCAATTGATCAAGAGCATCCGCAAAGTGCACGCGGGCGAGATCTGGCTGGATTCGCACACCACGGCGGCGGTGATCCGCCAGTTCGTGGCCAACGAAGACGCCGCCCCGCAGCCGCCCCAGCAACTTGCCGGCTCGCCGACGCGCGAGCGGGAGCGCTCGCCGCTCAGCCAGCGCGAACGCGAAATCGTCGCCCTGGTGGCGCAGGGCTTCAAGAACAAAGAGATGGCCGAGAAGATGTTTATCAGCGAGCAGACGGTGAAGAACCATCTGCACAACATCTTCGATAAGTTGGGCGTCTCCGACCGCCTGGAACTCGCGCTGTATGCCATCCACAACAACCTGCACAACGGCCGCTAGCGTTTGGTGGGGTATTCCTTAGCTCGCTCCGAAATCGCCGCCGCGCGGCTGAAACGGGCTCCCGGCATCCTGTGACGCTCAATCGGGCACGGCGCGGTCCAGGAGGTTGCGCACCATCGACCGGAAGCAGGTTTCCGGGGCATGGCGGTTGACGACCTCGGAGCCGGCCGACGTCAAGCGGCCGCGGAGTTGCGAATCGCGGAGAACCCGCTCGATGGCGCCGGCGAGCGCGGGTACGTCGCGGTCCGGCACCAGCAGTGCGTGTTTTTCATTCTCCATCATCTCCGGCACGCCGCCGACCGATGTTGCGACCACGGGTATCTCCGCAGCCATTGCCTCCAGCAAGACGTTGGGGGAGCCCTCGCTGTGCGATGACAGGACAAACACGTCGGCCAGGGCGAGATAGGGTCTGACGTCCTCCTGGTAGCCCACCAGCCGCACCGCGCCTTCGAGACCGAGTTTACCGCACAGCCGCGTGAGACGGGCTTCTTCCCGTCCGCTTCCCACCACCAGCAGACAACACGGGAGGTCTGGCGCCCGATCGCGCAACCTCGCTATCGCGCGGATCAGATCGGCATGACCCTTCTCCTTCGACAATCGCCCGATGGTGACGAGAACGCGGGTATCCTCGCCAAGCCCCAATTCCCGGCGCAGGCGGACCGCCCGGTCCGGCGAGATCGCTGGAAATGGCCGAAAGGGCAAATCCTGGACGCGAATCCGTTCCCGCGCCGCGCAATTGCGTTCCAGCTCGGCTGCGAAGGCCGCACACACTGTCAGGACGCGGTCGGCCGCCCGGAGCGACCATCGGTTCAGTTGGTTGTACAGTTTGGTCTTGAAAGTTGTCGTCGTGTAACCATGATGAAACGCCGTCCAACCGCACCCTTTGTTCAAGCCGGAGAAGCGGACCAGAAAATGGGTTTTCACGCCGTTCGTCCAAATCACGTCCGGCTGGCAGCTTCGCACCACTGAGTGCAACTGCGGAATCACCCCAAAATCGAATACGTGCCTTTCGCGTATGACGGTGAGCGGCACCCCGCACTCCTGGACGGCGCGGATGAAATGTTCCGCGGGCTCGCCCCGGCGGCTGAATACCGCGAGCGAAACCTCCAGCGCCGTCTTTTCGCGACGGAGGCGTACCGCTTCCCTGGCGAACTCGAGAATCGGTTTGGCCACTCCATCGATGGCGGCCGCTTCCAGGAGAACGAGAACGCGAATTGGCGATCCGCCCGGCACGCCTTCCCTCACTCCGCTATCGACGGCCATGTTGTCTTCCGCCAGATTCGCGCTCATCCCGGTCCACAAATCTCCATCTTGGACTCCAGGGTCGTGTTCAGTATACATCACGCCGCCTGCAAACTCCGCGTGCGTGTTCTGTACGTACCGGGCGTGCTATCGTAAGTAAAACTATCGACAGGGAAGTTATGGCGCTGGCGACGAGTGCGGTCTACCGGAGGCTCTACGAGGGCGCCAATCACCGCTTGCGCTCGTTCGCCGGCGGCCGGTTTGCTCATCGCTGCCGCCCCGTCTCGATCATGTTCCTGCTGACGGAGCTGTGCAACGCCCGCTGCGTGCACTGCGACATCTGGAAGAACAAAGGGAAGGAGGACTCGCCCAGCGCCTCCCAGTGGCTGAAGGTTCTCGATGACCTGCGTTCCTGGCTGGGGCCGGTCTCCATCGTGTTCACCGGTGGCGAGGCTTTGCTCAAGCCCTACTCCATCGAGTTGGCCGCTCACGCCTCGTCACGCGGGTTCTGCCTGGAATTCCTGACCCATGGATACTGGAAAGACCAGTCGAGAATCGAGCAACTCGCCCTGGCCCGGCCTGCCCAAATCACGGTCTCGGTGGACGGGGTGGGTGCGGTGCATTCGAAAATCCGCGGCCGGGAGGATTTTTTCGAGCGCACCAACCAGACCATCGAGACGCTCGTGCGGATCCGCAGCCAGCGTAAGCTCGGCTATCGGATTCTGCTCAAGACGGTCATCATGGAGCAGAATCTCGAGTGTCTGGCCGAGGTGGCCCGATACGCTTCGCGCGCGGGGCTGGCGGTTTTCTACCAGCCGATCGAGCAGAACTACAATACCGCCGAAGACCCCACCTGGTTTCTGACCAGTCCCACCTGGCCCCGTGACTCCGAGGCGGCTGTCCGCGCAGTCCGGGAACTGGCCTCGCTCAAGCGCTCCGGGTTGGACATCGCCAACAGCCAAGAGCACTTCGAAGCGATGATCCGCTATTTTCTGGATCCAGCCGGTCTGCAACTGGTCACCCAGGCGCACATTGCCCAACAGAAGAGGCCGCTTTGCGCCGCCCTGACGATGCTCCAGTTGCAGAGCAACGGCGACGTCACCATCTGCAGTCATCGGCCTCCCGTGGGCAATATCAAGGACTCCGCCGTCCGCCAGATCTGGGAGCGGCGCACCCGGTACTGGGAAAACGGATGCTGTCTCGCCGGCCACGCCACCGACGGCCTGGTCCAGCCCGCCGCGGGCCTTCCGGCGACGCCGCCGCAGCCGGAGCCTCCACTCGCCCAACGGAGCAGCTAGTTGCCCGGCACCGTTCTTTCCGTGTTCGTCGTCAATCCGCAGCGCATTGGCGGCGTCGAGATGTTCGCCCGCGAGCTTTCCCTGCAACTCGACACCCTCGGTTGGAAAAGCGTTCTTTGCTTTCTCGCTGCGCCGCCCCAAAACGTGGAACGCTTTCTTACCGTGCCGGGAGCTTCGATTGAACGGCTCTCCGGCCTCGACCGCCTTCGTTGGAGCGTTCTTCGGGACATGTCCGGGATCTTGAGGAAGCATCGCCCCGAGATCGTGCACATGCACTTCACCCCTCAAATCAGCCCTTTCCCATGGTTTGCGCGGCTTCACTCGGTCCGCCGGAATTACCTGACCGATCACATCTCCCGTGCGGAAGGCGCCGAACCGGAACGCGCGGCGTGGTGGAAAGTCGCTGTCGCACGCACGCTGAACTGGCCGCTCACCGGCCTCATCGCGGTGAGCGACTACAACGCGCGCTCGAGCGCGACCAACGGTCTCGTCCCGCCGGGCCGCGTGACGCGGATTTATAACGGGGTCGATTTGTCGCGCATCTCCGGCGACCCCGGCCGGTTCCGCCGGGAGCGCCAGATTCCCGAAAACCGGGCCATCGTGCTTCAGGTGTCCTGGATGATCCCCGAGAAGGGCGTCGAGGACCTGCTCGAAGCCGCCCGACTGGTGCTTGCGCGGAATCCGAACGTCCAATTCGTGCTGGCCGGCGAAGGCGCCTGCCGCCGAGAATACATGACGCGCGTCCAGGCGGCCGGGATGGCGGACCACTTCACCTGGACGGGACTGATCGACGATCCTCTCGCCAGTGGAGTTTACGCGGCGGCCGATGTGGTTTGCCAGTTATCCAGGTGGCAGGAGGCATTCGGCTGGATGATCACGGAGGCCATGGCGTGCGGCAAGCCCGTAATTGCCACGCGGGTGGGCGGAATTCCGGAGATCCTCGAAGACGGCGCTTCCGGCTACCTGGTGAACCGCCGCCAGCCCGCCGAAGCCGCGGACCGGATTCTGTACCTACTGGAGAACCGCGAGTTGAGACTCAGAATGGGCGCTTGCGGCCGGCGAGTGGTGGAAACCCGCTTCAACCTGCAACAGAACGTTGGCCAACTGCTCGAGTTGTACGGAGTTGGCGATGGCTGGAAACGGTTCACTTGACCACTTGTGACCGTCCCCGACACAGAGTGAGGGACGAACGCTAAACGATTGAGGGCTCAGTGGTTGGGAAGAGTCGTTAGCCATGAGTAAATCCGTACCAATCTCTTTGCAAGATCGTTGCAAGCCCACCGGCCCGGTGATTTTTTCCTTGACAAAGAGTTGATTCAAACGAATAATTAAATCAGTCGAATGAGTGAAACGCGACTCAAGATTCTGGATACGGCCGAGCGCCTATTTGGCGAAGAGGGCTACGCGGCTGTTTCGCTGCGCCACATTACGGCCGCTGCCGGGGTCAACCTGGCGGCCATCCATTACTACTTTGGATCCAAGGAAGAGCTTTTGGATGAATTAGTTATGCGCAGGGCAGTACCCGTGAACGAGGAGCGGATGGAGGGCCTGCGGCGCTTGAAAGAAGCGGCCGGCCCGAACGCCATAGCCATCGAGAATCTGCTGGAAGCGTTCCTGGTACCGGCGTTTCATGCCGCGGACCAAAGCCCCGACTGGTCCAAGCTGATGGGCCGGCTGCACGCCGAGGGCGTCATGCCGGCGGTTGCCCGCAAGCACTTTGGCCCGACCGGAGGATGCTTTTTCGCCGAGATGCGCCGGGCGCTTCCCGACATGCCGGAGGACGAAATGGCATGGCGGGCCAGTTTTGCGATAGGCGCGATGGCGCACGCATTGAGCGCTCTGCCGCTCGGGCCTGCGTGGGGCGCGGGATCGGAGCGGCCGAGCGACGTCGCCCGGCGCATGGTGGCCTTCCTGAGCGGCGGATTTCGGGCGCCCATAGCGCCCCGCGAAAAGGTTGAGGTGAAGAAATGAAGGTGGCGTGGATAATCTTGATTGGGATGGCGCCGCTGAGCTGGGCGGCGGATGCGCCCGCCGAGCCGGGGCCGGTGGATCTGAGCCTGAAGCGCGCGGTGGCAGTGGCGATTTCCGCCCAGGGCAACACCAACATCCAGCTCTCCGGCGAAGCGCTCAAGCAGGCGCAGTCGCGGGCATTGCAGGCGCGGTCGGCGCTGCTGCCGGATCTGGAAGGGGCCTTCAACGACCGCAGCCAGACGGTGAACCTGGCGGCCGAGGGGTTGACCAGCATCAAGCTGCCATTTGCCGGCTTCGCCTTTCCGAGCCTGGTCGGGCCGTTCACCACCGTGGATGCGCGCCTTTCGGTGCAGCAGAGCGTGTTTGATTTCGCCTCCATCCGGCGCTTTCAAGCCTCCAAGGTTGGCGTATCGGCCGCCACCCAGGAGTTGGACAGCACCGCGGAAAGCGTGGCTGCGCAGGTGGCGCGGGCGTACCTGGCGGCGGTGCGCGCCGATGCCGACGTGGAGACCGCCAACGCCAACGCGACCCTTTCCGATGCCGTGCTGACGCAGGCCGGGAATCAGAAGAAGGCCGGCACGGGGACCGGCATCGAAGTCACCCGCGCCAAAGTGCAACTCGCCAACGACCGCCAGCACTTGCTGGTGGCCGAAAACGCGCGGCGCAGCGCGCACCTCGAATTGCTGCGCGCCATGGGGACGCCGCTGGCGACCGAGGTGCGGCTCACCGACAAGCTGGGCTATGTGCCGGTGGACGCGGTGACCCTCGAACAGGCCAAAGCGCAGGCGCTTCAGTCGCGGCCGGACCTGAAGGCTCAGCAGCGGCGGGAGGAGAACGCGCGCCTTTCGGCCAGCGCCGTGAAAATGGAGCGGATGCCTACGCTGGCCGCCTTCGGCGACTACGGCTCTAGTGGCATCTCGCTCGACAACAGCATGCCGACGCGCACCTACGGCATTTCGCTGAAGGTGCCGATATTCGATGGCGGGCGGCGGGACGCGCGGCGCGGCGAGGCGGCCAGCCTCTACCGCTCCGAGCAGGTGCGCACCGGCGATTTGAAACAGCAGATCGAGCTGGATGTGCGGCTGGCGCTCGACGGATTGCGGTCCGCCGAGGACCAGGTCAAAGTCGCCAAGGAAGGGCTCGATTTGTCGGACAGCGAGCTTACCCAGGCGCGCCGCCGCTATGACGCGGGCGTCACCAACAGCCTGGAAGTGACCGACGCGCAGACCCGCCTCGAACGGGCGCGGGACAATGAAACTCAGGCGCTGTACAACTACAACGTGGCGCGCATCGACCTGGCGCAGGCCATGGGCAATATGCGGAGAAGCATTCCATGAAAAAGATACTGATCCCGGTGGCAGTGGTGCTGGTTGCTGCCGCAGTGGTGGTTTATGCGTTTCACGGATCGGGGCGGAATTCGAACGGCCGCATCCTGGTCTCCGGTAACATCGAGCTCACCGAAGTCAATATCGGCTTCAAAACCGCCGGACGGCTCATCGAGCGCACGGTGGATGAGGGCGACCTGGTGAAGAAGGGGCAATTGATCGCACGCCTGGACCGCGACCAACTGACGGCGCAGCGCGACAGCCTGGCCGCAGCCCTGGCTTCTTCGCAGGACCAACTGGCGCAAGCGGAAACTTCGCTCGCCTGGGAGCGGGAGACGCTGGCGGCGGATATCGAGCAGCGGCGCGGCGACCTGGCCGCCACCGATGCCCGCCTGGCCGAGTTGAAGAACGGCTCGCGTCCGCAGGAAGTCCAGGAGGCCAAGGCGGCGGTGGACGCGGCGCAGTCCGAGTTCGATCGCGCCAAGAAAGACTGGGATCGCGCGCAGACCCTGTTCAAGGACGACGACATCTCCGCTTCGCAGTACGACGAATTCCGCAATCACTGGCAAAGCGCCGATGCGGCCTTGAAGCAGGCCAACCAACGCGCCGCGCTGGTGTTCGTAGGACCCAGGGTGGAGCAGGTGGACGGCGCCGCGGCGCAGGTGGAACACGCGCGCGGCGCGCTCAAAATGGCCGAGGCCAACGCGCTCGAGATGAAACGCCGGGAACAGGAACTGGCCACGCGGCGCGCCGAAATCGAACGCTCCAGGGCCAACCTGGCGCAGGTGGACGCGCAGCTTGCCGACACGCTGGCGGTATCGCCGGTGGATGGCGTGGTGCTGGTGAAATCCGCCGACGTGGGCGAAGTGCTGGCCGCCGGCGCCACCGTGGTAACGGTGGGCGACATCGATCACCCGTGGCTGCGGGCTTACATCAACGAAACCGATTTGGGCAAGGTGAAGCTGCAATCGAAGGCCCGCATCACCACGGATTCCTACCCCGGCAAGGTTTATGACGGGCGGGTGACTTTCATCTCCTCGGAGGCCGAGTTCACGCCCAAGCAGATTCAGACCCAGGAAGAGCGGGTGAAGCTGGTGTACCGCATCAAAATCGAGGCGGACAACCCGCGGCACGAGCTGAAATCGAACATGCCGGCCGACGCCGAGATTGTGCTCGAGTAAGCGCAGCCGGCGCAGCGGAGCCGCGCCCGTGAGGGAGCGGTTGGTACGGTTGTCGGGTAACGAGTCCTAAGCGAAACGTTCGAGAAGCAAGCCATGCAGCCCATCATCGAAACCACCGGCCTCACCCGCCGCTTCGGCGACCTGACGGCGGTGGACCATCTGGATCTGTCAGTGGCCCAGGGTGAGATCTTCGGCCTGGTGGGGCCGGATGGCGCGGGCAAAACCACCACCCTGCGCCTGCTCTGCGGGCTGATCGATCCCACCGAGGGCCTCGCCCGCGTGGCCGGCTATGATTCGGCCCGCCAGTCGCAGGCGGTCAAGGACCGCATCGGTTACATGGCGCAGCGGTTCGGGCTGTACCAGGATCTCAGCGTCCAGGAGAACATGGACTTCTACGCCGACCTGTTCGGGATAGTGGGCGCGGAGCGGGCCACGCTCAGCGCGGAGCTGCTCCGCATGACGCGCATGGAGCCGTTCCGCCAACGGCAGGCAGGCAAACTTTCCGGCGGTATGAAACAGAAGCTGGCGCTGATGTGCACCCTGCTGCACCACCCGCAGATCCTGTTTCTCGATGAGCCGACCAACGGCGTGGACCCGCTTTCCCGGCGGGACTTCTGGGCCATCCTCTACCAGTTATTGAAAGACGGCATCACGATTCTGATGACCACCGCGTACCTGGATGAAGCCGAGCGCTGCAACCGCGTCGGCCTGATGTACAAAGGGCGGCTGATCCGCTGCGACACGCCGGAAGCGTTGAAGCGCCAGGCCGGCAAGGACACGCTCGAGGGCGTGTTCGTGGATGGCGTGCACGCCGCCGAAGCGCTGGAGGCCATATGAGCGTCTGGGCGCGCGATCTGGTGAAGACGTTCGGCGATTTCGTGGCGGTGGATCATGTGACCCTGCAGGTGGAGCGCGGCGAGATCTTCGGCTTCCTGGGACCCAACGGGGCGGGGAAGTCCACCACCATCAGAATCCTCTGCGGGCTGCTCACGCCCACCTCGGGGATGGCGCTGGTCAACGGCATCGATGTGGCGAAAGATCCCGAACAGGTGCGCCGCAACCTGGGGTACATGTCGCAGCGGTTTTCGCTCTACGACGATTTGACGGTGGAGCAGAACATCGACTTTTTCGCCGGCCTGTACGGCGTGCCGCGGGACCGGCGCAACGCGCGCAAGGATTACGTACTCGAGATGGCGCGCCTCACCGAGCGGCGTTCTGCGCTGACCGGATCGCTCTCCGGCGGCTGGAAGCAGCGGCTGGCGCTCGGCTGCGCCATCCTGCACGATCCGCCCATCCTGTTTCTGGACGAGCCGACCTCTGGTGTGGACCCGATCGTGCGCGGCGTGTTCTGGGACCTGATTCGCGGCCTCGCGAGCACCGGCCACACCGTCTTAGTCAGCACCCACTACATGGACGAGGCCGAATATTGCCACCGGCTGGCCCTGATGCATCGCGGCAAGGTGATCGCGCTGGGCGCCCCGGCCGAACTGCGGCACCAGGCCAGCGCGCACAGCCTGCTGCGCCTGGACAGCTCGCAGCCGCTCGAAACCATGCGCGCCCTCGAAGATCTCACCGGCGTGGTGGATGTCGCCGTGTTCGGCGGAGGGCTGCACGTCACGGTGGACGATCCGGACGAGACCACCGCACGCATCCGGGCGAAACTGGCCGCGGCGGGCATCGAGGTGCGGCGTCTCGAGAAGATTCTGCCGTCGCTCGAAGACGTGTTCGTCTCCATGATCGAAGGCGAAGAGCGGAGGGCCGCGTGAGCTACCGGCGCACCAGGGCGGTATTCGTCAAGGAATTGCACCACATCACCCGCGACAGCCGCAGCCTGCTGCTGGCGCTGGCCATGCCGGTGATGATGCTGTTGCTGTATGGCTACGCGCTCAGCCTGGACGTGGATCACATTCCCACCATGGTCTACGATCAGGACGGCAGCTCCGCCAGCCGCGACCTGGTGCGGCAGTTCCAGGGCTCGCGCTTTTTCGACATCAAAGGATTCGGCGGCTACCGCGAAATCGAGCGCGGCATCAATTTCAGTAAGATCCTGATGGGCGTCGTGATTCCGCGCGATTTCGGGCACGACCTGGAATCCGGACATACCGCCGAAGTGCAACTGCTGGTGGATGGCAGCGATTCGAACACTTCCTCGATCGCCATGGGCTACGCCGAAAGCGTCGTGCAGGCTTACTCCGCCCGCGTGCGCGTGCGCAACCTGGCGCCGGCCAAGCCGCCGGTGGTGGACGCCCGCATGCGCGTCTGGTACAACAGCTCGCTCGAAAGCAAGAACTACGTAGTGCCGGGGCTGATCGCGGTGATCCTCATGATTCTGGCCGGGCAGTTGACTTCGCTGACCATCGCCCGCGAATGGGAATTGGGGACCATGGAGCAGCTTCTTTCCACGCCGCTGCGCCCGTCCGAGATGCTGCTCGGCAAGATGCTGGCCTATTTTGCGATCGGCCTGGTGGATGCGACAATCGCGCTGATCGTAGGCGTGACGGTGTTCGCTGTGCCGTTCCGCGGCAGCATTCTGCTGCTCGCTCTTTCCACCGGCCTGTTCCTGTTCGGCGTGTTGTGCTGGGGCATTTTCATTTCGGCGGGATGCCGGTCTCAGGTGCAGGCCTATCAGATGGGCATCCTGAGCACATTCCTGCCCGGCTTTCTGATGTCGGGTTTCGTGTTCTCCATCGACACCATGCCGAAAGTGATCCAGGTGCTCAGCGTGGTGGTGCCGGCGCGCTATTTTGTGTCGATCCTCAAGTCGCTGTTCCTGAAAGGCGTCGGCATGAGCGTCATCTGGGACCAGATGGTGTTCCTGGCCATCTTCGGCACGTTCGTGTTCATACTGGCGGCACGAAAACTAAGCAAGCAGAAGGTGGCCTAGCATGTGGGAACGAATCGGCGTGATGCTGCGCAAGGAGTTCTATCAGGTGTGGCGCGAGCCGCGCATGCGGGTTCTGCTGTTCCTGCCGCCGCTGATCCAGTTGATCGTGTTCGGTTATGCCGTGACGCTGGATGTGGACAACGCACGGATCGGTTGGATGGATATGGATCACACGCCGGAGAGCCGGGCGCTGCGCGCGCGCTTCGAGGGGTCGGGCCGTTTCCAGGTGACCGCCATCGCGCAAAGCGAGCAGGATGTGCAGCGCCTGCTCGACCGCAGCGAGGTGCATGCCGTGGTGGGGGTGCTGCCGGGATTTGCGCGCGACCTGGCCCAGCAGCGCACCGCCCAGGTGCAGGTGTTGCTCGATGGCACCAATTCCAACACCGCCTCGCTGGTCTCGGCTTACGCCGGACAGGTGATCGAAGAATTTGCCGCCGACGTTTCCCCGGCGCAACCCAAGAACCGGCAAACCATCAACCTGATGATTCGCGGCCCCGGCCAGGCAGTGGGCCGGCGGCTGGGGCAGGTGACCACCGGCACCCGCGTCTGGTTCAATCCGGACCTGCGCAGCCGCAACTATTTCGTTCCCGGCGTGGCCGCCAACATTCTGCTGATGGTCACGCTCATGCTGACCGCGCAGGCCATCATCCGCGAAAAGGAAATCGGCACCATGGAGCAGTTGATGGTCACCCCGCTGCGGCCCATCGAGCTGATGCTCGGCAAAACCACTCCCTTCGCCATGGTGGGCATGGTGAACATGGTGATGGTGACACTCGCGGCCCTGTTGATTTTCCGGATTCCCTTTCGCGGCAATTTCCTGCTGTTGATGTTCTGTGCCGCGCTGTTCCTGATGACCGCGCTGGGGGCGGGCCTGTTCCTTTCCACCATCTCGCGCACCCAGCAGCAAGCCAACATGGGTTCGTTCTTCTTCACCACGCCATCGTTCATGTTGAGCGGCTTCACCTTCCCCATCCGCAACATGCCGGTAGCCGTGCAATACCTCACCTACCTCAACCCGCTGCGCTATTTCATGGAGATCGTGCGCGGCGTGTTTATTAAAGGCGTCGGAGTAGCCGTGCTCTGGCCGCAAATGGTGGTTCTGGCCGTGTTCGGCGCCACCGTCCTGACATTAAGCGCCGTGCGCTTCCATAAGACCCTCGATTAGATCAGTGGGGCGGTCCCCCTGGACCGCGGCCGACGTTCTCGTCGGCCTTGCTCGCGGAGAGCCGGATACCAGGGGGTCCGGCGCGAACGGGGGCGTCCGCCCCACCGGGCCGTGCTACATGCGCTGCACCCTGCGCAGCGTGAACAACTCCGGCCGCATGTTCTCCTTCTCGAAGCGCTTCCAATCGTCGGTGGATTCGACCAGCTTGCCGCTGATGTGATTGGAACGCTGGGAGGCCAGAAATGCGACCAGGGCGATTTGTTTTTCCGCCGGCGTGCCGCCATCGATGCGCACTTGGCGGGCCGCCGCGATCTCCTGGGCGCCGGCGTTCTCCTCGCCGGCCCGTAGGATCTCGTCCGTCATGTGCGTGTAGCTCCGGCCGGGCGCGACGCAGTTGATCTGCACGTTGTCGCCGCTCACTTCCTCGGCCACGCATTCGACGAAGCGGGCGATGGCTGCCTTGGTGGCGGCATACACCGCGAAATTGGGCCGCGGATGGCCGGCCCCGCCGCAAACGATGACGACGATCTTGCCGGAGCGCTTCTCCACCAGCGATGGCAGCACGGCCCGCACCGAATTCACCACCCCGAGAAGGTTGATGTCCAGGATTTCGTCCCACGCCTTGGGCCGGCTGGTCAGCAGCGGGCCGACCGGCCCCAGCACGCCGGCCGCCGCCACCAGGCCGTCCACGCCGCCGAGGACCACCTTCATGCGATCCACCGCGGACATCAGTTGTTCCAGGTCGCGCACATCGGCGCGCAGCCGCAAGGCGTTACCGCCGGCCTGCTCGATTTCGAGCTTGGCCAGGTCGAGTTCCGCCTGGCTCCGCGCCAGCAGCCCCACGCGGGCTCCCGCATGCGCCAACCCCAGCGCCAGGCGCTTGCCGATGCCTCGCCCCGCTCCGGTGACCAGGATGCTTTTGTTACGAATGTCGCTCAAGGCGAGTTTCTCCATGCACGCGTCCCCACGCAATTGTAATCCCCTTTCATCGTGAGAGGGCGGGTTTCAGGATCGTCTTGTATTAAACAATCCGGCGACTTATATTAAACAATCCTGCGTCTGGCTGGCGATAGAATGTATTCGAGTATGCAATTACCCCGCCTGTTACTGGTCAGCCAGAAGTTTCCGGATCGCCGGATTCCCGACGTCGCGGCCGAAGTCCGCCGCCAGCTTGCCGCCGCCGGCTTCGCCGCGCGTCTGAAGCCAGGCGATCGCGTGGCCATCGGAGTCGGCAGCCGCGGCATTCACAACATCGCGGCCATCGTGCGCTCCGTCGTCCAGTATTGGAAGGAAGCTGGCGTCGAGCCGTTCATCTTCCCGGCCATGGGAAGCCACGGCGCCGCCTCCGCCGCCGGCCAGGCCGATGTGCTGGCCCACTACGGCATCACCGAATCCGGCGTCGGCTGCCCCATCGTCAGCCAGTTGGAAGTGGTGTCGCTGGGCAAAACCGCCGACGGCATCGAAGCCTTCATGGACCGCACCGCGTACGAAGCGGCCGGCGTCATGCTGGTGGGCCGCGTCAAGTGGCACACCGATTTCGCCGGCAAGATCGAAAGCGGCCTGTTCAAGATGATGGCCATCGGCCTCGGCAAGTTTGCCGGTGCCCAGCGCTACCACGCTTGCGCGTACCGGCTCGGCCTCGAGTACGTGATTCGCAGCGTCGGCCGCCAGGTGCTGGCCTCGGGCAAGATCCTCGGCGGCCTTGCGATCCTCGAGGACGCGCATCATCACACCGCCAAGCTCGACGCCGTCCCGGTGGAAGAAATGGAGAGTCGCGAAGAGGCTAACCTCGAACTGGTGAAATCCTGGATGGCGCGACTCCCCTGCAATGCCGACATCCTCATCCTCGACGAAATCGGCAAGAACATTTCCGGCGCGGGCATGGATACCAAGGTGGCGAACCGCGGCGTGCAAGGCCAGTACAATCCCTGGCCCGGCCCCAAGTTCGAGCGCATCTTCGTCCGCGACTTGAGCGATCTGACCTATAACAGCGGCGTCGGCATGGGCATGGCCGACGTGGTCACCGACCGGCTCGTCAGCCGCATCGATTGGGAGCCCACCTGGATCAATTCGCTCACCGCCAACACGCCGGCCGCCATCCGCACGCCGATCCATTTTCCGACCGACCGCGAGGCCATCGAGCGCATCGCGCCGACCGTCGGTAAGATCGACGTGAGCGAAGTGACCTACGCCTGGATCCGCAACACCATGGAGCTCGGCCGCTTCGCCCTCAGCGAGCACCTGCGCTCGGAAATCGAGAACAATCCCGCGCTCGAGATCGAATCCGCGATCGAATTCGAATTCGACGGCCAGAACAACCTCATCAGTCCCTTCGCCCCCGTCCCCGAAGCCGCCCTTTAACCGTACAATGACAATTGTGGGGAGCAAAGCGAAGGTTGGGGCAGGGAAGAACCATCGGCCGGTGACGGCGGACACCAGCCAGGACGGGCGCCGGATCTGGGACCGGTACCGCGCGCTGACACGCGGCGTCCGCCGCAGCTTTATCGCGGAGTGGACCGTCACCATCATCGTGATGCTGTTCCTGTTCACCAGCGTCGTGCAGGGGTTTGTGATTCCCAGCGAGTCTATGGAGGGTACGCTGCTCACTGGCGACCACGTGTTCGTGGACAAGCTGACCTTCGCACCGCCGGGCGCGATCGCAAGCCGCCTGCTGCCTTACCGCGGCGTCCGCCGCGGCGACATCATCGTCTTCCGCGATCCCGTGGACTTGAACAAAGACCTGGTGAAGCGGGCGATCGGGATTCCGGGCGACCATATCCGGCTGGTCGACAAGCAGCTCATCCTCAACGGGCACGCCGTCAATGAGCCCTACGTGCAGCACATTTTCCCGTACATCGATCGGTACCGCGACAACTTCCCCACCGCGCCACCGGGGCCGGAAGTGATGCAGCCGGCCATCGCCATGCTCACCGAACACGTGGTCAACGGCGAACTGCTCGTGCCGCCCGGCTGCGTTTTCGCCATGGGCGACAACCGCGACAATTCGCTCGACAGCCGCTATTGGGGTTTCGTGCCGCGCGACAACATCGAGGGGACGCCGCTGGTGATCTACTGGTCGTTCGACGCGCCCACCGCCGATTTGATGAACGGCAACATCGGCGTCGACCACATGATGGATGTGGTCACCCACTTCTTCACCAAGACCCGCTGGTCGCGCACGCTGAAGCTGGTCCGCGGCTATCCGCTGAAATAAACGGTGGCGCACGCACTCGTGCGTGCTGTGTCGGCATTCGTGCCGACATTTCTTGAGCTCGACGCTACACGCCGAATGCGTGCGCCACGGCAGTGTCCCACCACTTACGCGTGCAGCAAATCCGGTAAGCGCGCCAGTTCCGCGTCAGTGCTGTCGTTCGGCACCGAGCAGCCGGGGGTGAGAAGGAATTTGCGGCCGGCGGCCTGCGCTGCGGCTTGCCACTGGCTGCGCAGTTGGTCCGCGGTGAGGGTCCGGTAGTTGACTTCGTCGATGCCGCCCGCGATCACCCAGCTTGGGAATTGGCTGCGCACCTCGGCCATCGGGATGCCGGAGACGTGCAGCGAGTAATTGATGACCGGCGCGGTGAAGTCGCGGAAAAACTCGAGGTAACCCGGCTGGACGTGCAGGTGGAGAAAGGTCAGCTTGGTTTCGCCGATCGCTTCCAGGAAACGCTTGTCGAAGGGCCGGCTGAATTTCTCGTAATCGGCGGGCGGCATTTCCACCTGGTTGGCGTTGGCGACCGAGTATAGAATGCCCACCACGTTCTTGATGGCCAGGACGCGCCGCGCATGGTTGATTTCGGAGCGCATGATCGCGTCGAGCGCATCCATCAGCGCTTGTGGGTTCTCGTCTTTCAGGCGCAGCACGTCCTCCTTGGAGGAAAGCTTCTGCGCCACGTTCCACGGGTTGAAGACCGTCTCCATCATGTAAGCGGAGCCGCCCAGGCCGTCGCGAATCAGCTCGAGGGCGCGAATCTGCTGCGGGTACGGATTGGCTTCCACTTTGAGCTCGTACCACTTACCCGCCGGCTTCGGGTACGGGAAATCGCTCATCACTTTGACGATGTCGGTGCGATACGCGCGGTGGAACTCGATCGTGCGCGCGGCGTGCTCTTCCGGCGTCTTCAGCCCGAAATGATGCCAGAACGTGAAGGCCGGCCGGTCCAATTCCTTCCCGGCGAGCGCGCGGTCCACGCGGTCGATGTGGGAAAGCGCGGCCCCGCGCAGGAACCCCGGTGCAGCCGCAGCCCCGGCCACACCCAGCAGAAAATTGCGTCTCAGCATCTGCAATGAGTCTCCTTGGTCTTCTAACTGTAACATCGCCAAAAAGCCATCGCCAAAAAGCCATGGGATTTCGGACTTTCGAGTGCTATAATCCGCCCAGGCTGTTTATGGATCCAGCCCGCTGGAAACGCGTCGAGGAAATCTACCAGGCGGCGTCGGAACGGAAGCCTGAGGAACGGGCGGCCTTTCTCGCGGTGGCTTGCGTTGGGGATGGAGACCTGCGCCGCGACGTCGAATCCCTGCTGGCGCCGCCGGACGCGGCCCGTCCGGCCATCGGGCAGCGGCTCGCCCATTACGAGATTCAGGAAAAGCTCGGCGAAGGCGGCATGGGGTTGTCTACCGCGCCTACGACACCCAACTCCGCCGGCCGGTGGCGCTCAAGATCCTGCCGCCGGAATACGCCTCCGACCCCGAGCGGCGGTCGCGGCTGCTCCGCGAAGCCCGCGCCGCTTCGGCGCTGAATCACCCGAACATCGTCGGCATATACGAGGTTGGCTCCGACAACGGCGTGGACTTCTTCGCCATGGAATACGTGGAGGGCAAGTCGCTGAGCAAGATGATCCCTGCCAAGGGAATGCCGCTGGGGGAGGCCCTCGACTGCGCCGTGCAGATCGCCGGCGGGCTGGCCAAGGCTCACGCGGCAGGCTTGATCCATCGCGATCTGAAGCCCGGCAATATCATGCTGAGCCGCGATGGGCTGGTGAAGCTGCTGGATTTCGGCTTGGCCCGGCGCGTGGAACTGGGGCCGGGACACGACACCACGCTGACGATAGAAGGCCAGATCCTGGGCACGCCTTCGTACATGTCTCCGGAGCAGGCCCAGGGCAAGCCGCTGGATGTCCGCTCGGATATCTTCAGCTTCGGTTCCGTGCTGTACGAGATGGTGACGGGAAACCGTGCGTTTGAGGGCGCGTCGCACGTGGCCGCCCTGGCGGCTTCTACTACCGCTCGCATCGAACCAAGCCACTGACGGACAGGGACTCGATTGTCCTGTCCGATTTCACCAACACGACCGGCGACAGCGTTTTCGATGACACGCTGAAGCAGGGTCTCTCGGTGCAGCTTGAGCAATCACCCTTTCTCAGTCTGGTTTCCGAGCGCAGGGTGAATGAGATATTGAAACTGATGGGACATCCCGCCGGTGACCGGTTGACGCCGGAAATCACCCGCGAGGTCTGCCAGCGTACCAGCAGCAAGGCCATGCTGGCGGGGTCGATTGCGGAGCTCGGCAGCCAGTAGTGATTGGCCTGAAGGCAGTGAGCTGCGACACGGGAGACGTGCTGGCGGAAGCGCAGGAGCAGGCGGCGGGCAAGGAAGCGGTGCTCAAGGCTCTGGACGCAGCGGCAGCCAGTTTGCGGAGCAAGCTGGGCGAGTCGCTCAGTTCGGTGGAGAAATACTCTACGCCCCTTGCGGAAGCGACCACCTCATCCCTGGAGGCGCTGAAAGTGTACAGCCTGGGGCTAAAGACATGGTATGCGAAAGGGGACACGGCCGCCCTACCCTTCTTCAAGCGGGCAGTGGAACTTGACCCGAGTTTTGCCATGGCCTACGCCTGGATGTCGGCTTTCTATCAAGACCTCAACGAAATCGCCGGGGCGGCCGAAAATGGACGCAAGGCTTACGGGTTGCGGGAGAAGGTGAGCGAGCGGGAACGGTTCTTCATCGAGTCGGTCTACTACAATTTCGCGACGGAAGAGTTGGAGAAGGGGGCGCAGACCGACGAACTTTGGCAGCAGACCTACCCAAGAGACTACATGCCTTACACCCAGTTGGGATTCGTTTCAGCCAGCCTGGGAAACTGGAAAAAGGCATTGGAGGAATGGCGAGTGGCGCTGAGCCTGGATCCAAACAATGAGCTCCTCTATTCTCTCCTCGGCCTCGCCTACATGAGCTCCAACCGGCTGGATGAAGCGGAGGCGGTGTACAAGCAGTCGGAGGAGCGCAAGCTGGAGGGCGAGGATCTGCTCCAGGCCCGCTATTGGCTGGCTTTTCTGAAGGGCGACGCGGCGCAGATGGCGCGGATGGCCTCAGCCGCCATGGGCAAGCCGGGCTTGGAAGACCTGTTGCTGGCCATGCAAGCGGACACCGAAGGTTGGTACGGCAAGCTGAGGAACGCTCACGAGCTGACCTGGCGGGCGATGGATTCAGCCCAGCATAACAACGCCAAAGAGTCGGCCGCCGGATACCAGGCAGAGGCGGCGCTGCGCGAGGTGGAATCGGGAAACTGGCAGCAGGCGCGCGCCGAGGCCCAGGCAGCGTTGAAGCTGGCCCCGAATCGCGATGTGCGGGTGATAGCGGCGCTGGCCCTGGCGCGGGCAGGGGATGCGGCAGGGGCGGAGAAACTGGCGGCCGAACTCGACAAGAGCTTCCCGCCGGACACGCTGGTGCAGAGGTATTGGCTGCCCTCGATCCGGGCGGGGGTGGCCCTGGATCGTAACGATCCGAACCGAGCCATCGAACTATTGAAGGTGGCGAGCCCGATCGAACTCAGCTCAATTACGGCCGACCTGACTATATTTCTGTGCCCCGTTTATGTACGTGGGGAAGCCTATCTCATGCTGCACGACGGCAGCGCAGCGGCAGCGGAGTTTCAGAAATTCATCGACCACCGAGGGCTGGTGATGAACTTTCCCTGGGGTGCGCTGGCCCGGCTGGGACTGGCTCGCGCTTACGCTTTGCAGGGCGACACGGCCAAAACGCGCGCCGCATATCAGGATTTCTGGACGCTCTGGAAAGACGCCGATCCGGACATCCCCATCCTGAGGGAAGCCAAGGCGGAGTACGCGAAGCTGCAATAACCGTCAGCCCTAGCCCTGCGTGGTTCTCAGCGGAATGGATTATAGGAAGCGCTGCTGAGCATGGGCCGTGACTGGTTCCCTTCGCCTCGCGCCATCTCGCGCTTCCTGTAGCATCGCGTGTAGCATCCCTGCGGCGCACGCCTGCGGTGGCGGGTCTAATCAGGTTATACTAACGGGGAAGCCAGGAGCCTAAATGGATATTACGGCCCGAAGTACTGAGGCTTCACGCTCGAGGCCGAATCGCGCCAGCGACGCCCTCGAATGGTAAAAACTCGGTGGAAATTCCGAAGTTGAAAGTCGCATTTCTGGTCGGCGGCGATAATCCCTCAACCAGGCGCAGCATCGAAGCGGTATGCCGCTCGTCGGGAGTGGAGCCGGTCGGCGTGCTGCTGGACACGGCGGGTGTCTCTTTCAAGCGGCGTCTGAAGAATTTGTCCCGGAACATTCGCGCAAACGGCTGGCAGCACCTCGTATTCAGAGCCGTCGAAGCGATTCGCCGGGTGACTGACGCCGTAGTGGAAAACGCGGCCGTCTCCCGTGCCGAAGTAACCAAGGTTCTCAGAGAGGCATTTCCCGAGAGGTGCTTTTCTCTGGCGGACCTGGGGGCAAGATACGGCATGAGAATTCATGCCGTGGGAAACTTGAACGGTCCCGAGGCGGTTCGCATGTTGCGCGAATGCGGTGCTGAGCTGGGCATCGTGCTGGGAACCCGCATTCTTAAGCCCGGCACGTTCGGCGTCCCGCGAATGGGGTGCATTAACCTCCACAAGGGCAGGGTGCCGGAATATCGGGGCCTGCCGCCTGGGTTTTGGGAGCTTTATGACGGGGCACAGTCGGCCGGAGTCACCGTGCACTTTGTCGACACCGGCCTGGATACAGGTGACATAGTTGCCACCGGCGCCGTACCCATCCAGCCGACGGACACGCCGGAAAGCCTGGTCGAAAAGCTGGACGAGGAAGGTGCGCGGCTACTCGCTTCGGTGGTGGCGACAATTCGGAGCGGAAAAACGCGCCCGCAAGCGCGCGGGAAGTTACCCATCAAGCCCCGGACCAGGCCCACCAGAAAAGAGATCGCTTCGCTTCGGCGGCGCTTACCTCATTGGAAACACCGGGGCGACCTTTCGGCGATTTTCCGGAATCTGTATCTTCTGTGTGTCTATTACTTTGGCATTTACTCCATCGTCCGCCGATTTCACCGCCTGCGGGGCCGGTCAAGGGGTGCGATCTACTTATACCATCGAGTCAATGACTATTCGAAGGATGTCCTGACCGTAGATACCAGGACCTTTGCCGCTCAGTTACTGGCGATCGGCAAACGCTATCCGGTCTCCTCGACGGCTCACTTAGTCGATTGCATCCGGGACAGGAGACCGTTCCAGCCGACCACTATCGCCATCCACTTTGACGATTGTTATCGGAGCATTCTGACGAACGGCGCGCCGATTATGAAAGCTCTCGGCATTCCTGCGTGCGCCTTCATTAATAGCGGTTTCCTCGACACCGACCGGTCCTTTGAGCACGACGTTACGAACTATGCCTTTACTTACGAAATGCTTGGCTCCTCCGACCTTCAAGCATGGACCAGCCTCGGCTTCGACGTCGGGGCGCACGGAGTCGACCACTTGGATCTCGGAACATGCACGGTGGAAGATGCCGGCGTGGAGGTCGTTGAGTGCGGCCAGGCTTTGCAGAAGATCATAGGCAGGCCTGTCCATCTGTTTTCATTTCCATTTGGACGAGTGGACAACATCCCAGTTACGACGATAGGCGCCATCTCGACAGCCGGCTACGACGCACTGTTCTCCTCCTACGGCGGCTTCATTGAACCTCGCACGGATCCGTATGATGTTCCGAGGATGGGATGCTCATACGAGTTATCGCCCGTCTATTGTCTGCTGCAGATCGAGGGCCTCGCGTTGTATCAGGTCGCCGCGCTATTTCACCGCAACGAGGATAGTCCACGTATGCAGCAGT